>NZ_CP039121.1:0-648587 GCF_014131735.1 Lactiplantibacillus plantarum
GATCGATTGATCGTGAATTTCATAAGTTAATCCCCTCTTTATTCTAGCGACGGGCACTAGATATATATTAATAATAAAAGTTCGTAGTAATAGTAGAGCAGTGGGTACTGTGGAAAACCGAGTAAAGACTCGGCGTTATCAAGTTTTCCACATGTGTATAAGTTGTGGAAAACTTTTTGAGTTATCCTTTTTTATCCACACTAAGATTTGAGCTGGCCTGTCAAATCACCCACGGCTTTTTGTAATTCAGCATCAGTTTTGAGTGCCTTAGTGATTTTATCATGCGCATGGATCACAGTCGTATGGTCCTTACCACCAAACTCGTTACCGATGCGCGGAAGTGAACTTTCAGTCAGTTCGCGTGATAAATACATGGCAATTTGACGTGGAATCACGATTTGTTTATTGCGTTTCTTTCCCTTAAGGTCAGCCATTGTTACATGGAAGTACTTGGCGACTTTTTCCTGAATGACGGGAATCGAAACCTCTGATAGTTTACTGCTAAGGTGCAAACTCTTCAATGCATCCGCCACTAAACTGGTGGTAATCGGTGAATTATTCAGTCGTGAGTATGCCTGCACTCGTGCTAAGGCACCTTCGAGTTCTCGCACGTTTGAGTCGATCTGACCGGCGATATAACTTAACGTATCGTCAGGGATTTCGATCCCTTCAAGATCGGCTTTATTGCGCAAAATAGCAATCCGCGTCTCGAGATCAGGTGGGGTAATATCAACGGATAATCCCCACTTAAACCTAGAAACTAGGCGATCTTGGAGTTGCGGAATTTCGTTCGGTAAGCGATCGGATGTAAGCACGATTTGCTTATCATCTTCATATAAAGCATTAAATGTATGGAAGAACTCTTCTTGGGTTGCTTCCTTATTGGCAAAAAATTGAATGTCGTCGACTAATAACAGGTCAACGTTCCGATATTCTTCGCGGAACGCCTCCTGTTTTTTAGTTTGAATGGCATTAATTAATTCATTCGTAAAAGATTCGCTAGTCACATATTTAATGTTACTAGTCGGATCGGTTTCTAACAATTTGTTACCGATAGCGTGCATTAGGTGGGTTTTTCCCAGACCAACGCCCCCGTAGAAAAACAACGGATTATACATGGTGCCGGGTTCTTCCGACACAACTAACGCAGCGGCATGGGCCATTTGATTGCCTTTACCGATCACGAAAGTATCAAAAGTGTATTTCGGGTTGAGTTTCGTTTCCCGCATAAATGTGGGGGTAGTTGCGGTTGTTGGTTGTTGTCCCGCAACGTTACCGGTAGTCACTTGCGAGTCCTTGTCTCTCGTAAGTTGCTGACGTTCTTCTTCCGTTATCATGACCGGCCGAATCTGCTCGTTAGTCGCTTGCATCGCAATGTCCGTGAACTTTGCGGCCAAGTTTTTCTCCCAATAGTCACGATGAAGTTGTGTTGGGACTTCGATCGTCATTTGGGCTTTATCGAGTTGGAGTGGTTTTGCCGGTTCGACAAACGTTTGAAACGTGATCTTGGACAGATCTTGTTCCATAGAGAACTTAATGAGATTCCATAAGTCATTACGTTCCAGCACGTGGATACCCCTTTTCTTAAAAAACGTAATTCTATTTTAGCATGAACATATAGAGTTTTCCACAAGTGGACAAGTTAAAGTTAAGAGAATTCACAGGCTGGGATTTGAATATACACAGCTTGTCGAAAACTAGGAATGAATTTTATAAAACAGCACTTATCCACAAAAGCGAGTTTAAAACTAAAGCCGCAATAAAAGCGTTTATCGGAGTTATACACACAACAAATACGCCCTGTGGATAACTAAATAACAACCCGTTAATTTGTCGAAAAACTTGTGGGTAAATTGCGAATAACGGAAAGTCACTTTGCTATAATCCACAAATAAATTCGCAATTAAATAATTTTTTGACCTCGAATTACTACGGAGAAATTTAATTTACTGGTTTTCAAACAAATAAAAATATGCTATAGTAGTCAGGAAATGCGTTTAGATGTAAACTGCGTTTTGAAAATAACGACTTAATCGAATTGATTCATGTCATTATGGAGAAGGAGGTGTCATGATGAAGAGAACTTACCAACCAAAGAAGCGCCATCGTCAACGTGTACATGGTTTCCGCAAACGGATGAGCACCAGCAATGGCCGTAAAGTGTTAGCCCGTCGACGCCAACGAGGCAGAAAAGTATTGTCTGCATAGGCCACTGATAATCAGTGGCTTTTTCTTTACAGTCCTAGACCAGGTGTTTAGGGCTGTAAAGTTGTGTAGCAATTCGCTCAAGAGCTTGAGCGCACACATGGAGATGGATTATGCGAAAATCATATCGGGTAAAAAAAGAAACTGAGTTCCAACAAGTTTTTGAGACCCGCAACTCGTATGCCAATCGTCAATTTGTCATTTACGTTTTGGAAAAACCGGGGCAACCCCATTTCCGCGTCGGTATTTCGGTCGGTAAGAAGATCGGGAACGCCGTTGCGCGTAACTGGGTCAAACGCCGGATTCGGCAATCAATCACCGAGCTAAAGCCGCAGCTTAAGCAAGATGCAGACTTTCTCGTCATTGCCCGACCAACCGTTGCTGGTAAGTCGCAAGCCGAAACCAAAGCTTATCTAAGCCATGCGCTAAAGCTAGCGCACCTGCTGGACAATGATTAAAGTGAGGACATTCGTTTGAAAAAGTACAGAAAAATACTGGCAATGCTGGCCGTACTAGCGATCGTACTAGTTTTGAGTGGGTGTAGTAATACCCCAATCACGGATAAGAGCACCGGGTTTTGGGATGGCTTAATCATCTTGAACTTCTCACGGGCGATTATTTGGTTATCAAACTTGTTTGGTCATAGTTATGGTCTCGGGATCATCGTCTTTACGTTGATCATCCGGATCATTATCTTGCCATTGATGATCTTCCAAACCCGCAACATGGTAGCCATGCAAGAAGTCCAACCGCAGATGAAGGCTTTGCAAAAGAAGTATTCGTCACGCGATATGGAAACTCAGCAAAAGCTCCAAGCGGAAATGAAGAAGTTGTATGCCAAGCATGGTGTGCATCCAATGGCCAGCATGTTGCCATTACTAGTTCAGTTGCCTATTTTGATTGCGTTGTACCAAGCAATCTGGCGGACACAAGCCTTGAAGACCGGTTCGTTCTTATGGTTGCAATTAGGTAGCAAGGATCCGTACTACGTTTTGCCAATTCTAGCGGCGATCTTTACGTTTGCTAGTTCCTGGTTAGCGATGAAGTCGCAGCCAGAACAAAACGGGATGACAACGTCAATGACGTATTTGATGCCTGTGATTATTTTGATTACGGCCATTAACGTGCCATCAGCGTTGTCCTTGTACTGGGTGATTTCCAACGCGTTCCAAGTTGGTCAAACCTTGTTATTACAAAACCCATTCAAGATTAATCGCGAACGGGAAGCTAAGAAGCAAGCTGAACGTGATCGTAAACGAACGCTTGAAAAAGCTAGAAAGCGCGCGATTCGTAATCATAAACGTTAAATACAAGTAGACCTGCCATGTGTGGTGGGTCTTTTTTGTTGGCTCTGTATCATTTTTACCGATCGGTCAATATGATTTGGGCTGTGATGGCAGGATGCTAATGTGCGTTTATGTAAGGCCCCTGGACGGTCCGTGATGAGGAAATTGTAATGAACGATCAAATACTGGTAATAGTAATCATCCGGGGATCAAGGTGCCTATAAAAATAATTGTCTGCACCATTTGATCACATGTTTTTAATAGCGTGCCGCGGTTTGAGAGAGCTACTTTGTCAGTCGTAATTAGAACGGGCGATTAAAAACGTAATGACCCGGCGCATGAAAAAGTTCCAAAAAAAGATTTGACAAATTGAAAAATGACCGCTAAGATGTGAATCACATTAAAAAATAATTAGATTAAGCGAACGGCAGTCGAGGAGTCGGTTATCAGTCAGTTACAGCGAGTCGCGGATGATGAAAAGCGATCTGAACTGGTAGCTAAAAGTCGATTACTAGTGAGAAGTTGCGTGAAGCAATTTCCGGGTGTACCCGATAACGTACCAACATATCGTCAATAAATTTGGCCGTATGTAAGTGGTGAGTCTGACTGGCTCGCAAATGAGGTGGTACCGCGTGAAGACGTCCTTTTAAGCATAACAGCTTAGTAGGGCGTCTTTTTGTTTTGCGGGATGCCGGTTGATCTGATTAAAATCAAAACATAATGGAGGGATTAGAGATGCAAGCAAAGTATACATATAGCATTATAGGGGTGGTGAGCGCCTTATTATTAACCGGCTGCTTGGGGGCGGTCTCTAATTCTTCGAAAACGACCAGTACGGCTGATCAAAATAGGACGTTAGGCATCACGATTCCTGGCGAACCGATGACGACTGATCCAACGACTTCGATCGAAACCAACGGCGGTGCCGTAATTACACAGACTGGTGAAGGGATTTACCGCAAAAACGCGAATAATAAGATTGTTGCGGGGGTAGTCGAGAAGAAGGTCAAGCCTACTGAAAACAAGACCCGGTATACGTTTACGATTCGCAAAAATGCACGCTGGCAAAATGGAACCAAGATCACTTCACAAGATTTCGTGACGGCGTTGCGGCGGCAAGCTAATCCAACAACGAAGTCTCAAAACTTGGATGCCATTAGTTACATCAAGAACTTTGATGCCGTTAATAAAGGAAAAATGGCCGTTAATAAATTAGGTGTGACGGCTATTAATAAGCGAACGTTTTCCATCAAGTTGAGCAAGCCGGTGCCTTATATGAATTATGAGTTTACGAGCTTTTACCCACTCAATACGGAGGCAGTCCAGAAATACGGGTCTAAGTTAGGGAGTAACTCAGCGACGACGGTAGCGAACGGTGCCTACGTTATTAAGGGCTGGAAAGGCTCTAATGATAGTTGGTATTACGTTAAGAATAAGTACTACTGGAATGCCAAGAACGTTAAGATCAAGCGCATCAAAGTCACGGTCACTAAGGATGATAATACGGCGCAGAACCTCTTCAACGCCGGAACGGTCCAAGTGACCAACATTTCGGGGCAGTACGTGAAGAATAATGCCAATAATAGTCAAATGACGGTCACTAAAACTGGCCGGAATAATTACATTTATTTCAATAGTAAGAAGTCCGTAACTGCCAATGAGAATTTCCGGCACGCGCTAAGCTTGGTCATTAATCAAAAAACACTAGCAAAAGATGTCTTGCAAGACGGCTCGCAAGCCGCGACGAACATTGTTCCGAAAAACTACGCGAGTGATCCGACTACTGGTGAGGATTTTGTTAAGGAAGTTGGGAACTTATCACCGACTAATATCAAGCAAGCTAAGCAGTATTGGCAGAAGGCCCAAAAGGAACTCGGCAAGCAAAATGTGAATTTGAATTTTCTATGCGACGATACGGATACTGAGAAGAAACTCGCTGAATACGTCCAGGGCGTGGCCGAAAAGTATTTGAAAGGCGTGACGATCAAGATCGTTGCGGTTCCACACGCGACCCACGTATCACGTGATTTTACGGGGAACTTTGACCTCGTCACAGTCGGTTGGGGGCCGGATTATCCGGATGCCCAAAACTTTTTGGATGGGATGCAGAGCTCGAATAGCATCAACTTTACTCAGTGGAAAGATGCGAAGTACGATGCGTTGATGGCCAAGGTATCTAATACGGCGAAATACACGGCCGCGCAACGGTGGACTTATGAAAAGCAAGCTGATCGCCGGTTGATGAAACTCGATGCCGTGATTCCCACTTACCAAGCCTCTTCTGCATTTTTGGTCAGCAAGGATGTTGGTGGCTTGCAATGGGATGAATTTTCTGGAACGTCCAGTCAACTTCAATATGCTTATTGGAAATAAAAACTTGTCATGAAAGGTGGTGAGGCGTGGTGAATAGTCAGTTAGAGAACCAACAATGCAGTGATGAAAATGATGGTCCGTTACCGTTAATGAACGGTGTGCGACCTGCCAAAATGAAAGGAAGTCATTATTATGACCAAAACCAACTATATCAATGCCTCAATCTACAGTTCAGAAAAGCAAACTTTTATCGATAATCAATTCATGACTGTTGACGACGCAACCGGAAAAATCATCGCGGTCGGTACAGGAACCCCGGATACGATTGCTGAACAAACGACAGACATGCAAGGAAAGTATGTTATGCCGGGCATCATGAATGCCCATACACATATTACCAGTATTCCAACTTACTGGTGGCATGACGGCCAGGAAGACCGCCATCCGGAGTCACGTGAGTATAATACCATGTATGCGATTCACAATATGCAAGATATGGTAAACCATGGGGTAACCTATATTCGCAATGTTGGCGCCCAGTATGATATTGACGTTGCGATTTCAAAGATGCAACGAGAAGGAAAGATTGCGGGTCCTCGCGTGATGACATCTGGCCAGGCCTTTTCAATTACGGGTGGTCATGGTGCGGATGGCGGCCACGAAGTCGATGGTGTGGATGCGGTCGTTCAAGGTGTTCGCCAGGCCCTTAAAATGGGCGTCGATAATATCAAGATGATGGTTACCGGTGGGGTACTTCGAAACGGCGAGACCCCAGATGATATTCAGTTTAATTTTGAAGAAGTTCAAGCAGCCGTTGCTGAGGCCCATCATAAAGGCAAGACGGTGGCGGCTCACGCGCAGGGGAATGCCGGGGTAAAAGAGGCGGTTCAAGCCGGCGTCGATACTGTCGAACACGCCTTTGATATTGATGATGAAACAATTGAGATGATGCGGCAACATGGCACTGTGATCGTACCAACGATGAACGCGATGTATGCTATTTATAAATATGGCGAGAAGACCGTTCCAGCATGGGCGCGTGAAAAGGTAATCGTCAACATCAAGAAGCATTTTGCAAGTATCACTAAAGCCGCGGCAGCTGGCATTCCCATCGCGATGGGGACGGATGCTGGAACGCCTTATAATGGCTTTGAGGATGAATCAGCATACGAAATGCAGCTCTATGTCGATAAGGCGGGCATGACTCCCGCACAAGCCATCGATACGGCCACAATCAACTGTGCCCGTGCGATGCATGTTGCGGATGAATACGGGACGATTTCTGCTGGTAAATTTGCAGATTTTATTGCAATGACCGCCAATCCAATCGAAGATATTCGGGTTATTCAGCAAGATAAGGATGTTTTCCAACATGGCATTCAAGTTCATCAAGCGGCTAAAACGGACGGTGTTGATGAGCAAGTTCCTGTACGGCAGGTCGGGTAGTCCGTCTTATTGAGAATCAGGGCTAAGTGTGGGTAGTCTTGATTCGTCATATGACCAGTTAGTGTACTGACAGGTGGGCTGGTTCTGGCTTGAATTTGATAGTGGTTTGATTTAGTGGCCAATCAGTAGGTCAGATGCCGTGAATTAGTCGGCTAAAAATACTAGCATTATAAACCGATTTTCTAGTCATTACGGACGGGAAAATCGGTTTTATTGAGTTTAGAGCAGCTTTGATACGGCTCGCGAGTGGCAATTAGTAAATACGGCAAAGGGAGGCTGTGGGCCGCGTCTCTGAAACGCGCCATGAACAGGTTGGTTATTGACATAATAAGCACTAGATTTTGCTAGTCTGAGTTTTCAGGGGTAGTAGAACGGCCGAAGTCCTAATCGTTGTAAGGGTTCATTAAGTGTTCATACTCAGGTGTTCGCATGGCGAATGGTAATGCTATAATGAAAGCAGGATTTTTAACGAGGAGGATTCAAGCATGACAGTATTTGAAGGTAATACCGTCGCGGCCGCAATCGCGGCTGGTCTAAAACAACTGCACCGAACACGCGATCAAGTTGAAGTTGAAGTGATCGCTGAAGCAAAAAAAGGATTTCTGGGGCTAGGCAAACACTCCGCCCAAGTACGGCTAACGGTGGTGCCAGCCTCCGCAGCACCTGCAACGACGCCAACTTCCGCTACGGCGACAGCGCAACAGTCAGTAGCTACTGAATCAACGACAGCACCGACCATGCCGCGGCCTACCGTGCGGACACCAAAGTCAACGCCGACCAGACAAGCTAAAACTAGTCAGGCCACGACCAGTGCCGCAAAACCAGCGACTAGCAAGGCGAAAGCAGTGGCTAAACCCGCTTCAATGGCGGTTACCACCGGCCCGGTTATCGCTGATACCGACCAATCTAAACCAGCGACCACTAGTAAGACCAAATCAGTGGCTGCTGACCAGAGCCAGACGCCGCGGACACCCGCAGAAATAGCAGCGCGCCAAGCGGCTAACGAGACCGCGGTGCGGGCGTTGTGTGATTACTTGCTTGCGGTGGTCAAAGAACTAGGTGTCACGGCGGATCTTGACGTCGACTTCGGCAACCGCTATGCGACATTGAATTTCGATACAACTAAGCAGGGTTTGTTGATTGGCAAACACGGTCGAACGATCAATGCACTGCAAGATTTGGCGCAAGTTTATATGAATCATCATGGCGCGTCACACGTTAACGTGGTGCTAGATGTGGATGATTATCGGGAGCGCCGGGCTGCGACACTTAAGCGGTTAGCCGAGAGTACGGCTCGAGAAGTGATTGCAACGGGCAAACAAGTTTTCTTGGACCCGATGCCATCGTTTGAACGGAAATTAATTCACGCTGAACTAGCGAATAATCACCATGTAACCACATTCTCAGAAGGCCGCGATCCGCACCGGGCCGTGGTTGTGGCGATTCGCAAATAGTTTATTCAAAGTAACGCAAACAGGCGTTTGACAAACTCCGGGTGAGCTATTATAGTAGGTGTTAATCATTCTTATCTTTTAGATAAAGTAGTCAAAGTGCTTTATCCACGCTTTAAGGTGGCGTGGACTAGGCGCTTTTTTTCTGCATTTTAGGACATATTATTAACTAATTGTAAGTAAATTTGGTATGGTATTAGGCGATGAAACGCTGACAAGAAAGGACATGATGGTATGCCAACGACCACAGAATTTGACACGATCGCGGCAATTTCAACGCCGCCTGGTGAGGGTGGTATTTCAATTATTCGGATTAGTGGGGACCAAACGTTTAACGTGGTGACCCAGATTTTTAAGGGTAAAGATCTCAGTCGAGTGCAATCACACACAATCAACTATGGACATATTGTTGATCCTGATACCCATCAGGAAGTCGACGAAGTCATGGCGACCGTAATGCGCGCGCCTAAAACTTATACGCGTGAAGACGTAGTTGAAATCAACTGTCACGGGGGACTCGTGGCAACTAATGAAATTTTACAATTGATCTTGAGTCACGGTGCGCGAATGGCGGAACCCGGTGAATTTACCAAGCGGGCATTCTTGAATGGTCGGCTGGACTTGTCACAGGCGGAAGCAGTTATGGATCTGATTCGTGCTAAGACGGATAAGTCCATGAAGGTCGCGTTAAACCAATTAGATGGTGATCTATCTAAGCTGATTCGACATTTACGGCAAGATATTTTGGACGTATTAGCCCAAGTAGAGGTCAATATTGATTATCCAGAGTATGACGCGGTTGAAACAATGACCACCAAGATGCTGAAGGAGAAGGCTACCGAGGTCGCCCAAAGCATTAATCAACTGTTAGCGACGGCTAAGCAAGGTAAGGTCTTACGCGAAGGTTTGGCAACGGCGATCATTGGGCGTCCCAATGTCGGTAAATCTAGTCTGCTTAACCACCTTTTGCATGAAGACAAAGCTATTGTGACGGATGTTGCCGGGACGACCCGCGATGTGATTGAAGAATACGTCAATGTTCGTGGAGTGCCATTGAAACTCGTCGATACGGCAGGAATTCGGGACACTGAAGATAAGGTCGAAAAGATTGGGGTCGAGCGAAGTCGCAAAGCAATCGGGGCCGCCGATTTAGTCTTATTAGTGTTGGATAATAGCCAACCGTTGACGGCTGAAGACCGAGAGTTGTTGCAAGAGACTGACCAGTCAAAACGAATCGTTATCTTGAACAAGACTGATCTACCAGCCCGTCTTGATCAAGCTGAATTGGCGCAATTAGTCGATTTGAGTGACGTTTTAAGCATGTCAGTCTTGGAACAAAGTGGCGTCACGCAACTTGAACAACGGATTGCCAAGATGTTCTTCAATGAAGGTATCGAAAGTAGTCAAAATAACGTGATGGTGACCAATGCGCGTCACATCGGTTTGTTGAATCAAGCCAAACAAGCGTTGCAAGATGTTCAAACGGGACTTGCGGCTGGTATGCCAGTTGATTTGGTTCAAATCGATATGACCCGTTGCTGGGAATTCCTCGGTCAAATTACCGGGGATAGCTATGAAGATGAATTATTAGACCAGCTATTTAGTCAGTTCTGTCTGGGTAAGTAGTGGTAGGAGGAAATTGGAATGACAGAAGTAAAGCAGTACCCAGGCCGCGACTATGATGTTATCGTCGTTGGTGCTGGTCATGCCGGTTCTGAAGCAGCATTGGCCGCTGCCCGAATGGGTAACCGGACACTCTTAATGACGATCAACCTAGACATGGTGGCCTTTATGCCATGTAATCCATCGGTTGGTGGTCCGGCTAAAGGAATTGTCGTCCGTGAGATTGATGCTTTGGGCGGTGAAATGGGCCGTAACATTGATAAGACTTACGTTCAGATGCGGATGCTTAATACGGGTAAAGGCCCAGCTGTTCGAGCTTTACGGGCCCAAGCTGATAAGCATGCTTACCATGCGGAAATGAAACACACGATTGAACGGGAACCGAATCTGACGTTACGGCAAGGAATTGTCGATGGCTTAATTGTTGAAGATGGGGTCTGCAAGGGCGTTATCACGAATACGGGAGCGCGCTATAGTGCCAAGAGTGTCGTTTTGACGACTGGGACGGCGGCTCGTGGCAAGATTATCATTGGTGAACTAATGTATTCTTCGGGTCCAAATAATTCGCAACCAGCGATGAAGTTATCTGGTGATCTGGAACGACTTGGATTTAACTTGGAACGGTTTAAGACCGGTACACCACCACGAGTCGATGGTAATACGATCGACTACAGTGTTACGGAAGAACAACCTGGTGATCCTGAACCACATCATTTTAGTTTTGAAACGAAGGATGCTGACTACATTGATCTAAAGCATCAATTATCTTGCTGGTTAACTTATACGAATGAGACGACTCATAAGATCATTCGTGAAAATCTTGATCGAGCACCAATGTTTACAGGCGTGATTGAAGGGGTCGGACCACGGTACTGCCCATCGATCGAAGATAAGATCGTGCGATTCGCTGATAAGAAGCGGCACCAATTATTCTTGGAACCAGAAGGCCGTAATACGGATGAATGGTATGTTCAGGGCCTTTCAACGTCGATGCCGGAAGAAGTTCAACAGCGGATTTTACATTCCATTAAGGGTCTTGAAGACGCTGAAATGATGCGCCCAGGTTATGCCATCGAATACGACGTGGTGGCGCCTTACCAGTTAAAGGCAACCTTGGAAACAAAGTTGGTCAAGAATCTCTATACTGCTGGTCAAACGAATGGGACTTCTGGGTATGAAGAAGCCGCTGGGCAAGGATTAATTGCCGGTATCAACGCTGGTTTGCGAGCCCTTGATCGTGGTCAATTCACTTTGAAGCGTAGTGATGCTTATATTGGAGTCATGATTGATGACTTAGTTACTAAGGGCACCAATGAACCCTATCGGTTACTAACGAGTCGGGCTGAATACCGGTTGATCTTACGGCATGATAATGCTGATTTGCGGTTAACGGATAAGGGCCGCGAGTTAGGATTGATTGATGATGAACGGTATGCGGCATTTGAGGCGAAACGCCAAGCAATCAAGAATGAACTTGACCGTTTAGGCAAAATCAGAATCAAGCCTAATGATGAGGTCAATGCTTTCTTACGTGCTCATAACTCTGGTGAGCTTAAGGATGGTGTGTTGGCGGCAGATTTCTTAAAGCGGCCAGAAGTACAATATGCTGATTTAATGAAATTTATCCCGGCAGCACCCGAACCACTAGAACGGCATATTATTGAGCAAGTTGAAATTCAGATCAAGTATGCCGGTTATATCCAAAAAGCAGAGGAACGTGTTGATCGATTGAAAAAGATGGAAGCTAAAAAGATTCCGGATCGGATCGATTATGATGCGATCGACGGATTAGCGACTGAGGCTCATCAGAAGCTAAAGAAGATTCAGCCGACAACGATTGCACAAGCTTCACGGATCAGTGGGGTTAATCCCGCGGATATTGCAATTCTGAGTGTTTATATTCAACAGGGGCGAATCGCTAAAGTTCAATAATCATCAGTAGTAGGTTATGACTGGTGTGTTCAGTTGATATTAACGAATGATGAAAGAAAAAATTAATATTTTTAACGATAAAGCACAATTCCAACTTGGAATTGTGCTTTTTTAGTGAGCTTACTTTTTAATTAGTACACGTTTCATTAAAAAAACAACAACACTTTAATTAATGATGACTAAATTAAATTAAGGTATTATACTTCAGAACTAGTAAACATTGTTTACAGTGTTTACAAAATAAAGGGGGAGTTATTGTTGGTAAGAGTTAGTAAGTTAGTCAGTGGTATTTTAGTGGCAAGTAGTTTATTAGTGAGTTCGGGTGTCATCGCTCAGGCAGATACGCCCGCTGCTCCCAACGCAGATAGTACGGCCAATACGACTGGTACGACTGATATTCAGGCGATGTTTAAAGGTAATAGTAGTCCGGTATCACCAGTTAATCCGGATAATCCCAATAAGCCTGATAATAGCGGTGATAGTGGTAACGGTGCTAAAGCCGGTGGCGGCTTATCGCTGATCTACGTTTCTAATAAATTAGATTTTGGAAGCCATGAGATCGATGTTTTAAATCCAGAAACGTACACTGCCGCAGAAACTGATTCGGATTTATCAGGTTTATGGAACAAAAAAGCAGTCACAGAAGTATCTGATGTCCGAGGAAGTAATGCTGGTTGGACACTGGCCGTTGCCGGGAGTAGTTTGACTGGTACAGACGGTTCTGTAATGAAAGGGGCAACGCTTCAGCTACCAAAAGGTACGGTAACTAATTCTGGTGCAACTAATAATGGCGTGCAGTCCACTGAGGCTCTTAACGTGTTAGATGGTAATTCGGCGACAGTATTATCGGCAGCGAAAGATCATGGTGCTGGTGTAACTGTTGATCAAATTGATCCAAGTAATGTTAAGTTAACGGTGCCGGCAAACACGGCTAAAGCGCAGGGGTACCAAACAACTTTGAACTGGAGTTTGAGTGATACACCAGCAAGTTAGTTAGAATATAACCAAGAGGGGAAGCTAAAGCAGATGGCGATGGCTAACGGTTATTATGGATAAAGTAATCGTTGATGTAATCGCGAGCAGTGGCTTCCCTTTTATTAAATGATAGCTTTAAAAGATGCGTCATAATATGGGGTGTGTTGAGATTGAAAGTGGTTATCCAATTCATAAGACTAATGGGTGTGAGTCTTGGATTTAGTATTTTAATCGGACAGACAGGAGTGTCGGCTAATCGGCAACAATCGGTCCACAACAACAATGTCGGTTTTAGTGTTGCCGCTGAGATACCAAAAAATCAGATTCATAAACAAAATTCTTTTTTTGATTTGAAAATGGCAAGCGGTCAACAGCAGACGTTACGGACAGTCATTTACAATGTCACTAATAAGGATATTAAGGTTCGAACGGCTATTCATACCGCGTATACGAATACTAATGGGACGATTGAATATATTAATCCGGCCAAATCGTACGATCAGTCGTTAAAATACCGAGTCAGTGATTTAGCCACAATTCAGGGTGAGCGGACAATAACGATTCCGGCTGAAGGCTCCAAAACGGTCGCAATCAAGGTGAAGTTACCTAAGCAGCCAGTAAATGGCGTCTTGTTGGGTGGATGGTATTTTAAACGGGTTGATGACAAGGTAACAGGAGTAACGGAGAAAAGTATCAACGTTAAGAATGAGTATTCGTATGTTATTGGGTTGAAATTATCTTCAGGAAAATTGCCAATTCCTAATTTGTGTCTAGGGCCGGTGAAAGCTGGCTTGAACAATTATCATCGAAGCATTATTGTTGCGCTACGTAATCCTGTCGCAAGAATCATTCCGAATTTAAAAATCCGAACGGTGATTATTAATAAGCGGCATCAAAAGGTCATTATTAAGAATACGAAAACGGGTGTCATGATGGCGCCAAACACAGTTTTTAAAGCACCAATGCCATTAGGATCACAACAATTACAACCGGGTGATTATCAGTTACAAATGACGGTTAATAATCAGCGTCATCATTGGCGATTTAAACGAGATTTTCATATTAGTATGACAGCAGCTCAAAAATATAATCATGAGTCAATTGATAATAAGGGGGTTAGTATGTGGATGCTAATTGGAATTGGCGCAATTTCAATGCTAGTACTGGGGTTAGGGTTAGGCGTAATCGTCTGGCTATGGCGGCGACAACGGCGGTCGAAGGATTAGGTTAATTAATGGGGGTAGGATGGTGCAACGGTTTAGCGTGTGTGTAGCAACCATTTTAATCAGTTTAATAATGTTAACAATAACGGGAGTTGCGGCCGTTGGGGGGCGGTCAACAGTCACCGTTAGCTTTTATGCTGGTCAGAGAACTCAGCAACAGATAGATAATCGCAACGTTAAGATTCCTAATGGGACCAGGCCATATCGTGTGGTGACAGAAAAGACGTTGACAAGACCAAAGGGGTATTATCAATTGCCACAGACTGATGAGCAGCTCTTAACCTGGTTTTATGCGAGTTTCGGTAGCGTGCTACTGATATTATTGATGGTTATCCGTTGGTTTAATAAAGAAAGCTATTGCTAGGTAAGGAGGGACCGTAGAAGTGAGAAGGTTACTTACTGGCACGTTGGTCGTGGGTGGGCTGTTATTGGTAGTTTGCCTCATGGCTGTTAATGGGCAGGCAAAGGTTGTCGATGAGCCGACCAGTGCGATGCAGGATATTACAACTAATTTCGAACAACGAACAATTGGTCGAGTGCCATGGCCCATTACACACATTGCGGCTAATTATGTGCGAGATGGTCACATGACGCACAAGACTAGTCGAGTGAAAATTACTTTAGGGAAAGGTGTAGTACATTCGCCGAATGGTAAGGGATTATATAATTTATGGGATCTGGTTTTGAATCGCCAAGGCAAAGAGTATGGTGCAACTTTCCTGGCTTATAATATCAATAATCGAGTTTGGCGACCGCATCGAACAGATACTATCAAGACGCATGGAATCAAAGCAGGTCAGCCGGTTTGGATTGGTAATAAGAGCAGTACTAATGCGAGCAGTAATCCCATTCGAACACTGCCTGCTTACATGGTAACGAAGCAGTACTGTCAAATGGTTAGTCAGATTAAATTATCACCACATATTACTGGATTTGAGGCTAATAAGCGCATCATTACCGGGACGGGCACACAAGGTGGTGATCTAATCACGGCTAAATTTGGTAATCAGATCAAAAAAACACGAGTCGATCATGAGGGGCGCTGGCAGATGAAATGCTTTAGCGGTAATGGTCACTTGATGGTAACGGAAACAAATGCGTATGATGATATTCCAGGGCACACTGAAACGGTGATTAATAACGGAACTCCACGAACGGATGCGACGATTAAGCTCAACTTGTTTTTAACTAATGGTCATACCTTTTCAACCGCTAAGGGACGCAAGGTATTAGTGACCGGAATGATCTTGGGGACTGATCAGAATGATTTTGATCGCGATGTTGTTTTAAAAAATAACGCACTAACCATCCACTTTGCCCATGCTGATGGAACGCCCATCGCTAATTATAAGGCTAATGGTTCGGTGAATGAGCCAGATAAGGCGGGGTATTTTCATCTGAAATTACCCACTGAATCGCTTAAACAAGGGCCTAATGATGTGAAAGTGTGGGTGTCAGATCAACACGGCCAACGATCTAATATTGATACGTTAACAGTTAATGTAAATTCAGGACTCATGTTTGGTCAAATCAATGCTCAAATGCGTTTTCGGAGTAACACGATTCCACAAAGCGAGCGCTTATTATCGCCCACAAATCAGTGGCAAATTGAGGTTCATGATACGCGATCAGTTGCTTCAAAGTGGTATGTGTATGCCACCGCAACTAAAATGAAGTCTGCTCAACACTCATTAATTGGGGATTTGGTCTATATTGATGCTGCTGGTCAAAAACATGTGATGACCAATCAGGAAACGTTGGTAGGCCATGGCACACATACAAATCCTAATCAACAAACTACAAATATTGCAGCAACCTGGCAAGCGCGACAAGGTATTTTTCTCGATGTTCAGCCCGAATTGTATGCAGGATCCTATCATGGAAAGATCAATTGGAGTTTGCAAGATACACCACAATCTTGATGAGTGGAAGAAAGATGTCATCAAGATGTGTTAGTTAGTCATTAAGGAAATTATGAATGACCGTCAAGATTGTTTTGGCGGTCATTTTAGTGTGATATCGTTGCAAGGTTACTTATAAATTTGTAAAAACGATTCACCAATACCAGACAAGCTGAGTTGATTGGACTATAATGATTGGAAGTTATAGCGGGGTAAGGGAGAACGTTTGATGAAAACTTTTAAGAGTATTATGAGCTGGGTACTACCAATTGTAGTGGGGTTACTCGTCGCCATGGTGATCAGGCACTTTATTTTTACGATGGTTCGGGTGGATGGACCGTCAATGGAACCTAACTTAGATGACAATGAGCGCGTCGCCGTGGTCAAGACAGCTAAGATTCAGCACCTCAGTGTCATCGTTTTTAACGCCTATCAAGTTGATCCAGACGCACGCTCCAAGACGGTCAAATATGTCAAACGAGTGATCGGAATGCCCGGTGATACAGTTAAATCTGAAGACGGCCGACTCTATGTCAATGGCAAGCTTGTCCCGCAGAAGTTCATCAGTCAGTATGAGCGGACGCAGGGAACGACAAATTGGGATTTGAGTACGCTGGAGAACCGTTACAGTTGGAATCTGAAAACAACTAAGGTCCCTAAGCATTCGTACTTTGTGTTAGGTGATCATCGGTCAGTGTCAAATGATAGTCGTTACTGGGGATTTGTCCCAGCCAATAAGGTATTGGGCGTGGTCAAAGTGCCATTTTGGGACTCGAATAAAACTAAGCGCCATAATATTAATTCAATTAGTTACTGAATAGCAGCCAGCGCGACTCGTTAGTGAGCGCGCTTTTTTTGTATGCTCACCAACTGAATGGTAGGGGGGAACTAAGTTGGTTAGTCATTCTTTACAGGGAGAACAACGTGGGATGGTTAAAGTGACTAATGTTGTTCAGAAAAGCAAACAAAAGGTAGCATCTAAATTGAATTTAATGGTCAATAAGCCTAGAATAATGGCAAGTATCACGATGGAGGCTGGTAAATATGGCAACTGAACTAACACCGGATGCACTTGCCGCTTTACGGACAACGCATGCGCAGGATCGAATGGCACCAGTATTGACGCGAGCGATTACGAAGAATGGGATTGAGGCTGCAAGTTTTGATAATCAAGCTGCGAGTCGCTTAGCACGGACTTTTTCTGTTGAAGTACCAACGGGTAAGGTCAGTAATCAGAAGCACAGCGGTCGTTGCTGGGAGTTTTCATTATTAAACACGCTCCGGCATAAGTTTGCGACCCGGTATCACGTCAAAGACTTTGAGTTATCACAAAACTATTTGTTTTTCTGGGATAAGATTGAAAGGGCTAATATTTTTTATCGGAATGTTGAACAAACGGCGCGTCAGCCGATTGATGACCGGCTTGTTCAGTTCTTATTTGCTAATCCGGGCGAAGATGGTGGTCAGTGGGCGATGGCGGCCAGCTTGGTTCAAAAGTATGGCGTCGTTCCAGCTAGTGTGATGCCAGAGTCCTTCAACACTGATAATACGACGGCATTTCAAGCCAGTTTATCACGGCAGCTTCGTAAAGATGGGTTAAAACTTCGGCAACTCGTGATGGATGGTGCAAGCGAGGCCGAGCTACAATCACTGGAGAAATCAATGTTGCAAACGGTCTATCGGATGACGGCGTACTCATTTGGTGAACCACCAACTAGCTTTGATTTAGAATATCGTGATGATGAGCAACAGTACCATCGTACGGCTAATTTAACGCCTCAGCAATTCTATCAGGACTACTTTGAAACTGATCTGGATGATTACGTGGTCGTTACTAATTCACCAGATAAGCCGTTTAATCGACTTTATAGCTTGCCAGACGAGGATAACGTGATTGGTGGTAAGCCTATCGAATTTTTGAACCTTGATATGGGTGTGCTGACGGACGTTGCTGTGCAACAGTTACAGGCTGGCGAAACGGTTTGGTTTGGCAACGATGTGTTGCGACAGATGGACCGGAAGACGGGATACTTGGATGCTCATTTATTTGAAACTGGCAAGTTATTTGGAACCAACGATCATCTGACTAAGGCGCAACGGCTGTTAACAGGTGAAGGTGAAGTTAGCCATGCCATGACGTTAACCGGCGTTGACTTAGTGGCTGATACGCCAACTAAGTGGAAGGTCGAAAATAGTTGGGGTGAGCAAGTAGGTGATCAAGGCTACTTCGTAATGAGCCAAGATTGGTTTAATGAGTACGTCTATGAAGTAGTTGTTCACAAGCATTTCTTGGCACCGGAATTTCAGGCGCTGCTTAACGAACGTGCACAGCGGCTACCCGCATGGGATCCGTTGCACTAGGAGGGTAATGTGATGGGAATATTTTCAGAACGATTAAAAGAAGCGATGCAACAAGCGAACATAACCTCTGCTCAGTTATCTAAACAAACGGGAATTGGTCGTTCATCAATCAGCCAGTGGTTAAGTAATAAATACGTGGCTAAACATGATAAGGTTACGGCGTTAGCGACGGTACTGAATGTGTCGCCAGATTGGCTGCTAGGTACGACTGATGTTGCAACAGCGGTGGCCCCGGAAGCGGTACCGATTCCAGTATCGGTCACGCCAACCCCTGCCGTTGACCCCGAATTAATAACATTGTGGGAACAGCTGGATACCAAACAACGATCTAAGTTGATCAAAAAGGCACGGAAGTTGTTGACTAAGTCGGCCGAACAGCCCAACACAAAGCGGAAAAAGAACAAGAAAAAGAAAAAAGGCAAGAAACGGAAATAAGGCAATGCAAAAAACAACTTTTGCTCCTCAGCTCGTCGTGAGGAACAAAAGTTGTTTTTGACTGTCATGATGAATGATTAGGGGTTGATAATGGTGAACTAAATGGTCCATTTTTCCCAGTCACGCGCCCAAATCAGTCCCATGACGCCTTCTCCAACGTGAACCCCAACGACGGGACCGATCTCGCCTTCATCGATGGTGAGATCAGGAAAGCTAGCCTTCAAGTCAGCTGTCCATTCGGCTTGGAGTTTCGGATTGTTGCCGTTTTCGATTGTGACGCGAAGTGGATAGTCAACGGCAGCAATCTCAGCAGCTAGCTTGGCTTTGATGGCTGCGTATGCCCGCCGCATCGTTCGTTCTTTTTGAATAGCGACGATCTTGCCATCTTGAAAGGTCAGAACGGGTTTAATGCGTAAGAGGTTGCCAACGAGTCCAGAAGCGTTTGAGAGCCGACCAGTCCGAACCAAGTGACTGAGATTATCGACAACAAAATATACGCCGGTTGTTTCACGGATTTTTTTGAGCTGAGCAATAACTTGTTCGGGTGAGTATCCTTCAGCGACTAATTTAGCAGCTAACAAGACCATGTAAGCTTCTCCACCAGCCGTAATTAGTGAATCAAACGGATAAACCTTGATGTTGGTTACGTTTGGCAGGTAACTTTCGAGATTAGTAATAAAGCTGGTGATACCAGAAGAAAGATGGATACTAATGACAGCATCATAGCCCGCCTTTGCCAGCTGATCATAAGTCGTTTGCATCTGACCAAGGGTAATCTGAGTGGTCGTTGGTAACTCAGGCGCGGTACGCATTCGTTCATAAAATTCTTTGGACGTTATTTCGACGTTTTCTAAGTAGGTTTGGTGACCAAAAATAACAGTAATTGGGACGACGTGAATATGATACTTTTCAACATCGGCCGCTGAGAGGTAGCTTGCGCTATCCGTTACAATTGCGGTTTTCATTTTTCCCCCGCTTTCATTTGGTGAAAGTATTGCCTAACATTATAACGCTTGTCAGTAGTTGAAAGCTAGCTTTGATGAATAGATTAAGGCGATTAATGTTTGAAATTCTCAACAACTAACGTCATAATGAGAATCATTAAATGGGGGAGGGCACAGGATGACCAAACGAATTGAGATAAAACCGGCAACAGCTGCGGATCAAGCAGCGCTGGCTGAAATATATTTAGTGGACCGTCAGCAAGATTTTCCATGGGTCACTGATCCACAACTGCAAGATTTTAACGAAGACAGCCGTGGTGAATTCGTGCTGGTCGCGTGGATTGATGGTCAGCGGGCTGGCTTTTGTTCGTTGTACCGGCTGGCCAACTTCATTCATCTGCTTTTTGTGGCCCCAGATTTCCGCCACTTGAAAGTTGGTGAGCGGCTACTGACAGAAATGC
Source organism: Lactiplantibacillus plantarum (assembly GCF_014131735.1). Classification (NCBI taxonomy): domain Bacteria; kingdom Bacillati; phylum Bacillota; class Bacilli; order Lactobacillales; family Lactobacillaceae; genus Lactiplantibacillus; species Lactiplantibacillus plantarum. The sequence continues at coordinate 20,557 of NZ_CP039121.1, forward strand.
GCCAGTATGCAACCGAACCACTCACGTTGAAGTGTGTGATGGCCAACGAAAATGCCCTGCGATTTTATGCGCAAGTAGGGTTTCGAATTGTCAAAGCAGATGCGGACGCGCTCCCACCAAATTATACGTTGCGTGATACGCATACTGAGCAGTACGTGGCATTAGTGGATGTTATGGCCAATGAACGCAAGCTTAATTAATCTAATTTATTTTTAATTTTAAGGTTGACATTGTGATAATCTGGCGCTAGAATCTAATCATTAATTAAATTTAGATTAAAAACCGTGATAAGGAACGGTGCTAAGCTGGTTAGTTAGCGAGCTGCGGATTGGTGTAAGGCAGTCAATACCACTTAACATAGATCACCTTGGAGTTGCGCCTCGAAATTCGTGGAGATGGTGCTGGATGGTACCCATTAATGTACCGGCGTATCGCAATTGCTGTACGTACTAAGGTGACTATTGTGAAGTAGTCGCGAATAAAGGTGGTAACCCGTTCTGGACGTCCTTTAATTAACTCATAGGAGTTAGTTAAAGGACGTTTTTTTATGATTTAAAGGTGGTGAGGAGTATGGAATCGGACATTCAGGTGGCTAGTTACCAACAAATGTGGGCAATGGTAACTAGTCGCACGAGGACTTGCTCCTCGAGTAACACATAGGTCAACAAGGAATCAAAAACACATAGTATAACTGAGTACTCCGGGTAGATCACATACGATACCACGTGTATCGATTAACACATAGTTTTAGCAACGTGCAATTTATACGTTTAGACACACATAGTTTTAACATGAACGATATTTATGACCCGTAGTCTTAATAATTCGTATTTAAGACGCCCGTACAATTAGCTGGCGCACTGAATACATCCAAATAATGAAGTGACAACTAGATTAATTGTAATGAGTTAACGTATTAGCAATGATTAGACGGCCTCATTACGAACACATATTGGGATAACAGTAACCACAAACACATAATGGAGGTTTTATAATGACAACTACCACCACAGAAACAGAAACTCAAGTTGCACAACAGCTATTTACGGCCTATCAGACACAGCATGCGTTAACAATGGCTGATCTTACAAGTAGTGTCGCTGACGAAGACGCTGCGTATCGAGTTCAAGCCGCATTAACGGCCTTAAAACAGCAGCCGGTTGGTGGATACAAGGTCTCGTTGACGAGTGCAGAAACTCAAAAGATGTTTGATGCTCATACGCCGCTGTACGGTGCCCAGGTTGCAGATCACTTTTTGGCGGCACCAACCACGGTTCGACGCGGGCAACTAATGGACCCACTCGTCGAAGTTGAGTTGGTCTTTAAGGCTAAAGAAGCCCTGTCAACCACCGATTCATTGACCGATTTATGGCAAAAAACGACTGTCGCGCCGGGACTTGAATTGCCAGATTCACGTTTTGCTGACTGGTTTCCCGATTTGCCTAAAAATTTGGTGGTCGCGGATGCCGCAGTCGGTGGGCTAGTGGTATATGGAACTGAACGGGAGACTGCCGAGTTATTCGCTTCAGCTGATGCAGTGGCAACGCCAAAGTGTACGCTAGTCCATGATGGGGAGACGGTTAAAACTGGTCAAGCGAGTGAAGTGTTGGGTAACCCGCTTGAGTCATTGAAGTGGTTAGTCGGCAAGCTTGCAGAGCAAGGTAAGACATTAACGGCTGGTCAACGAGTTTCGTCGGGGACGTTTGTCCTACCACCACATTTGACCGCGGGGCACTGGCAAGCCGACTTCGATGCCGGGCTGGGACAGGTCGCACTGGATGTAACGGAAGCCTAAGTAAAATAATTACGAAAAAGGCCTTCATAAATGTCATGACATTTATGAAGGCCTTTTTGAAGTGTTGCTAAATGAATGTTTTTCAGATGATTAGTAATTTTCAAAGATTGGACAGACTGATAATTATCCAATTTGTAGACCAGAATGTTTCACGTGAAACATTACTTATTTAGACGATGGTAGTTTTGATCAAAGTACTTGCCGTTGCGAATATCATTCGGCATTTCTTTGTAAGGTGCTTCACTGATTACATCTTCGTTGTTTTGGCCGGCGTCGCCCATGTAAGTAATATTGGCAAATTCGGGTACAACTAGTTTTGGATAAGTGGCATACTTTTCACGAGACTGTTCCATTAAATCGATGTGTTCGTTTTGGTAAGTGACCGTAATTTCAGGGTGTTCTTCAACCCACTTTGGGAAGAAAATCGTACCGTGTAGTTTCTTCTCATTGGGCATGAAGTCTAGTGCAACGTCAGTCCCAGTTGGTTCAGTCCAAGAAATTTTGTAAATGCCTTCGGTCAACATGACGATGTCAGCTTTTTGATCAGTGACCCAACGACCGGCAACCATCCCACCGTGGATTCGGTAATCAACGGTGTGGTCGTTCTTGGCGTACCACTCGTATTCCCAGCCGTTATCATAAGTGTAGATAAAGTGTGTGCCGAGAAAGTCATCAAGTGTTTTAAAAGTTTTTGTCATTAGAATTACCTTCCTTATGTCTAATATGTCATTTTAATCATGTAATTTATTACATGTTTTAAACAACAAGGTTAGTGTATACTGTTATCAAGGAATCGTCAAGGAGGAATTTCCAATGGCGCAAAAAAACAAGTTACAATTTATTATTCTAGGGTTATTAAACCAGCAACCATTAACGGGCTATGATCTAACTAAAGCCTTTGATGACGAGATCGGTGAATTCTGGCAAGCTCAACATAGTCAAATTTATCCGCAATTGAAGCGACTAGAAGAACAAGGTTACGTCACGCATGAAATTACGGTCAGTGGCGAAAAACTTGAAAAGAAACTCTACCACATCACCGCAACTGGTCGGCAGCTGTTACATGAGTGGATCAGTGTCGGTACACCAGACTTAACCGCTACGAAAGATGAATTTATTTTAAAACTATACTTTATTCAAACGGATCGTGATCCACGCCTACTAGCGATGTTACAGGAACAGCTCACCCTGCACACAGCTAAGTTAGCACACTTACAACAGCGATTGGCGACCGTTTTCCCGCAAGCTAAAGCTGCTAAGCAACATTATGGTCACTATTTGATCTTACAACATGCGATCGGACGAGAAGACTACTATGTGAATTGGTTGAAGCAGACGTTGAAAGCCTTACCGGAGTAATGGGGAGAGTGCTGCCGCTCTAACTGGTGGCTGGAATCATAGCGTTAAAAGCTACCCTTAATTATTTAGAGCGGCGTTTGAAGGAAATCAGCTTATGATTATATGCGTGTGAGAAATGGTGCCGTTTGAATTCTGAAACTGGTATAATGGCAGTGGTCAATATCAATTCACTTCAATGAGGAGATTAACTATGGAAAATCAAAAAATGCAAGAGCCACTTGTCTATCGGCGAATTTTACTGACCGTTGATGAGGACGATAATACCTCTTCAGAACGTGCGTTTCGATACGCAACGACTTTGGCCCACGACTATGATGTTCCGTTAGGAATTTGTTCGGTGCTGGAAAGCGAAGATATCAATATCTTTGATTCATTAACACCGTCGAAGATCCAAGCTAAACGGAAACACGTTGAAGATGTTGTTGCTGAGTATGTTCAGCTTGCAGAACAACGAGGCGTTAATCAAGTAGAGCCGCTTGTCTATGAAGGCGGTGATGTGGATGACGTCATTTTAGAGCAAGTTATTCCAGAATTTAAACCAGATCTATTAGTGACCGGTGCCGATACTGAATTTCCACATTCTAAGATTGCTGGGGCAATTGGTCCGCGTTTGGCCCGAAAAGCACCTATTTCAGTTATCGTTGTTCGGTAATCAAGACTCGGGACAGGGATTAAGATCCAAGCTGATGAAATTTTAACAACCGCAAGCTCATCATGGCTAATGAGGAGCTTGCGGTTGTTTTTGACTGCTATTGTTCATTAATGAACTTAACAATTGAATTTTTTTATTGGCTATAAATACTGCTAAACATGAGTTTATAAGTGTACTGTTTGGATGATATTAAATAATTTTTCAAATTCTTGTTGCATTATGAGCAAGGATGGCTATAATAAAGTTTGTAAATTAATTCACAAAGGAATTGAACGGAGGAAGCACTTCATGATTAAGACAGAAAAAAATCAAACAAGCAAAGTTACTGACGAAGTTGATCAATTAGTTCAACGTTCTAAGAAAGCATTAGCTATTTTGAAGTCATATACCCAAGCACAAATCGATGATTTATGTGAAAAGGTTGCGGTTGCCGCACTGGACAATCATATGAAGTTAGCCAAGTTGGCGGTTGAGGAAACCGGTCGGGGTGTTGTTGAAGATAAGGCGATTAAGAACATCTACGCCAGCGAATATATCTGGAACAGCATGCGCCATGATAAGACAGTCGGCGTCATTAAAGAAGACGATGAAGAGCAACTAATGGAAATTGCTGAACCAGTTGGTATCGTAGCCGGGGTTACACCCGTAACGAATCCAACTTCAACAACGGTTTTCAAGACGTTGATCTCATTAAAGGGGCGTAACACGATCGTCTTTGGTTTCCATCCTCAAGCTCAGAAATGTAGTTCTGCGGCTGCTGATGTGATGCGGGAAGCGATTAAAGCTGCTGGTGGTCCAGCTGATGCTGTTTTATACATCGAACACCCAAGCATTGAAGCAACCGACGCCTTGATGCACCATACGGATGTTGCGACGATCTTGGCTACCGGTGGTCCAAGTATGGTGACAGCCGCTTACTCATCAGGTAAACCAGCACTGGGTGTTGGTCCTGGTAACGGCCCAACTTATGTTGAAAAAACAGCTGACATTAAGCAGGCGGTTAACGACATTGTTTTATCGAAGACGTTTGATAATGGGATGATTTGTGCTTCTGAAAATAGTGCCATTATCGACAAGGAAATTTATGCTGAAGTTAAAGCTGAATTTATTCGTTTGGGTTGCTACTACGTTAAACCTAAAGATGTGCAAGCCTTGAGTGATGCTGTCATTGATCCTAACCGGCACACAGTTCGTGGTCCAGTTGCTGGTAAAACAGCTTATCAAATCGCACAAATGGCTGGCTTGAAAGATGTCGCTAAGGACTGCCGGGTCTTGATTGCGGAGATTAATGGTGTCGGTATCAAGTACCCATTATCCGGCGAAAAATTATCACCAGTTCTGACCGTTTACAAAGCGGATTCGCATGAAGCGGCGTTCAAACGGGCTAATGAATTACTTCACTATGGTGGCTTAGGCCATACTGCTGGGATTCATACGACCGATGATGCATTGGTCAAAGAATTTGGCTTACAAATGCCAGCTTGCCGGATCTTAGTTAACACGCCATCTTCAGTTGGTGGGTTAGGTAACATCTACAATAACATGGCGCCTTCATTAACTCTGGGCACGGGATCGTATGGTGGCAACTCGATTTCTCATAACGTTACAGATATGGATCTGATTAATATCAAAACTGTGGCAAAACGGCGTAATAACATGCAATGGGTCAAAATGCCTCCCAAAGTCTACTTCGAACGCAATTCCGTTCGCTACTTGGAACACATGGCCGGGATTAAGAAGGTTTTCCTAGTTTGTGATCCTGGGATGGTTGAATTTGGCTATGCTGATCGAGTAACGGCGGTCTTGAACAAGCGGACTGATCCGGTTGATATCGACATCTTCTCAGAAGTTGAACCGAACCCGTCGACTGACACAGTCTACAAAGGGGTTGCCCGGATGAAGGCCTTTAAGCCAGATACAATCATTGCACTCGGTGGTGGTTCTGCAATGGACGCCGCTAAGGGGATGTGGCTCTTCTATGAACACCCAGAAGCTTCCTTCTTAGGTGCTAAACAGAAGTTCCTGGATATCCGGAAGCGGACGTACAAAGTACCAGTATCCGAAAAAGTAACTTATATTGGGATTCCAACGACTTCTGGGACTGGTTCTGAAGTAACGCCATACGCGGTTATTACGGACTCCAAGACGCACGTCAAATACCCGATTACGGACTACGCAATGCAACCAGATATTGCGATCGTTGACCCACAATTTGTTGAAACGGTGCCAAAGCGGACGACGGCTTGGACTGGTCTCGACGTAATTACCCACGCAACCGAAGCATATGTTTCAACGATGGCTTCTGACTTCACACGCGGCTGGTCAATTCAAGCCTTGCAATTAGCCTTCAAGTACTTGAAAGCTTCTTATGATGGTGACAAGATGGCTCGTGAGAAGATGCACAATGCCTCAACGTTAGCTGGGATGGCCTTTGCCAATGCCTTCTTGGGTATCAACCACTCGATCGCCCATAAATTAGGCGGGGAATTCAACTTACCACACGGATTGGCAATTGCGATCACTTATCCGCAAGTCGTTCGTTACAATGCTGAAATCCCAACGAAGTTAGCAATGTGGCCGAAGTACAACCATAATACTGCCTTAGCCGACTATGCCAACATTGCCCGGGCCTTAGGGTTACCAGGCAAGACCGACGAAGAACTCAAAGAAAGCTTAGTTAAAGCTTACATTGACTTGGCTCACTCAATGGATGTGACCTTATCCTTGAAAGCTAACCGGGTCGAAAAGAAGCACTTTGACGCCACCGTCGACGAATTAGCCGAACTGGCCTATGAAGACCAATGCACGACCGCTAACCCACGCGAACCTTTAATCAGTGAATTAAAGGCGATTATTGAACGTGAATGGGACGGCCAAGGTACTGAAAAATAGCCCTTTGTGAATTAAGGGAGCCCGCGCTCATGATGAGCGCGGGCTTTTTTGTCATGTGGTTTTAGAATAACTACCTGGAAAGTTTTTACTGTTTGTTTTCAGAGGAGGAGAAAATGAAGACTTGATATGGATAAATTATCGGCTTGCACACTATATAGATATACTTATAGGTGTACTAAATATTTTTGAGATTCGGTTAGGAAAATTCGGCGTTCTAGGCTACAATAATGCAAGAGTTAATTTTACGGAGGAGAAGCCCATGAAAAATAAGGCAGTCACAATCAAAGATGTTGCGCGCCTTGCAGAACGCTCAATTGCGACCGTGTCACAAATTTTAAACGGGCATGGTGATAAGTTTAGTGCGGCGACGGTTGCTAAGGTGGAAGCGGCCCGGGATGAATTAAATTATGAGCCCGATTACTTTGCTCAGCGGATGATTAAGAAGACCAGCAAAACAATTGGGGTCCTTGTGCCTGATATCCGGAATCCCTTTTTTGGTGAGCTACTTCGAGGCATTGAAAATGTCTTGTATCAGCAAAATTTCATCACGATGTTGTGTAATGCTGATCTGGATGAAGACAAAGAACGCGTCTATTTGGATGAACTCAGCCGCCGGGGTGTGGATGGCTTTATTATCGCAAGTTCGGCCGTTTCCAATAATGCGATTAATGATATTCTACGGCAAAAGGGTCACCCATTTATCGTCTTAGACCAAAAGCGCGCCGAAGGGTTCAGTGATTCTGTGTTGACTGATGACTATGATGGGGGGCGGCAAGCTGCTCAACACTTAAAAGATTTGGGACACCGGCAAGTCGCCGTTCTTATTCCAGCAAAACCGTCAGCCAATGTCCAAAAGCGGCTTAGTGGTTTTTATAGTGTGTATCCGCGGACAGCGGTACATGTCATCGCGACGCCGCTTTCTAAAGTGGGTGGTCGCCAAGTTGTTCCGGAAATTTTGGCGACTGGGGTTACGGGGATCTTTGCAGTCAATGACGAAATCGCATTCGGTGTATACTTAGGCATGGCTGAACATGATAAGCGGATACCGGATGATTACAGTGTCATTGGCTATGACGATGTCGAAATGTGCCAATATGTCGCGCCACAGCTTACAACCATCGCACAACCGATTTTTGAGTTGGGGCAAACGACAGCCAACCAGTTACTCGACCGTATTGCTAATCCGCAGCAGCCATGGGAAGAACACCACTTACCAGTTAAATTAATTGAAAGAAATTCGACGGCACATTTGAATTAATTATTCAGATGTGTTATATTTTTTACGAGTTATTAAAACGTTGTCATAAAACGTTTTAATAAAAACTAAATTCAGATTAATTTAACTATTTGGAGGGACCATTATGAATACGGTAACCGTTATTGGGAGTATCAACTTAGACCGGACGATTCGGGTTGAAAACATGCCAAAGCCTGGCGAAACGATTCACACTAAGGAAATCTTTTCAGCCGGTGGTGGTAAGGGCGCGAACCAGGCCGTCGCAGCGCAACGTTCTGGTGCTAATACCCACTTTATTGGTGCGGTTGGTGACGATGCTGCTGGTAAAACCATGCTTGATTTATTGACGCAGGAAAAGATCAACTTGGCAGGGATCACAAAGATGACTAATCAATCGACAGGTCAAGCTTACGTCACGGTTGATGATGCCGGTGAAAACCAAATTATGATTCATGGTGGTGCCAACATGGCCTTTACGCCAGCAGACGTTGAAGCCCACCGTGATATCATTGAAACTAGTGATTTTGTGGTTGCACAATTTGAAAGCGCTGTCGATAGTACGGTCGAAGCCTTTAAAATTGCACAGGCCGCTGGCGTAAGAACAATCTTGAATCCCGCTCCAGCCATGGAAAAAGTCCCCGCTGAACTTTTAGCAGTTACTGACATGATTGTACCAAATGAGACGGAAACGGAAACTTTGACTGGGATTGCAATCACCGATGAAGTCAGCATGTTAAAGGCGTCCGCTGCATTACACGCCCTCGGTATTTCAGCTGTTATCATTACGATTGGTAGTAAGGGTGCGTTTTATGATATCGATGGGCGACATGGTATCGTACCAGCTTTTAAAGTCGAAGCCGTGGATACGACTTCAGCCGGAGATACGTTTATTGGCGCGATGAGTAGTGTGTTAAATAAAGATTTTAGTAATCTTGAAGATGCGATTCGCTATGGTAACCGGGCGTCATCGATTGCCGTACAACGTTTCGGTGCGCAACCATCAATTCCTTATAAAAATGAAATTACAGCCGCGGAGGGTAAATAATTATGAAAAAAACAAAAGTTATTAATTCAGATTTGTCACGAGTTATTGCAACGATGGGCCATTTCGATAAGTTGAGTATTGGTGATGCTGGCATGCCAGTACCAAGTTCAACCGAAAAAATCGATTTAGCCGTTGATAATGGTATTCCTAGTTTTATGCAAGTCTTGAATAACGTCTTGGAAGAGCTTGAAGTACAACGAATCTATTTGGCAGAAGAAATTAAAGTTCAAAATCCTAAGATGTTGACGGCCATCAAGAAGCGCTTACCAGACACCCCAATTACCTTCATTCCACATGAAGAAATGAAGAAGGACTTGGCTGACTGCAAGGCCTTTGTTCGGACTGGTGAAATGACACCTTATTCAAATATTCTATTGGAAAGTGGCGTTACTTTTTAAAGTAGTTGGTGATTAATGGAGGGATTGGAATGAATACTACCGCTTTACTAATTGGCTTAGGGCCGTTACTTGGTTGGGGACTTTACCCCACGATTGCGTCGAAAATTGGTGGTCGGCCTGTTAATCAGATCTTGGGTTCAACTATTGGAACGTTAATCTTTGCGCTGATTTATGCATGGGTGCAAGGGATTGCTTTTCCAAGCGGCATGAATCTCTGGTTTTCAATTCTATCAGGGATCGGTTGGGCAAGTGCCCAAATCGTGACATTTAAAGTGTTTACGATGGTTGGTTCTTCACGAGCAATGCCAATTACGACGGCCTTCCAGCTGTTGGGCGCATCACTGTGGGGCGTCTTCGCCTTAGGTGACTGGCCTGGGGCAATGGACAAGGTCTTGGGTGGCCTAGCCTTAGTTGGAATTATCATTGGTGCCTGGCTAACAGTGTGGTCTGAACATAAGGATGCAGGTAACGCCCGGACCTTACGCCAAGCTGTTATCTGGTTAGCAGTTGGTGAAATCGGGTACTGGGCTTATTCGGCTGCGCCCCAAGCAACCAATATTGGTGGGGAGGAAGCCTTCGTTCCCCAAGCAATTGGGATGGTTATTGTTTCGATCGTATATGCCCTGTTCTTAGCATCACGAGGTGAAAAGTTAGCCCTCGTTGAAGGGGTGTCATACACGCACATCATCTCAGGTTTCTTCTTCGCGTTTGCGGCGTTGACTTACTTAATCTCTGCGCAACCAAATATGAACGGATTAGCAACCGGCTTTATTCTTTCACAAACCTCCGTTGTATTGGCAACGTTAACCGGTATTTGGTTCTTAGGCCAAAAGAAGACTACCAAAGAAATGTGGGTCACGATTGGTGGACTGATACTAATTATTGCGGCAGCAGCTGTTACGGTGACGATTTAAAACAAATTAATATGGCTATAAGACTATTTAATAGAGTCGCTTTGAAGGAGTTATACGCTTCTTTAAAGCGACTCTATTTTTACGGTTATTGATTACAATGGTCGATTACAAAATTTGCTTTATGATATGGCGATAATGAAAATAATTCGGCATAATATTTATAGTTTATATCAGACATCTAAATGTTTGATGAATCATTAGTCCATTAATTTAAAAAGCCAATGAAAAAAGAGTGCATTAATAATGTATGCGCTTTCGTATATATTTATCTGTGAAGAAAAGAAATGATTAAGGAGCGATTTTGATGAATAATTCATGGATTAATATTTCGGGTAAGGTATACGTTGTTACTGGGGGCTCATCCGGTATTGGTAAAGCAATTGTAACTGAATTATTGAATAACGGGGCGATTGTTTATAATGCTGACCTCAATCAAGGTGATCAGCAAAATGATAATTTACACTTTGTTGAAACCAATGTCACAGATGCGGAAGCGGTTAATCGGCTGGTCTTAAAGGTTGTTGATGAACAAGGAAAAATTGACGGGCTTGTAAATAATGCTGGTATCAATTTGCCACGTTTATTGGCTGACGCCAAGGATCCTCACGGTAAGTATGAATTTGCAGAATCGGATTTTGCGAAAATGTTTGCCGTGAACGTGAAAAGCGTCTTCCTTGTATCGCAGGCAGTTACCCATCAATTCGAGAAGCAACAGTACGGTGTTATTGTTAATATGTCCTCAGAAGCTGGACTTGAAGGTTCACAAGGACAGAGTGTTTATTCAGCAACTAAGGGAGCGATTAATGGGTTCACTCGTTCGTGGGCTAAAGAATTAGGTGAACATAATATTCGGGTCGTTGGTGTCGCGCCAGGTATTATGGAAGCTACTGGGCTAAGAACACGCTCTTATGAAGAGGCGTTAGCTTATACCCGGCATAAAACTGTTGATGACATTCGGGCAGGCTATAAGAGTACGTCAACCACACCTCTTGGTCGGAGTGGCAAACTATCAGAAGTTGCGGATGCAGTTAACTATTTACTATCAGAACGTGCCAGTTACATTACCGGGGTTACGATTAACGTTGCGGGAGGCAAGAGTCGTGGTTAACCTTTAAATTTTAGTTGGGGGCATGGTGAGGCAATGGATAGGCAAAGTTTTGAAATATTAAACTTTTTTATTAATAATGATGCATTGACACTAAGAGAATTACAATCCCATTTTTCTGTTTCGAGAGTCACAATTACCAAGAATATTCGTGCAATCAATGATTATTTGGTGGGTATTGCAAAAATCAACGTTAATCAAGCCAAGTTTTACCTAGTTATCAATAATTATTCTGCCATGGCTAAGCTACAAACTAATTTTTTGAAAAAGGATTTAGATTTCAATGATCCCTCAAAGCGACAAGCAACGATTTTAAAAGAATTGTTACAGCAAATCACGGATTACGTTATTCTGGATGATTTGGCAGAATCATTGGCTGTGAGTCGTGGCACTATCAATAAGGATTTAAAAGCGCTCAAACAACAGCTTGATTATTACCAAGTCAGAATTGAGACAAAAACTAATCGTGGGATTCATTTAGCGGTTGAACATGATTATATGTATGCAGTAATTACACGAACTTTAGTCGGGAAATACTACGAACTGGAAGCAACCTGGGATAAAGCGACAGATGTCAAATTGCTTAATCTTGTTAAAAAACTTGATCATAATAATGATACTGTGACCATGGTTAAAAGAAATATTGCAGTTATTAATTGGTTACGTAAATATAACATTCAAATCAATGATCGTATTAATAACTATCATCCACTTCTTAGTGATGTAACGATGGCGTGCTTGCGGAATCTAGTTACTGAGATAATTGGTAGCTCGTTAAGCACTAGCGAATGGGAGTTTATTTCATACCCATTAAACATTAGAAAGCTACCGAAGGATGATAATCAGTTAGTTCAAGTGGGATTGGTCGAAGTTGAGGATTTAATGCAGTCGGTTTTTCCAATCCTTAAGCAAAAATTAGATGTGAATTTGGACTTTAAACGGCTGTTGATGGAGTTGCGATATCATTTATTATTTCTCATTAATCGGGCTATTTTTGATGTCAAGTCAGAAGGATTTATCTCGGTAGACATGTTAAGTAAGTATCCAGTTTCAACGGAGTTAGCGCAATTAACATTATCAACCATTGCCACTAAATTGAATATTCGGATTCGTTCCCAGGAGGTTGGTTATTTAACAGTCTATTTTCAGATGGAGCTTGAAGAATACATGGCAGCGCCAATTATTCATCGGGTTGCACTAGTTGAGCCCATTAATACTAGTATGAAAAAGTTTATTTCCGAGAAATTGAAAGAAATGTTAGATGATGATTTGCAGATTGATGTTTTTAACTCAATTAGTGAATGGGAGCAGAGTCCAGAAAAATATTTACTGATTTTTTCTAACAGTTTTTTAACAGATAATGAATTAATTAACCACGCGCCTATTATTCGGTTGAATTCTATTTTTAATCAAGGAACGTTACGTGAACGTCTTCAAATTTCGTTGGTTGATGAAGCTGTTAATCAGGGGCAGTGTCGATTTGATGTCACGCAGTTTGATGAACAGGAGACCTACGTCACTGGAGTGAAAAAATTAATTAATCAAGAGATACAACATGGTCAACTGACACCAGATTTTATGCAAGCTTGGCTTAATCGAGAGCAACAATCGAGTAGTATTTTTGGTGATGGGGTTGCATTGCCACACGTTATTGATAAATCTGGACTAAATCGAATCCTTGTAACAGTAGGAGTGTTTGAAAAACCGGTAGTATTCGATAATCAAAAGGTAAACGTGGTTTTTTTGGTCGCAATTCCGTATAAACTAGATGCAACATTAAGCAAAATATTAGCACAAGTATACGATCTAATTCGCAGTATCACAGCTAACAGCAATATTTATAATAACTTGAAAAATTATGATGAAAATCAAGGATTAAATCAGTTGATGGAGGCGATTTAATGTTAATTTATTTTGGCGTGATCCTAGTCAGTGCGTTTCTATTACAAGGTTTCCTTGGACTAAGACAAATTAAGAATTTTTCTAAAACCTTTCATCAATTACGAGTGTTAGCGCCAGTAGCAATTGGCAAAAATCCTAAAAAATTACGGTCGGGGACACTAATTCTATTAGCGATAAAGGATGACGGCACGATCTTAGAGGCTCAAATGATGAAGGGGGTTACGATTTTTGCAAAGTTTAGGGAATTGCATCAACTGCGGCAGAAAAATATTGCGGAAATTGCTGCTTCATACCAGCAATTAAAACAATTCGATAAGCTAACGCGAGTTTGTCTATTGGATGCCTATAAGAACTATTTAAATTACAAAGCAAATCAGCTAACGCCACAAGATTTCGATGGTAGTGTCAAAATTTGGAGCCTACCAATGATTGAAAAGCTGAAATCTATTTATTATAAAGGCTTAGCAAGTTTGCGAAAAAAACAAGTGAACGTAAAGGAGCATTAATACTATGAAAGTAGTCACAGATTTGGCCTCGGGCTTTATGGGGCTGTTTCAGAGTGGTGGTAAAACATTAATTGGATGGATGACATCAATTATTCCTGTTGTGCTATTGCTGTTAGTCTTGATGAACGCGATTATTGCCTTTGTTGGTGACAAGAAGATGGCCAAGTTGGCCAGAGCTTCGTCAAAGAATCCTGTAACCCGTTATTTAATTTTACCGTTTGTTTCGGCATTTATGCTCGGTAATCCTATGGCGCACTCAATGGGACGGTTCTTGCCAGAATACTATAAACCTAGTTGGTATGCATCGATTGCTCAATTTTGCCACACTAGTAATGGGGTATTCCCACATATCAATCCTTCCGAGTATTTCATTTGGTTAGGGATTGCGCAAGGGGTTCAGAAGTTGGGATTGAATACAATGGATTTGGCGATTCGATATCTATTAGTCGGCCTAGTAATGAACTTTATCGGTGGTTGGATTACTGACTTTACAACAGCCTATGTTTGCAAACAACAAGGGATTACCTTGTCCAAGAAAGTTGAATTTAACGGCTAATTGAGAGAGTGAGGAACGAGATCATGGCAAAGGAATATCATAGTATCAAAGTTGTTAAAGGCTCTGGTGGCTGGGGCGGCCCGCTAATTATTACACCAACTATCACGAAGCATAAATTTGTTTATGTCACTGGAGGTAATAAACCAGCAATTGTTGATAAGATTGCTAAGTTGACAGGAATGGAAGCTGTTGATGGCTTTAAGACGTCAATTCCTGATGAAGAAACAGCATTAGCGGTTGTAGACTGTGGTGGGACATTAAGGTGTGGAATTTATCCCAAGAAGGGTATCAAAACAATTAACGTATTACCGACTGGTAAGAGCGGTCCCTTAGCGCAATTTATGAATGAAGCTAATTATGTTTCCAATGTAGATGTTGATCAGATTATGTTGGTAACATCTGAGGAGGAGCAATTTTCTGACAGTCAAAATGAAAGCGCTAACCAATTTGAGAATGTAGATGACGATACGAAATTCGATAATACAAAGACACTAACAGCACAAACAAAAAATCCTGGGATCTTAACTAAGATTGGGATTGGTGCTGGGCGAGTCGTTTCGACGTTTAATCAGGCCGCAAAAGATGCTGTTCAAACAGTTATTAATACTATTATTCCATTTATGGCATTTGTGGCATTAATTATTGGGATTATTAATGGCTCTGGAATTGGTAAGGTTTTTGCCAGTATCATGGAGCCGTTAGCAGGCAATGTCTGGGGCTTGATGGTTTTAGGATTTATTTGCTCATTACCATTCTTATCTCCATTGCTTGGGCCAGGCGCAGTTATCGGTCAAGTTATCGGGACCTTGATTGGCGTTGAAATCGGGAAAGGTAATATTCCACCACAGTATGCATTACCAGCATTATTCGCGATTAACACGCAAAATGGTTGTGACTTTATTCCAGTTGGCTTAGGACTAGCTGAGGCTGATTCTAAGACGGTTGAAGTTGGGGTGCCATCAGTGTTATATAGTCGGTTTATCAACGGCGTTCCGCGGGTCTTTATTGCTTGGATTGCAAGTTTTGGATTATATTCAAAATAAATTTTTAGAAGGTTTGAGGTGTATTGTATGATGACAAAAGAGAGAATTATCTTTTCAACAAAGGTCTTAGAAATAGGTGCGGAATCTGCTGATTTTAAATCGATTGGCATGGCAGTATTATTTGGTGATGAAGCTCCAGACGCATTACGGCCTTCTTGCTTTATTATCGAAGTTGTCCCAATAAGTGAGCAAATCACAGCAGGAATGAAACTTGAAGTCGACAATCAAGTCTATCAAATTACAGCAGTTGGTGGCGAAGTCCAGACTAACCTTGGAAGATTAGGCCATACGGCTATTAGTTTTACGGGTGCAAAGGAGGCTAAATTGCCTGGGACGTTATATGTTGAGCAGGGCGATTATCCTGATTTTAAAGTCGGTAGCGTGGTACGGATTATAGCTGAATAAAGTTCTGATCTTAAAATACTATGTTCTTTGTGAAAGAGAAATATGAAAGCCTTAACCTAGCTATGCTAGTCCAAGATTACATAAAGTACGCTATGTTATTGTACTTTTATACTGATAAGGTGTTCACTAATATTATTTAATGTCGTATTTTTAATCGAATCATATGGGCTAATGGCAGCTACTCTATTCATTTCTCCACTTGATTAATAACTTGCCCCAATGTCAGCAAATAGCAATACACAAGATCATCCATATTCTTAAGATTTAAACCGTTACAACGTTCAAACTTCTCGATTCGATAGAGTAGAGTATTACGATGTAGGAATAACTTGCTAGCTGCTTGGCGGACGTTGCCCTGGGTATGATAAAGCGCGCGGATTAGCTGCTTATTGTCGGAATCCAGGGAGAGACTATTGCGCAAGGCTTGCAGTTCAGGTTGGTGCTGATTGACTAAAAAGGGTAAAAGACTGCTACTAAGGGTGACAATCGTGTCTTGCTGATTCTGTGAGAATAATTGTTGTTCTAAAGCGAAGGTGGTTGGTAGGTCTTGGCTCGACCTATGTGTGCTACCAATGAATAAATGGGTATTAGTATAAAAATCATTGTCAATAAGGGCTAAAAGACTGGCTAAGTCAGCACTGGTATCGGTTAATGACTCTGTTAGCAAAAGATATCCAGAGTCAGCGGTGATAAAAGCGCGGTGTAAGACGTGTTCGAAGGTGTCAGCGATAGCGCTCAACCATTGCGAACGGTCGGCATGTCGTTCGGTGAAGCGTACTCTAAATTGTAGTAGTTGTAACTTTTTTGCGGTCGTCTGCGGGGCGGTCGTGTGGCGGCCTGTCAAAAATTCTGACCATGCATCGCCAGTTGTCGCGTTTGATTTAGTATGGGTTAATAATTCTAGTAGTGACAACTCGCGATTACTCAGGTTTGTAGTATCAATACAAATGTATTTGCCGGCATCAATAGCCACACAGACCATATTTTTAGCCACAGAGGGTCGAGGAGAAATCGTGGCTTGCGGATAAATTGATAATAGTTGTTGCGTTTCCATCAACATGACCTCCCTAGAAAAATAAATATGACTAATATTGATTAGTGGATGACCGGACCATCAGCTTGACGCCAACAACGATTTGATCATCAAAAAGATGTTCAGGATTATTAATTTGATCGAGTAGTGCTTCGACGGCTTTAGCGCCAATTGCAGCAAAGTCTTGGACAACCGTAGTTAGTGCGGGATTATTTCGGGCAGCTGCGGGTAAATTGTCGAATCCAACCAGTGCAATTGAGGTATCGCTATTGGAAGTAAGTTCTTGAAGTCGCTGTAACGCGCGTAGGGCCACAACATCGTTTTCTGCAATAATTGCGGTGATTCTCTGTGCTTGGATATAGGCTTTTAATTGAACAGCCGTCGTACAAGCCTGCAAGGCTTGCGCCCAACGTAAAGGCAATGCGGCATCGCTAGTAGCTAGCTTTAGATGGTTGAAGTAGCCTAAAAAACGATCACTGACAGTACCAGTAAATGTTTGCCAAAATGGCGTCTCTGGTAAGAAGGCAATTCGGTGGTGGCCACGACTTTGTAAGTGTTCGCAGGCAATTTTACCGCCAGCGACGTTATCACTTGTAACGCTGGGAACGGCAAGTGCAGCCGGTTGTTTATCAAGGACGACTAGTGGCATTTTTTGCGCGTATAGCCGCATTAAGATTGGCAGCTCGGTAGCTAAGTTTTGTGGATAATAGATAATACCTGCGTATTGAGAAGCTAGTTCGTCTAAGTTAAGCTGGATAAAACGCTCGTTAGCCATCAATTTTAACTGCCAAGTCGTACCGGCTAGCGTCCCTTGAATGCCACTTGGATAGTCCCCAAAGGACGTTGTTTCTGGGAATGGCAGTACCAGTAAGATTTGCCGTTGAGTAGTACTCTTGTGAGGCTTAACAAAGGTTCCCCCACCACGAACGCGATAAACGAGGTCGGCAGCGGCCAATTCGTTCAATGCCCGCTTAGACGTGATACGACTAACACCATGCTTGATGGCAATTGCATTTTCGCTTGGTAATCGATCGTTAGGCGCATACTCGCCACGTAAGATTGCTAGTCGCAATTGTTTAAATAAGATCTCGTATTTAGCCATCTGCCCACCTCCACTTGGTATAGTCAAACCGACCATTTTTGTGGCTAATTACTTCATGATAGTTTGATTTTAACCGCTTACATGGTCTATTCCTAGGGAGAAACTATATCAAGATGTGCACAAACTATACTTTTTTACAGAAAGTGACCGAATGGTAACTGGGCAAGGATAATGGGTTACCACGTAAAAAAGGACTGCTAGTAAAACAGTCCTTAAATTACACTCATTGTCAATTTTGATCTTGGAGCATTTGGTACTGAGAGTCATAGAGACGATAGTATTCGCCGTGCATTGCCATTAGTTGATC
This sequence comes from Lactiplantibacillus plantarum, assembly GCF_014131735.1. NCBI lineage: Bacteria > Bacillati > Bacillota > Bacilli > Lactobacillales > Lactobacillaceae > Lactiplantibacillus > Lactiplantibacillus plantarum. The sequence goes on from NZ_CP039121.1 coordinate 38,808, forward strand.
ATGACGACCGGCCTCGACGATGCGGCCATGATTGATCACAAGTATCTGATCCGCTCGTTGGATGGTGGATAAGCGGTGTGCGACGATAAAACTAGTTCGTCCTTTTAATAATTCATTAAGTCCTTCTTGTAACAAGGTTTCAGTTTTTGTGTCAATTGCGGCAGTGGCTTCATCTAAAATAAGAATTCGCGGATCGGCTAGCAAAACCCGGGCAAAGGCGAGTAATTGTCGTTGCCCCGCTGATAAGCTGCTACCATGCTCCTGAACCGTTGTATTATAGCCAGCGGGCAATGTTTGAATGAAAGCATCTGCGCGAGCAATTTTGGCGGCCGAACGAACTTCGTCATCCGTTGCGTCAAGTCGACCGTAACGAATATTATCCATTATGGTGCCCGAAAAGATGAATGTTTCTTGTTGCATGACACCCATCTGTTGCCGCAGTGAATCGAGTGTAACTTGCTGCAAATTGATATTATCGATGGTAATATTGCCAGTTGTGACGTTGTAAAAGCGCGACAATAGATTAATTATCGTCGTTTTGCCAGCGCCGGTTGGTCCAACTAAAGCGATTGTTTGTCCGGCTTGGGCGTGAAACGAGATGTCGTGTAATGTCAACGGGCCGGCTTCTTCATAGCGAAATGAGACATTGTTGAAGCGGACGTCTCCCTTAATGGGCGGCAAGTTAAAGACGTCTGGGGTATCGAGAATCTGTGGTTTTTCATCCATAGTTTCGAAGATACGTTCCAAGTATGCGGTGGCAGTAATTAAGGAATTATAGAAGTTACCGATGTTAATCACTGGGTTCCAAAAATTATTGATGTACCCTAAAAAGGCAATTAGCGTCCCAGTACTGACAACGACCCCCAGTTGCTGAATACCGATAAAGTAAATTAGTGCAGTTGTAATTGTTGAGATGTTTTGCACCCCTGGACCGAGCGCGTATTGAATTTTGACAGCTTGCATATAGGCACGCCGATTGTCATCAGCAACCGCATCAAAGGTCTGGATCGCGTTGGCCTCCTGGGCGAAACCTTGCGTCACTTTGATTCCAGCAATGCTTTCATGGATATAAGCATTGAGATTGGACTGTTTATCGCTTAGTTTGCGAAAGGCTTGACGCTGCTTTTTTTGAATCAGGTAAGCCCATAAAACTAGTACTGGAATCAATGCGAGACTATCAAGGGTCAATTGCCAGTTAATTGCAAACATGAATATTAACGTGACGAGGACTGAGATAATATCAGATATGAGGTTAACTAAGCCATTTGCCAGTAGATCACTTAGTGTATTGATATAGTTAACCACCCGGATCAGAATCTTACCATGCGGTCGAGAATCAAAATAAGCAAATGGTAACTCTTGTAAATGGGTGAATAGATCAGTCCGCATATCAATTAGTAAACTTTGACCAATCTCGGTGATTGCCCAGATACGATATCGAAAACACAGGAATGCGATGACTAAGCTGATTAGAAATGTGCCACTTAATGCCCAGATCAATGGAAGATTACGGTTAGGAATCGCAGTGTCGATCGCGATTTTCATCAAATAGGGACCCAAGATGATGGCGATGTTGCCAATTAAAATAGTGATTAACACAAAGCACAATCGCCACGAGTAAGGTCGTAGATAGTGGCCAAGTCGTGCGTAGTCGTGCCAATTAAAGCGGCTGGTAAGTTCTTCGTCTTCGTTGTAGGTGTTTCGCTTGGTCACACTACTCATCTCCTTTCGCATCTTTAATTAGTCCGAGTTGCCGACGATAAGTCTCTGCATAGTAGCCGTTCTGAGCAAGTAAAGATTCATGATTGCCTTGTTCGATAATCTCACCATGACGTAGAACAATGATGTGATCAGCATGGCGGAGTGAGGAAATCCGAGAGGCAATGATGAAGACTGTCTTATTTTTTGTAATCGCTTTCAATCGTTGTTGAATGGTTGCTTCAGTCTCCATATCGAGAGCGCTAGTCGTATCATCTAGAATCAAAATACGAGGATCTTTAACAAGTGCTCGGGTTAGAGAGATCCGTTGTTTTTGACCACCTGAGAGACCAACGCCTCGTTCACCGACAACGGTATCATAACCGTCAGGCATCTGATCGATGAAGTTATTGGCATCAGCGATAGCCGCCATCTCGCGGATAAATGGTATTGACGCATCGTGATTGCCGTAATTAATATTGTCGGTAATGGTGTCCGAGAACAAGAAAAGATCTTGCGTTACAATCGTAATTTGGTTTCGTAAGTCTTGGGCCGACCACTGCTGAATATCGCGTCCGTCAATTAAGATACGGCCGTTCGTGGGATCATAAAAACGAGCAATGAGATTCATTAACGTTGTTTTTCCAGAGCCAGTTTCACCAAGGATTCCGAGCGTTTGTCCTGGTTCGACAGTAAAATTAATATCCAAAAGTGCGTTGACTTGAGGTGTATCTGGGAAAGCAAAGTCGACGTGCTGAAACTGGACAGCGCCTCGAATAGGAACCACTTGTTGTGATTTAGTGGTTATGATTGTTGGTTGCGTGTTCAGCATTGAACGGATTTTAATAGTTGCGGCTGAAAAGCGCTGAATATCGTTAATTAACCAGCCACTCATACGCATCGGTTGGTTGAGCATCCATAAAAAGCCGTTAAACGAAACCAGTTGTCCTAGGCTCATCTGGTGATTAATCACGAGAATACTTCCGAGCAGTAAAACAATGACTGATAACAAGGATGCAAGAAAATCTAAAGTCGGTAGGTACCGCCTAGAAACGGCAGCGGAGGCCATGTTCTTTTCCTTGTAATCATGATTGAGTTGCTGGAACTTCTCGATTTCATAATCTTCACGGGCAAAGGCCCGCACGATCCGATTACCTGAAATGTTTTCTTCAACCATGGCATTCAAGTGGGCGAAGCTCTGACGGATGTCAAAGAAGACAGTGTGTGCTTCGGTACTCATGCGTGTCGTTAACCAGGCGATAATGGGTGTTAGGATAATTAGTGCGAGCATTAATTGCCAGTTGAGCCAACCCATGACAATCACGGCAGTTAAGAACCATAGGACACATTCGGCGGTGTTATAGGTAACCCAGCATAGAAAGTGTCGGATTGCATCAGTATCACCAGTTAACCGAGCCATAATATCGCCGTTAGTGACAGAGTTGAAGAAGGGGTAATCTAAGGATTGCAATTTCGTGAATAAATCATGGCGAATGTCATACAATGAATTTTGACCGACGCGTTCCCAGAGGATAATGTAGCAGTAACGCATCACGGTTCGAATTAACGTGATACCGACCATCCCTGCTAATAAAGGCAGAAGCAAGTTGAGATGTCGTTGATTGATGACCACGTCAACAATGATGCCACCCAATAATGGTACTGCTACTACACCAAGTGCATTGACGGTAATTAAGAGACTAGCTAGTATGATTTGCCAGCGGCTGTGCCGGGCGTATTGCCAGACCCACTGATAAGGATTCATGATTAACCTCCCGTAGTAACCAGCTAAAGCTGGCTAACTTGACAAGGCTAAGTATGATGATATTGGAGGGATCATTGAATAGATTATTTTGACTAGTTTAATGTCTTTTTTTGTAAGGAGGGATCACAATGTTGCAATTAAGTGAATTTGAACCGGAAGTCCTTTACGCCTTTCCGTTTCGAAATGAACATCCAGGAACCTACGTCTATCATCAACATGATTTTCTAGAGCTCTCAATAATGTTGGAAGGGTATTCAGACTACAATGTGGAAGGACAATGGCGTCGAGTTGTTGCCGGTCAGGCACTACTGTTTAACCCTGGCATTCATCATCAGGAGACTCAGCCCCCGCATACCCAAAGCCTTCAACTGCACATAGGCTTTCGGCATATCGCGCTACCTGGTCAGGTGCCTAACCACTTGCCCTTTAAAGATGCGTTAATTAGTCTTGATGATTATCGGGCAGAATTCATGGCAAATGCCCAACGAATTGTAGCGGAAAGTCAGCGCCCCACCGTATTTGGGCACGCCTTGTTAATTCAAGCGATGGTGATTGAACAGCTTTGCTGGTTATTGCGATCCTTACCAGAGAATAGTGTTAGTAACGATTATACCGAACTGCATCAAGGTAATGTTAGTCGAGATCAGCAGGCGTTGGTCAATGCTGCCACGTATTACTTGGATGTGCATTACAATGAAGATCTGACATTAGGAACGGTGGCTGCCTCCCTTCATGTTAGTGCGGCGTACTTGTCACGAACGTTTAAGGCAATTCAAGGCGAAACGCCGATTAGTTATTTGACAAGGCTAAGAATGCAACGTGCTAAGCAACTGCTCATGCAAGAAGCAATCACAGTACGCCAAGTTGCTCATGCGGTCGGTTATCAAGATCCGTATTATTTTAGCAAGGTATTCAAGCGGTACTTTGGCGCTGCCCCAACGTTAATCGAGAGATAAAGGTGATCAAATACCAATAATACGGGAAGTTGGTATAGTTAGCGGAACAACTTTATTCAAAAATGTAAGCGCTGCCCTGTTTACTGTACTCCCATTATGGTATATTTCAGTCGCAAAAATAGATCTTGTCAGACCCCAAAAAATAATGAACTTGTAGGAGGAATTTTCTAAATGATAACGTGGCAAGGGTTGACTACTGAGCAAGTACAGTCAGTACAGGCGGTTTGTGCCGCAATCATGCCGACAAGCGATCTTAGTGTTGAATGCCAGCATGCGACAACTGGTATTCACATTCAACGCAATGGTGATCAGGTGCGTCTCACATATGGCAGTACGGCAGAGTTGATGCATGGTGCGGCATTGTTATGTGGTCGAGCCCGGAAAGCAACGCAATTTGATATTCGACAGCAACCAAGATTTGAAGTGCTGGCTGCCATGCTCGATGTTGCTCGTAATGGCGTACCAACAGTTGCAATGATAAAGCAAATCATCCGGCGACTAGCAAGCATGGGTTACAATGAGTTATGGCTATATTTAGAGGATCTGTTTGAAATCCCAGAGGCACCATATTTTGGTCGTGGTCGTGGTCGTTATCAGCAGACCGAACTACATGAGATTGCTTTGTATGGTGATCGTTTTGGTGTGACGATCGTTCCAGCTGTTCAGACTTTAGCACATCTGCATAATGCGTTAAAGTGGGATGCGCATGCGGCAGTCAAAGACACGGACGATACGTTACTGGTGGGAGCACCTGCAACAAAGGATTTCCTCACTAATCTTTTGCGTGCGGCGAGTGCCCCGTTCACAACTAATAAGATTCACGTTGGGATGGATGAAGCCTATCAGCTTGGCCGTGGACGCTATTTAGATCAAAATGGGTTTACAGATCAAGAAACACTTATCTTACAACAGTTACAATTAGTCGTATCGTTAACTCAGAAATTAGGTTTAAAAGCTTATATGTGGAGTGACTTATGGTTTACATTCGCTTCATCAAAGCATGAAATGTATGATCCGGATGTGCATTTTGACCCTGCCTTTAAAGCGAGTTTACCGCCAGTCGGTCAAGTTTATTGGGACTATTACCATGAAGATGAACAGACTTATCGTGAGCGCTTTACCCAACACTTCGAACTTAGTGATGATGTGGCGTTTGCGGGCGGAATCTGGACGTGGAGTGCTTTGGCACCTAATCAAAGTAAGATGCTGGCAACGATTGACGCGGGCTTGAAAGCTGCCAAAGCGAGTGGCGTGCAGCAAGTAGTTGCGACAATGTGGTTTGACGACGGCGCAGAAGTACCTTTTAGTGCAGCGTGGTATGGCCTACAAGCTTTTGCAACTTATCAGTATTACGAGGATGTCACACCGGCGATGATCGATACAGAATATGCCATGATACAGGGCGAAAACGCGACTTTTTATCGACTCTTAGATCAATTTGATAACTTTACGAGTAAAGTTAACGTCGATGCTGATAATGTGAGCAAGTTGATTCTTTATGAGGATCTAATGTTGCAGCGATACCGGTCTAACTTAGCAGTTATTGATGTTGAAGCTCATTATCTGGACTTAATGACGAAGCTTGATCAGGTACACGTCCATCAAGAAAATCAATTGATGGTGACCTTTTACAAGCAATTGGCACGGACGGTTTTAGTAAAACAACGAGCTCTAAAGGTAGTGGTAGCCCTTGTTGATTCTGATGTAACTAAATTACGGGCTGACTCGGCTCGAGCGGCGGTGACAAGTTGCCAGCATGCACTGGAACAATTATTACGCGATTTTCGAGCGCTTTGGCAGCAACAACGGCGTGGAAATGGCTTTGAGGTTATCGATGTTCGATTAGGTGGTCAAATCGCGCGCTGTGAGACGGTTACTTGGCGTATTGATGAATGGCTAGCAGGACGTGATGACTTAGCTGAATTGCGAGAACCGTTATTACCAATGGATAAGCGCAATAACGGATTGGTCGGGCACGGGCTGTATAAAGAAATTGTGAGCGCCTGTGAATTGTCATTTTAGATAGAACCGTAACGACGCCGAAAAAATGGTGTCGTTTTTATTTTGGTTGATAACGATAATGGGATGGATGCTAACACAATGCTCGACACTAGCTTGATATGCTGATGTTGGTATGCTAACAACGTGTTAATTCGATTGTTAGGTTGTTTAATAAACGTTTTAATCAGAGTGGCCCGTTGATTCTAACAGGATTAGATTGTTGATTTTTGTGTCGAAATTATACCTAATTTTGATGAAATCTTGAGTTTGTCAATATATCCCTTAAGTTAGTTGATTGTTGCCGTTTGAGAAAGCGGTTACTATAACAGGTGTAATAATGAAAGGAGGGAGAACCGATGGCACAAAATGCCGCAGTTCCAATCGTCAAGAAGCGCAATTTCTTCCAGCGTTTATGGGACAACCGCGTATTCTTGCTCATGGTTGCTCCAGGTGCGATATTATTAATTATCTTCTTCTACATTCCCGTGTTGGCTAACGTTGTTGCCTTTCAAAACTTTCAATACTCGGATCAAGGCTTCATCTATAGTGTGCTGCATAGTCCGTGGGTTGGCTTTCAGAACTTTGCCTTTTTCTTCAAATCGGCAGATTTTTGGATCGTGTTACGTAACACGGTTGGGTACAATTTAACCTTCTTACTGTTGAACTTTTTCTTTGCCATCTTCTTTGGCATTGTCATGAGTCAAATGCGCAACCAACGACTTTTGAAAGCTTATCAGACTTCAATGCTATTTCCATATTTCTTATCATGGGCAATCTTGGCCTACTTCGTATACGCCTTCTTGAGTTCGGATAAGGGTATTTTGAACCATATTATTCAGTCATTTGGCGGGACGCCGATTGACTTCTACAATACGCCGTGGGTCTGGCCATTTATCATTATCTTCCTAGGGGTTTGGAAAGGAATTGGATACAACAGTATTCTGTACTTTGCCACGGCCATGGGAATTGATCCATCGTACTATGATGCGGCGATGATGGATGGTGCAAATAAATGGCAACAGATTAAAAACGTGACGTTACCACACATCCTACCAGTTGCAACGTTAATGTTGATCTTGAATATTGGGGGGATCTTCCGTAGCGATTTCGGGCTATTCTACCTAATTCCGCGTTCATCAGGGACGTTGATTAATGTGACACAGACCTTTGATACGTATATTTACCGCGCGCTGACGACGACTAATGATATTGGGATGTCAACGGCTGCTGGGCTAATGCAATCAGTTGTCGGTGCACTGTTAATCATTGTTTGTAATTGGGTGGTTCGGCGTAAACAACCAGAATCAGCATTATTTTAGGGGGTGCCGTCATTGCGTAAGAAAAAACATATTTCAGCTGTTGAGATTCGCAAGTTCGGACCTGGCGCCAACCTGTTTTTCAACATCTTCCTAGCAATCTTTGCACTATCGTGTATCTTACCGTTCTTCTTCATCATTATCTTATCGTTGACACAAGAATCAGATATTACGACGTATGGGTATCAATTCTGGCCTAAACATTGGACCTTTGCGAGCTATCAGTATCTCGCTAAAATGGGTCATCAAGTGTTAGTCTCATTAGGTGTTACGATCTTTGTAACAGTTGTTGGGACCATAATGAACAGTTTGTTTAGTTCGACGTACGCGTATGCAATTTCTCGTAAGGATTTTGCCTATGCTAGATTTTTCACCATTTTCGCTTTGATTTCTATGCTGTTTGTTCCAGGTATGGTGCCAACTTACTTGGTTGTGACTCAAATGCTAGGTCTACAGGATAATATCTGGGCGTTAATCTTACCGATGAGCTTTGGGGTGTATACCGTTTTGATCATGCGGACTTTCTTCAAGACATCCATTCCGGAAGCAATCATTGAATCGGCACGGATCGATGGTGGTAGTGAGTTGCGGATTTTCCGGAGTATCGTGGTACCTCTGGCAATTCCAGGGATTGCAACAATTAGTTTATTCACGTCACTAGGTTATTGGAATGATTGGATGAATGCCTTGCTATACATTAACAAGGATAGCGTCACACCATTGCAATATTTACTCATCAAGATTCAAAACAATATTCAGTTTATGACACAAAATATGCAAGCCAATGGCGCAATTGCGGGTGCCGCCAATGTTCCAAGTGAAGGTATGCGGTTCGCAATCGTTGTTGTTGCAACTTTACCAATTGCATTAACCTACCCATTCTTCCAGAAGTACTTCGTCAAAGGAATGACGATTGGTGGCGTCAAAGGTTAGTTTGGTAGTGTTGCGTATTTAATTCGTTTTAACTGTTCGGGGTATTAATAAGTCATTTCAAAAAACTTTTCCGAGGGGGAAGAACAGCTATGAATAAATTTGTAAAGGGTGCGGCCCTAGTTAGTGCCGTAGCATTTGGAACAGTGGCACTAGCTGGTTGTGGTAAGTCCAATAGCGATTCAGCATCCAGTAAGGCAACAACCGTTAATATGTATATGCCTGGTGATAAGCCGAAGAACTATGACGCAATGATTAAACGGGCGAATAAAGAAATTCATAAGACTTACAAGAATATCAATTTAAAGATGAACTTTATCGGCTGGGGCGATTATGAACAGAAGTACAATGTTATGGTTACTTCTGGTAGCGGTTACGATTTGGCCTTTGCGCAAAACTATACGTCAAATGCACTTAAGGGTGCATACGCCGATATGAATAGCGAATTAAAGAGTGGTGGTGTGGCCAACAAAGCGTACAAACAAGTTGATTCAGCCTACTGGAAAGGGCTAAAGGTTAACGGTAAAACATATGGCTTCCCAGTCAATGCCAACATTTACGCGCAGAATATGCTGACATTCAACGATGAATTCTTGAAGAAGTACAATATTAGTATTAATGATGTTGATTCATACGCAAGCATGGAGTCAGCTTTAGCGAAATTCCATAAAGAAAAACCAGGAGTGGCAGCCTTTGCAATCGGTCAAGGGTTCAAGGCATCACCAAAACACATGGACTTCCCATTGGGTAATGGGCTACCATTTGCCATTGACTCTAGTGGTTCAAGTAAGAAGATTGTGAATGTCTACGATACTAGTGAAATGCAAGGAATCCTGAAGACTTTGCACAGCTATTACCAAAAGGGTTATATTCCTAAGGATGCTGCAACGTCTAGCACACAATATAACTTACAAGATAACACTTGGTTCGTACGTCAAGAAACCCAAGGACCATTCGATTACGGCGATTCCGCTTTGATTACGAATGCGGGCGGTAAGAAGATGAAGTCTAAGGCCATTACAGATCCTTATAAGTCATCTGCTCAATCCCAAGTGGCTGTATGGACAATTTCCAAGACTTCCAAGCATAAGAAAGAAGCGATGCAAGTCTTGAACCTGTTGAACACGGATAAGACCTTGCTTAACAACATTACTTGGGGTCTTGAAGGAACTCAATGGAACTTTACGGACAAGGCTAAGGGTAAGATCAAGATAACCAATAAGTACAAGCCTAACACATTCATTGGTGCTTGGATGATGGGTAATAACAAGAACCTTTATACTCAAGACTCAACGACTGAAGCGATGATTAAGAAGCGTGATCAATCTATTAAGGATGCGAAGACTTCTGCAGCACTTGGTTTCAATCCTGATACGAGTTCATTGAAGACCGAGATTACGAACTTATCGAACGTAATGAGTAAGTATCTTGATATCTTAAATACTGGTACTGCCGACCCAGTCCCAACAATTAAGAAGATGGACAAAGAGCTCAAAGCCGCTGGTTACGATAAAGTTCAAAAAGAATTACAGAAACAATACGACGCCTTCTTAGCTAAACAGTAACACTTAAATCATTTACCACAAAGAGGTCGGGTGCTGGGCACTACGACCTCTTTGTCTACATACAAATTGGGCCATAATTAAGAATAGTAGGGGGTCAGTAGCATGCAAGCACATTGGTGGCAACGCGCAACGGTTTATCAGATTTACCCACGTAGCTTTCAAGATAGTAACGGGGATGGAATTGGTGACATCCCTGGGATTATCAGTCGGCTCGATTACTTGGCAACCCTTGGTGTGGATGCGCTGTGGTTAAGCCCGGTATACAAAAGTCCGAATGCTGATAACGGCTATGACATTGCGGATTATCAGGCGATTGACCCAGCATATGGCACGATGGCCGATATGGATCAGTTGATCGCTCAAGCGGCTCAGCGTGGCATAAAAATCGTGATGGATTTGGTCGTGAATCATACCAGTGATGAGCATCCGTGGTTTGTGGATGCTTGTCAGAATCCAGATAGTCCGACGCGCGATTATTATGTATGGGCGGATGCTGTTGATGGGCATGCACCTAATAATCTGACATCTGGTTTCAGCGGCGGTTCAGCTTGGGAGCTAGATGAACTAACGGGCCAATACTTTTTGCACTTGTTTTCAAAAAAGCAGATTGATTTGAATTGGCAGAATCCAGACTTACGACGCGCAATTTATCGTATGATGAATTTCTGGATCGATAAGGGAATCGAAGGGTTTCGGATGGATGTCATAGATATGATTGCCAAGGAGCCACGTGCAAAAATTTTAGTGAACGGGCCGCATCTGCATGAATATTTACATGAAATGAATCGTCAGACTTGGCGGAACCGTGATTTTTTAACAGTCGGTGAAGCCTGGAGTGCAAGTCCAGAAGATGCGCGACAGTACAGTGATGAGCAGCGCGAAGAATTAAGTATGGTCTTCCAATTCGGCCACTTATGGGCTGATCGCCAGGTTGGCGGCGAAAAGTGGGAACAGCGACCACTTGATGTTGCACAACTGAAACAAGCGCTCTATGCTTGCCAAACGACGATGGCGACTCACGGGTGGAATAGTTTATTCTGGAGTAACCATGACCTGCCCCGCGCCGTTTCACGCTTTGGGGCTACGGGTCAGTACCGAGAGCTGAGTGCGAAGATGTTAGCCATTGCTTTACACGGACTAAAAGGCACACCTTTTGTCTATCAAGGGGAAGAGATTGGTATGACTGATTGCCCAGTTGCAACTATCGATCAAGTTAACGATGTTGAAGCCCGGACAATTTATCGACAATTACGAGCACAGGGTGATGATGCTGGTACCGCCATGCAGAAAATCAATATCTTTAATCGTGATAATGCGCGGACGCCCATGCAATGGACGGCTAAGCAACACGCGGGATTTACAACGGGCAAACCATGGTTGGCAATCAATGCCAATTATCCGAGGATCAATGTTGCGGCCGCCCAAGCGGACCACCAATCGATATGGTGGACGTATCAGCGGCTAATTAGATTACGCAAACAGTCGGCGGTGTTGCAACAGGGTGAGTTTACCGAGTTATCAGCGGTACCGGCACCAATCGTTGCCTACACTCGGAATTGGCAACAAACCCAATGGCTAATTTGCGCTAATTTTGCTGATACACTTATTACGGTAGATCTACCAAAGCGAGCATCTGAGTTGATTATCAGTAACTATCAAGATTATCCTGAGCAACTGGGGCGGGTGGTATTACGACCGTATGAAGCGTTTATCCTTGCATTAAGCTAGAAGTGGAAACGCTATTATCAATGAATGGATTTTGATACTATACAGATAGATTATGAAAAGGAGGAGACAGTAATGATTGGACGCGCAGCGGATAAGATTTTTACACGGGTATTTATTTTCTTAATAATGACCGTCTATTTTTGGATTTATACAGTCGCTGGGTTGGTTGTACTAGGAATTGGACCGGCGTTTCGAACTGTAACTGAGATGCATATGGATAAGCAGTGGGATTATCGGTTATATCACTTTAAGGAAGGATGGCAGCGCTTTAAACGCCATTTTTGGCAAATGAACTTGCATACTTGGTTGTTCTTAGGGGTAGGGGCCGTCTTGGCTTATAATTTATATTTAAGCCTTTCGATTCATACACTATGGATAATTTTCATTCAATTTATTATCGTATTTGCTTTGATTCTTGATTTTAGCTTAGCAATTTTTACCGTGATGTTGCGGTCGCGCTACGATGTTGCCTTCAAAGATGCCATTAAATTAGCAATTGTTCAGTTCTTTAGTAATTTTACGCAGTTATTGACCTTTATTATTGGCACGATCGTATTGATCGTCATCTCTTTGAAGTGGCCAGGGATGATCCTTTTCCTAAGTCCTGGAATCTATATGGTTGGGGCAGATCGATTGTCACGACGGTGGTATGACAAGATTGATAAGATGCTAGGGGCAGTTTAGATGTTGCTGAAAAGTCATGCTATGCAGGCGAGCTTTGCCCACCTGATTAAGTTATATACAACCATCATTTCGGTGATGGTTGTTTTGGCAACAACCGTCTTTATCACCGTTAGTATTCGAACTTATGATGCGGATTTGGAGCAGGCCGAGAATACGGCCATCGTGCAGGTTGGTCAAATGCTTAATCAGAATCAACAAATTGCCGCGCAATTCGCGACTCAAATGACAAGTTCATCGAGTAATTTACCGAGTATCGAAAAATATTTTGATTCGTCTATCACTGATTACAGCAATTATGCGATTGATAAAAGTATTAGTGGCAGTCCATACTTTTTCTGGCCAACTGAGTCACGGCAATTCTTTACTCAGCATGATCAAGTAACTCAACTGACACTACGATTATTGAGTCAAAATAAGGTGTTTGTTGCGACACAAGCTAATCCTGGTGGCGCCTTATATCCGGCCAAAGACGTTAAACAACGTTTTGCAATTAATGCTCCGTTAATCAATCAGACATCCTTAGAAACGGATGGGGTTCTCAGTATCAGCTTTGATCAGAGCGAGATCAAGCGGCAGTTGTCACAAGTGAATGCGACCCAGCCCTTGCAAGTTGTGGTACGTTCAGAGGCTGATGATGAAGTCTTTTACTTTGCTGGTAAACGGGTCACGCGACAACAGCAACGTGATCTGAACCAGGCACTAACGGCGGGCAACATGAAAATGTTGCGTGATTATCATGTTACCACGAAACAATTATCATCCGGTTATACGGTGATGACAGTCTTGAATAGGCATCTATTAAGTCGTCTGATTATCGGACATGTTCTACCGTTAATTTTATTAGGGTTGATTTTGTTACTAGGGCTAAGTACGGGCTTGTGGCTGACTTTTCGTCGGTACCAGCACCAACTGAATACAATTGTTGATACTGTTCAAACGGTTTCTGATGGTAATCTAGATGCACGAGTTCCAATGAATCTGCGACCGACAGACTTGCATACACTTGCCGGCGGAATTAACGCTATGTTGACGGAAATTCATCAGCATATTTATACGATCTATCAATTACAGATCGCCCAACAAGAGGCGAACCGGCGAGCATTACAGGCACAAATCAACCCGCATTTTATGTCTAATACATTAGAGTATATTCGAATGGCTGCGTTAGAAGCACATCAGCCAGAACTCGCCAATGTAGTGTATAGCTTTGCTGCATTATTGCGAAATAACACGGATCTATCATCACGGACGACACTGAAGCAGGAAGTTAGTTTTATTGAAAAGTATGTCTTTTTATATCAAGTTCGGTTTCCTGATCGGCTAGCTTACCAATTTACGGTCGCTGACGATGTCGCTGCGGTTGAGATTCCCAAATTTAGTTTGCAACCACTTGTCGAGAATTACTTCGTGCACGGTGTCAACTTCTCACGGGTGGATAATGCCCTAAGTTTAAAGGCTTGGCGTGAAGCTGGTATCGTTCACGTTAAGATCGTGGATAATGGCCGCGGCCTGTCACCGGAAGCTGTTAAAGCTGTGAATCAAAAGTTGAAGCAACCATTAGCAGCTGAACAACAGCATTCAATTGGACTACAGAATGTCTACTCACGGATGCACGATAGTTTTGGGGACGGTTTTAAAATGACAATTAATAGTAATGACCAACAGGGCGTTACGGTATTGCTGCAGTTTGATGATCGTGAGGGGGTTAAGTGATGCGGAAAGTGATGTTAGTTGATGATGAATACATGCTATTACGTGGGCTTAAATTACTAATTGATTGGGAATCATTGGGGTTGGAGATTGTGAATACGGAGCAAAATCCCAGCTTAGCGTTAAAGTATTTACAAGATAATGACATTGATATTTTAATTTCAGATATGAACATGCCGGAGATGCCGGGCCCAGAATTTGTAGCGGCTGCCAAGAAGATTCAACCAGCAATGGAATTGATCGTAATCTCAGGATATTCAGATTTTGACTATGTACGTGCTGGCTTGCAGCAAAATGCTGTAAATTATTTACGTAAGCCAATTGATACTGATGAATTGTTGGCAACACTGCGAGGTGCCTTGGACCGGTTACAAGCACAACAACAGCAACATCAGATTGCATCGCTGGCAATTCAGACACAGACACGGACATTACTGACGACTGATCGCGAGCCAGAGCAACTGCAAATTATCCAGGCGCTAGGAATTGAGTTTGCCACACCAACAACCGTTCGCCTTATTGGGGTACTAAACCCCTTACCGCCTAAAGATTTAGTGAATTACCTACGTGTGATAAAAGCGGTCAAGGGCTTTTATACTGAGCGGGAAGATTTTATTATTGTCTTTCAAGGGACGACTGACCAATTAAACATATTTATCAATGAAGCACCTCATCAGATCGGGGTAGCACATCGGCCATTTCTAATTGGAGCTCCAATTAAGAATGTCGGACAATTGCGAACGCGTTATATTCAATTGCGTCGTGAGATTGCAAGACAATACTTTTTT
This sequence comes from Lactiplantibacillus plantarum, assembly GCF_014131735.1. NCBI lineage: Bacteria > Bacillati > Bacillota > Bacilli > Lactobacillales > Lactobacillaceae > Lactiplantibacillus > Lactiplantibacillus plantarum. The sequence continues at coordinate 53,949 of NZ_CP039121.1, forward strand.
GAAACTGCTTCAGGGCTGCGAATGATGCTGCCAGATACGCAAGAGAGCGTTTCATCGACGTTGCCAAGTTATTCTGAGGTCAAAAAAGCACTGGATGGCATCGATTTGACTGGATTTTCAATATGGTTAACCCACCAATTTGACGCAATGAAGCAGGCAAATGCGTCGGACTTGTTAGCACGACAGTTCGCACTAGTTGTATTGCTGGTTCTAAGTGACCGACTGACGAAATTTGATGATAAAGCAGCCATCATTGCCGCAATCAATCACGCCAAAGACGTTAGTGATCTTAAAGGTCAGTTACAGTGGGTTGCTGAACTTGCTACTGAACAGGGTACTCAACAGTTTTCAAGAAATGTGCTGGCAATGCGCCAGATTATTAAAAAGCGATATCCAGAACAACTTTCGTTAGCGGCAGTAGCGAGTGAATTGCATCTCAATGCGGTGTATCTGGGTCAATTGTTCAAGCAGGAAGTTGGACGTAGTTTTGCCCAATTTCTCAATGATTATCGTGTTGATGTCGCGGTGGATTTATTACGAGATTCAGATCTGGATATTGGTCAAATTGCTGAGGCGGTTGGTTATCAAAATTCTAGTTATTTTTATAAATTATTCAAAAAACAAACGGGGATGTCGCCTGGTGATTACCGAAAGGCGGGTGTCCTGAGTAGTTAATCAACTTTAACAAGTTGGTTTTGATAAGTGTACGCGTAACCAATTGTAGCGATTGAGTACATTAATCTTAATAAGAAATAGTGAAGGTGAAAAGAATGAGTAGAAGATTAGGGAGCATTGAAGCGGGCGGTACTAAGTTTATCTTAGCAGTAGCGGATGAGACTTATCAAATGGGCGCAAAGAAGCGAATTCCAACTTTAACCCCTGAAGAGACATTGGCGGCTTGTATTGACTTTTTTAAGGCTAATCCAGTTGATGCCATTGGATTAGGGTCATTTGGGCCAATTGGAATTAAGCACGGCACTGCCGATTATGGTCATATTCTAGCAACGCCAAAACCAGGCTGGGCGGGGACTAATATTGTAGGGATTCTAACGGCAGCGCTACACGTGCCGATTTACTTTACGACGGATGTTAATGCGTCAATCTATGGTGAATACATTGCTGGTGAGGCTCAAGCCGTTGATGCAGCGGTTTATTTCACGATTGGCACTGGTATTGGCGGTGGTGCGATTCAGGACGGCAACTTTATTGGGGGTTACTCGCATCTGGAAATGGGGCATGCGCCGGTAATGTTGCATCCAGATGATGATTTTGTTGGGAGTTGCCCATTCCACGGTAATCAGTGTTTTGAAGGGGTAGCAGCTGGACCGACCATTGAGGCACGGACCGGTGAGCGCGGGGAGAACCTTCAGCGGGACAATCCTGTATTTGATTACATTGACTATTACGCTGCTCAAATGGCCTTTAATGCATATGTTAACTTGACGCCAGAAAAAATCATCTTTGGTGGTTCAGTGATTAACGACGCCGATATGGTCAAGGTTCGCCAGTACTTTGATCAGCTAAACAATGGTTACGTGCAAGTCCCAACCGACTTAATCGTACACAGTCACTTTGCAGATAATGCGTCCGCAACCGTGGGCGACTTTGCGTTAGCCGCTTCCTTATTAGATTAATATGGTAATACCAGGTGAGAAAAACCGGTAAGGCGTGTGGGTTCATATAAGTCGGCACCAAGTTGATATATCAACTTGGTGTTTTTTTTGAATTCGACAATTAAGTGTTGTTCCACTTGAAATGGTGCTCATAGGAACTTTTGGTAAAATTGCCGAATAAAAGCGAACTTTTTGAATAACCTGCCCATTCATAATGAAGACGCTTTCCAATACAATTAATAGTGTCAGAAAGGTTGGGATTTATCATGGTTGAAATTAATTTAGATCATATTTATAAACGTTATCCAAATGCAGAAACTAACTCAGTGAATGACTTCGATCTTCATATTAAGGACAAGGAATTTATTGTCTTTGTTGGACCTTCCGGCTGTGGTAAGTCGACAACATTACGGATGATTGCCGGATTGGAAGATATTACGCAAGGAACGTTAGAAATTGGCGGTAAGGTGATGAATGATATCTCGCCGAAAGACCGTGACATTGCGATGGTTTTCCAAAACTATGCGTTATACCCACACATGACCGTTGCGGGTAATATGGCGTTTGGGTTGAAGCTACGTAAGTATAAAAAAGATGATATTGCCAAGCGAGTTGACCAAGCTGCTGAAATTTTAGGACTAACTGAATTTTTGGACCGTAAGCCAGCTGATTTATCTGGTGGGCAACGACAACGGGTTGCCCTAGGCCGGGCGATTGTACGGGATGCACCGATCTTTTTAATGGATGAGCCATTATCTAACTTGGATGCCAAGTTACGGGTATCGATGCGGGCCGAAATTGCCAAGTTACATCAGCGGCTTAGCACGACGACAATCTATGTGACCCATGATCAAACTGAAGCAATGACCATGGCTGATCGGGTGGTTGTCATGTCAGTTGGTGAGATTCAACAGATTGGAACACCTTCAGAAATTTATGATCGTCCACGGAATATGTTTGTTGCTGGCTTTATTGGCTCACCTGCTATGAACTTCTTCAATGTTCATTATCAAGATCAGGTTATTGATGACCATAAGGGCGTACAACTAACAATTCCTGAAGGGATGGCTAAAGTTTTAGATAAACGTGGTTATAATGGCAAGGATATCGTCTTCGGAATTCGACCGGAAGATATTCATACTGAAGAGATCTTCATTGATACGTGGCCAAATTCGACAGTTGAAGCCACAATTAACGTGTCTGAATTATTAGGTGCTACTAGCCAGCTCTATAGTCAAGTTGGTAATACTGAGTTTGTGGCTAATGTTGATTCTCGTGATTTTCATCAACCCGGTGCAAAAGTGCAGATGGGCTTTGATATTAACAAAGCGCACTTCTTCGATAAAGAAACACAGAACTCCATTATGTTGGATGAAGAGGAAGAAACAGGTAAGTCGCACTAAAGAAGCAGTGCTCGGTATTGCGATGCTAAGATATCCCATAGATTTCAACGCTATAGCAGGCAAGTAATATTTTTGAAGCGTGATCAAGACAACTTGATCACGCTTTTTTGCTGTTATTAGGTTAATTTAACAATAGCTGTATTAATGAAACATAGAAAAAATCACCTCGATAGGTTGTGCTAGGTCTTAAAGTGGCACTAGCAATTTATAACCAACGGAGGTGATCTTTAATAGCGGATTATTGTTTTATTTGTTCGTAACACTAGCAGGAACAAGCCCTAAGCGGACGTCAATATTGGTTGCATTTAGTAGCTGTTGATGGCTAATCGTGGCTTGGTCGTAGTGGTGGCCGTTGAGCGTCATAGTTTGCACAAAATTATTGTGATCGTGATTGTTAGTGGTAGTTAATTGGATATCATGATCGGCCGTGTGCAGTGTAACGTGGTCAAAAGCCGGAATTCCGAGCACGTATTCCGCATCAGCTGGACAAACTGGGTAGAATCCTAAACATGCGAAGATGAACCAGCCGGCCATGGAGCCGTTATCTTCATCTCCTGGGAACCCGGTAGTGGAAGCATTGAATAACTTCCGGAGCTGCTTTACGAGTACTTGAGTTTTTTCACGGTGCCCCGTGTAACTAAAGAGATATGGTAAATGAAAGCTAGGCTGGTTCGAGATAGCGACCTGACCATAATCGACGGCAGCCATTTCACTCATTTCGTGAATGACCATCTGATAGCCACCAACGTGATAACTAGGGCGCGTATTACAGAGCGCTGTCAACTGATCATCGAACCGCTTGGGACCTCCCATGGCAGTCATTAAGCCGTTAATATCGTGAAAGGCACTGTAACTATTTTGCCAGGCGCTGCCTTCCGTGTAGTCACTCCCCCAGCTGTCAGGGACAAAGGGTTCTTTGAATCGGCCATCGCTATTCTTGGGACGCAAAAAGCCAGTCTGCGGATCAAGTAAGTTGAGATAACGCTTGGATAGTTGCCAGTACTTGTTGGCAATATCTGTCTGATCCAATACGTCAGCGACTTGTCCAATGCAATAATCACTATAGGCATAGTCTTGGGTCCAATTGACACTTTCAGGATACTTGTCTGCGGGGATGTAGCCTAAACGATCGTAATCAGCACTGCCTTGCCGACCATAACGGGAATTTTTAGCTGGTTTTGAATCGCTATCACGCATTGCAGCCAGTAAACGAGGCATGAGCTCTAATGCGATACCTTTCTTAGCACTTTCAGCAATAATTGAGTCAACTAGATTACCGGGCATCATTCCCCGCTCATCTGGCGCCAACCAACGTGGTAAGAAACCAGTCTCATTGTAGCTTGTTAAGAAGCCTGCCAAAAACTTAGGTAAGAGTTCTGGCGCTAAGATAGAGAATAGGGCGTAAACGGTTTTTGAAGTATCCCAGAAGCCGTTATTCGTATAGAGTAGACCTGATTTAATGGTTTTAGACTTTGTATCGTAGTGGATCGGCTTGTTCTTGGCGTCCAATTCATAAAAACGTTGTGGGAATAAGAACAGTCGGTACATGCAAGTATAGAACGTTTGAATAAGCTCAGGGTGATGATCGCGAATAGTTACTCGGCTTAAATAATCGTTCCATTGTGCAGCGCTTACATTTTCAAGAGCCGTCAAATCGGCGTCTTGGAGTCGTTTTAAGTTAAGCTGGGCTTGCGTGCGATCAACGTAGGATGTGGCAAGGTGACAGTTGATTAGGGACTGGTCACTAGCTAAAAGTAGTGTTAGGGCATGACCATGACCTTCAGTTGTTACAAACCAATGATTTTGGTCGTCGTAATAGCCAGAATTAGCACGGTCAAAGCCTGAAATCGTTAATTCAACGTACATAGTTAGGTTAGGATCTTCGCCACCATGGTAGTCGCTGACAGATAATTTGACGCCCGTTGGGGTAAATTCAAAGGTTACGTGATCGGAAAATTGCAACATGAGGCCGTGATGAGCTAGCTCTAACTGCTGGAAGTCATAGCGAGCAATGGCCCCATACGTTGATGGTGCCAAGTCAGTTTGAACGTTAAAGTGATCGTCGTAAATCGCTAGATGGTGCGCATTGAAGGTTGCTTCGTTTGGCCGGTAGTTTCCGACAAAGTCTGGCCGCTTAGTTGCATCCTGCCATTGGACGCCCATGAGTAATAAGTGGCAATAGTCGCCAATCCAGGGACTGGGTTGGTGAGTTAGGCGAATTCCTTCAAATCGCGGTGTATCTGGTTGGAAGAACCAGGCGCCGTTAGCGCCGTTAGTCTGAACGGCAAAGTAATTCATCCCAAAGGGCACGCCGCTGTATGGTAAACAGTTGCCATGAGAGTGTTGGGGACTGTTGGCGGTGCCTTGACGAATATCAATTTGGTCAATTTTCATGATCGTTATTTCTCCTTAGAAATTGGTTGGAATGGTTGAGTAGAGTCACGTTGAATTAATTGAACTGGCAAGCGGACAGTAGTTGGCTGAACCGGAGTCTTCAACAGCAAGGACACTGCTTTAGTCCCCATCCCTTTAAAATCTTGTGCAACGGTCGTCAATGAAGGGTACGTCAGGCTAGCGGCTTGAATATTATCGAAGCCAACAATTGAAAGCCGCTGCCAGATTTTAGGATCAACTTTACGTAAAGTGTTCATCAGCTTGATTGCAGTCAGATCGTTTTCAACAACGATTGCGGTGATCTGATGGTCTGCAAGATAAGTCAACCAGTCATTAGTGCTGAATTGGTTTAGAGTGGGTAAATCTGCAAGCGCAGTGACCGGCGTAACGTGTTGCTGATTGAGGGCTGTCAAATAACCAAAGTAGCGTTCATAGACGGAACTTGGCAGGACTGTGTTATTACGTTGTGCATAGAACAAGATCTGTTGATGTCCAAGTTGGAGTAGATGATCAGTTGCAATTTGGCCGCCACTGAAGTTATCAGCGGTAACGACTGGCAACTCAAGCGCAGGTAATGTCTTATCCAAGATAACGACTGGAACCTGTGCCAATTTGAGTTGATAAATGCGCTCAGCTTCTTGATACAAATCCTGTGGTAAATAAATGACTCCGGCGTAATTTTCGTGGATCTCCTTGGCTGAGAGATTAAAGAAACTCGCGGAATCCATAGTAACAGCTTGATAGTGATGTTCACTAGCGGCTAAACTCACGCCGGAAGCATAGTCGCCTAGACCAGCATCGGTTGGAAACGGCAGGACAAGTAGTAGCTGCTTGTTAGTCTTTGGCTGTTCGGTCGGTTGCACGAAACTACCGCTACCTTGTTTACGGTAAATTAGCCCCTGACTTTCTAGTTCAGTGAGGGCTCGCTTAGAGGTGATTCGACTGACGTTGTAAGCTTTAGCTAACTGAAGTTCGGTTGGTAATTGTTCATTATCGGTTAAAGTTCCAGAGGTAATTTGGCTTTTTAATTGATTATAAATGGTTAAATAGCGCGGTTCTGATTTCGGCATCGAAAGATCCTTTCCGGTCAATTGAGTTTAGTGTAAATATATCATTTTTGAACGAAAAAGGGAAGAATTAGTTGTAATTTGATATAGACAAACCGGTATTGAATGTTATAATTGGTGAAAATGATATATCAAATAAGGAGTGCAATAATGACGACTAACTATGTAGATCAGCATGTCCAACAGTTTGTTGCTAAGGTTAATCAGTTGAGCCAACCACTTGATCCCAAATTAGGTACAGTATTTCAAAAAACATTCCTAAATACGCTTGAAACTACCATTTCTGACGATGAGCAAGGTTACGCCTTTATCTTGACTGGTGACATTCCAGCCATGTGGCAACGTGATTCAACAGCACAGGTGCGGCCATACTTGGCATTAGCACATGAGCAACCAGCCATTGCTGACCTGATCACTAGAGTTGTTCAGCGGCAATTCTTTAATATGGCGATTGATCCCTATGCTAATGCCTTCAATGAAACGGCGAATGGTCACGGTCATCAAAGTGATCAAACTAATATGGGGCCGTGGATTTGGGAACGTAAATTCGAAATCGATTCGTTATGTTATCCGGTGCAGTTGGCATACTTGCTCTATAAGAATACCGGCGTCACCGCGCAATTTGATAATAATTTTGTAACCGGTGTCAAAAAGCTATTAACAACATTTGAAGTTGAACAACACCATGCAACATCGCCGTATCGGTTTATTCGAACGATTGATCGCCCTGAGGACACACTGGTTCGCGATGGGCGGGGCACGCCGGTTGCAGATACGGGAATGATTTGGTCCGGCTTTCGTCCTAGCGATGATGCTTGTGAGTATGGGTATCTGGTGCCTGCCAATATGTTTGCGGTCGTAATCCTTGGTTATTTACAGACGATATTCAGTAGCATTCTGGATGATCCAGAAATTGTGGCGCGAGCTCAACGACTCCAGACGACTGTGCGTAATGGTATTGAGACGTATGGTTATACGACTAATGCTAATGGTGAGAAAGTCTACGCATACGAAGTTGACGGCTTGGGACATGCAAAGTTAATGGATGATGGCAATGTTCCTAGCCTATTGAGTGCTCCTTACCTGGGGTATTGTGACTTATTGGACTTAAATTATCAACGAACCCGACAGACGTTATTGAGCCCGGAAAACCCGTATTACTACAGCGGTAAACTAGCAGCTGGACAAGGTAGCCCCCACACTCCAGCTCGGTATATTTGGCCGATTGCAATTGCGATGGAAGGATTAACCGCCAATAGTCACGAACAACAATTGGCCGCGTTACAAACGTTGATTAAAACGACAGGAAACACTGATTTAATGCATGAATCGTTCGATGTCGATGACGACACACAGTTTACCCGTGAATGGTTCTCTTGGGCCAATATGATGTATTGCGAATTATTGTTAACGACACTGGGATTTAAGATTGAGAGGTAGGTAAACATGACGAAGAAGAAGGTCTTTGTTATTTCACACAGCCACTGGGATCGTGAATGGTATATGCCGTTTGAACAACACCATATGCGCTTAGTGACGCTGATTGATAATTTGCTGGATGTTTTTAAAAATGACTCAGATTTCGACAGTTTTCATTTGGACGGTCAGATGATTGCGCTGGATGATTATTTAGCGGTACGACCAGAACGTAAACCTGAATTAGCAGCGGCAATCAAGGCTGGAAAATTACGAATCGGACCATTTTATATTCTGCAAGATGATTTTCTGATTAGTCCTGAATCCAATGTTCGAAACATGATTATTGGCCGCGATCAAGCGCGTGAATATGGTCAAGAAGTTCCTTTGGGGTATTTTCCTGATACGTTTGGTAACATGGGACAAACGCCACAAATGATGACGCTAGCCAATTTGAAGACAGCTGCCTTTGGTCGTGGCGTGACGCCGACTGGTTTTAATAATCAGGTTGGAGATGCAGACTATGCATCTCAATATTCTGAAATGTGGTGGCAAGGTCCGGATGGCACTCGCATTCTAGGGCTGCTATTTGCTAATTGGTATAGCAACGGCAATGAGATTCCGGTTGAGCGAACGGCTGCTAAGAAGTTTTGGGATCAAAAGCTCGCGGATGCTGAAAAATTTGCATCAACGGATAATTTATTAATGATGAATGGTGTCGATCACCAACCTGTTCAATTGGACGTGACGGCGGCAATTAAGGTCGCAAATGAACTATACCCTGATTATGAATTTATTCATTCTAACTTTACTGATTACCTAGCGACTCTGAGCGCAGATTTGCCTAAAGATTTAAGTACAATTCATGGCGAATTAACGAGTCAAGAAACGGATGGTTGGTACACCTTAGCAAATACGGCCTCCAGTCGGGTGTACTTGAAGCAGGAAAATACGAAGAACGAACGGTTACTAGAAAATCAAGCGGAGCCACTGGCAGCGATGGCTTATCCGGCCGCGGACTATCCGCACGATCGGTTACGCTATGCGTGGAAATTGTTATTGCAAAATCATCCCCATGATAGTATTTGTGGTTGCTCTGTCGATGAAGTTCACCGCGAGATGTTAACCCGGTTTGCAAAATCACAAGAAGTCGCACGATTTGTTGCCCACGATGCACTGACAACGCTGACTGCTAAAATCAATACGACAGATTTTAATGAACAAGCGAAACCGTTTGTCGTTGTTAATACGACTGGCTTTACCAAGACTGGTCTGACAAGAATTGTTGTAGAGTGGGACCGGATTGCTTTTAGCGCAACGGGTACCATTCAGGAGCAACGCCACCAACTTGAACAGCGATTAGCTGAATTACCAGAATTAATGGTAGTTGATGCCCATGGTCAAAGTGTGCCCTTTCGACTAATCGATCAACAAGTGGCCTTCCATTATGATTTACCAAAAGATCGGTTCCGGGACCCATTCCAAGCAATTGAACTCACAATCGAGTTGAACGTGGTCAATATGCCAGCATTTGCTTGGCGGACGTTAGCTTTACAACCAGCCACACAAACGCTAGTGCCAAATGCAACGGTCAAGGCCCAACCACGATTAATCAGTAATGAATGGTTGAAAATTGGTGTGGAAGATGATGGTAGTTTAACGATTACAAATCGGGAGACCAATAAGACCTACCATCAGATGCTTGTGTTTGAAGATACGGGTGATATGGGTAACGAATATATCTATCGTCAAACAGCTGATAAGCGCGCCTATTACTCAACTGATTTTCCAATGGAGGTGCGGGTTGTGCATGCAGACGAGTTGGGCAGCGAGTTGGAATTAATCAATTATTTGGAGGTTCCAACATCCGCGGATGAACAACTTGCTAAGGAGACCCATGCCATTGTGGATATCACGCAGCGAACAGCACAGCGATCAACTCAAAAAGTGCCACTGACGATAACGACGAAGATTCGTCTGAATCCTAATAGTCGGCAAATACAATTTGAATCACATGTCAATAACCAAGCAAAAGATCACCGATTACGGGTGCTATTCAAGACGGCACTGACTGCCGAAACCCACGTTGCTGATTCGATCTACGAGACCGTAACCCGTGCGAACCGACCAGCTAAGAACTGGCAAAACCCAACTAACCCGCAACACCAACAGGCCTTTGCCTGTGTCTTTAACGAGGCTAATGGTGTGACAGTCGGTAATTTGGGCTTAAACGAGTACGAGATTTTGCCAGCAGATAATACTATTGCGCTGACGATGTTACGTTGTGTGGGTGAAATGGGGGATTGGGGCTACTTTGCAACCCCAGAGGCGCAATGCCAAGGGGCGTTCACCTTTAATTATAGTTTGGAGTTAACCGATGGGTCGGAAGCACAACGGATTGCGAGTTACCAACGGGCGCAAGGAATGCAAACGCCGTTTAGTAACCAACAGACGTGGCAACATACCGGTACCTTGGAAGCGGACGATCAATACTTGACGCTCGCGACACCTGAATTTGCCGTGACGAGCTTAAAACGCGCGAACAATAGTACTGGATTGACAGTACGTGGCTATAATTTGAGTGATCGTCAAGTACCATTGAAGGTGACAACCAGTTTATCAAAGCAAGCAGTCAACTTCTTTGAAGAAGAATTACCAGAAGTGACGACGGATACCTTAATGCCAATGGAGATTAAAACGTTATTATTGACGGAAGCGGGGCGAGCATAATGGCACCATTGGGATTAATCGATATTGGTGGCACGACGATCAAATTCGCCGTTTGGCAAGATTCGACACTAACTCGGCACCATGCGGTCACTACCCCGACGACTAAGGCAGCGTTCATGGATCTATTGCAGCGTGAAGTGGAACAAATGAAGGCCCAAGCGGCGATTGTTGGGGTCGGGATCAGTTCTCCTGGGGCAGTTAATCAAGCGACTGGTGTAATTGAGGGTGCGAGTGCAATTCCGTACATCCATAATTTCCCGATTCAAGCAGAATTAACGGCTCGTTTTAAGTTGCCAGTTAGCATTGAAAATGATGCGAATTGTGCCGCACTGGCGGAAGCATCGACGGGTGCCGGACAAGGTGCTACGAGCCTAGCATTTCTAGTCATTGGGACCGGCGTTGGCGGTGCATTGATTTTCAATCAGCAGATCTGGCACGGTGCGCACCTGTTTGGTGGTGAATTTGGTTACACAAAAATCAATACCACAGGAACGCTGAGCGAATTAGGAACGGTACCGAATGCAATTCACCGGTATCAGCAAGTAACGAATCAAACTGGCAAAATGACTGGTCAGCAGTTGTACCAGTTAGCAGATACTGGCGATGGAGTGGCGCGTCACGAGATTGACACAATGTACGCGGCGCTAGCACAAGGTATCTTTAATATTCAGTATAGTTTTGATCCAGAAAAAATTATTCTGGGTGGTGGTGTCTCAAACAATTCTGACCTGATTCCGGGTATTCAACGAGCTTTAACCGCTATTTATCAGCAGGTCAAGATTGCCACGTTAAAGCCAACGTTAGTGACTTGTCAGTATACCGATGAAGCGAACTTGCGGGGTGCTGCAGTTGATTTTGAACAATCCCAAAACCGTTAGGAGGCGTGACTATGGTAGAGTTTCCGGAAGGCTTTGTCTGGGGGGCGGCAACGTCGGGCCCCCAGACAGAAGGTAACTTTCATAAACAGCATCAGAATGTTTTCGATTATTGGTTCGCAACGGAGCCGGAACAATTCGATGCCGGTGTTGGACCAGATACGGCGTCGAACTTTTATAATGATTATGATCATGACCTTGCACTTATGGCGCAGGCGGGGGTTCAAGGTTTGCGGACATCAATCCAATGGACACGGCTAATTGATGACTTTGAAACGGCAAGCTTAAATGCTGATGGTGTCGCCTTCTATAATCACGTGATTGATTCGATGTTGACTCACCACATTACACCGTATATTAATTTGCACCACTTTGACTTACCGGTGGCACTCTATGATAAATATCATGGATGGGAGTCCAAGCACGTGGTTGAATTATTTGTTAAGTTTGCTGAACAGTGCTTTAAGTTATTTGGGGATCGGGTCGACCATTGGTATACATTCAATGAACCTAAAGTCGTTGTTGATGGTCAATATTTGTATGGCTGGCATTATCCACAGGTGATTAATGGCCCTAAAGCAGTACAGGTCGCCTATAACATGAATTTGGCATCCGCTAAAACGGTTGCTCGGTTTCATGAACTTTGCGTGCGACCGGAACAACAGATTGGGATTATTTTGAATTTGACGCCAGCGTATGCCGCGTCAGATGATCCAGCTGATTTAGCGGCTGCGGAATTTGCTGAGTTGTGGTCCAATAACCTCTTCTTAGATCCAGCGGTGTTAGGACATTTTCCAGAAAAGTTGGTCGAGCGACTGACAATGGATGGGGTACTATGGGATGCGACCCCAACTGAATTGGCAATTATCGCTGCTAATCCCGTTGACTGTTTGGGTGTTAATTACTATCACCCCTTCCGTGTTCAGCGACCAGATATCAGCCCAAAGAGTTTGCAACCGTGGATGCCTGATATTTACTTCAAGGAATACGATATGCCAGGTCGAATGATGAACGTTGATCGGGGCTGGGAAATTTACCCACAGGCGATGACTGATATTGCACGCAATATTCAAAAAAATTATGGTAACATTCCGTGGATGATCTCTGAAAACGGTATGGGAGTTGCTGGTGAAGAACGGTTTCTGGACAAACAAGGCGTCGTTCAAGATGACTACCGCATCGATTTTATGAAGGAACACCTAACTGCCTTAGCAAAAGGGATTGCGGCTGGCTCCAATTGTCAGGGCTACTTCGTTTGGAGTGGTATTGACTGTTGGTCATGGAATCATGCTTACCATAATCGTTACGGCTTGATTCGTAATGATAGCCATACGCAAACTAAAACGTTAAAGAAGTCGGCAAAGTGGTTTGCGGAGCTTGGGGAACGGAATGGGTTTTGAATTAAACTAGGTGGAGTCTCTCTCAATTAGTTTTGATAGGCATACTAATGAGTATAAGTTTATTAAACCTGATTCTAAGTATTTCTATGGTTACGGCGAGGAAACATTACTCGCCGGTACTTAGTTTTGGAACGGGATAAGAAGTGAACATGGTAAGAGTGTATTTATTTCAGTATTAAAATTATTGTAATCAAAATAAAAGTGAGTGATGTTGTTAGCTTATAAAAAAATAGGATAAATATGAAATACAGTCAAATAGAGTATGCAAAATCTGGTATTAACGGTGTTGACAAACCATAATACTAGTAATATAGAAAGTTGAGATGGGATTTTTTTGATTCATATATTATTAGCTGAAATTACTATGGTAATACTAGATGACACTGTAGTATGTATAAGTATTACAGACATGAAAAATAAATAGCGCAAACTAACATTGTCATCGAGACTCAAATTGGCGTTTGAACTTTGACATTAGTTTGCGATATTTTTAGTTAATTCTACATGTCGAATATTGTTCATATTGATAAACTGACGATCTGAAATAATAACAGTTCCTGCATTATAACCAAGTATTCATGTTGTAATGGTAGGCAAGTGTTGGTTGTTTTGATCAACTGTATTTAGTTGAAGGCTAATCGTCTGATTCTTAAAATGAGCGATGGCCAGAATGCTGCTAATCTCACTCATTGATTGCTGTGCTTTGGTCAGGTAACTTATTGCATTTTGCGCTTGTAGTTTATTTAATGCCGCTGTGTGATTAGACAGGTAAAAGCTTTGCCATTTGATCATGCCGCGATCGTGATAATCGTGCTCGAAGAAAAGGTTAACGGTGTCCATATCAAACTTTCTATCATTCAAGATTCTTGCGTTTCATTTGTATTATTGTTTGACTTCTGGGCCAGATAAGTCCAGTAAAGCCAATATATTCAATGGTAAATTTAACTTGTCGATGCAATGCTTCAACTAAGTTTTCTAGGTCGTTTAAGGTATAATTGCTTAGCTTATGCAACGGTACCGATCTCAGTCGTTCATTGGCGCGTTGGCTATTAAAAAAGACGTTATACGAGTGGATCATAAGGGTCATTGGCAATCACGATCCAGTAACGTATTTAAGTTGTGCGTTTGAATAACAATTATAAACGACTAAGGATAATATCTAAATCTCTACTCATAGCTATTTCCTCCATTAAGGCCACCAACTAAGCAAGCACGATTAATTGCTGTACCGCCGTGTAATAGGCTAGTAGCGTAAATTAGTTTAGTGAAGCCATTGATGAATATCATCAATGACTCGATTGAGTTGGTTATGTCTAATTTGCTGAGTAGGTTGACTGAATAAATCGAGTTGCTGTCCAGTGTCAGGGCTTAGTTTATTACTGTAAACCGCGATATTACGTACTGCTTGGCCGTCCCAGTTTTTGCGAAACAACCAGAGTAATTGTTGGGCCAGAAGCTGATTGTCATTTAGTAGGGCCTATTCTGATAGCATGATGAAACCCATCACGGCCGTCAGCTTCAGCCGCTGTGTATGAGAACCCAATACTTAAAGATAAGCAGCCTGCTAATTTATGGTGGTGTCTGAGTCGAGCCGCGACTTGTTCGTCAATCTCTTTGATCACAGTCTCAAGCTCACCTTGTGCCAAGTAATCACGCGGTAGGACTTGTGAGTTACCTAAGCTGGCTTCCTTAGTTTTGATTGGTTCAGTCAACTGGGAGTGGTCAACACCCCAGGATGTGGCAAAAATTTGGCTACTAATGACGCCTAAGTTTTGTTTTAGAAAGTGTGGATTGGTGTGAACAAGCTCGTACATGTTATGAATTTGTAAGCGATTCAAATGTTTAGCCATACGTGGACCAATTCCCCAAATGTCGGTTAATTCGGTAATTGGCCAAATCTTATCTGGTACGGTTTCATAGTGAATTTCACCAATCCCTACAGTCGTGTAGAGACTTAATTGATGACTGATAGTATTTTGAATAAGCCGGCCCGTGGCGATGAGCCAAATAATTGCCAAGAATGAGTCATATCAGGAATGCCCTCATCAATCGAGTAGGGCCACACTTCAGCTTCTGAAGTGAATTTAGCAAAAATTTGGTTGATTTGTAGGTTGTGTTCAATGTAAAGGTTCATTCGCGGTGGTACAACAATTAAACGTGGATCTTGCGGCAAATCTCGCTGACGGGAAACGTTGGCTTGTAAATGAAACAACTTCTTGGTTTCTACGTAGCTAAAATTAAGCCGCCATTTGTATTTTCCGCTTCGCTCATTACAACTAAGGGTACTTTTAGTGGATTTAGGCCGCGTTGAACGGTTTCGCAGCGAGCATAGAAGCTTTTATTGTCAATTAAAAAAAGACACCCCGTGGTTCGTGGTCAAAAAACATGGCCTCACCTTCCTGATTATTTACGTTTATTCTACCACAAAAAAGAACATATGTTCTTTAATTACTAAAAAAGTTGGATTGCCATTTAAAAGCAAGCAATCCAAGTTTCATCTTAGTAGTTTTTAAGTTGTGATTGGTTTTGAACATCAACAACGTATGCTTTGGTTCCCAAGTGACTGACTAGAGTGCGCATATCACTTAAGTTAATTGAGACACAGCCCTCAGTTGGCCAGTGGTTCTTAACGTGGATAAAGAAGCCAGAACCATTATTCTGTCCGTAATTATCCCTAACAACCGCTAGCTCATACTGATTATGAGACGCTGCTTTTGTGTAGTCAATTCCCTTCGTGAGAGTTTCCGATGCCTCCATTGCCGATACGACTTGATGAAGTTAAAAGGTTGCGCCAAGTGTTACCTTGTTTTTGCCATAACTTTAAGGTTGCCGTTGATCCGCCATTCTGAACGACGGTCACGATTTGTTGCGCTTTTTGAGCAACACGCATGGAACCGATAATATCTGCTTCAGTTTGTGGTTGATTAGTTGATACAGCATCGCCATTGCTGCCGAAGTAATAACGGTGGTTACCGACAGTGACGTAACGGTTACGATATTGAATGTGATCCGTGCCGTAAAATTCTAACTTGTTATTACCATAGTGCCGTAGTCCAGTAATGGCATCGCCGTTGCCCCCAAAGTAATAAAGTTTATTTTTAGCGGCAGTGTAGTAGCGATTACGATATTGGACATGGTCTGCACCATAGTATTCGAGCTTGTTATTGCCGTAGTGACGCAAGCCGGTTATTGCATCACCATTGCTGCCGAAGTAGTACAACTGATTATTGACGGTGGCATAACGATTGCGATATTGGACATGGTCTGCACCATAGTATTCGAGCTTGTTGTTACCATAGTGTCGTAGGCCAGTAATGGCATCGCCGTTGTCCCCGAAGTAATAAAGCTTATTTTTAGCGGCAGTGTAATAACGATTGCGGTATTGAATGTGATCCGTGCCGTAAAATTCTAACTTGTTATTACCATAGTGCCGCAGACCGGAAATGGCGTCACCATTACTCCCAAAGTAATAAAGCCTATTTTTAGCGGCGGTGTAGTAACGGTTGCGGTATTGAACGTGATCATTGCCATAGTATTCTAGTTTATTGTGGCCATAGTGTCGTAGGCCAGTAATAGCATCGCCGTTGCCCCCAAAGTAATAAAGCTTATTTTTAGCGGCAGTGTAGTAACGGTTACGATATTGAATATGATCCGTGCCGTAAAATTCTAACTTGTTATTACCATAGTGCCGCAGACCGGAAATGGCGTCACCATTACTCCCAAAGTAATAAAGCTTATTGTTACCAACAGTAGCATAACGATTGCGATATTGAATATGGTCTGTACCATAGTATTCTAGTTTATTATTAGCATAGTGTCGTAAGCCGGTAATGGCATCGCCGTTACTACCAAAGTAATATAACTGGTTATTGGCGGCAGTTAAGTAACGGTTGCGATATTGAGCGTGATCTGACCCATAGTATTCTAGTTTGTTATTCCCGTAATGCCGGAAGCCAGTGATTGGTTGACCATTGCTGCCATAGAAGTATAGCTTATTGCCTTCCCAGTGATATTGGTTTACAAATTCATTGGGGGTTGAGAAAGTATTGGTACCTGCGCTATCTTCGGTTAAACCGTTATAACAGATACTAACGTCAATATATCCAGTATAGTCGGAGCCTGATGGTAAGAGGGCGGTGCTTGAGAATTGCCAAGCGCCGTCATCTGTATTCCAAAGGTTATTGGCAGAAGGCGTATATGGATACTGAGCTCGCCAGACGCGCGATTGACCAACTGTTTTAATGACGGCATCACGGTATAAGTATGTGTTTGAGGTGTAAACCCCATGATTCGTATAACCAAGCGCATTCAATACCGACCAGAAAGTATTAAGGTTAGCTGTAGCATTTACTGTGTATGTCTTGGCATCTTCCATGTCGGCAAACAATAATACTTTTTTGGAAACGTTATTTTTAACTAGGAAGTTAGCCATATTAGTTGCTTCCATTTGGGCGGTATCGGCTGTATTAAATGTTGCGTAGTGGTAGAAATCAACATTTAGACCGGCGGCATTAGCCATCTTGGCTTGAGCTAAGGCTACTGGATTGGTATAACCAGTGCCTTCGGTCGTTTTGATGATGACTGTTTTGACGCCAGCTGCTTTCAATTTGTTGTAGTCAGATTGTGTCATTGCACTTTGATATGATGCAACGTCGACCACGTCAACACGTGGTCTGGTGGTATCTCCAATAGTCCAAACGTCCGTTTCTGGAGTGCTTGCTGTCACCGTAGTTAAGTTAAGGTCAGCTTTTTTTGTCGTGGTTGCTTGGTGCTTTGCTGCATTTGAAGCAACTGATGTGGCCTTGTTGGTATTCTCGGTACTTGTTGCTGATTTGATTGCTGTGCTACTTACTTGGTTAATAGAACCAGAGGCAGCACTAGTTGTGTGAGCCGTTGCCTCATGGCTTTTGTTATTACTGGAGCTTACTTTTTGGCCCGTTTGGTTGGCGGCACTCGAAACAGCCTCGGTAGCAGCGCTTGAGGTAGCAGTTACTGCTTGACTAGTGTTTGAGTTGGCAGTTTCGCTGTCCGCTTGACTGAGGATACTCGAAGCAGCCTTGGTGGTTGTACTTGAGGTAGCGGTTGCTGCTTGACTAGTATTTAAGTTGGTTGTTGCACTATTTGGTTGGTGAGCGATATTTGAAGCAGTATTAGCGACCTTGTTAGCCGTAGTGGAAACTGTATCTGATGAAGCAGAATCATTGCTTGTTTTTGAATCAGCACTGACGGTTGTCCGTGTGACCGTGGTTGCTGTTTTAGCTACAGTTACTGTGTCAGCGTGCGCAATTTGATCGTTGATGATTGCGCTACCAACAAATGAACAAAAAGTCACTCCAGCAACAAGCCACAGCTTACCTGACTTGTACAGTTTAAATCTTTTTGTTGTTTTAGCATTAATGTGGTTATGTGTTTTGAAATTCATAGTACCGTCCTTTTTATTTTGATAAATAATATTGATTGTGACATGGTAATGCACTGTAAAATAAAATTGATCAATCATATGATAAATTATTTATAGTTATTATAATACCATGGATGGCTATAGGTTATACTATATACTCAAAAATGGAATTCTAGTTCAAAGTTAGTAATCTGATTTAAAGATTAACGATCAAAACGATGAGAAATATTTTTAATTAATTCTTGTATGTTGAATTTCTGAATGGCACCGACAGTATCATCACTTTCTAGATGTTCATTTAGAGTTTTGATGAACTGTTCTGAATGATTTTTTTCAATCTCATGATTCAATGATGGTAAGTAATTTGTAATGCCTATGAATTGCTATTGGTCATCCTATTATTTTCAATGTTATCTTTATCATCTGCTAATTATTAAATATATCCATGGTAAGTTGATGGTAGGGGCTCACGATAGACTGCCTCCTGAAAATAATTTGGAGAATTCTTTGAAAAGTCTTAAGATTCATCGATATAAAAACAATTTTAATATAATGAATACAACTGATTTATGTAATTAAGTTAATAATAAAGTGTGCTTTGTTATAATAAACACAATTAATTATTGCACTCAATAATAATAAATTATAATTACAGAATATGTACAAAGTGAAGGGGCGTCTATACATGAACAAAAAAATTTTTGTTGGGAATACCTGTACACGCTATAAATTATTCAAAAAGGGAAAGTCATGGGTAGCTATGGGAGTTACAACCTTATCTATAAGTTTAGGTTTGGGCATGCTTATGGTCAATCCTTCTGTACGTGCGGATACGAGTAGTACAGCGAACAGTGCAACCAGTAGTGCAGCGAACAGTGTAACCAGTAGTGCAGCGAACAGTGTAACCAGTAGTGCAGCGAACAGTGTAACCAGTAGTGCAGCGAACAGTGTAACCAGTAGTGCAGCGAACAGTGTAACCAGTAGTGCAGCGAACAGTGCAACCAGTAGTGCAGCGAACAGTGCAACCAGTAGTGCAGCGAACAGTGCAACCAGTAGTGCAGCGAACAGTGCAACCAGTAGTGCAGCGAACAGTGCAACCAGTAGTGCAGCGAACAGTGCAACCAGTAGTGCAGTGAACAGTGCAACCAGTATTAGTGCAGCAAAAGCGGGGGTTAGCAATGTTAAATTAGCAACGGACAATTTGTCAAGTTCAACAGATACTACAGGAGTGGTTGTTACTTCAAGTTTTAATAATGGGGATACTTTCTCTGGTGGAGGAGGTGTTATAGCGCTAAATACGAGTATTGAAAAAAGTGCAACCATATCTAATGGTACAAAGTTAACTTTTACAATATCTAATCCTAAATCTATTAATTGGGACAATATTCAGTTAAATGGTGGTACAAATTATGGCAGCTTAGCTTATGATAAAACCAGTGGGACAATAACATATACATTCAGTACTGATATTTCTAATGCGGGAATTAACTTCATAATTAATTTGCATACGGCTGCCGTCGATACTTCTAAAAATATCATTACGGCATCTTTAAATAATACTTCAGTAGCGATAACTGGTGGTACCAGCTACAATACAAAGGCCAATGCTGGTGGTAGTGGTGGTAGTGGCTATGATAATCAACGATTGATTATAGGAAATGGAAGTTATGGATATATTGGTATAAATGATAATTATGTAGGATATATAAATGGAAAAAACTACTATTTGCCAGATATGCAGTCTATGAACTTTAATGTTGTAGTTGATCCAGGCTTTTATACTAATTCTCAAAACGATAAAATAGGTAGAACAATAACTTTAAGTATTTCTGGTACAGGGGCTTCCCTACAGGCTGACAATATTTATATAACAGAAAAGGGCGGTTTTCCTAATACTTCCAAAAGTTATGTACCATTATCATCTGTAGGTTGGACAACAACTCAAATAGATGATCAAACTGTAAAAATATCGATACCTGATAATATGGATATTGGATGGTATGTTTTAGGTATAGTTGCTACTACTCCGGGCCTTAATAGTCAGTATATTTTGACAGACCAATATGAGTCTGATTATATAACAACTGCACAAAAAAGCACGACTTCAGGATATTTCCAGAATATTAATAACAGTGGTTTTGTTCCTAAAATAACAGCGATGGATAAGAATATTAAGCAAGGTACTACTGTTTCTGATATTAATAAATGGTTGCTGGATGGCGTAACAGCATCTGATGTTGAGGATGGAAACCTAAGTTCCGCTGTTACTATAAAAGATGATACCAATTTTGTTAATGCTTGGAATAGTAATAAAAATGGAGTTTACACCATTATATATACAGTTACTGATAGTGATGGAAATACAGTAACTCAATCTGTTTCTGCAACTATATATTCAGACATCACTATTCATTATATTGATAAAAATGGTACGGAATTAAGTGCTCAAACTACTTCAATGGCTAATAGTGTTGGGAGTAACTATAATATAATACCTACTTCTCTCATTAAAAAAAATGGGGTAAGTTATTATTATGTTTCTTCAAATAATAATCTTAGTGGAATTTATGGAGAAAATAATCAACCTACAGATATTTATTTAACATATGACATTGATCAAACGTCAATTGACACTAAAGATAGCACGTTAGTAGCGGGCCCAAGTACTACCTGGAAAGCCGCCGATAACTTTGTGAGTGCGACCGATGAAGCTGGCAGCGCATTGAAATTGAGTGATATAACTGTTAGTGGAACAGTGGACCCAACGAAGGCGGGCCGTTACGAGGTCACGTATAGTTACACGGACGCGGCGGGTAACGCAGTTACCAAGACAGCTACCATCACAGTAGTGGCGTCTCAAGCAAGTATTGACACCAAGGACAGCACGTTAGTAGCGGGCCCAAGTACTACCTGGAAAGCCGCTGATAACTTTGTGAGTGCGACCGATGAAGCTGGCAGCGCATTGAAATTGAGTGATATAACTGTTAGTGGAACAGTGGACCCAACAAAGGCGGGCCGTTATGAGGTTACGTATAGCTACACGGACGCAGCGGGTAACGCAGTTACCAAGACAGCTACCATCACAGTAGTGGCGTCTCAAGCAAGTATTGACACCAAGGACAGCACGTTAGTAGCGGGCCCAAGTACTACCTGGAAAGCCGCCGATAACTTTGTGAGTGCGACCGATGAAGCTGGCGGCGCATTGAAATTGAGTGATATAACTGTTAGTGGAACAGTGGACCCAACAAAGGCGGGCCGTTATGAGGTCACGTATAGCTACACGGACGCAGCGGGTAACACAGTTACCAAGACAGCTACCATCACAGTAGTGGCGTCTCAAGCAAGTATTGACACCAAGGACAGCACGTTAGTAGCGGGCCCAAGTACTACCTGGAAAGCCGCCGATAACTTTGTGAGTGCGACCGATGAAGCTGGCGGCGCATTGAAATTGAGTGATATAACTGTTAGTGGAACAGTGGACCCAACGAAGGCGGGCCGTTACGAGGTCACGTATAGTTACACGGACGCGGCGGGTAACGCAGTTACCAAGACAGCTACCATCACAGTAGTGGCGTCTCAAGCAAGTATTGACACCAAGGACAGCACGTTAGTAGCGGGCCCAAGTACTACCTGGAAAGCCGCCGATAACTTTGTGAGTGCGACCGATGAAGCTGGCAGCGTATTGAAATTGAGTGATATAACTGTTAGTGGAACAGTGGACCCAACGAAGGCGGGCCGTTACGAGGTCACGTATAGTTACACGGACGCGGCGGGTAACGCAGTTACCAAGACAGCTACCATCACAGTAGTGGCGTCTCAAGCAAGTATTGACACCAAGGACAGCACGTTAGTAGCGGGCCCAAGTACTACCTGGAAAGCCGCCGATAACTTTGTGAGTGCGACCGATGAAGCTGGCAGCGTATTGAAATTGAGTGATATAACTGTTAGTGGAACAGTGGACCCAACGAAGGCGGGCCGTTACGAGGTTACGTATAGTTACACGGACGCGGCGGGTAACGTCGTTACCAAGACGGCCACAATTACTGTGATTGTGAAATCAAATCCGGTAACACCAGGCAAGCCAAGTCAACCAGCTAAGCCAGTTAGTCCAGTGACACCAGATCAGACAAATCAATCGGCTAAGTCAGATCAAAGAGCAAAATCAGATCATCTAACGACCTTCAGTCAAGTAACATCAGTGAAGTCTGGGAGTGCATTACAAACGACAACCTCACATAACGAGTTGCCGCAAACTGATGAATCAACGCAACGTACCATGACTTTAGGTGGATTATTGCTATTAGTAACGACGAGTCTGCTTACTTTCTTAGGAGGAAAAAAGCGTCGTAATCAAGACTAAGGGTGGTATGATATAGCTGAAGGCTTGGAAATAAAAGCACAGCTTAAAAATTTTGAGAACATGTTAATGCTGAAAAATATGTTAACGGAATGTATCTTTACTAGGTTTAATCAGTTCATTCTAATTATCAAGATTATGAGCTGCAATTGTCAGAAAATCCGAAAATTAAGTAACTATTAGTAAGAAGAGACTGTGACATAAGTCTCCATAACAAAGGCCGGTCAGGAATAATCTTCAGATTATTCCTGACCGGCCTTTGTTATGATAGAAATAAAAAAGAATATCGTTCGTACCCGATACTCTACGAAATTATCCCCGAAAGGACATTCCTAATATGCAAGACTATTATAACATGAATCAAACTGCTTTGATTATCGCTTTAGATTGCCCACCAGAAGAAAGTCATCCAGCTCGTTACATTAATCAGTTGGCCAACGGCTTAAAAATAAAATATGATTACCAGTTCGGACGGCCACGGGAATATAACCCTAGACCCATGTTAAAACTGTTCCCTTTTAGCGTACAGTTACGGTACCTTCAGTAGTTGTAAGATTGAACGTTTTACCTGTGAAAATAAGTCAGCTGAATGGCTAATTGTCGATCAAGGGCCATCTTATCGCAAGATTTGTCGCTTTAGAATTTCCGATGAACTAGCCACTTTGACAACCGAGAGTTTATCGCAAATGACCCAATATCTGTGTCAAACTGGCATGATTGATGATGTTTCTTTTATTGATGGCACCAAAATTTTAGCCAATGCGAATAAATACAGTTTTGTCTGGAAAAAGAATATGGTTCGGGTTGATAAGCTGAATTACGAAAAATTAATCGCCCTGTTAGGTGAATTGCATGAAGCGAAGATTGTTGGTGAAGCCCAACTGGGTCGAATCTAACGCTTGAAATGTTAGATGTCATGATCAGCAAGGTCGAGGGCCACTTGGTGGTCCTCAATGAAACCGTGGTAGCAACTAAGAAAGTGTCCCCAACCCCGGGCAAGTAGCAACGATGGACTATTAAATTGAAGAAAAGAAAACTCATCGAACGCCTGAATAAAATGCGTGAACATCAAGCCCAACAAGCAATCTATGGTCAGCGTAATAGCTACTCTAAAACAGACCACGATACCACCTTTATGCGAGTTAAGGAAGATCCGATGCAAAATGGTCAATTGAAACCCGCTTACAACTTTCAAATCGCCACGAGAAATCAATTTATCACTAGATAGCAGTTGTTTCAACATCTAACTGACACCTGAACGTTACCGACATTTATTCCACCTTTGAAGGCCAACAATATGTTAGGTACCACCATCATCGCCGATGCCGGATACGGTTCGGAAAGTAATTATCGGTACTTAGAAGATGAACTTGAACAGCATATCGCCTTAATACTACCATACGGGACGATGTTCAAAGAGAATAGTCGGAAATAGCGCAGTGACGATCGTAAAGTTATGAACTGGGATTATCATGAGGATGACTATTTCATCAATCCCCAAGGTGTGAGATTCAACTTCAATACCTATCGCCAGTGGACTGATAAGTATGATTTCAAGCGAAATTTGAAAGAATACTTCGAGGCTAACCAGCGTGCCTTGTTTTCAGTTCCAGAAACCGGTCAGATCCTATGCCCAATGCAAGATCGATGTTGAACCGGTTTTTGGTAAGATGAAGACTTCTTTGCGTTTTAATCTCTTCTCGGTGCGTAGTTTGAGAAAGTTACCAAAGAAGCCGGTATTGTCGTCATGGCGTTAAATATCATGAAACTGGTGACATTAGGGACCAGTTTAAAAAATCAAAGACTCAAGCAAATAGGACGAGAAACCAAAAATTCGGTTTCTCGTCCTATTTGCTTACTTTTATTTTATGCAGAAAGTCCGTTCTCATAAGCAAGAACTAGACCGAATGAGAATACTAAATTGAAAGTGGCTAATGGTCTTTAACTATTTTATTTAACTCACGATATTTACTGGGAGATATAGCAAATTTTTTTTTAAATGCTTTTGAAAAGGCTGACTTATCGTAAAATTGAAGTTTGTGTGCAATTTCAGTTACGGACATATTTGTTTGTAGTAAAAGATGTTTGGCCTCGGTGAGTTTTACATGTTGAATGTAGTAGTTGATAGAGAAGCCAAGCTCCTTTTGAAATAGCTTAGTCGTATAAACAGCATTTAAATTTAAATTTTGCAAGATGCTTTGTCGGCTTAACTTTTTATAACGATGGGAATCAACATAATAAACAGTCAGAGCCACTTGTTTTGATAGATGCTTGAAGTCTATGGCATTGTCGATTTCATCGATGAATGAAAAAAAGGTAGTAACAATGTCGTTTAATGTATTTTTAAAATTTTCTGTAGAACACTCGGTCTGATTTAAATAATTGATAAATAATAATCTGAGCTCTAGAAAATTAATACAATTCAATTTATTACTATAACTACTGGCAGTTAAGTCGCTAGTTAAGCCAATCAAAGAATTGGTTAGCACTTCAGAGCTAATCCCGGTCAAAGAATTATTTTTAATGAAGCAAGAAATTTTCTTATGAGCATGAGAATAGTCGTGAATTGAGAAAAAATATATTAGGTCATGTTCTAGCAAAGAAAAAGATAATATAAATTTTTGATCATTTGGCGACAGGTTTAATGGACTTAAGATTACTCTTTTCATATTGAGTTCTCCTTTTTAGAGTAAATGTTAAAAATTGATTGAGCAGGTACAATATTGATTAACTTGGTACAACAGTACTTGTAAAAATATACACTTAAAGATTACAAGATGATATGATGTACAGGGTTAATTGTTAAGATGCACATATGTGCATCTTAACAATTATGACTGAAATTTTATTTTTTAGCTTATCATAACACGGAATAAAAAAAGATTACTGAATTAGGAGGTTCTTTTATGAGTAAAAAAATCTATGTCGGGGAATTGAAAACACATTACAAATTGGTTAAAAAGGGAAAGTCTTGGGTAGTAATAGGCATTACAACTTTCTCTGTCGGTTTGAGTGTGCTTTTCACTAACTATTCCATTCATGCGGATAGTGTGGATGTTGAAAATGATAGTATAGATTCAAGTGTCACTGGTACAGAGTTCCATACGGTTACTTTAAAATCTAGTGTTACAAAAAATAATGATAGTAATCTGAATGAAACTAATGAGGGTAGCCAAGAGATTACTAATGTGACAAGTATCGCAGACAGTCAAAGTTCAAACAATGCGGCATCTAGCAAAGAAGAAAGTGGTAGTAGGAATAAGACCACATCGACAATTGCAAGTTCAGCAAGTACCACTGACAGTAAAAGTTCAAGCAGTACGGTATCTAGCGCGGAGCCAATAGCTGATAGCTAAAATATTGACAACAGTAAAGCTGTTTCAGTTACTCAGAGTTCAGGAGTTAGTGAGAATGAAAAAAGTACTGCCGAAAAACCAACTATTTCAAAAACAACTGCTATGAGTAGTAACAGTAATTTAGTTGAGTCAAAAGTTACTACGAAGTCTGATCAAGTTGTGGCACTGAAAACTAAAGCAGCTATACAACCTAAGGCAGTACAAGGTGAAACAGGAACATGGGGAACGGTAGATTGGACCTATGATAATAGTACAGACACTTATACTTTCGGTGGTGGGATTGCTGGGACATCAGGTGCACCATGGCCGCAAAGCTCTAATTTAATATTTACTGATAAGGTAACATTACCGACTGATTGCAGTAATTTATTTTTTGGCATTCAAAGTATAAAGGGAGAGACCTGTTTAGATACGTCACAAATAACTAATATGTATAGCATGTTTAGAACGGCTAAAGTAACAAATTTAGACTTAAGTTACTTTGATACATCAAAGGTCACAAATATGAATTGTATGTTTGATAGTTGTAACAGTTTGACAAATCTAGATTTAAGTAATTTTGATACATCAGAAGTAACCGATATGAGTAATATGTTGAAAAATCTTATAGGATTAAGAAAATTATTTTGGGACAAATACGGGTTCTATCAGCTGATGCAAATTTCCCCAATATTATAAAGACAGAAACATATTCCGGTAAACGGCAATATGTACAAGATATAGATGGCAGTGTTATCAAAGATGGTGCTACGTATACTTCGGCTGAATTGAATCAAGAATTACCTGCCGGTACTTATGAATGACCAAAATTGGCGATCATCTATACAAAAGATACCCATTATATTGCGGGGCCAAATAATGGGCAATGGCAAGTTGAAGACAACTTTATTAGTGCTATTACTGGTAATGGTGAGACGTTAAGTGTTAATGATATGACCGTAACTTACGGTAGTGCGGGCCAACCAGATTTAAGTAAAGCTGGTACCTATACTGTGACTTACAGTTATACTGATGCTAGTGGCAATAAAGTAAGTTAAATGGCAACAGTCACGGTAGTTGCCAGTCAAGTAGGGATCAAAACGAATAATAGTACATTAATGGCAGGTCCGATGACTAAATGGCAAGCTGAATATAACTTTGTTAGTGCCACGGACGAGCATGGTAAGGCGTTAGATTTCAGTAAAGTGAAGGTCACGGAGAGTGTTGATCCAACGAAGGCTGGTACTTATACGATTACGTATAGCTACACCGACGGTGCAGGCAATGTAATTAAAGCCACGGATACGGTGACAATAATTTCTCAATCAGGTCTAAGCACACCAGCGAAGCCAGGCGAACCAAGTAAGACGACAATGTCAGATGAATATAAGTTGCACAGGAAACCAACTAAGAATCAATATGTGTCTCACAAGTTACCTCAAACTGATGAAACTAATCAGCAAGTAGTATCGATAAGTGGACTATTAATGTTAGCTGTCAGTGGCATATTGAGAGTTCTTGGGATACGGAAACGACAGGATTAAGATTAGGTGGGGCTATGTTAGAAGATAAAGACATAAAATTTCAACTTGAAATTTTTGAAAAATTATTACAAATACGCCGTCATATCGATCAATTGTTGACACTGGAGTTAACTGAAACAAATTTATCTATGAGAGAGTGGGAGCTACTGATGTATGTTAATCAACTTCAGAAGACTAATATAAGTAAACTAGCCAGACTATCGAGAATACAAAAAACATTAGTATCCAAAAACATTTGGCAATTAATAAAACTAGGATTAGTTCAGTCACAAGTCAATCAAAAAGATCGGCGACAGCTCAACATTTCAATGACAGTAGAAGGTCAAAAACAAACAAGGACGATTGAAAGACAAGTTTACCGTAATTTAAAGAATCCGCAATTAGCTGAAGAGCTAATGGGCTTGTCAAAAAAGTCATGGAACTAAGTCGTAAATTGAATTGAATTAGTTCAAAAAATCAAATAAGAAATTGTGACTAAATTTTTCAATAAAAAAGACCATTGATGGATATACTCCTACCAAGGTAGACAAGCAAATAATTAAAGTTTGTCTATTTAGGAAGGAGTATTTTTCATGGGCCGAAAAGGTTCAAGGTATAGCCTGAAAGAGAAACTCTTCTATATTAGATTGGTGAAGGAGGGTGTATCGGCTAAGTCAAGCCGCCGAGAGTACGGTATTCATGATTCACAAGTAGCACAGTGGATCATGCGATATGATGACGGTGGGCCAGAAGCACTGAGTGGTCGTCGACATCGACGCGCGTACTCAGAAGAACTCATGCTTGAAGTGGTCTAAGCATATTTAGCAGGCGGAACTTCATATCCACAACTAGCCAGACAATATGGTATTCCAAATCGTTCCGTTATCTATCAGTGGGTTAACCGGTATACTAGTGGTAAACCACTCAGAGCCAATAGGAGGGCCTCCCCAATGAAAAACGATAGGAAAACCAATCAGATTGAACGAATCGAAATTGCACAAGGGACCATTGCCAATGAAATGAACTACGGCGCCGCGACCACTCACTTCAATGTGTCTTATAGTCAAGTGTATGCCTAGGTCAAGAAATTCAAGCAAGGCGGCCCCGACGAACTCGCAGACCGTAAAGCTAAAGAAGATAACGGTAAATTTACTGAATCAGAACTTAAAGATCTTGAAATCAAACGCCTTAAAGCACGGCTAGAACGTGTCTCTACGGAGGTCGCGGTTTTAAAAAAACTCCAAGAGTTCGAAAGGATAGATGCACTTCAGAAGAAAAATATCAAACCGTTCAAACACTCTCACAAAAAATAAATCCCGACACTAATCAACCGTATGGCATCATTTTTATGTGTAACTATGTCGGAATCTCTTGTGCCGCATACTACAAGTAGACTCACCTTGAAGATGGTAGTCATGACTTTAACCCTGAACAGCCGAATATTACCTGGTTGACCGATTGTAGTGAGCTTTGATGGCACAACGCCTGCGCTAAAAGCAACCCATGGTGTCAAACCTGAGATTTTACACTCTGACCAGGGATTGGCCTACACATCAGGTGCATACAACACGTTTAGATAGAAAGCTTCTGGAGCCAATTTAAGACCGATGAGTTGGCATTCAAGCAAACACTCTCTG
The DNA here is from genome assembly GCF_014131735.1 of Lactiplantibacillus plantarum. Lineage (NCBI taxonomy): Bacteria > Bacillati > Bacillota > Bacilli > Lactobacillales > Lactobacillaceae > Lactiplantibacillus > Lactiplantibacillus plantarum. Next base: position 83,100 of record NZ_CP039121.1, read on the forward strand.
AAATTGAGCTCGTTAACATCATCAAGAAGGACATCAATTGGCATAACACGGCAAGACGCCAATTGACACTAAACGGCATGACCCTGGAAGAATACCAGAATCATGCCGTTCAAGGAAGTGTATAAGATTTTAATTATTTAATAGTCTACTTGACACGGAGTCACTCCTTCATAGTACCGTCCTTTTAGTTTCGATAAATGATAGTGATTGTGACATGGTAATGCATTGTAAAATAAATTTCATCAATCATATGATAAATTATTTATAGTTATTAATAGTACCATGAATTACTACAGGCCATACTATACCCTTAGAGCGAAATTCAAAAAAATTATGCTGATCACTTGTGATGGTTATATGATATCTTTATTGCATATTAATCATAAATATTTTGGAGAATTTGGATTGGAAAGCTTTCTTCAAAAAACGTTTAAATAGGTTTAGATTATATGAAATGATAATATAGTAATTGAGAAAAAATTATAAATTTTTTATTTCAGACAAATTTGAATCATAAAATGAAAGCTTTCTAAATAGCAATTCATACCAATAGTTTAGATTACTGATTAGTTGAGATGTTATTTTTTGCTTCAGCATTTAATCAAGGGGGATGGAAGTATGTTAAAACACCAGAAGTTAAATTTAAAATTTGAAATTATATCTAGTGTTTTAGTAATGTGTTTTGTTTTAAGCGTATTTATGCCAGTTTATGCAGATAATGATGCAGTAGGAACTACTAGAATTAGCTTTGTGTCAAGAACAAATCCTCAGAGACGACCTGAATCTAGTAGAAAACAACCTTCAAAAATTAAACATCAAAATAATATGATTTTACCACAAACTGATGAAAGTCAAGATAGTGTTTATAGTTGGATTGGCTTAAATATTATAGGGGTTATTATATTCGCAAAACTTTTTTTATATTCTAAACGATGATATAATAAAATTAATCATATTGTTAATGATTAACCATAGGATATACTGCGATTATCATTTTAGAAAGTAGGGGGATTTATATGATTTCAAAAAAAGAATTAATTATTGCTACTGGTTTAAGTCTTGCATTGTTTACTCTTAATACACCAATGATGGCAAATGCTGATAGTACCACAGCAACTGGCCAAGGTGATACAACAGTAACGTTTACCGCACCTACAACGGGTAGTTTGGTTTTAAATAAAGTACCTAGTTATGACTTTTCGTCGCATGAATTGGCCAGCAGTTACAGCGGATTTACTGCAACTGGTTCACAAGCATATGATGTTACGGATTTGACAGGTGGAAATACAGGTTACACAATTACGGCGAATGCAAGTACTTTGAAAAATGGAGCCAATGTTTTACCTGTCAGTACATTCACAACTACTACAGCAGACGGTGTTGCTGACGCTACAACCGGGGGTAAAATTTCCGGTACTAGTGCTGCTGTAAATATTTATCAGACCGCGAATACGGTAGCAACTGGTAATGAGAACTCAAATGGGAACCTTACCTCGGGTACTACAGGCGCAACCATGGCTTTGGCAACAGCGAATGGCGTCAAAGCAGGAACATATAGTGGCACCATAGATTACAATATTTCTACTAATTTGGATTAACAATGAAAAGTATGAGTTGTAAGCAAGTCTCTTCTTTTAAATGTGGAGGCTTGATCATAAGAATGTCTTTGATGTTTTTTATTATTATGCTTGGCTTCTTTTTACAGACAGCCAAGGCTTGGGCTGATACGGGAGCTGAATTCAGTGTAACTATAAATAAAAATAGTTATCAGGCAGATAACAGTAAGCCATACTTTTATTTAAAGATACCACCGAAAACAGCAACTATGTTATCTCTAAACATAATTAACCAGAGCAACCGGGTTAATAATTATACCGTAACAGCTAATCGCGCCTTGACGAACTCAAATATGTTGATTGATTACTCGCCGATGAAGGCAGTTGCTGGATCTCATTTATCAAAAGATTTAGATTTCAACAATTTTATATCACCAAAAAAGTTATCTGTTCAAGTAAAAGCACATAGCAGTAAAACTATTAAATTAAATCTTAAAATGCCCGCGAAAAGATTTGAGGGGATAATATTAGGGGGCATTTATGTTCGTAAAAATATTACCCAGAAAATAAAAAATGGATATACTAATCGATTTAATTATGTAACTCCCATTCTATTGAAACAGAATAATAACAAGGTAGTTCCTTCTTTAAAATTAAGAAAGGTCAGCTTTGCTACTCAAAATTTAACTTCAACAGTTAATGTAAATTTATCAAACGTAAACAAGGCATATGTGGACGATTTAAAAACCCATGCCAAAATTTATCGTCAAAGTAAAAAAGATAAGGTTATTATTGATGATAAACAGATTAATCGCTCAGTGGCTCCTAACTCAGATTTTGTTTATCAAGTGCCTGTATCAGGTCAAAGTTTGAAACCTGGTACTTATGTGCTGGATTTTAAGGTTACATCAACAAAAGAAGCTAAGGAGTGGCACTGGATTCGGACTTTCAAGGTGTCACCGGAAAATGCTCAAAAAGCGGCAACGGTTTCGTATAAAAGAATGGGAGTTCCTAATTGGATTTGGACCTTGTTAGGGTTATTGCTATTAATATTATTAATTTTGGTTTATCTTTTGTTGAAAAAGAGGAGAAAAGATAAGGATTAGTTTTTTGGAGGAGCGGAAACTAGATGGTTAAACGATTCTTAATACGATTGGGTATAGCGATGGTCAGCCTAGTTGGTTTTTGCTTTTTAGGTGTAAATCTTCAAATAGTTAAAGCAAGTATTACAGTATCGGGTAGTAACTACACTGTTACAAGCGGTAATGATCTGTTTAATTTATTAGCTAATACTTCATCATATTGGTCAAGTAGCAATATACCGCCCGAAAACATGACAATTAAAGTGGCTAATACAGTTACTTTGCCAGCAAGTGACTCAACATTGTATAGTGGACTGAAAAATGTCACCGTTGACTTTCAACAACACCAGTTTTACGTTTCTAGTCCAACATCATCGCGGATTTTAGTTCCTAAAGCAAGTAGTGCACAGTTAACATTGTCTAATGTTAACAACACCAGCAACAGTACTAGTAATAGTATTAGTAATGTTCCAAGTCCGTCTGGTAATGGAGTAGGAAGTTATTATTATAATACCTATTATGGAATGTTGTTTTCAGCTGATTTTGGTTTGTCGGGTGGGACAACTGATTGTTCAGCACAAATAACATACAATAATGTCGTTTATGATATGCCTAACAGTGTTGCATATAATCAACCGTTGACTACTTACTTTGTTCCAATAAATTTTACTGGAAATAATACAATTAATACCTCTGTTAGTGGTCAACAGTTAGGAGAAATTCCCAATATTAAAGTAAGTTCCGGCACAACGACATTAAGTGGTGGGGATGGATCTGCAAAATTTGCTGGTGCGATGATCTATCCATATTATAATAATTTAAACAGTAAAGTTTTTCCCATTGATATTTCATCGGGGTCAACTCTGAATTTAGATAATAAAGATACTGGAGTTCCTATGTTTGCATTTATAGGAACAAATAATGCGGTAACCATTAATAATAATGGAACATTGAATGCAATTTCCACTGGTACCACGTCTTCTACCACATTATTTGGTACAGGGACAAATGGTGTAACATTAAATTCCAATGCTGGTTCAAAAACTAATATAAAAACTGGTACTGCTGCTTTTAATTCAAAAATGAGCACAGTAAAATTGATTGGTAATTTTGCAAATACTTCTAGTACAGTGATTACTTCAACTAATTCTTCACCTTTAGATAATTCGAGTTCATGGGGGAATAATAGTTTAATGACCGTAAGCACTGGAGCAAAATTAGCAACTTATAGCGGTGGCTTCAATGGTGGGGGATTAACTAATAATAGTACGAGTACGATTCCTTTTAACTTTGTAGGTGGTAGCACTTCTCAAGGCTATACATCTACTGACGTTCCATCTGATGCTGATAGCTATCTGGTATTGACACCTAATGATTCTGTTTTTAATACTTTTGGAAGCACTGTAGATTCGAGTAAGCTAACGGCTATAACGGATAATGCAATGCTTATTTCATCACAGTTAATAGGAACGGAACTTGGCAGCGGGACTTATAATTGGAATTATGGGCTTGATAAATTGACAAGTAGTAGTCAGTATCTATCGAGAACTTCTGGAGATACTGTGAAATTTCGGGTGATTGATACTCGCGCGGCTAAACCTAATTTTTCAATCACTGCTTCGTACACTGAAAAACAACTCGGACAACCATTTACAATGTGGTTTAGGAACGGGATGACTGAAACTCAGCTATCAACTAATGCACAAACGGTTTTGTCTAGTAACAATATGTCGGCTAATAACAGTGTTTATACTGCTACTTTTGATTCTGATTCTGGTTTATTGATTAAGGCAAATAATAAAGCTAAATCTGGAAGCTTTAGTGGGATAGTAGATTGGACCTTAAGTAATGGTTTATAAATCTTTTTGTTAAGCATTTATATCAGTTGAACTGAGCACACCAGTGAAATCTGGTAAACCAATTGAACCAATTACATCAGTGGTATTGGGTAAACCGGTTAGGTCAAGCATATCAGTGAAGTCAGGCAAGCCCAGCAAACTGACGTTGTTAGATTGAGATAAGTTGTACAAGGAAATCGACTGGGAATCAATATGTGTGTCACAAGTTGCCTCAAATTGATGAAACTAATCAGCAAGGATTATCGATAAGTAGAATATTGAAGCTAGCTGTCAGTGGCATATTGGGAGTTCTTGGGATACGGAAACACCAGGATTAAGATGAGGTGGGGCTATGCTAGAAAATATAGACATAAAATTTCAACTTGAAATTTTAGAGAAATTATTAAAAATACGCCGTCATATCGATCAATTGTTGACACTGGAGTTAACTGAAACGAGCTTATCTATGAGAGAGTGGGAGTTACTGATGTATGTTGGTCAACTTCAGAAGACTAATATAAGTAAACTAGCAAGTCTATCGAGAACACAAAAAACATTAGTATCCAAAAATATTTGGCAATTAATAAAACTAGGGTTAGTTCAGTCACAAGTCAATCAAAAAGATCGGCGACAGCTCAGTTTTTCAATGACAATAGAAGGTCAAAAACAAATAAGGACGATTGAAAGACAAGTTTCCCGCAATTTAAAGAATCCACAATTAGCTGCAGAGCTAATGGGCTTGTCAAAACAAGTCATGGAACTAAGTCGTAAGTTGAATAGAATTAGCTTAAAAAATTAAATAAGAAGTTGTGACTAAATTTTTTAACAAAAACTGGAGTGTGAAAATCTGTGAATTTTCGCACTCCAGTTTTGGGTCTCTGTCAACCGGTGTTGATGAAGTTATATTTAGGAGGCTGTGACATAAGTCTCTAGAAACAAAACAGGTCTGGAAAAATCTTCGGATTTTTCCAGACCTGTTTTTGATATAATAGAAAATAAAAAAAGAGCATCGGTCGCACCCGATACTCTACGAAATTATCCTCGAAAGGACATTCCTAATATGCAAGATTATTATAACATGAATCAAACCACTTTGAGTATCGCCTTGGATTACCAACCAGAAGAGCATCGTCCTGCTCGTTACATCAACCAGCTTGTTGAGAGTTTAAAACTAAAATATGATTACCAGTTTGGCCGTCCGCGGGAATATAACCTCGGTGCCATGTTAAAACTGGTCCTTTTAGCATACTGCTATGGCATTTTCAGCAGTCGTAAAATTGAACGGTTTGCCCGTGAAAACAAGCCAGCTGGGTGGTTAATTGCCGACCAAATTCCGTCCTACCGGACGATTTGTCGCTTTAGAATTTCTGATGAACTGGCCACTTTGACAACCGATAGCTTATCACAACTAACTCAATATCTTCGTCAAAATGGCATGATTGATGATGTTTCATTTATTGATGGAACTAAGATCCTAGCCGACGCCAACAAGTATAGTTTTGTTTGGAAAAAGAATACGATACGATTTGACAAGATGAATCGCGAGAAACTCGTTGACCTGTTGCGAGCTTCATGAAGCTAAAATTGTCGGTGAAATTCCGGCAGGATCAGAGCTGACTCCCGAACTATTGGATATCATGATTAGCAAGGTTGAGGATCACTTAGTGGTCCTTAATGAAACCGTGGAAGCAACTAAGCAGGTTTCCCCGAACCCAGCCAAACAGCAACGCCGGACTGTTAAATCACAAAAACGTAAGTTGGACAAACGACGTGATAAAATGCGTGAACACCAAGCACAGCAAGCAAGCTATGGTCAGCGTAACAGTTACTCTAAGACGGATCACGATGCCACCTTTATGCGGGTCAAGGAAGATCCGATGCAAAACGGTCAATTAAAACCTGCCTACAACGTTCAAATCGCCACGAGTAATCAGTTCATTACGGGATATCGGCTTTTCCAAAATCCAACCGACACACGAACCTTACAACCGTTTATTGAACATTTAAAGGCCAACAATGTGTTAGGTCACACCATCGTTACCGATGCCGGATACGGTTCCGAAAGTAATTATCGGTACTTGGAAGATGAATTCGGTCAGCATACCGTTTTAATTCCATACGGCACAATGCTTAAAGAGAATAGTCGAAAATGGCAAAGTGATGACCGTAAGGTTATGAACTGGGACTATCATGAAAAAGATGATTATTTTATCAATCCGCAAAACGTCCGGTTTAATTTTAATGCTTATCGTCAACGGACTGATAAGTATGGTTTTACCCGTGACTTTAAAGAATACATTGCCGAAAAGTATGATGAAAATCATCAACTAATTGCCGCGGCACTAACACCAAAAGGATATCTTAAAAGGATTTCCGTGAACGAAAATTGGGAATATTTCAAATCGAAACAACGAGAATTACTTTCAGCTCCAGAAACTGGTTAGATTTACGCTCAATGTAAGATCGATGTTGAGCCAGTTTTTGGCAAGATGAAGGCTTCTTTACATTTCAATCGATTCTCGGTGCGAGGTTTCGACAAGGTCACCAAGGAAGCCGGAATCGTAATACTGGCGTTAAACATTATGAAACTGGTCACGGTAGGGACCAACTTTAAAAATCAAAGGCGTAAGCAAGTGGGACGAGAAACCAAAATTCGGTTTCTCGTCCCATTTGCTTATACAGAGGCTAGTTATGTCACAGCCTCCTGTGCGGCTTGGTAGGTTTGTCGAAACTGTTGGTCTAGATTTAAACCGGCTACGACTAATTGCTCTTGTGTCATGCGATTTTTAATATACACAAACCATTGGGACTTGCGCTTTTCGAGGCCGTCATAATCTTTTAAATATAACCGCCAATAATATTTAAGCACTCGGTATTCACGACTCTGAGGGTTAAAGCGTTTCATGAGTTGGACCCGAGTTTGATTCAAAGATCGTAAGGCCATTTGAACAAGGTGAAAGCTATCCGCGACCAGTTTGGCGTGCAGAAAGAATGTTCGAATCGCGGGTTGATATTGAGAATTAAAGTCCATCACAACCCGAGTTACGCGGTCACGATGACGTTTAGAATAATGATTGAGAAAAAAGTCTTTAATATCGGCATTCTTACGTCCTGGTAAAATTGTAATGATGTCGTGGGTTTGGGCATCCACCGCAATAAAACTCATTTGTTTATCAGTTGAACGAAACTCGTCGATACAAAGCATCGTTGGTAGTCCGTTGAAAGCTGGTTGGGTACCTTGTCCGAGCAACTTTATTCGGCGACTAATCGTATTGGTCGAGACATTGTATTGAGCCGCAATACTCGCCATCGTACGGTCTTCAGTTAATGATAGATCAATGGCATGCAGACTGTTTTCAGATATTTGATGATGTTTTTAACCAGCGTAGTCGTTGTTAAACTACTTTTACCACAATTTTTACAGATAAATCGCTGCTTCTTTAAGTTAAGGATGGTGACCCGTTCGCTAATTCTAGGAATTCTGATGTGAACGGTCTTAAAGCCATCCTTAACCATGGAACGTTTGCCACAACGTGCGCAAACAGTAACCGGATACGTTAGCTTCGCAAGCACTTGTAAGCTTCCGTTAGTAGCTCCTTGAACAACTAAATCAGTAATATTTGGGTCTTTAATTTGGAGCAGCACTTTAGTAGAATGGTCTTGGAACATATCTGACACTCGCTTTCAATTGGTTTTGGTCGACTTGATTGTAGCACAAGCCGATATGTCCTTTTGTTGTACATAAAAATGGTATTGATGGATTTTATCCATTAACACTAAATATCATAGGCCCCAAACTAACTTCCATCAACAATCAGTATATGTTGACGTTACGGCGTTTTGTATTCAATTCGACGTAACATGAAACTCATTCAATTTTTTCCTGTTTAATTGTTCAGATTAAGGTGAAAAAATTCAGAATTGTTCAAATGGAGGGCAATATGGTAAGTCGAGATGATCGTGTTTTACACATACTTAAGATATTGAACAAACACCCCAGAATTAGTGTGAAAAGACTAATAGAACTAACTGGCGAAAGCGTTTCTACAATGCGACGCGATCTAATTGTTTTGGAACAGTCGGGAAAAGTCAAAAGGACATTTGGAATGGTCTCTTTATTGGAAAATACCAATATTGAATTTGCGTCACCTTTTCGATATCGGACGCATGTCGAAGAGAAAAAGGTAATTTGTCGATTATTAGCAAGAAGGGTTATCAAAGATAATCAAGCACTGTTCATTGATCCGAGTACAACGACGGCGTATTTACCGAATTACTTATCGGAGCGACAAAACGTCAAGGTGATTACCGACAATCTGCAGTTCGCGATTGCTGCTAATCAAATGACAAATTTAAATCTATTCTTAACTGGTGGTTCGTTACGGCCTAATTCCAATTCATTATTGGGTAATCATACAATTCAAGATATTGCGATGTTTAGACCGCAGTTAGCAATTGTTTCTTGTAGCACGTTGGATAATACGGGAGCGTATATTGCAGATATGGATCAGGCAGATGTTAAGATTGCGATGATGAAAAGTGCTCGTGAAAGCATTCTTGTTGCAGACCACACTAAGTTTCAGTCTGTTAATTCTGACTATATTCGGTTAGCCAGCTTTCCTGCCTGGTCAAAGATTGTGACTGATAGAGCACCGAAAGATCAGTTTTTAAAACATATGGCGGCACTCGGTGTTAAAGTCATTTACCCGGGGTCTAAATAAATTTAGTGAAATAATAAATATCGGCCATTAGTTTGTATCACTATATAGTGAATACAGACTAATGGCCGATATTTGCGTTATGCTTAGCGATCAGTGCTGGGGAGCGTCTTATAATAATTTTTATACTTCTGATAAAAGAATGTTTTGTTCTTAATTCCGACTTGTTCCATGATTGTAGCGATGGGTAGTGAGGTAGATGCAATTAGCGTGTGGGCTTGAATTAGTCGTTGCCGAGTTAGAACTTCACTAAAAGTTTGGCCAACTTCAGACTTGAAGATGTTACTTAAATAATTTTTATTATAATTATAGCGATTTGCTAATTCCTCCAAGCTTACGGTCTTATACTCTTCGGCAATTGCTTTTAGGACCTTAATGGCTAGCAGACTAGATTTATTTTCTTGATGAGGGCCATTCAAAGGATATTCACGAACCAATTGGACCAGTAAAATTGATAAATAGGATTTAATAATGCTGTTCGAAAAATCACGCTTTAAATAATACTCATCGATGATCCGGTCTAAAGTTTCCTGGACTTCGGTATTACGCTTTTTGGTAAATACGAGGTAGTCCCGCTTATGGTTACTATCTTCAATAACTTGACTGAGCAAAAAGTCATAAAAAATGTTATTGCTTCTACGAAGGTCATTTAACAGGTTAATACTGATGTTTTTGGTTCTGAAAAGAATGTTTATTAACAAATCATTATCACCTAAAGCCTTGATTGAGTGCGTTGATCCTTCATCTAAAAGCAATAAATCACCGGTATTTAGCGTTATCTTCTTATCATCAACAATTTCAGTTGCATGACCTTGTAGCATATAGTTCATTTCCAAAAAAGTATGAGTGTGAGTTGGATAATCTGCATAGCGATTATGACGACTGATATAAATGTCTTTATTCTTAAAAAAATAATTTCTTAGTACGCGTCCATGTTCCTTTAAAGAAAGCTCCTGGTTAATGGCATAGGGTGGCATGTCTTCAACGAAACAGTGAGACGCTTTTTGCTTTTCTTCAATCAACGTTGTTTGCTTTAAAGCGTTCAAAATACGTGTGTTCATTCACAATCCTCCCTGTAAATATGATACTAATGTACCTTTTAAGAGTTATTGTAGCACCTTAATGGTGGCGGTTACAATGTGCTTGTAAATAAATGAAAACGCTTACCAAAAGGAGGGTATTTAAAATGAGTAATAACCAAAAAGAATCACACGGCTCAACAATTGCCGTATCAATTACTAATTTTTTGGATTCTGGGTCAATTGTTGCTGGTGCAAGTGGTTTAACACTATGGACTAAAGCCTTGGGATTATCAAGCTTTCAGGTTGGACTACTAGGTGCATTGAGTGCCAATGCATTTGGTTCTGCGATTGGGGCTTTGATTGGTGGTCACTTGTCAGATAAATATGGTCGGAAAGTTATCTATACCTATGACATGCTTGTTTATATGCTAGGGACGATTATTGTGGCAGCCTCAGTTAATTTTCCAATGTTATTAGCCGGCTTCCTGATTACTGGGATTGCGGTCGGCGCTGGGGTTCCTGCATCGTGGACTTATATTTCAGAAACGTCAGAATCAACTAATCGGGCGGAGAACATTGGTATTTCACAATTCGCTTGGTCATTAGGGCCCGCCATTATTTTTGCAGCCGGTGTTGCCTTATCGCCACTAGGTGTCATGGGTAATCGGATCTTATTCATTTTCTTAACAATTGTTGCCTTTATTGCATGGCGTCTTCAAAGTAAATTGGACGAATCACAAGTCTGGGTTGAACAGAAACAACACGAGCGGGCGACTGGTGAGAAGCCACATCCATATCGTGACTTATTCTCAAATGTCATTAACTTAAAGTCATTGCTATTTTTAATTGGTGTTTACATGTTCTGGAATCTAGTTGCCGGTGCAATGGGCTTCTTTATGCCATACGTTTATGAAACTGCTGGTGGGTTAACAAATCTACAGGCCAACTTACTGCAAGCCGTCCTTTGGATCTTTACCGCAGTTGCCACTTATGTTGGTTTTGCCCGCTATGGTGATCGTGCTAATCACCGAATCTTCTTTGCAGTTGGGGCTGCAATGGCCGTCGTTTCTTGGGTTGTCCTGACATTTGCCGGGATGAACTGGACTAGTCTTTGGATTTTCGTTGCTGTTTGGGGCATCTCCGCAGGGATCGGGGCTCAAGCGTGGTACGCACTATGGGCGACTGAATTATTCCCAACTAAGTATCGTGCAGGCTCTCAAGGCGTGATGTTCTTCGTCGTCCGTGGCTCAGCTGGTATTTGGTCAATTATCTTCCCAACTATTCTGACGACGATGGGCTTCAAAGCTGCCGGAACATTTATGATTGGATTATTGTTAGTTTCATTGATTATCGGGGTCATTTGGACACCTCAGACTCGCGGCAAATCACTGGAACAAATTACAAAGGAACGTTATGGTGACGAATTTGACGAAAGTGACGCCAAAGATAAACAGACACCGATTAATTCAAATGCTACTGGAGATGTGAAGTAATGAAATCTTATATTGCCGTAGACATTGGCGCTTCTAGCGGGCGTTTAATGCTCGGTCAGCAAAAGCGTGGCCAGCTAACGTTAAAGGAAGTGCATCGTTTCTCCAATGGATTTGCGATGAAGGATGGTCATGATCGCTGGGATGTTGATCATTTAATCCATGAAATCTTTAAAGGCCTTGAAAAAGTCAAAAAGATGGGGATAAAGGATGTTGAGTTAGGAATTGATACTTGGGCAGTTGATTATGTACTTGTCGGTGAAAACGGACATAAATTGGAGGATCCAATTAGTTATCGTGATAAGCGGACACATAATGCGATCCAACAGTTAACTAGCGACCTACCCAAAGAGTACATTTACGAAAAGACTGGCATTCAGTTCCAAGACTTTAACACGCTCTATCAATTGTATAAAGAGAATCATGATTTATTGGCTAAGACGGACAAGATTATGATGATGCCGGATTATCTCGGATATGTTTTGACGGGTAATGCAGTTACTGAAATCACGAATGCCTCTACCACTCAGATGTTGAACTTGCGTGTCGGTTTATTTGATAAAGATTTGTTAGGCAAAGTCAACGTGTCTCAAGACCAATTTCCACGACTAGTTGAGTCCGGATCGGTTCTGGGAAATGTGAGCCACAAATGGCACACTCAATATGATATTCCGGAAGTTGAAGTTGTGACGGTCGCAACCCATGACACGGCCTCGGCGGTTGTTGGAACGCCAGGTGAAGGTGATCGGTGGGCATTCCTTAGTTCAGGAACATGGTCACTACTAGGAACTGAGTTAAATGTGCCAGAAAATGGATTACAAGCATTTCATGAGAACTATACGAATGAATGGGGCGCATACGGGACTTACCGATTCCTAAAAAACATTATGGGGTTGTGGGTTGCCCAATGTGTTCGTCATGAACTAGGTGATCAGTATAGCTTTGGTGAACTGGCTGACTTGGCGCAACAAGTAAGACCATTCCAACAATTCATTGATATCAACGATGAACGCTTCACTAATCCCGAAAATATGATTAAGGAACTCCAGGATTATTGCCGTGAAACAAAGCAGACGATACCGGAAACACCGGGTGAATTATTCCAGGCAATCTATTCTAATCTGTCTTTGTTCTATGCCAATGAATTGAATAAACTTGACCGTATCTTGGGCTACCACATTGATACACTGAATATTGTTGGTGGCGGAAGTAACGTTGCTCTGATGAATCAGTTAACGAGTACCCTGGCTAATATCAAGGTTGTGGCGGGTCCGAGTGAAGCCACTGCAGTTGGAAACATTATGGTTCAAATGATTACTAGTGATGAAGTAGAGAACATTGGAGCGGGCCGGCGGTTGATTGAAACGTCATTTGATCTAAAGCGGTACTTGCCGGAGACCAATAAGTATGGCGACATTTTAAAAGAGTATCAACGATTTCTAACAAATAAATCTAAGGAGATGGTTTAAATGGTTCGGTTAGGACAAGTGATGTATTTACACAAAGACGCCTACGAAGAATATGCTAAACGGCACGCGGAACTATGGCCAGAAATGAAGACGGCGCTTAAGAAGTATGGTGCAACGAATTATTCAATTTTCTTAAATAAATTAACTGGCCAAACCTTTGCTTACCTTGAGGTTCCAGACGAAGCGACTTACAACGAGATCGCTGAAACTGATATTTGTAAAAAGTGGTGGAAATATATGGAGCCGTTGATGGATACAAATGAGGACAATAGTCCAGTCACGACTGATTTACAAGAAGTCTTTCATTTAGATTAACCTGAATTACTTATTGAATACGAGGAGGAAATACTAATGGTTAAAACTGACGAAGTCGAAAAAGCCTATCAAGTTGCAAAAGAACGTTACGCTGAAATTGGTGTTGATACTGAAAAGGCCATGGAAGCACTAAAGAAGGTCAAGTTGTCTGTTCATTGTTGGCAAGGTGATGATATTCATGGTTTCTTGAACCCTGATCAAGAATTAACTGGTGGGATCGGTGTTTCGGGTGATTACCCAGGTATTGCGCGGACTCCAGATCAATTAACTGGTGACTTGCACGAAGCATTATCATTAATTCCTGGGAGTCATAAAGTCGCTTTGCATACTTTGTATGCGGTTACAGATAAGAAAAAAGATTTTAACGAAGTTGGTCCGGAAGACTTCAAATATTGGGTAGATTGGGCTAAACAAGAAGGTATTGGCTTAGATATGAATCCAACCTTCTTCTCCCATCCAATGGTTAAGCATAACTTTACGTTAGCTAGTCCTGAAAAGTCAGTACGAGACTACTGGATTGAAGTTGGTAAGAAATCGCGGGAAATCGCAAATTACTTTGGGCAAGAATTAGGCCAACAATCGGTTAATAACTTCTGGATTCCAGATGGTTTTAAAGATAACCCAATTGATAAACAAGCACCACGGGAACGGTTGATTGAGTCCCTAGATGAAGTCTTTGCCAAGAAGTACGATGAAAAGAATACGATCGAAGCTGTCGAAGGTAAGCTGTTCGGTACGGGGATTGAATCTTATACGGTTGGCTCCCATCTGTTCTATAACAACTATGCCATCAGCCGGGGCAAACTCTGGACGATTGATGCTGGGCACTGGCACCCAACGGAAGATGTTTCGGATAAGTTCTCTGCTTTCATGCCGTTTGGCAAAGGATTAATGTTGCACGTTTCACGTCCAGTTCGTTGGGACAGTGACCATGTTGTAATCTTTGACGAAGCTTTACAACGGATTACTCGGTCATTGGTTCGTGATAACGAGTTGGAACGGACTAACATCGGTTTAGACTTCTTTGATGCTACGATCAACCGAGTATCTGCATGGGTTATCGGTGCGCGGGCAACGCAAAAGGCCTTATTACAAGCGATGTTAGCACCAATTGATGATTTGAAGAAAGCTGAATTAAACTACGACTTTACGAAGCGGTTGGCGGTTACTGAAGAATTGAAGTCCTTCCCATTTGGTGCTGTTTGGGATGAATTCTGCTTGAAGAACAATACACCAGTAGGAACTGATTGGCTTGATGAAATTCATAACTATGAACAGAAAGTCCAATTCCCTCGGGACAAAAAAGTAGTTACGGAATAACGACGGTTAGTTACAACAAAAATTAACAAGAAAAGGTTGGCAATGATTATGACAGACTTTATTGATTCACCATATGTACGTGATATGGCACAAACAACGGAAAATTTATATCGACATGGCTGGGACGAACGGAATGGCGGCAACGTGAGTCTACGACTGACTAAAGAGGAAGTTGAAGCCTATGCTGGTACGGATAAAGTTTTACGTCAGATTCCAATTAAATTTGATGCCAGTGAATTAGCGGGCAAGTATTACTTAGTTACGGGAACTGGCCGGTACTTTAAGAATATGGTCGAATTTCCAGAACGTGACATGGGCTTGATTCGAATCAGCGAAGTCGGCAACAGTGTTGATTTAATGTGGGGCTTCAATGATGGTGGTGAACCAACTAGCGAATTTCCATCACACTTAATGAGCCACATTGCTCGGTTGAAGCAAGATCCTGATCAACGGGTTATCATGCATTGCCACCCAACTAACTTGGTTGCAATGACCTTTACGATTCCGTTGTCATCTAAGCGGTTCAGTCGGACGCTATGGAAGATGCATCCAGAATCAATCGTTGTCTTCCCAGAAGGCGTAGGCGTTATCCCATATATGTGCCCAGGAACTAATGAAATCGGTGAAAAGACGGCTGCTAAGATGGCCGACTACCGGGTAGTTGTATGGCCACACCATGGCGTCTTCGCAGCTGGTGACTCTCTGGATGAAACTTACGGGTTAGTTGAAACAGTTGAAAAGTCAGCATTAATCTACACGACGATTCGTGAACAAGGTGGAGAAGTCTTGCAATCGTTGACCGACAAAGATTTCCGTGACTTAATCAAGCGTTTTGACTTGAAAGCCAATGAAGACTTCTTAACACCAGATGCAGTCGGAGCAACGGTTGACTAAGTTTGGCCTGAGAAGAGGGTTATCATGGCAGTTACCAAGTTAGTGATGCCCAATCATGATTGGCTAAAACGATGGTTATTTCTCGGATTATCACTCCTAATTAATTCGATTGGTCATGCATTAACCGTTGTTATGAACTTGGGCAGTGCAGTATGGACAGCTTCAGCAGTAAATCTGTACCATCTATGGCCACTAAGCTTGCGAGCGACATTGTTTACTTGTGGTGTGCTGGTGGTTACTATGAATGCTATCTTGATTCACCAAATCATTTGGCGACGTGTAATCGGTAATTTGTTATTTACTTTACCGTTCAGTTTCTTGATTCAATGGTTTACTGACTTGATTCAGCGGAGTGAGATTGCAGAATTACCGTTGGCATTACGAATTGTCATCGATGTGTTTGGTGTGCTATGTGTTGCTTTAGCGACATCAATTTATCAACGCGCAAACTTAGTTCTGCATCCGAACGATGACTTTATGCAGATTATACGGTTCCGCTATGTGCATGGAAATGCTACAGTGGCGCAAATAGTTCACTATATACCACCGATAATTATTATGATGATTACGTTTGGCGTTAGTGGGCACTTATGGGCCGTCAATGTTGGTACCGTTATTTGCTTGTTCTTTCAAGGCACGTTCATTGGTTTCTTCGATAAACATATCTTTCTTAATTTAAAGCATTACGGATTAGATACGATGCAACGTAATTGATTTTTAAATGGGGGTCTGAATCTCTTGGCGAGGTTTGGATCTTCTTTTGTCTTTTATACAGAAATTTTTGCTTAATGAGGTGTGAGTATGCAAGGTAAACGACCAGATTTAGATCAACGAATTCAGAATGCAGTGTTTGGGTTACCCTTAGTGAGACCCGATGAACAGCATCGTTGTTTAGGTACTTTTTATGAACGTATTGAGTTGCGAATTTCGTTTGCTGAAGCGTTAAAGTATAACTGTAGTGGCGTCTTACAGCGCCTTTTGAAAGAAAACAGCAAATATCAATTGTTAATAAATGGTCAGCTTGATATGGATATCATGGGGCAATATATTCAATCTGCAAAACAAAATGGTGTGTTATTTGCAATTAGAAACAGTCAGTATTACCGTGCAGATTCGAATAGTGCTGCAGTTATTTTATGTGCTGATCATGCTTTGAATCGGGATACAGTAGATGTGCTAGAGCGTTATCCACAATTAAATAAGGACGTATGAAACAAAAATAGTAGTGTGAGGCGAAGAATGGCTAGCTTCTAAACATGCAGACATTGTTGGAAGTATGCCCCTGTAAAACATACACTAATTACTAAAATTGTTTAAAAAACGAATGTATGAGATACTAATTTTCAACAGTGATGGTGGTTCATCGAGGTAAGCAGACTAGCGCTGTTGTTGATCTAAAATGCATTTGAATCGTGATTAAGTGGTAAAAAGCACTAGTTTATGATCACTTGAATGTAAGCGTTTGCTGTGGTAATATTCGTTTATTAAGTTGCGCGTAATTAAATTGTGCATGAAATGGGGGCTTTATTATGGTTATGAAACAAACAAAACAAACTAACATATTAGCAGGTGCAGCAGTTATTAAAGTTTTAGAAGCTTGGGGAGTAGATCATTTGTATGGTATTCCTGGAGGTTCAATTAATTCGATTATGGACGCATTATCAGCAGAAAGGGATCGAATCCATTATATTCAAGTACGGCATGAAGAAGTTGGTGCAATGGCCGCCGCTGCTGATGCTAAGCTAACGGGTAAAATCGGGGTTTGCTTCGGCTCAGCGGGACCTGGTGGCACTCATCTTATGAATGGGTTATATGATGCGCGTGAAGACCATGTCCCTGTTCTAGCGCTTATTGGTCAATTTGGCACTACTGGGATGAACATGGATACGTTCCAAGAAATGAATGAGAATCCGATTTATGCGGACGTTGCAGATTATAATGTAACAGCCGTCAATGCTGCCACGTTGCCACATGTTATTGACGAAGCAATTCGACGCGCCTATGCGCACCAAGGTGTTGCGGTTGTGCAAATTCCAGTCGATTTACCATGGCAACAGATTCCAGCTGAAGATTGGTATGCTTCCGCTAATAGTTATCAAACGCCGTTATTACCAGAACCCGACGTTCAAGCAGTGACGAGATTGACACAGACTTTACTCGCAGCTGAACGGCCACTTATTTACTATGGCATTGGAGCTCGTAAGGCTGGTAAAGAACTCGAACAATTGAGTAAAACGTTGAAAATTCCATTAATGAGTACGTATCCAGCTAAGGGGATTGTCGCAGATCGTTATCCAGCCTATTTGGGTTCTGCTAATCGAGTGGCACAAAAACCGGCGAATGAGGCACTTGCGCAAGCTGACGTTGTTTTATTTGTTGGTAATAATTATCCGTTTGCAGAAGTTTCCAAAGCGTTTAAAAATACGCGTTATTTCTTACAAATTGATATTGATCCAGCTAAGTTAGGTAAACGACATAAAACAGATATTGCGGTACTTGCTGATGCACAAAAGACGCTGGCTGCAATTTTAGCACAGGTATCTGAACGGGAGTCGACACCTTGGTGGCAAGCCAATTTAGCCAATGTTAAAAATTGGCGGGCTTATCTAGCTTCATTAGAAGATAAGCAGGAAGGGCCTTTACAAGCATATCAAGTGCTACGTGCGGTTAATAAAATTGCGGAGCCTGATGCAATCTATTCGATTGATGTTGGTGATATCAATTTGAATGCGAATCGACATTTGAAATTAACGCCATCCAATCGGCACATTACTTCTAACTTATTTGCTACGATGGGAGTTGGTATTCCGGGAGCAATTGCTGCCAAACTTAATTATCCTGAGCGGCAGGTGTTTAATCTGGCTGGTGATGGTGGCGCTTCGATGACCATGCAAGATTTGGCGACGCAAGTTCAATACCATTTACCAGTGATTAATGTTGTTTTCACCAACTGCCAATATGGATTTATCAAAGATGAGCAGGAAGATACTAATCAGAATGATTTTATTGGCGTTGAATTCAATGATATTGATTTTAGTAAGATTGCCGATGGCGTGCACATGCAAGCTTTTCGAGTTAATAAGATTGAGCAATTACCTGATGTTTTTGAACAAGCCAAAGCAATCGCTCAGTATGAACCAGTTCTGATTGATGCGGTGATTACAGGAGATCGGCCACTGCCTGCTGAAAAGCTTCGTTTAGATTCGGCAATGAGTTCGGCAGCTGATATTGAAGCATTTAAACAACGGTATGAAGCTCAAGATTTACAACCACTTTCAACTTATTTAAAACAATTTGGCTTAGATGATTTGCAACATCAAATTGGACAGGGTGGGTTTTAAATTCAGCTACTATCGGTGTCTTGAATAAGTTTTATTGAATTAATGGAGATTATCAAATAATCTTATGTTGCGATTAGGGAAAGAAGCCTAACTTATTTCCTTAATCGCTTTTATGTTCATGCTAGATGTGCTAAAATAAGTAACAATAGAGATGGATATGGGAGGTGTCTAGATGGCTAATACACAATTAAGTGATGCGACGCATATTATGGCATATATTGCGTTGCATACTGATGACCAGCTGAAAAGTGAGCATATTGCTAGTAGTTTAAATACGGATCCTACCATGGTCAGAAGAATGATGAGTAAGTTAAGAAAAGCAGGCTTGTTAACTTCGGTTCGTGGCGTTGCTAGACCAACATTAGCTTGTTCGCCCAATGATATTACCTTGAAGGATATCTATGTAGCAGTGGTGGCTAAGCGTAATTTTTTAAACGTTGACCATAATACTTCGGAGACGTGTCCGGTCGGGTCGGTAATTCCGCGAGTGATGGAAAAATACTACTGTGATATTCAGAATAGTGCTGAGGCACGTATGTCGCGAGTGACGCTGCAAGATATTATTGATGACATTAGCGCTGTTCAACAACAAGCATAATTTAAGATAAAGACTTGACAAGGATCAAGTTTTTATTTAGGATATGGTTGTGCTTAAAAAAGTAACAACAAAAAGAGGGTAATGGAAATGACTAAAATTAAAGCAGGACAAGCATTGGCACAAGTGTTGGTCGACTGGAACATTGATCATATCTATGGTATTACAGCTGACTCGATTAATAATACGGTAGATGGGTTCTACCAAGAGAAAGACCACTTGAAGTATATTCAAGTACGTCATGAAGAAGTTGGTGCTTTAGCTGCCGCGGCAGATGCTAAATTAACGGGGACGATTGGTGTTAGCTTTGGTTCAGCAGGACCAGGCGCCGTTCATCTCTTGAACGGATTATACGATGCCAAGATGGATCACGTACCGG
This sequence comes from Lactiplantibacillus plantarum, assembly GCF_014131735.1. Classification (NCBI taxonomy): domain Bacteria; kingdom Bacillati; phylum Bacillota; class Bacilli; order Lactobacillales; family Lactobacillaceae; genus Lactiplantibacillus; species Lactiplantibacillus plantarum. The sequence continues at coordinate 103,119 of NZ_CP039121.1, forward strand.
TGCTAGCTTTAGTCGGTCAATCAGCAACATCCATTATGAATACGAACTTCTTTCAAGAAATGAACCAAGATCCAATTTTTGCAGATGTAGCCGAATTTCATAAACAAGTGACAACGGCTGAACAGATTCCATACGTGGTTGATGAAGCAATTAGATCAGCATACGCGACCCGTTCGGTTTCTGTTGTTATCATTCCAGATGATTTGTCTGGTCAAGATATTGAGTTTGATGGTTTTAAAACGGCTTCACTTAGCGGCAGTCAACAGGTCTTAATGCCGAAATCAGATGATGTTCAGCAGACGATAGCGGCTTTGAAAGCTGCTCAACACCCTGTTTTATGGATTGGTAAGGGTGCCTATAATGCGCGTCAAGAAGTTATCGCAGTTTCTGAAAAATTTAGTTTGCCGGTTTTGTCGACGGCTCCAGCAACTGGTATTATGCCAACTGACCATCCTAATTTCATGGGCTCTCGCGGTCGACTAGGAACTAAACCCGCCTTTGAAGTCTCGCAAGCGGCAGATCTAGTTTTGTTTGTTGGTACTAACTTTCCGTTTGCACGTTACTTGCCACAAGGAATTAAGTTTATTCAAGTCAATAACAATTTAGCAGATTTAGGCAAACAACATGATGCTGATATTACTGTTCTTGCAGATGCAAAAGAATTTTTCCAAGCATTACTTCAATCCGAAGTGACAATTAAGCCAACTAAGTTCTTGAAAGCTGCTCAACGTGATAAGCAAAACTGGAACCGGTGGCTCAAGACAATTGCTACTGATGATCAAGGAGGGTTGACGGCTGAAGGGGTGCTAGAAGCTATTAAAGACAATGCTACTGATGATGCCGTCTTTGGTCTGGATGTTGGGAATAATACGGAATGGGCAATCCGACAGTTACCATTGAATAAGCAACAGACTTTTACGATGTCGGCTTGGTATGGCACGATGGGTTTTGGTTTGCCAGCAGGTTTGGCCGCCCAATTGAATTATCCTAAGAAGCAGGTTTGGAGTATTTCTGGTGATGGTGGTTATGCCATGGTGATGCCAGACTTACTAACGGAAGTTAAATATCATTTGCCAGTCATTAACGTGGTTTTAGAAAACAAAGTATTAGGCTTTATTCAACATGAAAAGTTACTCGCTAATCAGGCGCCGTATGGGATTGACTTGATTGGTGCTGATTGGGCCAAGATGGCAGACAACATGGGTGCGATTGGTTTTAAAGTGACTAACCTTAAAGAGTTGAAAGCAACGTTTCAGAAAGTTACTCAACTACAGCAGAATGGTAATCAACTACCAATTGTGATTGATGCAAAAATTAAAAATGTTGATCCAATTGATACTAGTTTTGTTCCAGTAGATCCAGAAAACTTTGATGCAGATACGATTGCTAAGTATCGTGAACGATATGGTATCGCTGAAGCGGATCAACCGGCACTTAGCCAATTATTAAATGAATTATAAAGGGTTATGTAAAGGAGATTAGTATAATGACAGTTATTAATGGATATGAACAGAGTGATCGTGAGCAAAAGTTAACGATTTTAAATTTACCATCATTGGAAGCAGCTGCTAAAAAGATCATCCCGAGCGGAGGCTTTGGCTATATTAGTGGTGGGTCAGAAGACGAATGGACTTTAAAGCAGAATACAATGGCCTTTAACCATGTTCAAATTGTGCCACGAGCATTGACGGATATGGAACAGCCAAGCACACAGACTCAAGCTTTTGGCATAGATCTCAAAACGCCTATTATGATGGCTCCAGCGGCCGCTCAAGGATTGGCACATGCACGGGGTGAAGCTGCGACTGCTGAAGGGATGGCTCAAGTTGGGGCACTTATGGCTCAGAGTACTTACTCTTCAACGTCAATTGCAGATACTGCCGCAGCTGGTAAAGGTGCGCCCCAATTTTTCCAATTATATATGAGCAAAGATTGGGATTTTAATCAGAGTTTACTGGATGAAGCAGTGAAGGCTGGTGCTAAGGCAATCATTTTGACAGTTGATGCAACAGTTGACGGTTATCGTGAAGCTGATATTATCAACAATTTCCAGTTTCCAATCCCAATGGCTAACTTGACTAAGTTCAGCGAAGGGGATGGTAAAGGGAAAGGTATCATGGAAATCTATGCTGCTGCGGCGCAAAAGATTAGCCCGGCTGATGTTCGGCGTATTACGGAATATACGAATTTACCAGTTATTGTGAAGGGGATCCAGTCACCAGAAGATGCCTTGTTAGCAATCGGGGCTGGTGCTCAAGGTATCTATGTTTCAAACCATGGCGGTCGGCAATTAAATGGTGGTCCAGCTTCCTTTGATGTTTTACACGAGATTGCGCAAGCCGTTAATGGGCGCGTCCCAATAATTTTTGATAGCGGTGTTCGGCGTGGCTCCCATGTCTTTAAGGCGTTAGCCAATGGTGCAGATCTGGTGGCACTTGCTCGGCCGATTATCTATGGATTAGCATTGGGTGGTGCGCAGGGTGTCGCTTCCGTAGTGAGTCACCTTAATGATGAGCTGTTGATCGATATGCAACTAGCGGGAACTAAGACGATTGAAGATGTTAAACGTGCTAAATTACTTAGGTAGTAGAAGTAATGCTGAATATAATGTCTGAAATGAATTTAAAATACCTGATATAATAACACTTTAGCGTTGGTTTTGGTGGAAGTAAATTCTGCTGAGATCAACGCTTTTTATTGTAATAGGAAGATGTTCTGAACAGAAATAGCTGAGAAACTAAGACACTGATTGACGAATTGAAGCTATGCCGGCGTTGAAGTTAGGATATTGTCTTAAAATGCACAAAAAGCGTCCTAAAGCACCCAGCTGAGTTTTTCAAGTCTTAAAACGGTTATTCAGACATACTTGGCAATAGTATACTGTACACATGCGCACATGCGCGCATACCAGTTTTATTTAGGAGGCTGAATGTTTCATAATCTAGTTATGATGACAAGGTTGTAATCATGAGTTTTGTTGTGAGTTATTTTTCTCATAAATTAACTTCAAAGTTTCATAGTAATTAGGATATTTAGAGATCGATTTTTGATTAGTAACCATCAATGCATATTATACTGAGCTGAACATGAATACTAGTTATTTAGTTTTTACTGAATAGCTGACTCCTTAATGTGGACTTACGCCGTCAACAATGAGAAAAACAAACACATAGATTCACTGACGAATAAATAAACCTGAATTCTTTGAACGGGAGACTTTAATTTGAGTGTTGAAAATAATTATTGTAAATTACAACAAGCGCATGATCAAAAATGTCGAGTCTCATTACGGTTTTATAAAACAAATGGGCAGATGGCCGAGACAGTTGGCTATGTCACTACGATTGTACCGAAAGCAATTGCATTTATGGCAATTACTGGTCATCGGCACCTTATCCAACTCAATAGAATCATTACTGTGAGTTTACAGTCCCAAGACCGCCGTTACGTCATGTAATATGTTTTGGTTTATGATTTTACACGTGTGTCATGATTGCTAGTATTGATATTTAAGTGGCAATATTAACGATAACTAGTTGGCCTTAACTTGATACTGGGTGTGCTTTTTGAGTCGCAGTCTCTTAAATTAAAATTGGTCTGGAAAGTAACTTGTTAATTCAAGTTCTTTATCAAGGGCTATTAAATAGGGAACCTTGTAGGGAAATCAATTCATTTTATGAAATTGATTTCTCTTTTGTTTAAACAAAATTATTCTAATTATTTCTAATTGATTCTATAAGCACTTTACTTAACGATACATAAAAATCGTGATACGATTCAGTTGTAGTTTTAAAGGATATTATGGTCACTAAGTTACACATATAAATTTTTATGGAGGTGTTGTAATATGGCAAATTTCTACGGAAATGATCCTTTTTTTAACAATGATATGGATGATGTTTTCAATCAATTATTTCGGCGCATGGATAATCAAAATTCGGAGCGTGCACGGTATTTAGTTAATGGACAATCGCTGACACCGGATGAGTTTGCTCAATACCGAGCAACTGGTAAGCTACCCCAAAATAATAAAACAATAGAAGTATCTAAAGATGGTAAACAGGCTGTTAAAAAAGGGGGGATTTTAGAAAAGTTAGGGACTAATTTGACGGAACAGGCTCGTGATGGATTACTAGATCCAGTGATTGGACGTGAGAATGAGATTCAAGAAACTGCAGAAATTTTGAGTCGTAGGACGAAAAATAATCCAATCTTAGTTGGTGATGCTGGTGTAGGTAAAACTGCAGTCGTCGAAGGTCTGGCACAAGCAATTGTGGCTGGTAAAGTTCCAGAAACGATTCAAGATAAAGAAATCTATTCGATTGATTTATCGTCTTTGGAAGCAGGAACTCAATATCGCGGTTCTTTTGAAGAAAATATTAAACAGCTAGTAAAGGAAGTTAAAGCAGCTGGTAATATTATTCTATTCTTCGATGAAATTCATCAGATTATCGGCACGGGCGCCACTGGTGGTGAAGATGGTGGCAAAGGATTGGCTGATATCATTAAACCTGCTTTGTCACGTGGCGAGCTGACTGTAATCGGGGCTACGACTCAAGATGAATATCGCAATACTATTTTGAAAAATGCGGCTTTGGCACGGCGATTCAATGATGTTGTGATTAATGAACCGACGGCCGCTGACACTTTACGTATATTACAAGGTGTTAAAAAGCTGTACGAAAAGCATCATCATGTTGTATTACCAGATGATGTTTTGAAGGCGGCTGTGGATTATTCAATCCAATATATACCACAACGCACTTTGCCAGATAAAGCTATCGATTTGATCGACATGACTGCGGCTCATTTAGCGGCTAAAAATTCGCAAACTGATGTTGAGACATTGGATCAACGCGTTAAAAAATTAGAGGCAGCTAAGGAGGCCGCCGTTAAATCGGAGGACTTTACAAAAGCCGCTGATATCAAGAAGTCGATCGAGGAAACCAAGCAAAAAATTAAAAAAACGGATCAAAAAGAAAAAATCACTGCCACGATTGATGATGTGGCACAATCGGTTGAACGTTTAACTGGTATACCAGTTGCTGATATGGGCGCTAATGATATTGAGCACTTGAAAAATCTTGATAAGCGTCTGAAAAGTAAGGTAATCGGTCAAGATGAAGCGGTTGAAATGGTAGCGAAGGCAATTCGGCGTAACCGTGCGGGCTTTTCAGAGGGTGATCAGCCAATTGGAAGTTTTCTGTTTGTGGGCCCAACTGGCGTAGGAAAGACTGAATTAGCTAAGCAATTAGCCTTAGATATGTTTGGAAATAAAAATGCGATTATTCGGCTAGATATGAGTGAATATGCTGATCGTACAGCTGTGTCGAAATTAATTGGTACCTCGGCTGGATACGTAGGTTATGAAGATAATGCTAATACTCTAACTGAACGGGTTCGGCGTAATCCATATTCCATTGTATTATTAGATGAAATTGAAAAGGCTGATCCACAAGTATTAACGTTACTGTTACAAGTGATGGATGATGGGCGCTTAACGGATGGACAAGGCAATGTCATTAATTTCAAAAATACGATTATTATCGCTACTTCTAATGCTGGCTTTGGTAATGAAGCATTAAGTGGTGACAAGCAACGAGATCAGTCATTAATGGATAAGTTAGCACCATTTTTCCGCCCAGAATTTCTGAACCGTTTTAATGGAATCGTGGAATTTTCACATCTGACTAAGCAAGACTTAAGTCAAATTGTCGATTTGATGTTGGCGGATGTACAAAAAACGTTAGCCAAAAAATCCATCAAACTTGAGGTAACTAAAGCGGCCAAAGATTGGCTGATGGAACAAGGCTATGATGAAGCAATGGGTGCGCGGCCATTACGGCGAGTAATTGAACAACAAATTCGTGACAAGGTAACGGATTTCTACCTTGACCACTTAGATGTCAAAAACTTGAAGGCTGATTTAGTGGATGCTGAGATTGTGATATCGGCAGCTTAGCTTAAATCAGTGTTCATAAATAACTTTATGTAAGAGGAGATTGCTTGATAGATCTCCTTTTTTCGTTGATTTTCACCATTTGATATTAATCTATTGAGTAATGTGAATTAGTGAAATTAAGTCTAGTTTGACTTGTAATCTAAGGAAAAATTAAGGGGGAGTATCGATGAAACTGATTTATATTAACGATCTTTTTATATGAAACTTTAGTTTCGTATGAATAATTAAACTGATGTATCTTTAAATGTTTATTTCTAGTCTTAAAACAATATTGAATAATTAATCTATTTATGTATTCTTTTCAATTAATTAATACTGTTTTAAACTGTTGATACAGGTATGTATTTGAGCATTATAGGAGTAGGATATGGAAAAGCCAGAACAAAAACTATTGCTTTATAAATTAAGCGACCGGTTATTCGCTGCGATTCAAAAGAATCTTCAACTAGAAAGACGGCAGGCATTACTAGTTAAACTAGGCATTGATACTGTATTAAATGTTATTCCTAAGCTGATAATTACTATTATCTTAGCGTTGCTGCTACACGAGTTGGTCCCAGTGTTAGTTTTTATGGGTAGTTTTTTAGTTTTGCGTGGCTTTGCCTATGGACGTCACTTGAAATCGGATTTGTTATGTACGATATTAACTATCTTTGTGTTTGTGGGTGTGCCGTATGTGATTGGAACTGGTATTTCTGAAGTATACAGATTGTTATTAAGTTTAATATTTGTAATAATCATAAGTATTTTTGCTCCAGCTGATACGGTAAAGAATCCTATTACATCGAAGTCATTGAGAAAAAAATTAAAGCGACGGGCAATTGGATTGTCATTAATTTTGAGTTTGTTACAAATAGTTAGTAATAATTATTTTGGCACAATCATTTTAATTGCGATGGCATTAGCCGCTTTATTACTAATGCCCTATGAAAGGAGGGAAAATTATGAAAGAAAAAATGTATAAAGTACTTAGCCATCTTTTTCAATACGTAGGTACTAAACAGTTGGTTATGTGCTGCCATGGGATATTATTCGAAACTAAAATTCCTGATGAATTAAAAAGCAAGGATTAGTGTAGATATATGTTAATGATTGTCTTCCAAGAATTATCTATCTATTTGATAATTAAATCTTTGTTGAGAAATATATTTTTTGTGAGACTTTTTGATGTTATATTCTTATCCGTCTGTATGCTGATGAGTTATATTTTTTTAGCAAAGTTAGGAATTAGTTTTTCTTTTTTAATGTTAATGATGTTTATATTTTTCACTTGGTGGTATGTACGAGTTCTAAGCGGTGCACTATGTATAACATTTCAAGTGTTCATATGGTCGATTATGGTTGACCATATTTGTGATATATTAACTCGTTTAATGAAAGTTCCTAATGGGTATGTGGTAGTGTTTGTCATATTGAGTGTCGTAAGCTTAATTTTTCTTAATATTGTAATGGATCGCACGAATTTCAGTCCCACGTTTAGTAATCAGAGCTTAAATCGCATAACCGCACTATTATTAATGATAATATACTTGTATATTATGTTGAGTGAAGGTCTGGAAAATCAGTTCCAGGTTATATTAAGTAATTTAATTATATTGTCAGTTGTAATGGGGTTAGTATTGGTGATTTATAACGAATATTTAAAAAATGTAAGAGCCAAATATGAAGTCCAAAAGCAAAGAATACAAATACAAAATGATACTCGCTATATGAATGAAATCGAAGCTCACTATAATGAGTTGCGACGTTTCAGACATGACTATCAGAATATGTTGATTTCGATAGATGAATATTTGAAAACTGATGATTTAGAAGGTTTACAAGAATATTATCAAAAGAATCTTGCACCGGTTTCAAATCGGGTGTTAAAAGAAAAATATAATCTTGAAGATTTGAGTCGGGTCAAAGTGAAGTCGATTAAGAGTATCCTATTTAGTAAGTTGAGCTATGCACAATCGCAAGAGATTGAAGTTCATTTTGATTTAAAGGAACCATTAATTGACATTACTGTTAATGAATTGGATTTAGACATTGCATTAGGAATTATGTTGGATAATGCAATTGAAGCATCGGTAGGACATGCTGATGGAGAGATTATGAGTGCCATTTTTATCGAAAAAAATAGTACGGTGTTCTTGATTCAAAACAATGTTTTTGAACAGTTACCACCCTTATGGAAGCTGAAAGAGGCAGGTTATTCCACTAAGGGCAAGAATCGGGGGATTGGATTGAATAGTTTAAGTAAGATTGTTAATCGCAATGAGAACATGATACTCGAAACCAGAGTCTTAGGAGCGGTATTCTTACAACGCTTGACGGTGAAGCGAGTATCTCAGAATGATTAGTGTCTATATTTGCGAAGATGATCCGAAACAATTACAACAAATACGGCAAATCATTACTAAGGTAATCGTCGATCAACAGCTAGACATGAGTATCTGTTTAGCATGCCAAGATCCCCACGAATTGTTAGACAAGGTTAATGCACAGCAGCCTCAAAAGGCAATCTATGTGTTAGATATTGCCCTTAATTCAGATATTAATGGTATTCAACTAGCTAGCCAGATTCGTGACATGGGCCGGCGCAGCAAGATTATTTTTATCACGACACACACGGAGTTATCTTTGATGGTGTTTCAATATCAAGTTGAGGCATTAGATTTTATTCTTAAGGATTTTCCAGATTCCTTGTATGAGCGATTTAGCAAGGTTTTACACGTGGCACAAGATCGTTTTCAAACCGATGAAAATGACCAAGACGACTATGTTCAAATAAAAATTGGTGAGACGGTCAGATCAATTAATGTTAAAAGCATTATATTTTTTGAAAGTTCAACCAGTCTCCATAAAATCGTAGTCCATTTGGATGATGGTGAATTAGAATACTATGGACTGTTAAAGGACGTTCCTGATTTGAGTCCTAATTTCTATAGATGTCATAAGTCATATGTTGTTAACTTGAAACGCATTAAGTCATTGGACAAGCACTTGCGACGATTAACCATGGCAAATGGTGAAAAAGTGCTTTGTTCTGCACAAGCTAATCGTTATCTAGCTAAATGGCTTGCTAAAAAGTCATAATAGTTCCAAGGAAGTCGCCTGCCAAATTAGTAGGCGACTTTTTATGTGCTACGTGATGAAAATTCAGCGTTATTCGATTAGAAATTGCAGTGGTATTTGTCAGCATTACGTGTACTGGGTTCGTTCTTTCCTAAACCGTTTAAAAGTGTACTTAAAACGATTATCCTCAGATTATTCGTCTTAAAACGGTCGGTATGTCCCTTGTTCAGAGCCTATAATAAAGATGTGTTCACGGGGTATTGGATTGGTCATGACAGTAACGAATGCGTTTAGTTTAAAGGATGTTGTGACAGGCAGAAGTTAATGTCGATCAATACGCTGTGATGAATTTTAACGAGAGAGGGGCAGATTAGGAATGATTAGGTTATATACACAATCAAGCTGTCATTCTTCTAGAGTTGCACGGCAATGGTTGGAAGCACATGGGATTGAGTTCAAGGAGAAAAATTTTAGTGTTGATTCGCCCACGGTGCAAGATCTAAAACGTATTTTGAGTTTAACCGAACATGGTGTAGACGATATTATCTCAGCTCGATCTAAAGACTATCCTGAAATTGCGCCTAAGTTACCCGAAATGCCATTGAATGAGGCACTTAAATTGTTGTGTGATCATCCGAAGTTGTTACGTCGGCCTATCATCATTAGTGATAGTAAAATTCAAGTTGGCTTTAATGAAGATGATATTCGCCAATTTATTCCACGACCAGTTCGGCGACTAAAGTTCAATGCATTGTTGAGTCGTCTAGATGGTAATACAGGGGATCACATTATTAATAAAAGGATGGTCGAGTAGTAAGCTATATCTAAGATTTTTTGTTAATTAAAGAGCGACAAGCTAGACTTACACGATATGAGTCTAACCTGTCGCTCTTTAGTTAATAACCATGAGACGGCATCATCATTCTTTATAACAAAAATAATATCGCGCTGGATAACATCCGGTCAAAATATTAATCACTGATAATATCAGCAATATTCATTCCCAGAGCATTAGCCACGCGTGTACCGTAGTTTTTGTCGGCCTCATAAAATTGCTTGATTTCGAGTTCTTTGACACCAGGCAAAGTAACTTGGCCTAACGCATCTTTGATAGTATTAATTAAGCGTTCTTGCTCGGGTTCTGACATTAAGCGATATAGGTCGCCTGCTTGAGTTGTGTAATCAACTTGATAGCGATAAGGCTGTGCGCGTGTTTCACCACGAACAGAATCAGGTGAAAGTGCGGCATCCGGCACCTCTTCTGGCCCATGCAGTGCATTAGGCTCGTAGTTGACCTCAGCACCTTGATTATTAATTTTCATGTAACCATCACGTTCATAATTATGAACTGGAACAACCGGCTTGTTCACGGGTAAATCTTCAAAGTTGGCACCTAACCGATATCGCTGTGCATCTTTATAGGAGAATAGGCGACCTTGTAGTAATTTGTCGGGAGATGGTTCGATACCAGGAACAAAATTTGCTGGCGACATGGCCGCCTCTTCAATATCGGTAAAGTTATTAGTGGGATTCTCATTTAAAGTTAGTTTGCCGACTTTAATTAGTGGATAGTCTTTGTGGGAGATGACTTTAGTGACATCAAAAATGTCCCATTTATAGTTTAGACCTTCCTCATATGGCAAGATTTGGACATACATCGTCCATGATGGGTAATTTTTTTCTTGAATTGCATCATATAAGTCATCTTGTAAATAATCTAAATCTTGGCTCATTGCTTTTTCAGCTGCTTGAGCAGTCATATTTTTAACGCCTTGGTCTGAGATGAAGTGATACTTAACCCAAAACTGTTCGCCATTCTGATTAACCCATTTAAAAGTATGGGAACCGTAACCATTCATGGTTCGATAGGACGCAGGAAGTCCTCGGTCGCCCATTAAATAAGTGACCTGGTGCAATGATTCTGGAGAATGAGCCCAAAAATCCCATTGCATATTTTGTGTACGACGGTTCGTTTTAGGATCCCGTTTTTGTGAATGGATGAAGTCAGGAAATTTTAAAGGGTCGTTTACAAAAAAGACCGGTGTGTTGTTTCCAACGAGATCATAATTGCCTTGCTGAGTATAAAATTTTAAGGCAAAACCGCGCACGTCTCGAACGGTGTCAGGATAACCTTTTTCACCGGCAACTTGTGAGAACCTTAAGATTACGGGAGTTTTCTTACCGACACCATTAAATAAGTCTGCCTTAGTATATTCCCCCATGTCGTTTTCAAGTTCAAAAAAACCTTTTGCTCCGGCCCCCTTAGCATGAACGACCCGTTCTGGAATTCGTTCACGATCAAAATGGGCTAGTTTTTCCAAAAGATTATAGTCTTGCATTAATACGGGACCACGAGCTCCTGCCGTTTGGGAATGTTCATTGTTAGCCCATGGTTGGCCGGTTTCCGTCGTTAATTTTTCCGTCATTTTAATCGCCCTTTTCACGTAAATTACAAGAAAGCTCTTGCACAATTTAAACGCTAACACCTTAACAGAGTGACTTCAATCATTATGCACAGTTAAGTTAATCGTTCATGTGGCGTAGTTTAATTTTAATCAGCTATCAAGCTGTTTGATATTTTCTAGGCCACCCGGAATCGTCACATGAGAAATAGTAGCGACCCATTTATTAAATAATGTGTTATATTTGTCTATCATTATCGATAATTGTAAAATGATAATTATAAGAAGTAATCATTTATGAATCGGCTTAAATATTCGTGTAATTCTATTATTGTATTTAAGCGGGTTAATAAGTCTAGGAGGGATTTTATGCATTGGTTATGGGTTTTGATCATTGGTGCTATTATTGGTGCAATTGCAGGTGCTATTACTAATAAAGGTAAATCGATGGGGTGGATTAGTAATATTATTGCCGGATTGGTTGGATCTGCAATTGGGGAAGCTCTTTTGGGATCATGGGGACCACAATTAGCCGGAATGGCAATTGTTCCTTCAATTATTGGTGGTGTGATTGTTGTTGCGATAACCTCATTTGTTCTGACACGGATGGATTAGTAAGGAGATGATTGCGATGATTAAAAGCATTTTAAAGTTTTGTTTAGCTGCAACCTTAATCGTAAGTGGTGTTCTTATTGGTGGGACCGTACTTACTGCTAAGGGAATTGATAACTTGGGTGATAAATTACAAGATAAGTTACATGGATAAAAATTAATTTTACAATGAGCCACTGATGGGTGTACTAGTTGACCTGTTAGTGGCTTTTAGTATGAGTAATATCATTGAGTTCAAGGAACTAAATCAAGAGCGACGATTTTAAACTACCTTCAATCGAATAAAAGTAATATTTACTTTTATTAAGAATGAGGGTATGATTAAAATCAAAAAAAGAGGATTGTCCTATGTCTAAACTTATTGCGAAAAATGTTTTTCAGTTGCCAAAAATGAATTTATTAGTGCTGACTACATCGGCTTTCTTATTAGCCTTAGACGTTATTTTATACAAAATTGCTATCGGACCAGCGTATTTTCAATTATCTTTTGGCTTTTTGTCTATGGCTTGTATTGGTTATCTATATGGTCCCATTTGGGGTGGTCTCTTGGAGATGATCTCCGATATATTAAGCTTTACTATTTTTGGTTCCGGCGCGTTTCAGATTGCCTTTTTGTTAACTGCATTTTTAGGGGGATTTATTGACGGTTTGTTTTTATATCGTAAATCAGTCAATTGGTTATCCGTTGTGATGACGCAAATACTTGTAATGATTTTTGTTAGTCTGATGATGGACTCATGGCTGATTTCAGTACTATTTGGCACTAATTTTAAAGTGTTATTGTTGGGAAGATTGGCACGCGTCATCATTCAGATACCATTACAGGTGATTGCTATTTTTTACTTCATTAAGGCGTTAGAAAAACGACACGTTTTTGATAGAATGGGGCTTAGATAACATCGATGGATGCCACAAAAAGAGGTTGAACATGGTATGAAATGCGCTACAATCGTTAAACAAATAAGTCTAACTTTTCTATTGCACTTCAAGTCTAGTTCAACCTTTTTTAATATTAACTGGCCTTATTATGACTGCGGAAAAACAATTTGGGTATCGATGGTTGAGTTGGTACCCAGCAAAATAAAAGAGCGGCTATGTGGTGGGCATGATAATTCCCTTAGCAGCTAAATTGCGGACACATTCTGCTAAGTAGCTGGCGTTGTGTTCTGGATAGATTGGTGTTGTTAATGCAATAGGAGTGAGGTGATCATAAGGCGGGCAAAACTGCCCACGATAATTTGGATCATACCATATTTTATTAGGATGATAGCCGCGAAGTTGCATTTCATCCATCACTAATACATGAAATTGATACAACTTGTAAGGGGAATATTTGAAAACATAATTAACGGTTGCATGATTTTTACCCCAACCATTGCCTCTCAATGCGGCAAGCTCACGGTGTTGACCTAGTAATTGTTGTCGTGGTAATTGATGGATTAATTGTTCATGCCATAGACGCATAGGCCACACTCCCTTATCGAATTTTAAAATTAACAGGTGAATATTAAAAGGACCAACTCATCATTATGATGCCGAATATACTGATACTTTTGAACGGGTGATGATTGTAAACGACGGATAGTTAAAGTGAATATTCGCAATTATTATAGCATAGCGAATTGATCAATAGTTTAGTACAAGATCAAAAAAAACGGCCATAGCAACAACTGATATGATCAAACATTCCTTAGAATGCTTACCTTGAAAGTTGGGTTGAGTAATTAAAAATAACATTATTTTATGTTGTGTTAGCAGCAGTTCTAAATTTTGATCACAGCGGTGTTTGATAGATGTTTGGCGGTATGCAAATAAAATTATTGTTCTGATAAAAGGAATCAATGATTAATAATCTTGAGCGTCATTTTTCGAATCATGGCGTTTTTATATTACAATGGTCCTAGAAAAAGTAAAGTTATGGAGGCGATTAAATGAGTGATTTGGATCAGACAAACAATTATCGATACGTCATTGTTGGTGGCGGAATGGTTGCTGGCTATGCCATCAAGGGAATTCGACAGGAAGATCCAGAGGGCGCAATCTTAGTTATTTCGCAAGAGGCGGATGTTCCGTATGAACGGCCGGCACTGAGTAAAAAGCTATGGCTAGATGATGAGTTTACTGAAGAGAACATTCGGATTGGTGCTGAAAATTATCCTAATGTGACTTTTAAGTTCAAGACAACGGTTACGGCTATTAATCGGCAAGATAAGGTTATTACAGTGACTGATAGTGAGCAAATCAAATATGAACAGCTATTGCTGGCAACTGGCGGAGAACCTCGACAAATCCAGGGACCTGCTGATCCACATGTGCTAGTCTTTAGACAGTGGTCAGATTATCGCAAGTTACGTAAATTTAGTGGTCCGAACAAGCGAGTTGTGATCATTGGTGGTGGATATGTTGGTACAGAGCTCGCATCGTCACTGACTCAAAATGGGACTAAAGTTACGATGATTTTCCCAGAAAAAGCGCTGGGCGAGGGTAAATTTCCTGAGTCCATTCGGGCTGAGTATGAAGCAACGTTCAAACGTAATGGTGTCACACTGATGAGTGGTCAGTTTGTCCAATCATATCAACGCCAAGGTGATCATTTGACTCTATTGACAAAGGACGGTACGGTGATCGCAGCCGATACAATTATTGTTGGGTTAGGTGTTACGCCGCGGATTAGTTTGGCTGAAGATAGTAGTTTGGATTTAGCTGATGGTGGTGTGAAAGTTAATGAGTATCTCAATACTAGTGACCCAGCCATCTGGTCTGCTGGAGATATTGCCTCTTATCCAGATCACATCTTGGGTCGGCAACGGATTGAGCACGTGGACCATGCCCGACTTTCTGGTGAATTAGTTGGCCGTAATATGGCAGGTGCTCACATGAGCTATCAACATACCCCATACTTCTATTCCATGATTTTTGATATTTCCTGGCAAGCAATCGGTAATATTGATCCTAAATTGCAATTGATTTTTGATCGGCGAACGCATGGAACGCTTGTCTATTTCATAGATGCCGGTAAGTTAGTTGGTGTTTTAGTCTGGAATGTTAAGGTGAACCTTGATGATGTTCGCGCATTGCTTGCGAACGCTCCAGCCACGGATGATTTGGTAGGTTCCATTAGAGAGCAAGCGGGATAGTATCTGGATGAGACATTTGCGCTATTGTGAATATACGTCAGGACAAATCGACCATCATTAACGATGGTTCAGTAACAAATGAAAAGTCAGCCGTAAGTTATTTTGTTTACGACTGGCTTTTATTTTTAATGTCTAAAATTATAAGGCGCTAATGAAGCGTTGTGCGATTTCGAGTGGCCGGGTGATGGCGCCCCCGACAACGACCGCGTGGCACCCTAAGTCAAGGCAACGTTTCATCTTCTCGGGCGTATCCACCTTACCTTCAGCGATAACAGGGCGTGATGTGGCTTGGAGGACTTCCTTTAAGTAGGCAAAGTCATTATCAGCAATGTTGGCACCAGTCGTGGCTGGTGTGTAGCCGTGCATCGTGGTCCCAATAATATCAAAGCCTAACTTATCCGCTACTTTGACGTTCTCGATGGTATCAGTATCAGCCATCAAGAGGGTATCAGGGAATTCTGTTCGCATGGTGGTCACAATCTCCGCCAATTTCTCACCGTTAGGGCGCGGCTGACCCGTGACATCGCAGGCAACTACGGCACAGCCTGTAGCAGCAACGCCCCGCATCTCTTTGATTGTTGGCGTGATGTAAACAGGTGAGTCGGGATAGTCGACTTTGCTTAAACCAATGAGCGGTAGATCAACTTCGTCTTGAATGGCCTGAATATCAACAACGGAATTAGCGCGAATACCCGCGGCCCCAGCTTCCTTAGCGGCAAGGGCCATTCGTGACATAATAAATGAACTATGCAGTGGTTCATTGGGTAACGCCTGACACGAGATAATTAATGATCCCTTAACTGTATTTAAGAATGTATTTTTCATTGGATAGTCTCTCCCCGTATTATTTGTACTTATGATAACGTTATCATAAATTGAGTGGGACGTATATGACAAGGCTAATCTTTTAGTGGTGGAATTCCGCTAGTAATTAGCGTGTATTGACCAGAGCACGTTTATTTATCAGCACAATTTATAAATATAAAATTAATGCTAATAAATTAGGAGCGCTAGTATCTGAATTGATAGAGTCAGAACTAATTATATGATTAATTGTGTTTGTTATAATAGTAATAGCAAATATAATTGCTGACTGACGAAATGGCGTGGGATAATTGGCTTAATGATAGCAATAATATTAGCGCTTTGGTTCGGTGGTTAAGAGCAACATGAAGATTCAGACCTGAGTTTGAATAAATAAATAGGTAGTACTGAGTGGAGTAGTGTATGGAAAATAAATATCAAAAAGTCAAAGATGCCCTGAAAGAAGCCATTCTTTCGGGAGAATATGCAATTGATGCAAAATTACCTACGGAGACGGAAATGATGAAACGTTTTGCCGTCTCAAGATATACGATTCGACGAGCTGTAGGAGACCTTGAAACGGAGCATTTCATTTATCGTATTCAAGGCGGGGGAATGTTTGTTCAAGATTGGCATAAGGACTGGTCGAGTGAACATGACAGTAAAATTATTGGTGTGATTGCGACACATGTTGCAGATTATATCTTTCCGCAAATTATTTATGGGATTGATCAAGTTATTTCGGAGGGTGGTTACTCGTTGCTACTTGGCAATACGCATAATAATCATCAACGTGAACGTAAAAATTTGATCAATATGCTCAATAGCAAGGTTGCGGGGCTAATCATTGAACCAACTCAGAGTGCTTTGGACAATCCTAATATGGACTTGTATCAGGAAATTAAGGATAATGGTATTCCCGTGTTATTCATTAATGCAAGTTATCCTAATTTGGACTTTCAAGCCGTCACAACCAGTGATCAAGAGGCCGAACAGCGGATGATTGAATATTTGTTTGAAATGGGTCATGAGAGCATTCTGGGTATTTTTCAGGTGGATGATGCTCAGGGGGTTCATCGTATGAATGGTTTTGTGAAAGCTTATCAAGAGCAGCCTGAGATTTCATATAAGAGTAATATTTTGATGTATCAGTCTGGTGATCCTTTTGAAAAATTAGCGCATCGGCTGGATACTTATCTGCAAAATAATGAGCGACCAACAGCAATCGCCTGTTACAATGACCAACTAGCAATTCGGGTGATGGATTATCTCAAAGGGAAGGGATTAAACATTCCAACAGACATATCCATTGTTGGCTTTGATGATTACCATATGTCACGGTACATGAGTCCAGGAATTACCACGATGAATCATGAGAAGACGACGATGGGCGAGGATACGGGGCGGCAAATGCTACGGTTGTTGCACAAGCAGCCAGTAGAGTCGATCGTCTATACGCCTAAACTGATTGTTCGCACTTCAGTAGCAGACTTAAATTAACCCTATTGAACTTATAACTGTCTTAATCGAAAACGGATTAGGACAGTTTTTTTGTGCCTGAAACAGCCAGTAGCCGTGACAAATCGAAAAAGAAATAAATAATTTGTACTAATAAAACAATTTTGTGTTGATTTATACGTATAAATATATTAGACTGTAGTTGTTCGAAAATGAAAGCGTTTTATCAAAAGGTGAATCGTAATAACGTTGTTAATTAAAATTCAACTCTTTTTGAAAGGGCTTTCTAAAATGGTTTGCAATTATTAACAAGTCCAGATATGAGGAGGAACAACTTTGGATAAGCAGAAAAAGGTTTCCAGTAAATTTATTTTCTTCTTTGGTTCGTTTGGTGGCATTCTCTTTGGGTATGACATTGGGGTAATGACAGGCGCATTACCGTTTCTGAAAACCGATTGGGCATTGACTAATGCAACATTGGTTGGGTGGGTGACATCAGCAGTAATGTTTGGCGCAATTTTTGGTGCTGCAATTGCCGGTCAGTTGGCGGATCGACTAGGTCGTCGGCGGATGATCTTGATGTCATCATTGATTTTTGCAATTGGCTCGATTCTGTGTGGCTTTTCACCTAACAACGGAACTTACTATTTGATTGGCATGCGAATCTTCTTGGGGTTAGCCGTGGGTGCTGCTTCTGCACTAGTACCTGCATATATGTCTGAAATGGCACCAGCACGATTGCGCGGTAGTTTATCTGGGATTAATCAGACCATGATTGTGTCGGGGATGTTAATTTCTTACATTGTTGATTATATTCTGAAGGATCTACCCGAGAATATGTCATGGCGGCTAATGTTAGGATTGGCAGCGGTTCCAGCGATTATTCTCTTTCTGGGAGTCTTGAAGTTGCCGGAATCCCCACGGTTCTTAATTAAAGCCAATCGGTTAGACGAAGCCCGTCAAGTTTTATCTTTTGTTCGTAAACCAGATGAAGTTGACAGTGAAGTTAAAGCGATTCAATCAACAGCCCAAACGGAGGCTAACAATTTAGAAAAGACCTCCTGGGCGACCTTGTTCAATGGGAAATATCGGTACTTAGTCATGGCAGGTGTTGGGGTTGCAGCTTTTCAACAATTTCAAGGTGCTAATGCAATCTTTTACTACATTCCGTTAATCGTTGAAAAGGCAACCGGTAGTGCTGCAAGTTCAGCACTAATGTGGCCAATTGTTCAAGGCATCTTATTAGTTTTAGGATCATTACTTTACATTTGGATTGCTGAAAAATTCAATCGGCGGACTTTATTGATGTTGGGTGGTTCCGTCATGGCATTATCATTCCTGCTACCAGCTGTTATTAATAGTTTGGTGCCAAATGCAAGTCCAATGATGATTGTTGTCTTCTTATCGATTTACGTGGCTTTCTACTCATTCACTTGGGCACCATTGACTTGGGTGCTCGTGGGTGAAGTCTTTCCGCTTGCAGTTCGCGGTCGGGCATCAGGCTTAGCTTCTTCATTCAATTGGATTGGGTCATGGGCTGTGGGGTTATTATTCCCAATTATGACGGCTTCAATGTCACAAGAAGCAGTTTTTGCGGTGTTCGGTGTGATCTGTGTATTAGGAGTGCTATTCGTTCGATTCTGTGTTCCAGAAACTCGTGGTCACTCACTTGAAGAGATTGAAGCAGCAGGAACGAATCATCACAAACAAGTACCCGTACAACAAGCGAGTCATTAATTAGGAGGCAGGTCAGATGAATTTAGTTGAAACAGCCCAAGCGATTAAAACTGGCAAAGTTTCTTTAGGAATTGAGCTTGGCTCAACTCGAATTAAAGCCGTTTTGATCACGGACGATTTTAATACGATTGCTTCGGGAAGTTACGTTTGGGAAAACCAATTTGTTGATGGTACTTGGACTTACGCACTTGAAGATGTCTGGACCGGAATTCAACAAAGTTATACGCAATTATCAGCAGATGTCCGCAGTAAATATCACATGAGTTTGAAGCATATCAATGCTATTGGCATTAGTGCCATGATGCACGGATACCTAGCATTTGATCAACAAGCGAAATTATTAGTTCCGTTTCGGACTTGGCGTAATAACATTACGGGGCAAGCAGCAGATGAATTGACCGAATTATTTGATTTCAACATTCCACAACGGTGGAGTATCGCGCACTTATACCAGGCAATCTTAAATAATGAAGCGCACGTTAAACAGGTGGACTTCATAACAACGCTGGCTGGCTATGTAACCTGGAAATTGTCGGGTGAGAAAGTTCTAGGAATCGGTGATGCGTCTGGCGTTTTCCCAATTGATGAAACGACTGACACATACAATCAGACGATGTTAACCAAGTTTAGCCAACTTGACAAAGTTAAACCGTATTCATGGGATATCCAGCATATTTTACCGCGGGTTTTACCAGCGGGAGCCATTGCTGGAAAGTTAACGGCTGCCGGGGCGAGCTTACTTGATCAGAGCGGCACGCTCGACGCTGGCAGTGTTATTGCACCGCCAGAAGGGGATGCTGGAACAGGAATGGTCGGTACGAACAGCGTCCGTAAACGCACGGGTAACATCTCGGTGGGAACCTCAGCATTTTCGATGAACGTTCTAGATAAACCATTGTCTAAAGTCTATCGCGATATTGATATTGTTATGACGCCAGATGGGTCACCAGTTGCAATGGTGCATGTTAATAATTGTTCATCAGATATTAATGCGTGGGCAACGATTTTTCGTGAGTTTGCAGCCCGGTTGGGAATGGAATTGAAACCGGATCGATTATATGAAACGTTATTCTTGGAATCAACTCGCGCTGATGCGGATGCTGGAGGGTTGGCTAATTATAGTTATCAATCCGGTGAGAATATTACTAAGATTCAAGCTGGTCGGCCGCTATTTGTACGGACACCAAACAGTAAATTTAGTTTACCGAACTTTATGTTGACCCAATTATATGCGGCGTTCGCACCCCTCCAACTTGGTATGGATATTCTTGTTAACGAAGAACATGTTCAAACGGACGTTATGATTGCACAGGGTGGATTGTTCCGAACGCCGGTAATTGGCCAACAAGTATTGGCCAACGCACTGAACATTCCGATTACTGTAATGAGTACTGCTGGTGAAGGCGGCCCATGGGGGATGGCAGTGTTAGCCAACTTTGCTTGTCGGCAAACTGCAATGAACCTAGAAGATTTCTTAGATCAAGAAGTCTTTAAAGAGCCAGAAAGTATGACGTTGAGTCCAGAACCGGAACGGGTGGCCGGATATCGTGAATTTATTCAACGTTATCAAGCTGGCTTACCAGTTGAAGCAGCGGCTGGGCAAGCAATCAAATATTAGAGAAGAGGGTTAATAAAATGCTAGAAGCATTAAAACAAGAAGTTTATGAGGCTAACATGCAGCTTCCGAAGCTGGGCCTGGTTACTTTTACCTGGGGCAATGTCTCGGGCATTGACCGGGAAAAAGGCCTATTCGTGATCAAGCCATCTGGTGTTGATTATGGTGAATTAAAACCAAGCGATTTAGTCGTTGTTAACTTACAGGGTGAAGTGGTTGAAGGTAAACTAAATCCGTCTAGTGATACGCCGACTCATACGGTGTTATATAACGCTTTTCCTAATATTGGCGGAATTGTCCATACTCATTCGCCATGGGCAGTTGCCTATGCAGCTGCCCAAATGGATGTGCCAGCTATGAACACGACCCATGCTGATACGTTCTATGGTGACGTGCCGGCCGCGGATGCGCTGACTAAGGAAGAAATTGAAGCAGATTATGAAGGCAACACGGGTAAAACCATTGTGAAGACGTTCCAAGAACGGGGCCTCGATTATGAAGCTGTACCAGCCTCATTAGTCAGCCAGCACGGCCCATTTGCTTGGGGACCAACGCCAGCTAAAGCCGTTTACAATGCTAAAGTGTTGGAAGTGGTTGCCGAAGAAGATTATCATACTGCGCAATTGACCCGTGCAAGTAGCGAATTACCACAATATTTATTAGATAAGCATTATTTACGTAAGCATGGTGCAAGTGCCTATTATGGTCAAAATAATGCGCATTCTAAGGATCATGCAGTTCGCAAGTAATAAGGATTAGTTGAATTAAAAAACATACAAATAGACGAGGAGTGCTTAATTATGTTATCAGTACCTGATTATGAGTTTTGGTTTGTTACCGGTTCACAACACCTTTATGGTGAAGAACAATTGAAGTCTGTTGCTAAGGATGCGCAAGATATTGCGGATAAATTGAATGCAAGCGGCAAGTTACCTTATAAAGTAGTCTTTAAGGATGTTATGACGACGGCTGAAAGTATCACCAACTTTATGAAAGAAGTTAATTACAATGATAAGGTAGCCGGTGTTATTACTTGGATGCACACATTCTCACCAGCTAAGAACTGGATTCGTGGAACTGAACTGTTACAAAAACCATTATTACACTTAGCAACGCAATATTTGAATAATATTCCATATGCAGACATTGACTTTGATTACATGAACCTTAACCAAAGTGCCCATGGCGACCGCGAGTATGCCTACATTAACGCCCGGTTGCAGAAACATAATAAGATTGTTTACGGCTATTGGGGCGATGAAGATGTGCAAGAGCAGATTGCACGTTGGGAAGACGTCGCCGTAGCGTACAATGAGAGCTTTAAAGTTAAGGTTGCTCGCTTTGGCGACACAATGCGTAATGTGGCCGTTACTGAAGGTGACAAGGTTGAGGCTCAAATTAAGATGGGCTGGACAGTTGACTATTATGGTATCGGTGACTTAGTTGAAGAGATCAATAAGGTTTCGGATGCTGATGTTGATAAGGAATACGCTGACTTGGAGTCTCGGTATGAAATGGTCCAAGGTGATAACGATGCGGACACGTATAAACATTCAGTTCGGGTTCAATTGGCACAATATCTGGGTATTAAGCGGTTCTTAGAAAGAGGCGGTTACACAGCCTTTACCACGAACTTTGAAGATCTTTGGGGGATGGAGCAATTACCTGGTCTAGCTTCACAATTATTAATTCGTGATGGGTATGGTTTTGGTGCTGAAGGTGACTGGAAGACGGCTGCTTTAGGACGGGTTATGAAGATTATGTCTCACAACAAGCAAACCGCCTTTATGGAAGACTACACGTTAGACTTGCGTCATGGTCATGAAGCGATCTTAGGTTCACACATGTTGGAAGTTGATCCGTCTATCGCAAGTGATAAACCACGGGTCGAAGTTCATCCATTGGATATTGGGGGTAAAGATGATCCTGCTCGCCTAGTATTTACTGGTTCAGAAGGTGAAGCAATTGATGTCACCGTTGCCGATTTCCGTGATGGGTTCAAGATGATTAGCTACGCGGTAGATGCGAATAAGCCAGAAGCCGAAACACCTAATTTACCAGTTGCTAAGCAATTATGGACCCCAAAGATGGGCTTAAAGAAAGGTGCACTAGAATGGATGCAAGCTGGTGGTGGTCACCACACGATGCTGTCCTTCTCGTTAACTGAAGAACAAATGGAAGACTATGCAACCATGGTTGGCATGACTAAGGCATTCTTAAAGTAAAGTGAATATCACAAAATGGTTGTGGTTACTTATTGTGGCCATAACCATTTTTATTCAGAATCAGAAGTGGAGTGATTAGTGTGATTAAGAGTGAAAAGGCCAAAATGATTGCTGGTGAGTTGTTTAATGTTTATGACCCAGAACTAGTCGGTGAGCGAGCCATAGCACGGCAACAAGTAGAAGCTTTCAATCAGCTCGGTGAGACGAATCCCCATAAAAGCCAACAAATAATTAAACGATTATTTGGCGCGACTGGTGATAAAATTGAAGTTCATGCTACCTTTCGTTGTGATTACGGGTATAACCTATTCGTTGGTGAAGATTTCTTTGCTAATTATGACTGCGTGATTTTAGATGTGGCCCCGATTAAGATTGGAAAACACTGTCTATTAGGTCCCAAAGTACAAATTTATTCTGTGAATCATCCTGATGACCCTCAGTTACGACGCAATGGTGCCATGGGTATTGGTAAGTCTGTGAATCTAGGAGATGATTTATGGGTTGGCGGTGGCGCGATTATTTGTCCAGGGGTCACATTGGGAAATAATGTGATTGTTGCTGCGGGGAGTGTGGTCACCAAGTCCTTTGGAGATAACGTGGTTGTTGGTGGTAATCCAGCGCGGGTGATTCGGGAATTATGAGAAGGATTAGTGATTATTATTGAACGTGTAATTTGGAAATGTGATCTTTAGTGTAGTCGCTTATCTTCTTGGGGTGAGAAAATGCAAAATAAAGATTTAGACATTGACGCTCGTGTCAAAAATGCAGTTTTAGGGCTGCCATTACTAAAGCCTGATGAACAAAATCGCTGCTTAGGTACTTTTTATGAGCGGATCGAGCTTAAAATAACGTTTAGTGAAGCAATGCGTTATGATTGGACGACGATTCTTGAGAAGGTTATGAAAAAGAAACGTAATTATCAACTATTATTTAATGGTCGTCTTGATATGGAGATTTTGGGACAATATATCAGATTAGCTAATCGATGTGCAATGCCATTTGCAATTAAGAATAGTCAGCATTATCGGCATAATGCTGAAAGCGCTGCAATCATTTTGTGTGCTGATCATGCGCTGAATCGCAAAGAAATTGATATTATGAAGCGTTACCCGCAATACTAATAATGTGCAAAAAGCGACTTTCAAATGAATTCTCATTTGAAAGTCGCTTTTAATTTACGCTGAATTATTGATTAAAACTCTACTTCAATGCAGTCCATTTCCAGTTTTCAACTTCTGGAATATCGGTACCTTCAGCACGGATATAGTCATGATGCTTGTCTAAAATGCTGTTCATCTCTTGAATGACATGGGCACCTTTTTCGGCATAAGCTGGCGTTGCTAATAAGGCAGCTTTGACTAAGTGGAAACGATCGAGTTCGTTGCGAACACGCATGTCGAATGGCGTTGTAATGTCGCCTTCTTCGCGGTAACCATGAACGTGTAAGTTATGGTTATGGCGATCGAAGAAGATGGTCTTTACTAAGTCGTCGTATGCATGATAAGCAAAGATAACTGGTTTGTCCTTAGTGAAGAAAGCATCAAATTCAGCATCTGATAAACCACGAGGGTCGTCTTTCTTCAGCTTCAGAAGATCAACAACGTTAATGAAGCGAATCTTCATTTCAGGGAAGCGTGCATGCAAGATTGATACGGCAGCTAAGCTTTCAGTCGTTGGTTCAGAGCCGGCAGTTGCGAAGACAACGTCGGGTTCTTCACCATGATCAGTGCTTGCCCAATCAACAACACCAAGGCCATCACGAACTAAGCGCTTAGCTTCGTCCATTGTGAACCATTGTGGACGAGGGTGCTTGCTGGCAATGATTAAATTAATCAATTGTTTGCTTTGGATAGCCTTATCAAAGGTTGCAATCAAAGTATTGGCATCACCTGGAAGATAGGCACGAACGTATTCGGTCTTCTTTTCAGCCAAGTGTGAAATGATACCTGGATCTTGGTGAGAGTAACCATTGTGATCTTGTTGGAAGGCTGTTGATGATGCAATCACATTCAGTGAAGGTACATCAGCCCGCCAAGGGGTTTCTTCGTGAGAATTCCGTAACCACTTGAAGTGTTGGGTTAACATTGAATCCACAACGCGCAGGAATGATTCATAACTTGCGAAGAAACCGTAACGTCCGGTTAAATTGTAAGCTTCCAACATCCCTTCATCCATGTGTTCTGACAACATGGAGTCAATAATCCGGCCTTGAGGTGCTAACAAAGCATCATTAGGTTCGTGGATTGGTTCCATCCACTGACGTTTGGTATCTTCAAAAGCAGCGCCTAGTTTGTTAGATAAGGTTTCGTCAGGACCCCAGCCACGGAAGTTCTTGTTGTCTTTGTTCAACTCAATTAAATCACGGATATACTTACCAAGTTCAGTCATGTCTGAACCGTCTTCCTTACCGTGACTCTTGTTGTCCAAAGCATAATCATCGATATTTGGTGTAATTAAGTCTTTAGTTAACTTACCGCCGTTAGTAACGGGGTTAGCAGCCATACGAGCTTGGCCTTCAGGGATGATTGCGGCAATTTCTGGTTTTAAAGTACCATTTTCATCAAATAATTCTTCTGGTTTGTATGATTTGAGCCAGTCAACTAATTTGTCGGCGTGTTCCATGTGATTGCGATCGACAGGAATTGGAATTTGGTGAGCCCGGAATGAACCTTCAATTGGTTCGCCGTCCCAACTCTTAGGACCGGTCCAGCCCTTAGGTGCCCGGAAAACAATCATTGGCCACTTAGGACGAGATTCATCATTGTTATCCTTGGCGTTCTTACGAATTGCGTGGATTTCTTCAATGACTTTATCCAATTCTTCAGCCATAATTTTGTGCATCTTGGCAGGGTCTGTACCTTCAACAAAGTGTGGATCCCAGCCTAGACCTTTAAAGTAGTCTTCAAGTTCTTCATGTGATTCACGTGAAAGAACTGTTGGATTAGAAATCTTGAAGCCGTTTAAGTTCAAGATTGGTAAGACTGTCCCGTCTGTAATTGGGTTAAGGAACTTGTTAACTTGCCAAGAAGTTGCCAATGGCCCAGTTTCAGATTCACCATCACCAACAACGGTAGCGGCAATTAAACCTGGATTATCTAATACTGCACCAGCACCATGCAGGATTGAGTAGCCAAGTTCGCCACCTTCATGGATCGAACCAGGCGTCTTAGGATCGGCATGGGAAGCAACCCCGCCTGGGAATGAGAATTGCTTGAATAAGCGTTTCATCCCAGCTTTGTCTTGGGTGATTTTAGGATACGTTTCCGTATAGGTGCCATCTAAGTAGGAGTTAGAAACCATTACTTGACCACCATGACCAGGGCCTTCAATGTAGAACATGTTCAAGCCATACTTATTGATTGCCCGGTTTAAATGGGCATAAATAAAGTTTTGACCAGCAATCGTGCCCCAATGGCCGATTGGATGAACTTTCACGTCGGTCGCCTTTAGTGGTTCCCGAAGTAACGGGTTATTTAGTAGATAGAGTTGACCAACTGAGATGTAGTTAGCAGCACGCCAATATTCATCAACGCGTTTTAGATATTCATCAGAAGAGTAATCAACTGTTTTGGATTTAATTGCTTCACTCATTATTTTGCAACTCCTTTGCAAATATTTGTTTTATTTATCATTACGGTTATTATGATAGCGGTTTCAATTGTAAAGTCAAGCAATATTTGGCAAATCTATCAGTTTAACATCAAAGGACAAACAGGGAAGCGGTATGTAAGTACCCTTGACTGTTTGTCCTTCTATTGTTTATTTACCGCTGATCAATGAGATGTCAGCCAACCGAATTTGTTTCGCAAGCCGACTATCTAATTGTTCATCGGTGATAATGGCGTCCACGTTACTAATGTCTGTAGTTTTATAAAGTGCGTTTTTTTCGAATTTGGTATGATCAGCCAAAATAACTTTCATCCGACAATGTGACATCATTTTTTTTGAAACTTCAACTTCTTCGATGTAGTGGTTGGTAATGCCTGCTTGCAGATCAACGCCACCACAGCCAAAAAATCCGATATCTGCATAGAGATTATCAATGTTATCTAATGTAATTGGCCCTGATAGAGACCCTTCGCTAGTTCGCATAGTGCCGCCTAATAGAACGAATTGAATGTCTTTAACGAACTGTAACGAATTTAAAACGAAAGTCGAGTTAGTAATAACTGTTAAGTTAGTTAGTTGACTATGTTTGATTTTTTCAGCGACTTGAAATGCCGTGGTGCCATAATCTAGGAAAATGGATTCGCCGTCATGGATAAGTCGAAGTGCATTGGTAGCAATCTCTTTCTTCTCCGCAACGGCTTCATGCTGTCGTTTGCCATACTTGGTCTCATTGACGCTTTGTGGCGTTGTTGCCCCGCCACGAATGGCTTGGACTAGCCCCTGTTTATCTAAAGTGTAAATATCTTTACGAACAGTTTCGCGAGAGACACTAATTTCTTTACTAATATCTGTGATTTTGATTGTTCCTTGTTGCCTTAGTTGGTCTAGGATATATTTTTGACGTTGCATGACTTCCATCGGGCTAACCTCCCTAAAATATAAAAGTATTTTCTATTTGTAATAATATCATATATTTTGCATTTATTTGCATCTGGTTTTAGTAAAGTGAATGAAATAATTAATTTTGTCCCAGATTTGTAAGCGCTTAACATACTGATTATATAAACTTTGTGAATATAATAATTTGGTGTTTTTTATGTAAATTGCCTTGCAAAGTATCGCTTGCAAAGAGCACTTTAAAAAGTTTTTAAAGAAAAGTATTGCAAAAGATTTGCAAAATGATACAATTTGAACTGTTGAAAGCGATTACATTTATATAAATACGAAGGGAGCGATTTATTTTGAGTGAGAACCTTGTTGAAGTAAGTGATTATTTGAGAGACCAACTTATTTTTCTACACACCTCTTTTAAAACGTCGAAGGAATTATTTACAGCGATTAACGCGAAGGCACAGGAAAATGGGTTTGTAACTGATCAATTTTTACCGAAAATAATCAAGCGAGAATCAACTTTTCCAACTGGCTTGCAACTGGAACATCGAGGTGTTGCAATTCCACATACTGACGCGGATACAATCAACAAAGAATTTGTTGCCGTGGTTGTTAATGATGCTCCAATTGCTTTTAGTCGGATGGATGATCCAGAGCAAAAGGTTGATGCAAAATTAGTTTTTGTGCTTGGTCTGAATAAACCACATGCTCAGTTAGAGATGCTGCAAGCATTAATGGGAATTATTCAAGATGATTCATTAGTAAATTCATTGGAAAATGCCGAGAACTTTAACCAAATTCATCAGTTGTTAAGCAAATAAAAGATAAATAGAAGAAATACGAGGAGAGATTATTATGAAAAAATTAAATGTATTAGTAGCTTGCGGTGCCGGAATTGCCACTTCAACGGTTGTTATGAAAAAAGTTGAAGATTTGTTTGCCGAAAATAATATTGACGCTAATTTGATTCAAATTAAGATTGCTGAAGCTGCTTCTAAGCAGGATGACGCGGATATGTTGATTTCAACAACTGTACTACCAACTGAATATAAGATTCCAGCGATTAAAGCAATGGGCTTTTTAACTGGTCTTGGTGTTGATAAATTGCAGGATGAAATCTTGACTAAAGCACGCGAAATTCAAGCACAATAATTAAGAGCTAGGGTTTTAAGCAGGAGGATGCATTATGAAAGTATTATCTGATGTTGTACAAAGCATCATTAATGTCGGCCCCAGCGTTATGCTTCCCATTATTATCTTTATTGTTGGGTTAATCTTTAGGGTTAAACCGGGTAAGGCACTCACATCTGGGATTACTGTTGGTATCGGTATGATTGGGATTAACCTAGTCATCAATTTGTTGACAACTAGTGTTGGTCCTGCTGCGCAGGCGATGGTTAAACGGTTTGGGTTTCATTTAACGATTATTGATGCTGGATGGCCTGCCGTTTCTGCTGGGACATGGGCACAGCCGATCTCAGCTATCATGATTCCAATTATTTTAGTCGTTAACGTTGGCTTAATTTTGTTAAATCTTACTAAAACACTTGATATCGATATTTGGAATTACTGGCATATGATTGCGGCCGCGGCTACGGCTTATGTGGTGACGAAAAACTGGTGGTTTGCAATTCTTTGCGGGATTATCTATGAAATCGCTGTCTTAATTATTGCTGATAAAACTGCGCCAAAGGTCGCTGAGTTTTATGGCTTGGATGGCATTAGCTTTCCAACTGGTTCTGCTGCGGCTTATGGCCTACTTGGTATTCCAATTGGATGGGTTGTCAGCAAAATTCCTGGAATCAGAAAATGGGATGTGGATCCACAAACAATTCAAAAACGGTTTGGGGTCTTTGGTGAACCCATGGTCATGGGGATTGTCATTGGGATGTTACTAGCAGCCTTAGGTGGTTACAGCGTACCGAACATTTTGAAGCTTGGAATGTCCATGGGTGGTGTGATGTTCTTAATGCCGCGTATGGTTAAGATCTTAATGGAAGGGTTAATTCCAATTCAAGAAGGTGCTCAAAAGTTACTTCAAGAGAAGTACGGGAACCGGAAGATTTACTTAGGAATGGATGCTGCTCTTTCAACCGGGTCACCAGCTACTTTGGCAACTGGACTATTAATGGTACCAATTACGTTATTCTTAGCCATTATTTTACCTGGTAACCGGGTATTGCCATTCGGTGATTTAGCAACAATTCCATTCTTTGCTGCCTTGATTGTTCCTAGTCGTAAAGGAAATATCGTCCACTCTGTACTCTCTGCTACTATCGTAATGGTATTTGCATTGTTGATGGCAACTGACTTTGGGCCAACGTTGACATCAATGATGCACGGTATTGTTGCCTTTCCAAAGGGCGCATCAGAGGTCACTAACTTGGATACGGGTGGTAACATCTTGAACTGGTTAATTTTGAAACTATCACAGTTAGTACAACCATTATTTAATTAAAGGATTATCCGTAGAAAGGAAAATGGATTATGGATACTGTAAAAACAACTAAAACTGACGAATTAAAGGGCGCTAAAACTATGGAGGCTGTCGTTAAGACGGAATCTGGTTACGACAATATGGAACTGAAGCAAATTCCAATCCCTGAAGTAACAGGAGACAAAGTTTTATTAAAAGTGGCCTACACTGGGATCTGCGGTACTGATATTCATACATTTAAGGGTCAGTATGCCAATGCGGTGACACCACTTGTTTTGGGCCATGAATTTTCAGGTGAAGTTGTTGAAGTGGGACCAGATGTTAAAACGCTAAAGCCTGGCGACCGGGTGACTAGTGAAACGACTTTTGCAACGGATGGCACATGTGTTTACTGCCAAGATAAAGAATATAATTTATGTCCTAACCGTGTAGGAATCGGAACTAAAGCTAATGGTTCAATGGCAAATTATGTTCTAACTCGTGAGGAAAGTGCTCACATTTTACCAGATAACGTTTCCTACAAGATGGCTGCAATGTCGGAACCTTTAGCATCTTGTGTTCATGCTATGTATCAAAAGACACCATTCACGTTACACGACACTTTATTAATTATGGGACCAGGACCAATGGGGCTACTCTCATTGCAGATTGCCAAAGAAATTGGTGCCTTTGTTATTGTTTCTGGGATCACTAAGGATGCTGATCGTTTACAAATTGCTAAAGAGTTAGGTGCTGACATTATTGTAGATACCCAAAAAGAAGACTTGGCCAAGGTCGTGATGGATGCGACAGATGGCGTTGGCGTTACCAAGGTTTATGACTGTTCAGGTGCAACGCCAGCGGTTAACTCTGCATTACCATTGATCCGTAAGGGTGGAACTTTCCAACAGGTTGGTCTTTTTGCAAAGCCGATGAATGAATTAGATGAACGTTCAATTATTCAGCATGAAATTACGTATCGTGGCTCACGGTCACAAAATCCGTATGATTGGGCGATTGCTTTACATCTTGAAAGCAAGGGTGCTATTAACCAAGATGCAATGATTACGAAGGTCTTTGATCTTGAACACTGGCGTGACGCTTTTGATGCAATGATGGCCGGTAAAGAGCTCAAAGTTATGATTGCCTCTAATCCTGATGATCCAGATTTAGCAGACTAAACTAATTGTAGTTGAATGACAGAATATTAAAATTATAACCTCCTTAATTTAGAGCGCTGAGATATTTGTCTTAGTGCTCTTTTTTGGGAGCAGGGGGGGTTCTTTATGAAGTATCAAAATATCTTGTTCGATATTGATAATACCTTGATTAATTCAGCGGACTTAATTGCTAAGTTATTGAAGGAGGGGGCAGTTCGCGAGGGTGTTGATATGCCAATTGAAGAATATCGTAAGAGAATTGGCCAGCCCGGTGAGATGATCCTGAGAGAATTTGGTGTTCAAAATTGGCAGAATGTATTAGCCAGATATCTAATTGAATTTAACGAGAATATGAATGAACTAACGTATTTTGTGGGAGTTGAACAAATGTTAGATGATTTATTGGCAATGAATCTCACAGTGGGAGTGGTTACATCTAAGGATCGTGTTCAATTTGATAAAGAAGTCAGTCATTTTCCGATTATCGCAAAGATGCCAATTGTGACTACTGCTGATTTAACTAAAAATCCAAAGCCAAGTGGAGAGCCGATTACCTACACATTAGAGAGATTTAACTTAGCACGTGAAAGGACGTTGTATGTTGGTGATAGTATCTTTGATATGCAGGCTTCAAAGAATGCAGGCGTTGATTTTGTAGTTGCTAAATGGGGAGCATTACCGAATGTCGATTTTAATAATGCGAAATATCAAGCTAAGACCCCGAATGATATCGTTGGAATAGTTCAGTAAGTAAATGAGATTAGACTGGAAAGAGCGCATTATTTAATAATAAAAAATCCTTTTTAACTCTAAAAGCAGAGGCCAAGATAGCAACTTTCGTTTCTTGGCTTCTGCTTTTAGATACATTAATAAATGAAATGAAGACGAGCTAGTTATCTTTATACAAATATCTGAATAAGTCCCTTTTATTATTCAAATGATACAGATTAGTTAACCAATCCTTTTGTTGTAATTGTGTCATCAAGTCACTGATAAATGATAGATGCTTCTCGTAATCTATGGGGGCTAGACCAATAATTACATGGACCATTTT
Organism: Lactiplantibacillus plantarum; assembly: GCF_014131735.1. Lineage (NCBI taxonomy): Bacteria > Bacillati > Bacillota > Bacilli > Lactobacillales > Lactobacillaceae > Lactiplantibacillus > Lactiplantibacillus plantarum. The sequence goes on from NZ_CP039121.1 coordinate 135,261, forward strand.
TTGATTTGTCATAACAGGTAGCGGCTTATCAAGTAAAAAGAAAGTAGCACCGAGATTATTAACGCCATCACGTGGAGCAGCGTGCGCCAACATAACGCCTGACCCAATAACCATGTATGGTCCGTTACTTTCAGTTAAATGAATGATCTGATCGATATAATTTTTTTCAACACTATAGTCTTCAAGTAGGGGGGACAGTGCTGTACGCACCGCCTGCTTCCAAGATTTTTGATGATTTAGAAAACCAACATGTTCTGGCGGCAGTAGTTTGATTAATTCTGATAAATTTTCTTGGGGTGCGGCTAATAGTGGTTCCTGAGTTAGCTGGGTCAAATAGTCGTTGAGTGCGAGTTTCAGACCCATAGGATTTCTTATCATAGCGTAGTTGCCTACAATATCCAATAGTGTATCCACATTAAATAACTTGAGTGTGTCAGAAGTTGCCAACCCAGCCTTAATAATAGCATTATCGATGATCTTCCACTCCAACTCGGAAGGAAAAGCAGATACGGTAGTTATTGGTATGTTGCGCTGGGTGTTCAATTTGATTGTACTGATGACAAGCTGAACATTACTTAGATCTGAATTTTCGTATTGAAGCACATTCATTGGACTAGAAAAATGAATACCGCGGTAACGGCTTTCTAGTTGTTGAAGTAATAGACGACTGGTACCGATGCCACTAGAACAAACGACAAGTACTTCATTTTGTGTTGGGGTGCTTGTTTTTTGCTCACGAATAGCACCACCAAAGTAAATGGCAATTAATGCGATTTCATCATCAGAAAGTGTGTGATGAATATATTGTTCAAATGGTACGACAACTTTACGAGTGATTTCAAAAGTGTGGTGATAATGCTGTTGAATACTTTTTAAGTCAGGGTATTCAAATGGCATATTATATTGAGCACGATAGTAGGTTGAAAGCAAGTGAACCGTTAAACTGTCACTAATCGACTTGATTGAAACATGTGCGCCGGAGAGGTGGTTAAAACTAGAAATCATTCGAACTGAGAATGGTTTTAACTTTTGAATCAAGTCGTCATTCCAATTGACATGAGCAAATTGACTAGAATTGATCAACTTGACTAAGTAGTCAACCTCATTAGAGTTATCGATATGATAATCGTTCAAAAAACTTTTAGCCCAAATGTGATCCAGTGTTAAGTCAGTTTGTGCGGATATAACATCACTTAGTTGGTTATTACAGTCTCTAATGTTAGTTAAGTACCAATATAAAAATAGTCGAATTGTGATACTTGCATCGTCGGTTAAATATTTTCCAGTTATTCTTTCAAAGAGTTTAATCTGGTCGTTTATGGTAGTGGGCTTAATGGTAGCCCGCCTAGTTTGTTCAATGAGTGTCTTCAGTTGAGTAGCATGATCGTACACCCATTTGCGAACTGCTGTCGGGGAACCCGTGATTATTTTACCGGATTCTGTATTGGTGATTTGTAAATGATATAGCGCTAGTTGTGAGTGTAGTACTTTGATATCTCTAATAACTGTGTTCTTAGAAATATTAAATTGGTAAGTTAGGTCCGCTAACGAGCAACCACTAGTGTTGAGGATACTAAATGCAATTAGTAGTTGGCGTTGCTTAGCATTGTTGGTCATGATCTTGCTAGAAGTTTCTTTTTCTGTCATTTTATGCAGAAATTTGATCGTGTCAGTTGGAAGGTAATATCCTAGTTTTTTAACATTAGTAATCGGAAATTCTGCATGCTGATCAAGCTCATCGTTTACTTTATTTATTAGATAGAATAGGCTACGACGTGAGATATGTAGATGTTGTTGTAAGAAGTTAGCTGTGGTGTAGCCCGATGACGTCAATAGAATTTCTAATAATTCATTACCATGTTTTCGTTTGCTGAAATTTACACGCAATTCAGTATCCTCCCTGTATTAAGTCTACTAAAAAATTAAAGCATTAAGGTACCAAAGTGCCAAAGTTGCACTATTCTCAAAAACATTGTTGCACTTGTGGCGCTATTATTCAAGTTTATACTGGTCATTGTCAGATAAATAGCGATATCAAGAAAGGAGGATGAATAAAAATGCTGTTGGATTTATTGAATAAAAAGACTGTGCAAGTATCAGAAGGCACAGGGCTAGATTGGAAGCAAGCAATTGAATTAGCTGCGGAACCATTGATTAATAATAAGACGATTGAAGATGGATACATCAAGGAAATGCTCAATGTGGTGGAATCAGAAGGCCCGTACATCAATATCGGACCACAAATCGCACTCGCACATTCTAGACCAGCGGGTAACGTCCATGAAATCGGATTATCTATCTTAAAAACAAATCATAGCATTAGTCTAGTTAATGATGAACACCCCATCAATTTATGGTTCGTATTGGCCGCGGTAGATAATAACAGCCATTTAGCCGTTATTAAAGAGTTAATGGAGTTGTTAACCGATGAGTCGGCGGTGACAGCTATGTTAAATGCAACTAGTGAAGTTGATATTTTAGAAGTTATTGCACATGAGCAAGAATTACAAAAATAGGAGGGTACTATTATGAAATTTTTAGCTGTATGTCAAAGTGGTCTGGGAAGTAGTTTTATGGTTCAGATGAACATTCAGAGTATTTTAAAGGACGAGAATGTTAAAGAAGATATCCAAGTGGATCATTCTGATGTTGGGAGCGTTGGCGCTGATTCAGCAGATTACTTCTTTGTTGAATCAACGCTTCAAAGTGCATTAGGAAGTATTCCTGAGAATAAGGTTGTGTTACTAAAAAGCTTGATTGATAAGCAAGAAGTCCGGAACCATGTCAATACAATTCTGGATCAAGAAAATATTGAACATGATTAGCCGCTGAAAAGGAGGAGAATCACATGAAGACTGTTTTGAACTTATTTGTTGGTATTGTGACCCAACCGTCTATTTTAGTAGCGCTAATTGCGATGTTAGGGCTACTACTTCAAAAAAAGAAAAGTACGGAAGTTGTTCAAGGAACTATTAAGACCTTTGCCGGTTTCTTAGTCTTAACTGGTGGTGCCGGAATTCTTCAAAATGCATTGTCACCCTTTGCTTCCATGTTTAAGTTTGCGTTACATGTGCAAGGAGTTGTTCCTAGTAATGAAGCAGTTGTTGCAATTGCCCTGGTTAAATACGGCTCAACAACAGCACTAATTATGTTAGTTGGGATGATTGTTAATATTTTATTAGCTCGTTTTACTCGCTTTAAGTATATCTTCTTGACAGGGCAAGCAATGTTATATGTTTCTTGTTTAACTGCAGTTATATTGGTAAGCGCTAACATTGGCACGGGTTGGCAAACGATTGTACTTGGTGGTCTATTTGAAGGGACATTATTAACGGTAACACCAGCATTGACACAACCATTTATGCGTAAAATCACGGGTGGCGATGATGTTGCTATGGGACACACGGGTAACATTGGCTATGCGCTCTCAGGATTGATGGGTAAATGGTTTGGTAATGCAGAAAAGTCTACAGAGGATCTAGAAATCCCTAAGAGTTTGGGCTTTCTGCGTGATTCGACAGTTTCAATTACGATTTTGATGAGTATTGTCTACATTATTTTGGCGATTGTGACAGGTCCAGCTTACATTGAATCGAAATTGAGTGGTGGGACTAATTATATTGTTTATGCATTAGTACAAGCAGGAACATTTGCTGCCGGTTTCGTGGTTGTTTTACAAGGTGTTCGGATGATTTTGGCCGAAATTGTGCCAGCTTTTCAAGGTATTGCGACCAAGTTGGTTCCTAATTCTAAGCCTGCATTAGACGTTCCAATTATTTTCCCATACGCACCAAATGCAGTTTTATTAGGATTCTTTGTCAGTTTCATTGTTGGGACGCTAAGTATGTTTATCATGATTGCGCTAGGAACTACTGTTATTATTCCAGGTGTAGTGGGGCACTTCTTCTGTGGTGCTGCAGCAGCAATTTATGGTAATTCTACTGGTGGTCGGCGTGGTGCAATCATTGGCGCTACAGTAAATAGTTTGTTGATTAGTTGGTTGCCATTGTTTATTTTACCAGTTTTGGGAAGCTTGAAATTAGCAGCTTCAACGTTTGCAGATACCGACTATTTGGTTCCAGGAATCTTGTTAGGAAAATTAGGGAGTTACGGAAGTGTAGCAGTTATTACAGGAATTATCTTGTTTACAATTATTGTGATTCTTTGCAGTATTTTTCTTACCCGGCGTGCTAAACGTATGACTGATGGAACTAAGTAATCAGTAATTATGAGTACTACTTTCAATAATTTATGAAAACTAATAATAAAGGAGATAAATCTAATCATGAAATTTTTCTTAGATACTGCGAATACTGAAGATATTAAACATTTCGCGGAACTTGGTTTAGTAGATGGGGTAACAACAAATCCAACGTTGGTGTCACGTGAAGGTCGTGATTTTGAAACCGTTATCAAAGAAATTACGCAGATTGTATCAGGTCCAGTGTCCGCTGAGGTAACGGCAACCAAGGCCGAAGAGATGATTGCCCAGGCTCGTAACGAAGTTAAGTGGGCTTCAAATATTGTGGTGAAGATTCCGATGACGGAAGAAGGCTTAAAAGCAGTCAAGGTGCTGAGTGAAGAAGGAATTAAGACGAATGTGACCCTTGTATTCTCAGTTTCGCAAGGCTTATTAGCGGCAAAGGCTGGTGCTACTTATATTTCACCATTCTTAGGACGTCTTGATGATATTGGTGGCAGTGGAATTCAGCTAGTTAAGGATTTGCGCCAAGTTTTAGATACTTATGGATTCAAGACGGAAATTATCGCTGCCAGTGTTCGAGGGCCACAACATGTTCAAGAAGCTGCGTTGGCTGGTGCTGATATTGCCACAATTCCGGCCACAGTATTCGGTAAATTATGGTCTCATCCACTGACTGATAAGGGCTTAGCCAGTTTTGCTTCGGATTGGAAAGCATTTCAGGCGGCACAGAAATAGTTGCAATGACGGCTTAGGAGGTAAGTGGAATGTTTGATAAAGTTGATGAATTAGGTGTTAACACGATTCGTACACTTAGTATTGAAGCGATTCAGAAAGCTAACTCGGGGCATCCAGGACTACCAATGGGAGCTGCACCAATGGCTTACGTACTATGGACGAAGCATTTAAATATTAATCCCAAGACTCACATGAATTGGGTCAATCGTGATCGATTTATTCTATCTGCGGGGCATGGTTCAGCTATGTTATATAGCCTGTTACATTTAGCCGGGTATGATGTTTCGATTGATGATCTCAAGCATTTTCGGCAGTGGGACAGTCGGACTCCGGGGCATCCAGAGTATGGACATACCGATGGCGTTGAAGTAACTACTGGTCCGTTGGGACAAGGATTCGGTATGGCCGTTGGAATGGCAATGGCGGAGGCACATCTAGCTGCCCAATATAACCGACCTAATTTTCCAATTGTTGATCATTACACTTATACAATTGTCGGTGATGGCGACTTAATGGAAGGAATTTCGCACGAAGCTGGCTCACTAGCTGGGCATCTTAAGCTGGGAAAGTTAATTGCACTTTACGATTCGAACGGCATTTCATTAGATGGTAAGACGTCGCAAGCGTTTACTGAAAATGTTGGTGACAGGTTCACTGCTTATGGCTGGCAGCATCTGGTGGTTGAAGATGGGAATGATCTTGATGCAATTGACGCGGCAATCGAACTTGCAAAAAAGACAACTGATCGTCCTTCTTTGATTGAAGTGAAAACGGTGATTGGTTATGGCGCACCTAAACAAGGGACTAATGCTGTTCATGGTAACCCAATTGGTGCGGATGGCATTAAAGCAGCTGAAAAAGTATATGGCTGGAATTACTCGGATTTTGAAGTGCCGTTAGCTGTTTCAGACCGGTTTGAAGTAACTATTCAGGAAAATGGTGCGCGTGCTGAGCAGCAATGGAAACGGCTATTTGAAGAATATGAGGCGAAGTATCCAGATCAGGCGCAGTCTTTTAAGCAAGCGTTCAACGGACAATTTTCTGATGACTTGAAATCTACTTTACCACACTATCAATTAACAGATGCATTGGCTAGTCGGGCGGCAAGCGCTAAGGCGATTAACACTGCTGCCAAAGTAATACCTAGCTTATGGGGTGGCGCAGCCGATTTGTCGAGTTCGAACAAAACAATGATTGCGGAAACATCAGACTTTCAACCAGAATCCTACGATGGTCGTAATATTTGGTTCGGCGTACGTGAATTTGGCATGGCGGCTGCGATGAACGGAATTGTATTACATGGCGGCACTCGGGTATTCGGGGGAACATTCTTTGTCTTCACTGATTACTTACGTGCGGCAGTCCGGTTGTCCGCACTGCAACACGCACCGGTTATCTACGTCTTAACGCATGATTCAATTGCGGTCGGCGAGGATGGGCCGACCCACGAACCGATTGAACAATTAGCTAGTTTACGATGCATGCCGAACGTACAAGTGATTCGGCCAGCTGATGGTAATGAGACTTCAGCTGCGTGGGAGCAAGCACTGAAAACAACTGATAAACCAACCGTTCTGGTATTGAGTCGACAAGCCTTGAAGACTTTACCTGTATCAGTTGATACGGCCTTTGCTGGCGTTGAAAAGGGTGGCTATGTGGTCAGTGCTGCTCAAAAAGAAATACCAGATGGTTTACTAATTGCGACTGGTTCTGAAGTTAACTTAGCATTGGAGGCCAAAGCCCAGTTAGCAAAGCATAATCAAGATGTCGCGGTCGTTTCAATTCCGAGTTTTGATCGGTTTGCGCAACAATCACCAGAATATCGCGCTAGTGTGCTTCCGAGCGCGGTCACAAGAAGGGTGACAATTGAAGCTGGATCAACATTTGGCTGGGATCAGTATGCTGGCGATCATGGTGCTAAGATCGGTGTGGATCGCTTCGGCACTTCGGCACCTGGTGACTTGGTACTTGATAAGTATGGCTTTAATGTAACTAATGTTGTGAATACTTATCTGAAATTAAAATAATTATTGAAGAAATAGAAACGGGGCGTTGCTCGGTTTCTATTTCGTGTTCGATAAAGAATGAGGATGGCTATGATGGAAAATATTAAGATGATTGCGATTGATATCGATGGCACACTAGTTAATTCAAAAAAGCAGGTGACATTGCGAGTCAAGCAAGCGATTAAAATGGCGAAGGAAAAGAAGATTAAAGTGGTTATCTGCACGGGACGGCCATTAACAGGTGTTAAAGCATTGTTGCAGGAGTTGGAACTCGATGCTCAAGATGATCAATACGTTGTTTGTTTTGGCGGTGCTGCAACCTACACAACTAGTGGCGAACTGATTGATGAACGACCGATTAGTTATGAAGATTATATTGACTTGGAAGCCCTAGCACGTAAGTTACGCTTGCATTTTCACGCGGTATCTGAGGATCGGCTGTATACGGCCGACCGTAATATTGGTGATTATACACTCTATGAAGCTAATCTCGTTTCAATGGGTATCTCATATCGGACGCCAGAAGAGATGCGGAATATTAAACTGATTAAATCGATGTATGTTGATGAACCTGAAGTTTTAGACGCCGCCATTAAACAGCAAAAACTATTTGAACCGTTGAAAAAGCAGGTTACTTTCACGAAAAGTGCACCATTTTATTACGAGGCCAACACTAATGGTGTTAGTAAGGGCAACGCTTTGCAAGTACTCTGTGAAAAGTTAAGTTTGACTGCTGCCAACGTGATGGCAATTGGTGATGAAGCTAATGATTTGAGCATGATTAAGTTTGCAGGACATGGAGTAGCGATGGGCAACGCTATTCCTGAAGTGAAGCAAGTGGCTGATGAAATAACTGTCGATAATGAACATGATGGGGTTGCAAAGGCTATTGAAGCAATCACGAGATAAGGATAAGTAGGTATAACAGCATTGTTATATCGGCTATAAGGGTTACAATTGATTATTGACTCTTAAAGTGTTTGGAATAGATTAAATTATTTTAGAGATGATTTCATGAAAAAAACTTTATTTTTTCAGCAATGATATTATACTAAAAAGATGTAAGCTTATTGGCTTATCAAATCTAAATATTATTTTCGAGGAGGATTACTAGTTATGTGTACTGCCATAACTTATCAATCTTATAATAATTACTTCGGTAGAAATTTCGATTATGAAATTTCATACAATGAAATGGTTACGATTACGCCTAGAAAATATCCACTAGTATTTCGTAAGGTGGAGAACTTAGATCACCATTATGCAATAATTGGAATTACTGCTGATGTAGAAAGCTACCCACTTTACTACGATGCGATGAATGAAAAAGGATTGTGTATTGCGGGATTGAATTTTGCAGGTTATGCTGATTATAAAAAATATGATGCTGATAAAGTTAATATCACACCATTTGAATTAATTCCTTGGTTATTGGGACAATTTTCAAGTGTTAGAGAAGTGAAAAAGAACATACAAAAACTAAACTTGATTAATATTAATTTTAGTGAACAATTACCATTATCACCGCTACATTGGTTGGTTGCTGATAAACAGGAATCGATAGTTATTGAAAGTGTTAAAGAAGGACTAAAAATTTACGACAATCCAGTAGGTGTGTTAACAAACAATCCTAATTTTGACTACCAATTATTTAATTTGAACAACTATCGTGCGTTATCAAATAGCACGCCCCAAAATAGTTTTTCAGAAAAAGTGGATTTAGATAGTTATAGTAGAGGAATGGGCGGACTAGGATTACCTGGAGACTTGTCCTCAATGTCTAGATTTGTTAGAGCCGCTTTTACTAAATTAAACTCGTTGCCGATGCAGACAGAGACTGGCAGTGTTAGTCAGTTTTTCCATATACTAGGGTCTGTAGAACAACAAAAAGGGCTTTGTGAAGTCACTAAAGGAAAGTACGAATATACAATCTATTCTTCTTGTTGTGATATGGACAAGGGAGTTTATTACTATAGAACTTATAACAATAGTCAAATTAACAGTGTCAATTTAAGCCATGAGCACTTGGATACGACTGAATTAATTTCTTATCCATTACGATCAGAAGCACAGTACTATGCAGTTAACTAAAAGCCACTACTGTAATAGTTAAAATTATTTAAAAGAGGAAATCAGTTTGTTAATCAGTTTGTTAATCAGTTGATTTCCTCTTTTATGTATCACTGTTTTCAGAGTAAGTTCCAATGGCTGGCATTGCTGTTAATATGACACTAGATGATATAAGTTATCATGTTAAGCTCGATGGTAAGTTGGGTTTAATTGATAGAAAACATAATAGTTATGAGATGCTTGAAACACCTACTAAAATACATTTTTACCAAATTTTATATGATCATGTTTTGAATAAGGGGATTAATTTGAGCGACTGGATAGACATTAAGATATTAATGACAAGTTTATTTAGGAAAAGAGCACGTTAATATATCCAATAGTAATTGAAATAATAAACACCTTAGGAGTGATTGGTATCCTAAGGTGTTTATTAAAGTTAAGGATTAAAATATTAAGCTACTATTCTCGATAACAGCTACTGTCATTATCGTAAGTGAGTTTAACAACATGATCAGACAATTCAACTGTGATCTGCTGATAAACTGGTTGATAACCGTGATGAGTGAGTTGCACATTAACCTTGTTATGATCAACGGTAATTGTGTAATTGTTCCATTCACCTGACTGATACTTAAAGTCACGTCCATTATCTTGATAGTGTTGGTAGGTCCCTTGAGTACCAAATACTCTAAACGTCATCGCTTTCAACGGTTCATCGCTAATGTGGCTAACAGCGGGTCCCCATGGCAAAATGGTGTTTTGTTTTACAAATAATGGTAGTTTATCGAGTGGGGTATCGACTACAATATCCTGATTACCGGCATACTCAGCACCGTTCCAAAAATCAACCCAGTTCCCAGCTGGTAAATAAACTAACCGCTTAAATTGAGATTTTTGAACAACGGGGGCAACTAGTATGTCGTCACCAACCATGTATTCGTCATTCAAGTCGCGTACACGAGGGTCCTGATCGTAGTTTAAGACAACGGGACGCATGATTGGTAAGCCAGTTTTGGTTTCCTTAGCAAATAAATCGTATAGATAAGGAATCAGACGATAACGCAATTTGAGATACTTGCGATAAATGTTTAACGTTGGCTCGCCAAATGCCCATGGTTCTTGTTGGCGAGTCCCTAATGCTGCATGGTTCCGTAACAGTGGACTGAAAATTGCCCCTTCAATCCACCGTGTCAGTAATTCAGATGTCGTGTCTGAGGCAAAGCCACCAATGTCAGTTCCAGTAAAACTAAAGCCACTTAATCCTAGATTGCAGAGTTGTGGGATCATCATTTGGATATGTGGCCACATACTGCGGTTGTCACCGGTCCAAACAGTCGAGTATTTCTGAGTTCCGGCGTAAGCTGCCCGTGTGATGACAAATGGTCGGTTGCCAGTTTGCTCTTTTAGTCCAGCATAGGTTGCTTTAGCCATATTATGGCCATAAACGTTATGCATCTTCTTATGTGTTGAAGGCGTGTCTTGATCATTAAAGACCACGTCATCTGGAATCGGACCTTCGAACGTAGCGGGTTCGTTCATATCGATCCAAATACCAGCGACACCTAAATCAGTTAAAAATTTACCGTTGTTAGCCCACCACTGACGAACTTCTGGACGACCGAAGTCTGGAAAAGCAGCGTTACCTGGCCATACTTTGTTAATATAGACATCACCGTCAGCAGATTTAACGAAATAGCCTTTTTTAAGACCCTCGGCATAAATGTGATAGTCAGAATCTTGTTTAACACCGGGATCGATGATTGGGATGACCTTGAGACCCTGTTGGTTCAACTTGGTAATAAACTTCTTGGGATTACCCTGGTATTTATCCTTGTCCCAGGTGAAGACCCGATAACCATCCATGTAATCGACGTCAAAGTGAATCGCATCGCATGGTAAGTCGTACTTTGCAAGGTTATCTGCAATTGCTTGCACTTCTTCTTGACTAGCACTGTAACCCCACCGTGATTGTTGGTAACCGAGCGTCCACTTTTGAGGTAGTGGCGTTCGACCAGTTAAGTAGGTGTAATTGGTGACAATGTCTTTTAACGTGGTACCACCAATAATGTAGTAGTCGAGGTTACCTTGGACAGCTGAATAAAAGTAGTAATGGTTGCTTTCCTTACCCATATCTAAATGGCTCTGGTAGGTATTGTCGAAGAAGATACCGTAAGGATGTCCATTTTTTAGCCCCAACATCACTGGGATTGACTTGTAAATATTAGGTAGGATCTCCAGCTGGGGAGCGGGGTTATCAACGTTCCAATTATCATAGGCAAAACCACGTTTGTTCAGATATCCGGTCTTGTCACCAAGTCCATAAAGATATTCATCAGGTGCTAGCGATTTAATGATTTCGTAGTAACCTTGATCAGATTTAGTAGGTGCCTTAGTCACTGAATGGCCTTCTGCCTCAACTAATCGTTCATGGACTTTGTCGACGCCTTTCAAGTGAATGCGTTCGCCACGATAATCGGTAATCAAGGCATTGCCATCTTTATCAAAGGTATCAAGATGCCGTTCGGAATCGAGGTGAATCGTTAAAGCTGATGTCCGGATAATGTAATGATCACCAGCACTTTCAATAGTGAAATCAGTCGCCTGAATTTTATGACCCTCAATTGCATAGGATTCACCTTGCTCACCGCGATTAATAAAGACGCGGATGATTTCCGACGTAACAATAGTTAATTGTAATGGTTGGGCGAAAGCAAACGTGATCGTTTGGCCGTTCTGTGTGTAACTTGGTAATGCACTCATATTAAAAAACACTCCTTAGTAAAATGACTTTTATTTAGTTGGATTCTCTGACAAATCTTCTTGAGGCTTGTCTTGCTTAATAATACTAATGGCAAGTACTGCGATGAACATTGAGATACCAGCAATAAGCATCATTCCAGGCATCGAATTACCAACGAATTTAAAGACCATAAAGCTGGCAACGGATGCGAGAATTTGTGGCAAGCAAATCGTACCGTTAAAAATTCCAATATATGAGCCTTCATTGGCACCATCTAGTGAAGAAGTAAAGATATTAAAGGGCTCGACATGCACCGTAAAGAAGCCGATACCGATTAAACAGAATGGGGCAATTAATAGGTACTGGTTGTGAATGAAGAATACCCAAACGAGGCCAACTGCGAAGCTAGCTAAGCCAAAGCGATACCAAAACTTTCGCTTGTATGGATTAGTCCGTGAAAGAACTAAGAAACCATATAGAACGGCGGCCATTGATTGAATGAAGGTCAAGATTCCATACCAATTACCGGCAGCTTGATAGCCAGCCGAAGCAGCATTAGTTGTGTGCCAAACGTTTTCGGCGATAGCACCAGTAGTATAAGTCCACATATATTGAATACCAATCCAGGCAAATAGTTGAACGAGGGCAACTTCCCAGAAAGCTTTCGGGGCTTCTTTTACTAATTGCCAAATAGGTTTGGTGTGCTTATGTTGTTCAGGATCGATATGATGATAAAGTGCGTACGTGTCAGGATCATATTCCTTAACCGTATGAATAGTATATGCTGAGATGCCTAATAAAATAATGGCACCAATATAAAACGCAATTCTTACAGAAAGAGGGACAACGCCTTTTTGCGCCGTGTTTGCAACACCAAAGTAAGTTAGGACGAACGGTAGAATAGTAGCAAGTACGCCTCCTAGGTTACTGAAAGCTTGTTGCCAAGACCATGCTTTGTCCTTCTGATTTTCATTAACCATATCTCCAATAATCATGCGGAATGGTTGCATGCAAACATTACTTGATAAATCCATAAATAAAATAGCAATAGCACCAAATAGTAATGCAGCAGTTGAAGCGTAGCCAAAGCCGAATGAACCAGCATTTGGTAATAACACCATGACCAACGCCGCTAATGGTGCGCTGAATAGTAAGTAGGGCATTCTACGACCAAAGCGCGTCCAAGTTCGATCAGAGTATTTACCGACTAGTGGTTGGACGAATAATCCAGCCAATGGTGGCAGAATGAAGAAGAGTCCTAGTTTGGTCGGATCAGCGCCAATGGTTTGGAAAATCCGACTCATCTGTGATGATTGTAATGAGAAGGCCATATTAACCCCACAAAAACCAAAGGTAATTGCAAAGATGGTTTTTAATGGGAGGTTGGGCAGCGAATTAGCAATAGTGGATGTCTTAGGCTTACTGGAAACATCAGCGATTGGTTTATTCGGGTGTACTGCAGGTTGGTTCATGAGAATCCATCTCCTTAAAAGTTAATCACTTTTCAACAGGGCAATACTAGCACTTGGCGTAAACGTTTACAATACCGATTTAATAATAAAGTAAACGTTTACGCTTTTGACAATGATTTTACCGGCTTTTAGCGCTATAATTAATTTAAATCGGAGGGGAGCTGGAAAAATGAAGCCAACAATCAAAGATATTGCCGCTAAAACTGGCTTTTCAATTGCTACAGTGTCACGAGTGTTGGCGAAAAAACAGGGTACATATAGCGACAAGACTCAGGAGCGTATTTTAAAAGTTGCTAAGGATCTCGGCTATCGGAAGAATACACTAGCCATGGAATTGGTTAAAAAGAAGACGGACGTGATTGCCGTTATTGTCAACGTCACGCCGACGAATTTTTCAAGTGGAATTATTGATGGTATTCAACAGCGCGCGACTGAGATCGGGTTACAGGTTATTATTCTATATGCTGGTAATCGGAATACCGAGTTACAACATCAAGCAATTGTGACCGCCTTGGAACGTACTGTTTCAGGTATTTTGTTAATGGCGATTGAACCAGATAAAGCAGACTTACAATTATTAACAGAATCAAAGACACCGTTTTGTTTTGTTTCGATCAATCTAGCAGATGAACGCGTCAAATCCGTTAGCTCTGACAATTATCAGGCGGCCTATTTGGCGACAAAGTATTTAATTTCGCATGGTCATCGGACAATTGGCCTAGCCGGAATCGACCATTATCATACAGGTAGTCAACGGCTTGCTGGGTATCAAGCGGCGTTAAAAAATTATTCGATTCATGGGCAAGCTGAATGGGTGCAACCCGGAGATTATAGTTATCAGGCTGGTTATAATGTTTTTAATGCTTATCAAGAGCTGGGCATTACTGGGGTTGTTGCAGCTAGTGATATGACGGCGGCCGGACTACAAAAGGCTGCTCAGGAGAGTAATGTGAAGCTACCTGGGGCGCTTTCTGTTGTCAGCATTGATGGAACGCTCATCTGCGATATTGCGACTCCTGCGTTGACAAGTGTTACCCAGAATTTTGTCCAGATTGGTATTGAAAGTGTTAATTGTTTGGTTGGCAAATCTGCCACGCGGTTAGTCCCAGTCACATTGGTTGAACGTGAGAGTGTTGCAACTATATAAAGCGTACTGAGAAATAATTTCAGCTTCGCTGACCTGATAATCGAGAACTTGATTGTCAGGTCAGCGAAGCTTTTTGGTTACAACGAGATTATTCCGTCACTTTAAATACGTTCTCATTAACGTTAGTATATTGTCGGTACTAAGCGATTGTTTTATGCGAAAAGCAGCAAAGTGATTCTCAAATCGATGAAACCGCTTTATTTCGGATGCTATACTACAGCAAATGAAGTCGAAAGTGGGGGAGACTATGCAAATTGATAAGTTAACATTAAAAGATGTGGCAACGACGAATCGGCAGTATCTGGAGACGATTTTTGCCTTGGGTGATGGTCACATGGGTGTTCGGGACTCAGTACCGTTTACAGGTAATCAACAAGCAACACTACCAGTGATGCTCATCAATGGCTATTATGCGACGAATCCAATCACATATGGAGAAAGTGCCTATGGATATGCGAAAAATCATCAAACGATTATTTCATTAACAAGCCCGCGGTACTTAGACTTTGCAACTGAGAAGACAAGTTCTGAGATTCCTGGTGACTGGGATATGACGGTCGACGATGCCGTGCTTGATTTTGATACGGGCGTACTAACGGAAAAGTTTCAGATTGTTACCTCCGACCACCATCATTTTGAACTGGTCGTTAAATCAATGATTGCGTTGGATAATTCGCATCAACTATTCTTGAACTACGAACTGACTTCGCTTGATTATACGGGGACGTTGCGGTTCACGCGGCCGATTATTCATGATGTAACTGCGACGACGGCGGACGCGGACGATCCGCGAGTGGCGCAACGACAATCTGGGTTAACCAACCAATTTATACCAGCTGATCGTCAGCAGCAAATAGAGTGGCAGACGTTGGTAGCTTCAACACACCAACAAATAACGCAACGGGATTGGTTGACCAGCTTTCCGACAGGCTTTGAAGTATATGGCGATCATGCCGGTTTTCATGGCAGTGGTACCATCGAAGCACAGACAACGCTGAGCTGGTCGTTTACGCGTCAAATCAGTGAAATTAATCAAGCGCTGCCGGATAAGATAACGGGTTGGACCAACGATATTGTGGCTCGTAATCGGCAGATTTTAACGGACTTTTGGCAACAGTCGCAAGTGCAAATTAGTGATAAAAAGTTACAAACTGGGATTCAATATAACTTGTTCCAGTTATTTCAATCAGCTGGTCGTAACGGGTTAACGAACATTGCAGCTAAAGGGATTACTGGACCGGGCTATGAGGGCCATTATTTCTGGGATACCGAGATGTATATGTTACCGTTCTTCATTTATACGCAGCCACAAATTGCCAAGCAACTGTTACATTATCGGTTTAGTATCTTGCCGCAAGCTCGAGAGCGGGCGCGGAGCTTGGGTGTGACACGGGGCGCATTGTACGCATGGCGAACGATTAATGGTGAAGAAGCAAGTGCCTATTTTCCTGCTGGCACTGCGCAATATCACATCAATGCGGACATTGCGCATACGGTTAAGTTATATTTTGATGTCACTAATGATCAGAACTTCTTGCGAGAACAAGGTGCAGCAGTTGTCCTGGAAACCGCACGTTTCTGGTTGCAGTTTGGTAGCTGGCAACAGCGTGATGGCCGGTCGCAATTCTGCTTATACAAGGTGACGGGGCCGGATGAATATACCGCCTTGGTAGATAATAATTACTACACGAATCGGATGGCTAAGGAAAATATGGCTTTTGCAGCTTGGTTACTTGAAAATCATTATATTGACGGCGATGCTGATGAGCAAGCACAGTTCACAAAGGCAAGTACGAACATGTACCTACCGTATGATCAAGAACAACAAGTCACTGCACAAGATGATAATTCACCAAAGATGCCGGTATGGCCTTTTGCGACGACGGCGGCAACGCAATATCCATTGTTGTTACATTATCACCCGCTCATGATTTATCGTCACCGGGTCAACAAGCAGGCAGATACGTTATTAGCGGAAATGTTGTTTCCAGAAGATCAATCACTGGAACAATTGCGGCGAGATTACGAGTACTATGAACCAATTACGACGCATGATTCCTCTTTATCACGATCGATTTTCAGTATTTTGGCGAGCCGACTAGGTGATCATGATAAGGCGTTCAGTTATTATATGGATACATCGTTAATGGATTTGGTTGATCTACAAGGCAATGCCAAAGATGGGCTTCATGAAGCAAATCTGGGCGGCAGTTGGTTGGGATTAACGTATGGATTTGCTGGGATGTATGTCGCTGACGGTAAGTTACACATTACCAATCATTTACCAACTCAGATAACGCATCTTAGTTATCGGTTGCGTTTTCGTGGTCGAGTGCTAGAAGTTCAACTATATCAAGATAAAACGCAAGTTAAGCTTGTCACTGGCTTACCGTTAGTAGTGGTAGTGGCTGGAAAAGAATATGATGTATTGCAAGGTGCCCGTAGCGAATGATGAAGGATTATAGCGAATTGACCAGATGGAAGTATGACAAAAAAATATTCACATGCGGTTGACACCGCTTACAATTGTTGCTAGTATAAATAACATAAATTAAAGCGTGTTACTGATTCGATCAGGCATAAACCTACTCATATCTGTATTCACAGTCTCTTCAGTGAGATGTGATACTCTTTAAGTAGGTTTTTTGTTTGAAAATCCAGGAGGCGTGAGTGGTGAAATTTCTAAAGAACTTCAATAATAATGCCGCTTTAGTGGTGGACGATCAGGATGTTGAATGGATTGTAATTGGTAATGGCGTAGGTTTTGGTAAGCATCAGGGTGATCAGATTGATGATCAGAAAATTCAGCGGCGTTTTGTGGCAACTTTGAAACAGAATGTTGATATTGACGCTTTTCAAGATTTAAAACCCCAATCGTTTGTGATTACAACAAAGGTGGTTCACCTAGTGGAGCCGCTGTTGAAGGTCAGTTTTAGTGATTATCAGTACTTTGTGCTTGCAGACCACATTGACTTTGCGTTGAAGCGAGCCAATGATGGAATCGATGTCGATAACGGCACAGTCCGTTGGGAAGTTAAAAAATTGTTTCCTAAGGAGTTTCACGCAGCCAGTCAAGCGGTCGATTTAATTAATGTGACGGCGGACGTGATCCTTCCTAAAAGTGAAGTGGTTTTTATGACTTATCATTTCATCAATGCTGGTTCAGATGGTTCCAAGTTGCAGGAAACGATTAAAATCACGAAATTGATCAGTGGCATCATTGATATCGTGCAATATCAATACCAGATGCATCTGGACCCAGAGTCCTTCAATTACAATCGTTTCATTGCGCATTTACGTGCGCTAATGGTGCAACGCGTTAGCCGCAGTAATGGAACTGGCAGTGAATTAGATCAGTCATTACTGCAGTTGATGCAAGTAAAATATGCGCATGCCTATGCAACAGTGGAACGGATCGATACATTTTTACAAAGTAAGGCTGGCTGGCGACTAGAGCCGGATGACAAAGTCTATTTGACCCTTCACATCTGGCGCGTCACCCACCGACAAAAAAGTGAATAAATAAGATTATTAACGGTGTGTTACTGGTTATGCAGGCATTAACCCAAATATCTTTTCTTGAGAGCAGCAGTCACTAGGGCCCTAGTGGCGTGGTTTGAAGAAAGGACATTTGGGTTTTTGTTTACTCAAATTGCAATTATTGATTTATAGATAAATGAGGAGGAACAATGATGGCTTATGAAGATTTAAGTAAAAAGATTATCGCCGGAGTTGGCGGTAAGGATAATGTTAAGAGCGTGGTTCACTGCACAACCCGGTTGCGGTTTAAGCTCAAAGATGAAAACGCTACCCATACTGATGAATTAAAAGATACAGATGGTGTTATTACAGTTGTTCAGTCCGGTGGTCAGTACCAAGTAGTCATTGGAAATGAAGTTGCAGACGTTTATGAAACGCTCATTCGCGTCGGTGGTTTTGCCGATGGTGGTAGTGTACCTGATGATTATGAAGACGGGGAAAAGATGAGTATCTTTGACCGGTTCATCGATTTGATTTCTGGTATTTTTACGCCGATGTTAGGTGTTTTATGTGCGGCTGGGATGATCAAAGGGTTCGTTGCGATGTTTGTCGCGTTCAATTGGTTGTCAGAGAATTCAGGAACATACAAGATTCTCTACTCGATCGGTGATGGTTTCTTCTATTTCCTACCAATTGTTTTGGGATTGACAGCAGCCAAAAAGTTTCATGTTGATCAATTTGTCGGAATGGCGATTGGGATGGCGCTTTGCTATCCAAGTATTGTCGCTTTGAACAGCAGTAAGACAGTATTAAGCACGTTGTTCAGTGGTAGTATCTTTGAATCACAGATTCACGCGACTTTCTTAGGTATTCCGGTTGTGATGATGAGCTATACTTCTTCAGTAATTCCAATTATCTTGGCCGTTTGGTTTGCATCTAAAGTTCAGGCATTTGCAAAACGAATCGTGCCAACGGTAGTTAAGACGTTCTTAGTCCCATTTATTACGTTATTAATTGCAGTGCCGATTACCTTTTTAATTATTGGACCAGTTGCAAGTTGGTTAAGTGATGGTATTTCAACAGTATGTGTTGCAATCTATAACTTCAGTCCGATCGTTGCTGGGCTTGTGATGGGTGCTTTCTGGCAAGTTTTCGTTATCTTTGGTGTTCACTGGGGGTTCGTAGCTGTTATGATGGCCAACCTAGCCTCACAAGGCTTTGACCCTATTTTAGGATTATCATTAGCCGCTTCGTTTGCCCAAACTGGAGTTGTATTAGGCATTCTATTACAAACGAAAAATCAAAAGACACGCGGTATTGCTTTACCAGCCTTTATCTCCGGTATTTTCGGTGTTACGGAGCCTGCCATTTATGGGTTAACATTGCCACGTAAGCGCCCATTTATTCTGAGTTGTGTGGCCGCTTCAATTGGTGGCGGTATTATTGGTTTTGCAGGTACAAAAATGTATATGATGGGCGGTATGGGATTATTCTCAATCCCAGCTGCGATTAATTCTAAAACTGGGGTAGACGGCTCTGTATATGGCTTAATTATTGCGATGGCCATTGCTGCAGTCCTTGGTTTTGCCCTACAAATGTTATTTGGTTACAAGAGTGTTGATAGTAATGACAAGCAAACTAAGGTCGTAGAAACTGCGGCAACGGCTGATCCAGTCATGGCCGGTGGTGTTTCAGTAGAAACGACACCAACTGGTGCAGCAACTAAAGTAGAACCAAACGTCACTTACAATGTGGCCACTAAGTTAAGTAGCCCCGAAACGGGCCAAATCATCCCACTAAGTGAAGTTAAGGATGAGGTCTTCTCATCAGGTGCAATGGGCAAAGGTGTTGCAATCGAACCAACTGATGGTGTCTTATACGCTCCAGCTGACGGCGAAGTAGCACTCGTGTTCCCAACTGGACATGCCGTTGGTTTAAACACAACAGATGGTGCTGAAATCTTGATGCATATTGGAATGGATACTGTCGAATTAGAGGGCAAAGGTTTTGAAACGCTAGTTCAAAAGGGCGAGACGGTCAAAGCTGGTCAGCCGCTAGTGAAGTTTGATATTGAAGCGATTAAGGCGGCAGGGTATCCCGTTACAACGCCAATGGTTGTGACTAATTCTAAGAACTATCATGACGTTAAACTGGCTTTTCCAGCTGCTACGGAAGTTAATGCAACTGAACCATTATTACAATTAAACTAATTAAAGGGAGTTTTCAATTATGTATTCAAAAACAATGCCAACTGGCTTTCCAAAGAACTTTTTGTGGGGCGGCGCGACTGCTGCCAACCAAGTTGAAGGGGGTTGGAACGTTGATGGGAAGGGCCTAACAACTGCTGAAGTTGTTCAGAAGGCTACTGACCGCAAAGTAATGTCGATGAACGAGGTTACTAAAGAGAGTGTCCAAGCTGCCATTGATGATCAAACGGATAAGCTCTATCCTAAGCGCCGTGGCGTCGACTTCTATCATCACTACAAGGAAGATATTAAGCTATTCGCGGAAATGGGCTTCAAGGTATACCGCCTATCCTTAGCATGGGCTCGGATCTTTCCTAAAGGTGATGAAACTGAACCTAATGAAGCTGGTTTGAAGTTTTATGACAATGTTTTTGCTGAATGTCACAAGTATGGTATTGAGCCCCTAGTGACCATTTCCCACTATGAAATGCCATTAAACCTAACATTAACGAATAATGGCTGGGCAAGTCGCAAGACAATTGCAGATTTCACTCGCTATACTGAAGTGCTATTCAAACGCTATAAGGGTGTTGTGAAGTACTGGCTAACGTTCAATGAAATTAACGCTTCAACTTGGGGATTTACTGGTACTGGTGCAATTGATAGTGATCTAAGCTTACATGATCAAATGCAATTACGCTACCAAGCGCTACATCATGAGTTTGTTGCAAGTGCAATTGCAGTTAAGCAGTGTCACGAGATTGATCCTGAGGCCCAAATTGGCTCAATGCTTGCGCGGATGCAAACTTATGCCAATACGCCTAATCCAGCTGATGTTCGGGCGGCCCAATTGCAAGATCAATTGAATTTGTTCTTTACTGACGTACAGGTACGTGGTGAATATCCAGAATATATGAACCGGTACTTTGCAGAAAACGGGATTGAATTAACGATGGCAGCTGGCGATGAACAATTGTTAGCTGAAGGCAAGGTCGATTACTTAAGTTTTAGTTACTATATGACGACGATTACTTCGGCGACTGATGATGTTGAACAAGCCAGTGGTAACTTATCAATGGGTGGTAAAAATCCATACTTGAAATCCAGTGCCTGGGGCTGGCAGATTGACCCAGTTGGTTTACGGATTACCTTGAACGAGTTCTGGGATCGCTATCGGGTACCATTATTCGTTGTTGAGAACGGCTTGGGTGCCGAAGATGAAATCAGCGCCGATGGTAAGATTCATGATGATTATCGGATTGACTACTTACGTCAACATATTGAACAGATGAAAGAAGCAGTCAAGGATGGTGTTGATTTGATGGGCTACACGACCTGGGGTTGCATTGATGTCATTAGTGCCGGTACATCCGAAATGTCTAAGCGGTATGGCTTCATCTATGTCGATCAAGATGATGAAGGTAATGGTAGTTTGAAGCGGATGAAGAAAGACTCATTTGACTGGTATAAGAAAGTAATTGCTTCGAATGGGGAAGATTTGGGATAGTTATTAATAATTGATATTCAGACCAATGATTGATTATACTTGTTGTAAGGGCTATCATTATTAGCTAACTAGAAAGGGTGTTGATTAAATGTCAGAGTTCCCAGAAGGATTTCTATGGGGCGGCGCGACTGCTGCCAACCAGTTAGAAGGTGGCTACCAAGAAGGTGGTCGTGGCTTATCGATTGCGGATGCGTTACCAGGTGGCAAAGACCGATTTAAAATCGTTAGTCAACCAGATTTTGACTGGACGATCGATACAGATAAGTACACCTATCCGAACCATGAAGGTATTGATTTCTATCATCATTACAAAGAAGATATTGCACTGTTTGCCGAAATGGGTTTCAAGTGTTATCGTTTCTCAATTGCATGGTCACGAATTTTTCCAAACGGTGATGAAACGCAACCTAACGAAGCCGGATTAAAGTTTTATGATGATGTGATTGACGAATGCTTGGCCAATAATATTGAACCAGTGATTACAATCTCACATTATGAATTGCCATTGAACTTGGCCAAACGGTATGGTGGCTGGAAGAACCGGTATTTGATTGAATTCTACGAAACTTTCGCGCGGACCATCTTAACGCGTTATGCTTCAAAGGTTAAGTATTGGATGACCTTCAACGAAATCAATAGTGCGGCACATTTTCCGGTGATGGGCCAAGGATTAGTGCCATCGACGGGTGCTAATGACAAAAAGAACGTTTTTCAGGCATGGCACAATCAGTTTGTGGCCAGTGCTAAGGCAGTCAAAATCGCCCACGAATTGCGAGACGATATTCAGGTTGGCTGTATGATTCTCTATGCCACTAGTTATGCTTATGATTCGAACCCAGTTAACCAGCTGGCTAATTTGCAGCATAATCAAGATTTCAACTTCTTCTGTGCGGATGTTCAAGTACGTGGAGCTTATCCGACCTATACCAAGCGACTGCTGGCTGAATATAATCTGACCTTTGATGATCTGGAGACCACAGATGGCGACTTGGCATTACTACAACAATATCCAGTTGATTATATTGGGTTTAGTTATTATATGTCGAGCGCGGTGGAAACCACGGGTAGTGTAACCGATACTGTTGCTGGTAACCTGATGGGCGGCGTCAAGAATCCATTTTTGAAGGCGAGTGACTGGGGTTGGCAGATTGACCCAACCGGGTTACGGATTGCGTTAAATGAGCTATATGATCGCTATCAGAAACCGTTGTTTGTGGTTGAAAATGGCCTAGGTGCGATTGATAAACCTGATAAGAATTTCTATGTTGAAGATGATTATCGCATTGATTATTTGAAGCAACATATTGAAGCGATGGCTGGTGCCATTGATGATGGCGTCGATTTGATGGGCTACACACCATGGGGTTGCATCGACCTTGTTAGTGCATCAACTGGCGAGATGAGTAAGCGGTATGGCTTTATTTACGTGGACCTAGATGATCAGGGCCACGGGACGTTAGCTCGCTATCCCAAGAAGTCGTTCTACTGGTATCAAGATGTGATTAAGCATAATGGGCTGACAAAGAAATAGAAAATTTAATGGATATACAAAAATATTACTGGCAGTACTGGCCGGTAATATTTTTTTGTCAAAAATCAGAATAAAAGTAATTTAGTTTCTTTAATAATATATTTTTTCTGATTTTATTGTAATTAAATTACAAAGGTGGTATATTTTATTTGTTGATAAAAACGCTATCATTCAGGAGGAAGTTATGCTGGGATTTTCAGTTTATTTAAATGAATCGCTCACTAACGAGAGAATTGCACAGATGAAAGCAATGAGGAATGCCGGCTTCGAAGGTGTTTTTACTTCGATGCATATTCCAGAAGATGATGCGAGTTGTTATGTACCACGATTGAAAGAGTTGGGAACAGTTTGCCGTCAGCTGGGGCTGACACTTACTGCTGATGTCTCCGCTAATGGCTTGAAACGAATATCGATTGATATCAATAACATTCAGCAATTAACAGATCTTGGTCTAACAGCTCTGCGAGTAGATGATGGCTTGAATCCGGCGCAGATTGCACAATTATCACGACAGCTACCAGTCGCACTAAATGCTAGTACGATCAGTGCGAGCGATGTTGCTAAATTACATGAGTGTGATGCTAATTTTCAACATTTGGAAGCTTGGCATAATTATTATCCACGTCCCGCGACTGGACTGGATTATGAGTGGTACCAAAGTAAAAATAATTGGTTAAAGCAACAAGGCTTCACTACTATGGCATTCGTAGCCGGGGATGAGGAATTACGCGGGCCTGTATTTGCTGGGTTACCTACACTTGAAGGTGATCGTTACCGGCACCCACTGGCCTCAACATTGAATTTATTAGGAAAGTTGGCAACGGATAAAGTTTATATCGGCGACATTGCTTTAAGCAGGGCGGCTCTGGAACAATTTCGATTGTATTTCCAACATAATATTTTGCAACTATCCATTCAAACCTCAATGGCAAGCCTTTACCAAGATATCTGGCATAATCGTCCAGATGTCGCCCGTGATGTAATTCGTTTGGTCGAAGGGCGACAAAAAATAAAGACAATGCCACCGATGCAGACAAGAAAACGCCCGGTAGGAACAATTACTGTAGATAATTCGCGTTATGGTCGGTATATGGGTGAGCTAGAAATCTTGAAACAGTCATTGAGTGCGGACCCGCGAGTGAATGTTGTGGGACAAGTGGTGACGACTGACTTATCTTTATTGGCATTAATAGGCAGCAATCAAGCGGTCCAATTTATTAGAAAGGATGAGAAGCAATGAATTTGGAAAAGTTAACGACTGAAACACGTAATCAAAAAACGATGGCACTGGATATGTTATCGGTTAAAGAAATGCTGGAATTAATGAATCAGGAGGATCAACGAGTACCAGTGGCTGTGTCTAAAGAATTGCCACAAATTGAATGTGCTGTTGATAAAATTGTAGCTAATTTTAAAGCTGGCGGTCGATTAATTTATATGGGAGCGGGGACTAGTGGCCGATTGGGTGTTCTAGATGCCGCTGAATGCGTACCAACATTTGGCACTAGCCCAGAAATGGTACAGGGGCTTATTGCTGGTGGAATGTCAGCAATGACGGTGGCTGTTGAAGGTGCCGAAGATTCAATTGAGCTGGGACAGCAAGACCTGGTTGATCTTCACTTAACGTCCCATGATACTGTTGTTGGGGTTGCAGCAAGCGGTCGAACACCCTACGTGATTGGTGGATTAGATTATGCATGCGAAGTAGGTGCAACAACTGTAAGTATTGCTTGTAACGCTGATGCTAGTATTAGTCAGCATGCTCAAATTCCGATTGAAGTTGAAGTTGGACCGGAAATATTAACAGGCTCAACGCGGTTGAAATCAGGTACGGCACAAAAATTAGTTTTGAACATGTTATCGACTGCATCAATGGTCGGAATCGGTAAGGTCTATAAGAACTTGATGGTTGACGTCAAACCAACGAATGAAAAGTTGGTAGAACGTGCTAAAAGAATTATCGTTCAAGCTACGGACTGTTCGGATGAGACAGCGGTGAAAGTCTTTATGACTGCTGATCAGAACGTTAAGTTGGCCATTGTAATGGTTTTGACCAATATGAGCAAAGCTGAAGCTAGTGTTCGATTAGATCATGCCAACGGTTTTGTAAGACAAGCAGTTAATTAAAGGAGGGGTTTCATATGGCTGAAGATAAGTATACTCGGATTGCAAATGCTATCTATGCGCATGTAGGTGGGCCACAGAATATTGAGAAGTTGATTCATTGCATGACACGTGTTCGGATGACAATTCGCGATTACTCATTAGTTGATATGGATGGATTAAAGGCTATTGATGGCGTGATGGGAGTTGTCCAAGAAGATACCTTACAGGTTATTGTTGGCCCTGGAACTGTTGATAAGGTTGCAGACGTAATGGTTAAGCAAGTTGGGGTTGGACTCGGGGAGCCATTTCCTGATCCTAGCACGTTTACTAGTGATGCAACGGCTACTAAGTCTGAACATCAACGTGACAAGGAAATGGTTGAAGCGAAGGCTAAGGAAGTTCACGCTGCCCAAAAAGCTAAAATCAAACAAACACCAGTTCGTAAAGTGTTGAGTGCCATTTCTAGTATTTTTATTCCATTAATTCCGGTGTTTGTTGGTGCTGGGTTAATATCTGGGATTGCTTCAATTCTTTCTAACATGATGTTAGCAGGAGACATTAGTAAGAGCTGGACAGATTTTATAACAGTATTAAAAGTAATTAATAGTGGACTGTTCTCATACTTAGTTATTTATGTTGGTATTAATAGTGCAACGGTTTTTGGGGCTACCGCTGGATTAGGCGGCGTGATTGGGGCCGTTACGTTGTTAACAGGTGTGACACCGCAAGCACCAATCCACAACATCTTCAATGGACAAGCGTTGTCTGCTGGTCAAGGTGGGATTATTGGGGTTATCTTTGCTGTTTGGGTATTGGCGATTGTTGAAAAATGGCTACACAAGGTTATTCCAGATTCAATTGATATCATTATTACACCAACTATTGCGTTATTGGTTGTTGGGGTCTTTACAATCTTCTTAGTTATGCCGATTGCTGGTGTTATTTCGAATAGCTTAGTCGGTGCGATTGAATGGATCCTGAATGTTGGTGGCGCTATTTCTGGGTTTGTCCTAGGTTTACTCTTCTTACCAATGGTTATGTTTGGATTACATCAAATTTTGACACCAATTCATATTGAAATGATTAATAAATTAGGAATGACACCACTTCTACCAATTTTAGCAATGGCTGGAGCCGGTCAAGTTGGCGCAGCACTGGCTTTATGGATTCGGTGTCGCAATAACAAGCAACTATCAAATATGATTAAAGGTGCTTTACCGGTTGGTGTGTTAGGTGTTGGTGAACCATTAATCTATGGAGTAACCTTGCCGCTTGGCCGACCATTTATTACTGCATGTATTGGTGGTGGTATTGGAGGTGCCGTTATTGGTGGTCTAGGAAATATTGGTGCAACTGCAATCGGTCCTTCTGGCGTGGCTTTGATACCATTGATTGCTAACGGTCATTGGTTAGGTTACGTGATTGGATTATTAGCAGCCTATGCTGGTGGGTTTGTTGCGACCTACTTCTTTGGAATCCCAAGTAGTGCTAAAATTGCTAAAGATAAGGAAGGCCATGTTATCGAGGCATAGCTAACTAATCGAGTAATTGTAATTGGGAGGGCACCATATGACGAGTGTCTTATTTACGATTCATAATAGACTAGAGAATTTTTCAAAAGCTGAACAAAAGATTGGCCGTTATATTTTAGACCATACTAATGCGGTGATTAAAATGAGTACCGCTGAATTAGCTGCAGCCACGGGCGTCAGCACAGCTACGGTGGCGCGATTTGGGAAGACACTTATCCCAGACGGTGGGTATCCGGCGTTGAAACTACGGTTGTCAGCTGAAAGCACCGTTGATCAAACGTTATATGATGAAATTAACCCCAAAGATAGCTTGGATGCTATTAAATCTAAACTAGCATTGCGAATCACACATACGATTGATGAAACTAATCGTTCATTGGATGATGCAGCCTTACAAGCAGCTAGTCAATTAATTGCTGACAAAGCAAGTGTTTATGTTTATGGGTTAGGCGCCTCCAATGTAGTGGCAACAGATTTTGAACAAAAGTTCATTCGTATTGGAAAAGCTGTTATTCATTCACAGGATCCGCATTTGTTAGCGGTAGGTATGACAACGCAACGACAAAATGTTGTGTTGTTACTAATTTCTAATTCTGGTGAAAAATCAGAAAGTATTCGTCTGGCTAACTTGGCACATTCAATTAATATCCCTGTGATTGTGCTGAGTAGAAATGCAACCAGTACACTAGGTAAGTTAGCAGATATAATCTTAATAAATGATGACAGCGAAGAAAATCAAACAGCACGCGCTGCTGCTACTACATCTTTAATGGCTCAATTATATGTTGTGGATTTACTTTATTATACTTTTATTACGAATGATTATGAATGACATATTAAACAACTGGTTGCTTCACGCGAAGCAATTAAAGAAAATTTTAATTAGAAGGTGAGTTCATTGTTTGGGTTTAAGAAAAAGCCAGTGAGTCTTGATTTAAAGGCGATTGCAAGTGGGAAAATGGTTCCCATTACGCAGGTCCCCGATGAGGTTTTTGCACAGAAAATGATGGGTGATGGTTTTGCTATTGAGCCAACGCAAGGTACTATTACGGCACCCGCTGACGGTGAAATTAAGACACTTGCCGATACAAAACATGCAGTGATGATGACAACTTCAGATGGATTGGAGCTGTTGTTACATCTTGGATTAGATACGGTCGAATTAGATGGAAAACCATTTGATGCCCTAATCAAGATTGGTGACAAAGTCAAAGCGGGAACGCCACTAGTAACTATGGATCTCGAAGCGATTCGTGCTGCTGGTAAAAAAGCAACAGTCATTACAGTTGTGACTAATATGGACAAAGTGGCGAACATAGAAGTTAATTCGACGGAAAATGTGACGGCGATGGATACAGTAGCGAAGATTACGCTAAGCTAGTTGAGATAGTTTGGATCTATTAAAAGCTCTACACGTTTTTCGGAAAGCGCTATCTTTTTCGCTTTTAATTAAGAAATAATATCGTCAAAACTTTTATTAGCTTAAACTTGAATAAGTATTAAGCGTACTACGACGCATAAGATTTTTAAAAAGCATTACCAGCCAATAAATAGACTGGTAGTGCCTTTTATGGTGCCGTTAATTTGTGTGTAGAACATTATTCAAATTAACTTACAGTGGTATAAAAGTGCGCTAGAGCGTGTAGTAACTGATATGTATTAGATGTGTCACTTTTATTGTGACATATTGTTCATTAATAAAGAAAGCGTTTTCTTATACGATAAATTTGAAAACGAAAGAGGAGGCTTTATCAAGATGGCAATGTTTACAATTAATAATATGAATATGAGCTTGGAAGGACATACGCAAGCAGAAATTTTAGTTAGTCTAGCGGAGTTAGCCACGTCACTGAATTTAGTTGTTGATCGTGACTCTTTAGTGAAAGATTATCAGGAGCGTGAGCAAGAATCAACTACTGGATTTGGTAATGGTATTGCAATACCACATGCAAAATCAAATAATGTTAAAACTGCAGCTATTTTATTCGGTCGTAGTACTACTGATATTGAATGGCAGTCGTTAGACGGTAAACCCGTCAATACGTTTATTAGTTTGCTTGTGCCCGCAAATGAAGGCGATGTGCACTTAAAACTGTTAGCGCAGTTAAGTCGAAAATTAGTGCATCAAGATTTTGTAGAGATTTTAAAACGAGGGGATACACGAGAAGTTTTGGAAATTATTAATCAAGCAATCAGTTAGAAAGGTAGGTAAATCTATATGGCAAATCTAAAAATTGTGGCCGTTACTAATTGTCCTGCTGGAATTGCGCATACTTACATGGTAGCTGAAGCAATCGAAGAAAAGGCTAAATCATTAGGTTATGGGGTTCACGTTGAAACTCAGGGAGCCAGTGGTGTTGAAAATAAACTGACACCAGAACAGATTGCTACCGCCAACTACGTCATCTTAGCATTAGGTAAAGGAATGACTGATGAGGACAAACAACGTTTTAATGGCAAAAGGGTCGTTGAACTTCCCGTATCAGAAGCATTAAAAGAGATTGATACGTTATTCGATAATATCGAGGATCGGGCAGAAATCTTTACGGCTTCAAAAGTGAAACTGGGCAGTGAGCAGGATGCGGTTACTGACGGTATCATGAGTTATCTCATGGCAGGTGTATCCGCCGCATTGCCATTTGTAATTGGCGGTGGCTTATTGATTGCAATTGGCAGCATGATGGTTCAATTTGGAATGCCGAATACACCTTTAGCTAAAGGTGTATCACCGTCGTTGGCTTGGGTGATCACCAGTATTGGGAATCTGGGATTTACTTTTATGATTCCAATCATGGGTGCATATATTGCGTTTGCAATCGGGGATAAGCCAGCTTTTGCACCAGCATTCTTAGTAACTTTTTTGGCTAATGATACTGACTTGCTAGGTACTCAGTCTGGTGCAGGGTTCTTAGGTGCAATTGTAATTGGGCTATCCGTTGGGTATTTTGTTAAATACTTTAAAAAAGTACGTCTTGGTAAGAACTTTCAGTCTATTTTAGGTTTTATGATTATTCCTTTTGTAACATTACTAGTTTTTGGGCTACTGACGTATTATCTACTGGGGCCGTTCATGGGCTGGTTAATGAGTATTCTGTTAGCATTTTTGAAGAATATTCCAACGTCGATGAAGATAGGTGGTGGCTTCCTAGTTGGTTGTATGCTTGCCTTTGATATGGGGGGGGCCAATTAATAAAACAGCATGGTTTTTCAGTTTTTCGTTACTCAGTTCTGGAATTTATAACTGGTATGGGATTGTAGGGGTTGTAACTTTGTTGCCACCGATGGCTGCGGCAATTTCAACTTGGATTCGCCCTAAACTCTTTACAAAGCAAGAACGGGCTGCAAGTTGGAGCGCTTTTCTTGTTGGTATGACGGTTGCCACCGAACCGGCAATTCCATATGCGTTAGCAGCACCATTGCCGATGATTGCGGCTAATACTTTAGCCGGTGGGATTACTGGGGCGATTACAATAATGTTAAATGTGGAGCGTATGGCACCTGGAATTGGTATTTTTGATCCGTTAATTGGTTTGGAGAAGCCGTGGTATTGGTTTTACTTGTCTGTCATAATTGGTCTGGTATTGAACGTATTCTTTATTATTACTTTCAAAACGGCTTGGTTACGTCGTCGTGAGAAAAAGGAACAAGAAAAGTTAGCACAGGTTGACGATAAATAAGTGATTATCACCTGTCATAGTGAAATGACCACGAGCAGGTGTGAATAATTAACACACCTGCTTATTGTTGTATAAAATAGGAGCGGTAAACATGCAATATGATTTTAATAAGGTTATAAATCGTAGAGGGACATACAGTACTCAGTGGGATTATATTCAAGATCGCTTTGGTCGTTCTGACATTCTACCATTTTCAATTTCAGATACTGACTTTCCGGTTCCCGTTGGCGTCCAAGAGGCGCTTGAACAGCGTATTAAACATCCTATTTATGGTTATACACGCTGGAATAATGAGGATTACAAAAATAGTATTATTAATTGGTTTAGCTCTCAAAATCAAGTTACTATAAACCCAGATTGGATTTTATATAGTCCCAGTGTTGTTTTTTCAATTGCCACCTTTATTCGAATGAAGTCAGCCGTTGGAGAAAGTGTAGCGGTCTTCACTCCTATGTATGACGCCTTTTATCATGTGATTGAGGATAATCAGCGGGTGTTAGCGCCGGTCAGACTGGGCAGTGCACAACAAGACTATAGTATCGATTGGGATACTTTGAAAGCTGTTTTAAAGCAAACAGCAACAAAAATTTTACTTTTGACTAATCCACATAATCCTACCGGGAAGGTCTTTTCAGATGATGAATTGAAGCATATAGTTGCACTATGTCAACAATATAATGTCTTTATAATTTCAGATGATATTCATAAGGACATTGTGTATCAAAAGGCAGCATATACGCCTGTAACCGAATTTACAACTAAGAATGTGGTCCTATGTTGTTCAGCTACTAAAACTTTTAATACCCCTGGGTTGATTGGCGCATATTTATTTGAGCCTGAGGCTGAACTACGTGAGATGTTTTTATGTGAATTAAAGCAAAAAAATGCTTTATCATCAGCTAGCATCCTTGGAATTGAATCTCAGATGGCTGCTTATAATACTGGAAGTGACTATTTAGTACAACTCATAACGTATTTGCAAAATAACTTTGATTATCTATCTACTTTCTTAAAAAGTCAGTTACCAGAGATTAGATTTAAGCAGCCTGAAGCGACTTATTTGGCTTGGATGGATGTCTCGCAATTGGGTCTAACGGCTGAAAAACTACAAGATAAACTTGTTAATACGGGTCGAGTTGGGATCATGTCGGGGACAACATATGGTGACAGTCATTATTTACGTATGAATATTGCTTGTCCTATTTCTAAATTGCAGGAAGGACTGAAAAGAATGGAGTACGGGATCCGTTCGTAAGGTATGTTGAATTCACGAGAATTAAGAATTATTTTATTACTACAAGAGCATGATTTATCTGGTGAGGACTTGGCAGCACTCTTAGAGACATCACGTCGAACGGTTGTACGAGATATTGCTAGAATTAATGGTTTACTTCGTAGTGAAAGTATTGGCTCGATTGAAAGTGTAAAAAAATATCATCTTCTTGTTTTAAATAGGGCAAATCTAAATCGATTACTGACACAGTCCAACCATGAGAGTGTGTTAGTATTGCTAAATCTTCTAGTGTCTCCTAATATTACGATGGGCGAACTTATTGAGCGAACATTCATGTCGCGACAAAGTATTATGAACTGTATTGAGAAGATAAATCGGCAATATGCAAAGATATTAAAAATCAGATTACGGCCACGAATAGGAATTTCTGTAAGCGTCAATCATATTTCAAAGATTGACATACTAGCGGCTTTGATTTCAGACGATCATCAATTAGTAGAAAAAAGGTTTAAATTAATTAATCAGTCAGAGGATCTTGCTAGGATAAGGATGATTGTTAAACAACAAATACCGGAAAAAATGTTTGATTATTTAACTGATTCACAACTAAGTGCCCAAATTATGGCTTGTACACTAATTAGTAAAGATAATACTGTGATAATGAAAAGCACGCTTTATAAAGTATTGCTCAAAAGCGGTGTCCCGCACTTGCAGTCAGCCACACTGGCAGTGTTTTTTGATGCTAAGAAGCAATTGCTTAATCATATGACAATTCGTCAAGTGCAGTTGGCAGTTAGAGCGACCAGATCTCGTTATACACTTGCAGCGTTTAATCATTCCTTTGTTAATGAGATTTTTAAACATCTTTGTCGTAGCGCAATGTTTCCAACGATTGCACCTGCCTCTTTGTCAGAACAGATTAGTTATTTGAAAGTTCAAAATCCGTTTGCTTTTGACTTTGCGTTTGATCTATCAAAAAAGTTGCAACAGTGTTTTGAAAGCGTTCAGATTGATGATGAATATATTGCGTTGTATGTTTTACATGCGATTGAATCGCCAACTGCGAGAAATGTACGTACATTAATGTATGCAACACAACAATCTGTAGCAAATATCAATAAAATGATTATTACCCAGAAAATTTCCAATATTGATATTGAGATGGTATTTTCAAAGGAACAGTTAGAATCACGTCTAAATTATATCAATTATAATTTAGTTATTGGCAATGGCGTTCATCCTAACGACTTACAATTGCCAATTAATTTTGATAGTACATTCAATGGTGTCATTAGTCTCGATGAGCTTGAGCATCTTAAAAGCCTGAGTAGTGAAAGTTATATTCAGAAAAACTTGTCTAGCTTTTTGCCTAAAAGTCATTTTTATCATGCTCCTACTAAATATATAAACGTTAACCAAACATTGAAAGCCGGGTTAACGAACTTTGCAGAACAGGGACTGTTGACCAATGATCAGAGTAAGGCCTTGCTGGCACGAGAGGCGGCCGGAAATCAATTAGTATTAAACCATGTTTCGTTGCCGCACGCCTCCACGGAATTGAGTGATGCATATAAAGTCTTTGCGATTACTTTTGATGGAATAATGAAAATTGATGGTAACCCCATTTACTTAATTCTAATAGTACTTGCTAACGAAAAACGTGCAGATAGTGGGCAGGTATTCAGTTATTTATACACTAGGCTTAAACAGCTCAGTAATGTGCAGCTACAAAATGTTGATACGTATGAAACGTTAATTAAATATTTGAAGTAGTTGAAATGCAATTAGTGATATCTGACAGCAATATATCATTGCTGAGATGATAGAAATTGACATTTAACGCTTGCAATCGTTTTCCGAAACCGCTATACTAGCTAATTGTAAATAAGGATTGTTACCGCTAACATTAGCTAGTGGGCAAAACCTAATTAATCGATTGTATTCGTGATTGATAGCACGGATGCAGTGGGTTATTAGGTTTTTTTCTTTATTTAGGTATGAGAGTCGAGGAGCGTGCGCATGCGAATCAAAAAGGTTTTTAATAATAACGTCCTATTGGCTGAAAAAAATGGACGGGAAGTTGTCTTAATTGGTAAAGGAATCGGGTTCAAAAAGCATACTGGTGACGATGTTGAGCAACAACAGATTACTAAGATTTATACGCCAGAAGGAGATAATTGGATTAGTAATTTCCAAAGCTTGATGGCAGATATTGAACCGGAATATTTTGAAGTTGCTTCGCAAATTATTGAGTTGGCAGAACAACAATTGCAAACGACTTTTAATGTTTATTTGTTGATTTCATTGACTGACCATATTCACTTTGCTGTCTATCGGCACCACCATCAGATGGATATTCATAATGAAATCTTGTGGGAAACTAAGCGAATTTATCACCGTGAGTTTCAAGTCGGTATGCAAGCATTGGCACTGATTAAAAAGCATTTTGATATGACGTTGTTGGAAGATGAAGCTGGATTTATTGCAATGAAGTTTGTTGAGAATAGTATGGCTGACTCTAACACTGATCAAACACTTGCAATGACTAAGTTGATTAATGATATTTTGAATATTGTTAAGTATCAGCTGTCATTAACGATGCCAGATGAGAGTGTTAGTTTGCAACGATTTTTAGTTCATCTACGCTTTTTTGCGGAGCGTTTAACGCTGAAACGACCTGATCAATCCCAAGGGGCAGATGATGATTTCTTATTTGAACATTTATCTAAGCAATACCCCCGAGCCTTTGCCTGTGTCCAAAAAATCGCTGTTTTTGTGAAGAAGTCGACGGAACAGACTGTTTCGGTGAATGAGCGTATTTACTTAATCATGCACATTCAGCGGATGTTGAACGAGAATCAATAATATTTTTGGGATTGTAACTATTCGATTAGGCAAAACCCAAGTAGCAACCAGTCAACCTGTATTTTTAGTGTTGATAACGGGCCTACTTGGGTTTTTGTCGTTTTATAAAGGGAGGAAAAAGTGTATGGATTATTCAGAATTAGCACAATCAATTCTTACCAATATTGGTGGAAAAGATAATATTAGCAAAGCATGGCACTGTGCGACCAGACTACGTTTCAACTTAAAGTCAACGGACAAAGCGAATACTGAGGCGATTGAAAACTTAGATGGTGTCATTACGGTTGTTCAAAGCGCGGGCCAGTATCAAGTTGTTATTGGTAATGCTGTGGCGCAGGTCTTTGCCGTTTTAGCAGATTTAGCAGGATTAGCAAATCCTGATACGGCGGCTGATGCAGCTACTACAACGGAAGATACGGGTGAAAAGCAAAACATCATTAATCGGTTTATTGCTTTTATCTCCGGAATCTTTACGCCGTTTTTAGGTGCTTTGGCTGGTGCTGGTATTTTGAAAGGGTTGCTAGCTTTAGCGGTTGCTTTTAATTTGATGTCAACGACTAGTGGGGCTTATAAGATTTGGTATTCTGCTGGTGATGCTATTTTTTACTTTTTACCTGTTTTTCTAGCATTTACTGCTGCTAAGCAGTTGAAGGTTAACCAATTTGTAGCGGTGTCACTTGGTGCAGCTCTGCTATACCCAACTTTAGTAACTGTTATGACGAATTCAACAACACTACATTTCTTTGGTATTCCGGTGGTTCCAACAACATACACGTCAACGGTTATCCCAATTCTGCTGGCAGTTTGGGTATTGTCGTATTTAGAGCCAGTACTGGACAAGCTATTTCCAGCGGCAATTCGGAATATTTTCACGCCCCTCTTTTCATTAATTATCATGGTGCCATTGACGCTGTTAGTTGTCGGCCCAATTGGGGGACTCATTGGTAATGGATTAGCAAGTGGTGTTATGGCAATTTATAACTTCATGCCAATTGGTGCTGGTGTTATCATGGGTGCCTTCTGGCAAGTCTTTGTTATCTTTGGTGTACATTGGACGTTCGTACCGTTGATGATGAATAATATTGCTAAGATGGGTTATGACCCGTTGT
This sequence comes from Lactiplantibacillus plantarum, assembly GCF_014131735.1. Lineage (NCBI taxonomy): Bacteria > Bacillati > Bacillota > Bacilli > Lactobacillales > Lactobacillaceae > Lactiplantibacillus > Lactiplantibacillus plantarum. The sequence goes on from NZ_CP039121.1 coordinate 170,865, forward strand.
TACCAATTCTTAGTGCGGCCGTATTATCACAGGCTGGTGCTGCGTTAGCTGTTTTTTTGAAGTCACGAGATCAAAAAATGAAAGCATTAGCAGGGTCTTCTTTTGTCACAGCATTGTTTGGAATTACCGAACCGACGATTTACGGGGTAACGCTTAAGTTAAAACGACCATTCTATTGTGCCGTTGTGGGTGGTGCCCTTGGTGGTGCAATTATTGGCGCCGCTGGTACGCACGCTAGCTCATTTACACTCCCTAGCTTATTAGCGGTACCAACTTTTCTAGGACATGGGTTTATGGGTGAAGTCATTGGATTGATTGTAGCATTCTTAGGTGGTGCGATCTTAACGTACTTCTTTGGATTCGCTCGTCAACAGCAGGCTGATCACTCAGTAGTAAGTGATCAAAGTGATAACACAGTAATGGCTCCGGTTGAAGGGACAATTATTCCATTGACTAGTGTTCATGACGAAGTATTTGCGTCTGAAGCAATGGGCAAAGGATTAGCCATTGTTCCAAATAAAGGGACGGTCACAGCGCCCGTTGATGGGACAATTACGGCAGTATATCCCACTGGTCATGCGATTGGAATTACGGCCAATAGTGGTGCTGAAATTCTGATTCACATTGGTATTAATACGGTTCAATTAAATGGTCAATACTTCGAAACAATGGTTAAGCAAAACCAAGTAGTCAAACGTGGTGATTTATTAACTAAATTTGATGTGGATAAGATCAAAACGGCTGGTTACGATACAACTGTCATGGTCATTATTACGAATACGGCTGACTATCAAATGGTCAAGCCAACTGATGCGACGGAGGCTAGTGATAATTGGATTTTAGAATTACAACCTAAGGAGATCATGGAAGGAGCACCAGCTAATGTATAAACCAACTTATCCTAAAACGTTCCCTAAAGACTTTTTGTGGGGCGGAGCGACAGCAGCTAATCAAGTTGAAGGTGCCTGGAATGAAGCAGGTAAAGGCCTGACAACGGCAGAAGTAGTGAAAAAAACGACGGATCGCAAGCATATGTCAATGGATGATGTAACGATATCTTCAATTCAAACGGCGCTAGATGATCAAACTGATACAATGTATCCTAAGCGTCGAGGTGTTGATTTTTATCATCATTACAAAGAAGATATCAAACTATTTGCTGAGATGGGATTTAAAGTTTATCGTTTCTCTATTGCTTGGTCGCGATTATTTCCAAAAGGTGATGAACTCAAGCCAAATTCAGACGGACTTGCTTTCTATGATAGAGTCATTGATGAATTACGACGCTATCACATTCAACCATTAGTTACACTGTCACATTATGAAATGCCCATTGGATTAACGCTTAAGCAAAATGGGTGGGCCAGCCGGGCAACCATTGCCGATTTTAATCGGTTTACTGAAGTTGTTTTTAAACATTTTAAAGGTCGCGTTCCGTACTATTTAACTTTTAATGAAATTAATACCGGAACTTGGGGGTTTCATGCCACTGGAGCTGTTGATACTGAGAATTCGGCGCATGATCAGATGCAGTTACGTTACCAAGCGCTGCACCATCAATTTATCGCTAGTGCACTGGCTACCAAACAATTACATGCTATTGACCCGGATGCTAAGATTGGGTCAATGCTGGCAAGAATGCAAACTTACCCAGCGACACCTAATCCTGCAGATGTTCAGGCTGCTCAAGTGGAAGACGATAAGAACTTATTCTTCACGGATGTTCAAGCTCGGGGGGAATATCCAGAATTCATGAATCGTTTTTTTGCAGAGAATGATATTCAACTTCAAATGGCACCAGATGATCAGAAGATTTTAGCGAAGTATCCGGTTGACTTTATTAGTTTTAGTTACTATATGACAACGGTAACTCAAGCTGATGCGCCTGAACAAGTGAACGGTAATATGGCTACTGGTGGTCGTAATCCTTACCTTGAGGAATCCGATTGGGGTTGGCAAATTGATCCGGTGGGGTTGCGAGTGACACTGAATGAGATGTGGGATCGCTATCGTAAGCCATTATTTGTTGTTGAAAATGGGCTAGGCGCTCTAGATCAATTAACAACTGATCAACAAGTGCATGATACGTATCGAATTGACTATTTACGTAAACATATTGCGCAAATGAAAGCTGCAGTTCAGGATGGCGTACAACTAATGGGCTATACGATGTGGGGGCCAATCGATTTGATTAGTTTTTCTACCTCAGAGATGTCCAAGCGATATGGTTTTATTTATGTTGACCAGGATGATGCCGGCAAAGGAAGTCTGAAACGCTATAAGAAAGATTCATTCTACTGGTATCAGAAGGTCATTAAATCTAATGGTGAAGATCTAGCTTAATTGGTTAATGACGGTGGATTTACGTGGTATAAGAACTGACTTGCCGCTGGTGTGATCAACTGATGGGAAATGATACTGTTAGCATCCACCCAGTTTAAAATAGCATGTGAATTTCAGAAATTTGCTTTGATAAGTTGGATTAAACTAAAAAAGTCTATCTCGAAATTATTAAAATTTCGAGATAGACTTTTTTATAATCAGTAACATATTTTTTACTATATTCAATCCACAAACCGGAATTTACTCCAAGGTTTAATAAAGTCAAGCAGTAACAGTTCCTCAGGTGCAATCCGACCAATCCGATTCTTTCGGGGTTCACAGTGGGGTTGCAAGACGATTTGCAATTCATTTTTATAAATGCCGAAGTTATCGTTGCCTACTAATACGTCGCCACGCTGAAATTCCACATCATTATCGTGTGGACTGTTGGGCGTTTCCTTGTAGGTCACACGGGGCATGGTTGAACGGATGACATTTGGGTTAATATCGCCACGGCGAAAATGTTGTGGGGTCAAGGCAATGGTTCTTTCGATCGCATTCGTCTGAGCTTCAAATTCAATGTGAAATTGTACTTGGTACCGATTGATTGCTGATAATGCGGCCAGTTCGGCTTCACTCGCATAAGCGTTACCGATAATTACATCGTCGATTAGTCCGGAAGCGAAGAGATGCTTGGCCTGGACGGCGATTGGTAAGCGCCGATCAGCTTCCAATGTTGGCAGACCATCGTTGACGTTCCATGGCCCCATCGTACCAACCTGACTTGCCACGAAAGCGGCGGAGTGAATGCCGAACTTACGAAAACGTTCGCTACACTTAACGAAAAAGTTGTAAGGTAGTGCGGTTCCAACTTGGGGATAGAAATTATGGCAGCCATAAATAAATGGGACGTTTGCTTGGTAGCTGAGAATATTATTCAGATAATCGACGTCATTACTCATATTAAGTTCGATGATCAAGCCGTACGGATTATACGAGAGCAGCGCCTCGGTCGCGCCATCGAAACCCTCATCTAGTCGAATACCGGCGACGTGTAAATCAGCGAAAAACTTTAGATCTTTATAGGAAATTCCTAGTTGTTTAAAAATCCGTGGTGAAACGTCCAAAATCGTTTGGTAACCCAACTGATTTCCAACGTCAATGATTTTCTGGTACTTAGCTTTGGTTTCGGCGACCGTACCAGATACTTCCAGCATGCTCATAAAAATTCGAGTGAAGCCGTAGTGTTGGCCTAATTTGAGATAAGCGGCGTTTTCTTCAAAGTCGCTATGATCGGGATAAATGGATAAACCTAGTTGACGCATTGTCATGAATTAATTTCCTCCTGAGTCCACCGGTGCCAATAGATGACGGCGTGGGCGTTGTTAGTTGTAATATCGTTAAATGCAATTGTTGGTATTGACTGGTGCACTGTCGTCGTTAACGTGTCGCGGACCAGGCGATTGTGTTGTAAAACGGAACCAGAGAGGGCGACCCGTTGTGGCCGGGACTCTGCAAACCGCTGATATAAGGTAACGACTTGTTGTGCCAGTGCTTGGGCTGACGTGACTAATACCGTGATGGCTTCAGAATTTTGTTGCTCGGCCAGTTTGGCGATTAACTGTGCTAATTGAGCGTTAGTTTGTCGATCTTGAGCGTAAAATTTCTGGACGGCGGCAGCAATATCGGTAACTTTAAGTTGTGCCAATAGGGGAGCTGTTAGTTGACTAGTCTGACCGTTATCAGTCTGGGTCAGAACCTGTTTAAGTGCCCGCTTGCTAATGTCATAGGCACTGCCTTCGTCACCTAAAACGTAACCCCAGCCGCCAACGCGCAGAAATTTCCCGGCTTGGCGGCCATAAACGACCGAACCCGTGCCGGCAATCACTAAGGCGCCGTCTGCTCCTGCAAGACCGTTCAGTAGGGCCAGTTTTGCATCGCTTATGACCTGGGTATTAGCGTGGTAACGTTGGGTGATGGTTTTTTGGACCTGATCAGCCCGGCCAGCAGTTTCAATGCCAGCAATTCCGATTAAAATCAACCCAATCTGACTAGCTGGAATTGCGGCAGTGAGCTGGTCTAAGACAGTGGTTAAGTTAGTAACGGCAGCAGAGTAGTCTAGGACAACGTTACCAGGGCCACCCGTAACGCTTTGGACCAGATGCTCGGGGGCTGTTGTCCAAGTTTGGCCAACGATGTGCGTGCCACCACAGTCAACGCCAATTAAATATGTCATTTTAGACCTCCTCATTGCAGTGCGAGTGCGTCACGAACGACACCGTGTGCGCGCTGTAAACGCTGCTCGGCGTCGCTGACAGAGACGCCAGCCAAGTCCATGACAATCGCTGTCTTAACGTTTTGATGAGCTGCAGCGAATAGTTCGCTGGCTTCATCGGCAGAAACGCCGGTGGCCAGTTCGATCATGTGTTTCGCGCGAATCACGAGTTTTTCGTTAGTTGGTTTAACGTCCACCATCAAGTTATGGTAAACTTTGCCGATCTTGGCCATCGAAATTGTCGATAGCATGTTAAGAACCATCTTTTCTGCTGTGCCGGCTTTCAAACGGGTTGAACCAGCGAGAACTTCAGGGCCGGGGGTTACTTCGATGGCAACCCGAGCGTGTTGACTGATTAGTGCCTGATTATTGCAGGCTAGACTGATCGTTGCCGCACCGATTTTTTGTGCGTAGTCCAGTGCACCGATAACGTAAGGTGTGCGACCACTTGCTGCCAGGCCGACCACGGCATCATTAGCAGTTAAGGCCAGATCTTTCAAGTCTTGTGCGCCTAAATTAGGATTATCCTCAGCACCTTCAACGGCGACCGTCATAGCTTGAGCCCCGCCAGCAATGAGTCCTTGAACCATCTCTGGTTCAGTACCAAATGTTGGGACACATTCAGCAGCGTCTAAAACGCCTAGGCGACCGCTAGTACCAGCGCCCATGTAAATTAAGCGGCCGTTAGCTTTAAAGGCAGTGACGATAAGGGCAATAGCAGCGGCAATTTGTGGTAGTTCGGGTGTGATGCTTTGACTGACTTTAGCGTCTTCTTGATTCATTAACTGGGCAATTGCCAGGATCGACATTTCGTCTAAGTCGTTACTGGCAGGATTACGACCCTCAGTAGTAAGTTGGTTAATATCAGATTTCAATCGTTTTCCCTCGTTTCTTAGAATATGTACAAAGAGGACTGCGGCCAATGCAGCAGTCCTCCCAGAATCATGATCATAATGGCTAATTACGGTTGGCGCTAAAGTCAGACCGATTGTCAGCAAATAAGCAATCATGTTCATTGAAAGTAGTCGTTAGTTTAAGCATACCGTAATGACAAATCCGTGTGATTTTTGTGCAAGCTATTATTCGGCAACGGCTGCTTGAGCTGCTTTTTCAGCATCGGCTTTAGCAGCGTCTTGTTCAGCCTTCAATTGGTTACGATCCCAGATCTTGAAGAATGGGTAATAGATAAAGGTGGCCACAATAATATTAATAATACATAGAACGGCTGCTCGCCAGTCCCAAGCAGTGGTCATCACAACGCCCCAATTGGTCCTGGTAATGTCCATGGAACTAAAGCTACTGTCCGACTAACGAGATGTAGAACAGTTGCAGCCCAAGTGATAATCCCCATGGTTAACGGTGCGAGGACAAATGGGATTGCAAAGTATGGGTTCATGACAATTGGAACACCAAAGATAACGGGTTCGTTGATGTTGAAGATTCCTGGGATAATGGTAACCCGTCCAATTGTTTTACCGTAAGCGGACTTAGAGAAAAATGCTAATAAGATACAGAGAGACAGTGTTGCCCCAGCACCACCAATGTAGACGAACCATTGGAAAAATTGTTCAGTCATGAAGTGAGGAACCGTTGCAGCAGTTGCACCTTTGGAAATGGCAGCTAAGTTATCGTTCAGGTTTGGATACCATAATGGCCAGAAGATTGGGGTGGCTAAAGCAGCACCGTGAATCCCGAATAGCCAAACAATATCAGTTAAGAGGATTGGTACGATAACTGAAAGTAAATTGTCACGACCAAAGTAGGCTAATGGGCTGAAGACCCATTGTAGGAAAGCATTAACGTCAAAGTTCAAACCAACGTGAATGACCCAAGCACCAACGATTAAAAAAGTCGCGGGAATCAAAGCTGAGAATGAAGCTGCAACAGCCGGTGGGACTCCATCTGGTAATGTGATGACGAGGTGATGATCGCGGCAGATCCGAGTCACTTCGGCCGTTAGAATCCCAGCGAGCATTGCTGTAAATAACCCCGCAGCCCCGAAGTGTGTTAGCGGCACCACGGTGGCAGCGGCCTTTAGTCCTAACGCTTTGAAAGCTGCTGGGGTGGTCGTAATTGGTTTAACTGCCAACAATAGAAAGACCATCACTGAGACGACCCCGGTTGAAATATGATCGAAGTGATAATCTTCAGCTAACCGACCTGCAATGGCAAACGCGGCGTAAATAGCCATAAACCCCATTGAAAAATTAATTGGAATTGCTAAACCAGCGGCATAGGGTTTAATAAAGTTTGTCCAAGCAGTAATAGGTAGTTGCGTGACGATCGTAAAGAATGAGCCAACGATGGTAACTGGAATAATGACGGCCATTCCGTCTCGAATAGCACGTAAATAACGGTTGGCTGCGATCTTACTCATGACATCAATCGTCTTATCTTTCCACGTACGTGAATTATCCATAATTCATTCATCTCCTTAACAAATTAGTAATGACAAGTTAGTGTTGAATTAAGTCCTCCCTTTTTGATTTGAGTTAACACATTAACTTGATTTCATGAGTGAGTATAGCATAATATAACAGTATAGTTAACGCTTTCATTGTTGTTAGTTAATTGACATGGGTAAATTTTGATTAAGTATAGACATTTAATGTATTAAGTTAATAATAAGGGGGGCAGCCATGAGTCGTAAAGAACCAATTTATCAAACCATTTTAAGCGCCTTGATTCTGGAATTGAACACGAACCATTTTCGAAAGAATGATCCGTTTTATAGTGAGAGTGAGCTACGGAAGAAGTATCAAGTCAGTTCCACGACAGTCGTGCGGGTACTGAATATGTTAGCCGATCAGGGTTATATCTATCGTATTCAGGGTAAGGGCAGCTTTGTTTCCAAATTTAATCGGGGGACTGCGGTACGAATTACGGATACCCATACATACGATGTTGATGAGGAACAGGTTGCAATCTTAGTGGCCAATCAGACGACGCCACTACCAACACGGGCTAAGTTTACGGCTGAATCGACAACCTGGTATTTAGAGCGATTACGCGAAATTAGACACGCACCATTTGAATTTTCGCAGTCGTGGTATTTGGCGACGCTGATTCCTGCCACAGCAATGAAGAAGTTACGGGCCGTACATTCGATTTATGCACTAATTAGGAAACATGCGCAGCTTGATTTATCACGCCAGCCCTTTGAGCAAGAATATGCGGCGACCTGCGTTCCTAATCAACGAATTGCGGATTATTTGCACGTGAGTCTGGATACGATGGTGATTAAGATCGAACGGTGGGTATTTCAAGGGGAAGAAACGCTGGAATATACCGTTAGTTACATGTTGCCTAACTATTTTGGGCTGGCGCTAACTAGTGATTCCAAGTCGGTAGATCCTAACCGAATTCGATGATCGATGCATAAAGAGAGGAGTGGCACACAATGTCAATTCATAGCAATAACTTTTATTCCAACGTGTTACGACAGTCAGTGCAAGTCCAAGTTATCTTGCCGGAACCAGTGAACGCGGTCGGACAAATTTTACCAGACTACAGTAGTGGTGAACAGCAACTTCCAACTGTGTGGCTGTTGCATGGCTTAGGTGGGGACGCAACGTCGTGGTTACGGCGAACGGAAATCGAACTACTGGCAACGCAATACCGAGTAGCGGTCGTCATGCCGGAAACGGGGCGGGGATTTTATACGAATATGGTCCATGGTCCACGCTATTGGGATTACTTGACCCACGAGTTACCAACACGAATGCGTTATATCTTCCCGTTGTCGGCACGACCGGAAGACAATTATTTGTTGGGGAACTCCATGGGTGGCTATGGGGCATTACGTTATGCCTTTACCTATCCGCAGCGGTTTGCGGCTGTCGCGGCACTATCACCGGTGACGGATCTCAAAAGGTTTCACGTGGAACAATCGGCAATTATGCCAGACCTTGAGCTGGCTTTCTCACCAGCACAGATGCAAGGGACGCCAGCGGATTTGTCTTACTTGGTACAGCAACCGACAAACTGGGGGACGTTACGTGTTCTAATGGCGACGGGTGATCAAGATATGTTACGGTCAATGGATGAAGCCTTCAAGCCAGAGTTGGCGGCTGTGTTTAAAGACCAGTTTGAATGGCAGTTACAACCGGGTCACCATGATTGGCGGCTCTGGAATCATCAATTACCATTTGCGATGCACTGGTTAATTAAGGGAGGTTGGCGCAATGTTTAATGTTAAAGATGAGCACGGCCACTATAATTTGTGGCGGCAGACGGGATTAGCGTTATTACCGCTATTATTGGCAATTATCGCATATCCACTGCTACCTAATCGTGTCTACGTGCCAACCGCTGTCACCAGTCTGACGCCGTGGGGAATCAAGAGCAATATCTTCATTTATCCCGTCTTTTGCCTGATTCTGTGGTTCTTTATCTGGCTATTTATCTTCTTCAACCGGTTATATGAAAAAAATCTCAAGGTAACCCGCCAAAAATATCGGCCAATGGAGAACTACTATGTGTGGAGCAGCTGGGTGTTGGATATTTTGGCGACTTTGATGGTGGTGGTTCAAATCTTGGTAAGTGTTAGTCGGTGAGTGGTTTGTCAGGTGTGAAGTTGGCACTATGAGATTAACGATATTATTGAATAGTAAAATGGCTACAGATTGAGCAATCAAGTTCCTCAAACTATAGCCATTTTACTAATTTTTGTGCTGTTTTACATAGAAAACTTGCGATTTCGAATCATTAAAATGATAACGATTACAAGACTGAGCAGCGTCACGCCAGTATCGATTTCGAAAACATGTAGAACACTGACAGCTGTGTCATCAATGATGAAGCTAGAGACTAATGGACCTACAAAGAATGTCAGTGCAGTAGCAAAACTATAGTAGCCAGTCACCTTACCTTTCTCAGCTGGAAAGTATTGGCTTAGTAAAGTTAATCCTAATTGCCAAATACCTCCGGCTGCGAAGAAGCCAATTGCAATGGCAGTTAACCGAGCACCGTCAGCACTAGGGATAACCACCATTTGGAGTAATGCTAGGAACGAAATCAGAGTGTAAGCAAAGATCAACTTGATTGGCTTAATGCGAGTTACTAATGAGGAGGTAATAAAAACGGATACTAGTGAGGCCATTGCATACCATGAAATTAGTGATTTAGAGCTGTTTAGCCCCAACTTTAAGACGCTACTACCGAAGTTTGGTGCGTATTGAGAGAAAATGTAAAACGTAAATGAAAGTGTAAAACCAACAATTATTAGCAAACTACCATCAATTAACATCGAAGGCTGATTGCCACTAGGATTAATGGTTGTTTTAGGCTCGTCGCTAATTTTAGTGTGTTTTTGAGTTAATGTTTGTGGTGCGAAGCTGGCAAGTCCAATTAAGATGATATCTAAAACCATCACAACTACCATGACGACTAGTGTGATTTGAGCGTTTGGCTGAGCAGCAACAATGAACGGCAGGACGAATTGTGCAAGAGACATGGCCGCTTTTACTAACGAATTCATGCTAGCAGCTTGCTCTTGGAAAGCATCTGTCAGTGCTGGATAACTAGCTGTATCACCAAAGGAATTGGTTGCGCCCATAAAGAGTGCAGCGATGCAAGCACTGATGAGATTAGTACTAAAGAACAGGCCCATAAGAAATAGAATTTGTGCAACCATACCGATTAACATAGTTCCCTTACGCCCCAAGCGATCAGAAAGATAACCCGCAATGAGAATTGTCAATAAGCGGCCAATTCCAATCATTGCAATGACAGTTGAGAGCCCTTTAACATCAGTGTGCCATAGTGCTTGGAATTGAGTCCCGTATTGAGACACAATAATAGTAGCCATTCCTAAAATAGCATAATTTAAGTAAATTCCGGCAGCTAATGGTAAATATGTCTTATGTTTCATGGTTATATCCTGCTTTTCTTTAAGTTCCATAGTATCACCCACCAATTCTTATTTTCACAAAGTGTGCATTTTTAAACGTTATAAGCAACAAAAATGGCATTTTTAATATCCAATATAAATGTTGAAAAATCAATCAAGTAAACGGTTTATAATTATTAATATTTTTAATTGATACTAAATTCACAATCGTTGATTCACTTCAAATTTTAACACGGTCTCGAGAAGTGTCTAATAACAAAATCGCATTCAATCGATAGCTAGAAGCTATTAATCGAATGCGATTTTATTGGTTCAGAGTTAAATATTGTTAACAGAGAGTGTTTTGCTTTGATCACGAACGAAGGTGATGAACTCTTCAACAGCGGGTTGAGGTGTACGGTGCTTAAGGGTACCCATGTACAAAATTCGTTGCCATGTTGGAAATGACAATGGAATAATCTTGACTGGCATGGTTTGAAGAATAGACATATTAGGTACAACGGCAATTCCAAAACCGCTGGCCACTAAACCGGCGATGGCCTGATCTTCTTCTACGGCATATGCACTAATGGGTTGACCGCCACAGTCGTTAAATAGTTTTTGCATAATTGGATGAAGTCCACTGCGTTGCGAAAAAGTGATTTGGGGATAGGCTAATGTTTCTGCCAAATTGATACTGGAGCGGTTTGCCAGTGGGTGTGTAGTTGGTGTGATGCAAACCATAGTTTGTTCAGCGACGGGAAAAAACTCGATATCGCTAAAGTGATCCATCTTTGAGCAAAAAGCAACATCATATTTGTTGTTACGTAAACCGTTCAGAATATCTGGGGACAGGCCAGTATCAGTGTTGAATTGAAATTGGACAGCGGCATGGGGGCTTAGTTGAAGAAAACGCTGGGCAATATCTGGCAACCACTTAATACTTAGTGTTCGGAGTGCGGCAATACGAATGGGGGCTTTTTGTTGATCAAAACGTTTAATATTAGTCACACTTTTGTCGAGTAGTAGGAGTGCGGATTCGACATCACTAGCGAAAACCTTACCAGCAGGAGTTAAAGTAACACTACGTCCGGCTTTTTGAAAGAGATCAATGTTCAATTCTGCTTCTAAGGAGTGTATGGCTTTAGTTAAACTTGGTTGTGTAATATGTAACAGCTTGGCAGTTTGTGTATAGTTTTCAGTTCTTGATAATGCGACGAAGTATCGTAAATGATCCAAATTCATGATAGAAATAACCTCCCGAAGTTCATTCTGACGGGTAACGATTGATACTCAAAAGTTAACAACTACGGTTAATATAACAGAATTAATAACTTTTGGCTATGGATAGCCCCAACTAAAAGCAATTGGACGAGTCGAGTGATAGCGATTACATTTAACTTGTAAAATAAATTATGTGAATCACAAAACATGCATGTGTCGAATCCACTATTTGGAGGAAATTATTATGACAAAATCACATCCAATTACAATTAGTTCCTGGACACTTGGTGATCAATGTACATTTGAAGATCGTTGCAAAGCGGCTAGTGCTGCTGGTTACGATGGCATTGGGTTACGCGCTGAAACTTACGTGGATGCCTTGAACGAAGGTTTAACGGACGATGATATTCTCGCTATTTTGGATAAGTATAATATTCGTTGCACCGAAGTCGAATATATTGTTCAGTGGTGTGAAGCAACGCGCACATACGAACAAAAATATAAGGAACAGGCTTGCTTCCATATGTGTGAATTATTTGGTGTAAAGCATATTAATACCGGATTGATGGAAGATTATGATATTGACTATACAGCAAAGAAGTTACAAGAATTAGCAGCCCGGGCGGGTGATTTAATTATTGCATTGGAACCAATGCCTTACAGTGGCTTACCTAACTTGGACAAGACTTGGAAGATTATGCAAAAAGCCAACTGTGACAATGTATATATGTTACTAGATATGTGGCATTGGGTACGAGCCAACCAACCATATGACTTGTTGACCGAGGAACAAGCAAAGCGGGTTATTTCAATTCAAATTGATGATGCATATACTCGGCCATATGCTGATTCTATCTTACGGGATGAATCAATGCATGATCGGTTGGCTCCAGGTGCTGGTGATTTGGATACCGCTGGGTTTGTCAAGATGATAAAAGATGCAGGTGTTGATCCTAAGGTGATTGGTGTCGAAGTAATCTCTGATCAATACATGGCTAAGGGTATTGATTATGTTGCGGATTACACCTATAAGCAGACTGTGTCTGTTTTAAAGGAAGCGTGGCCTGAAATTTTAAAAGCCCCAGTTCAAGCTTAGATATTTGATTATAAGGAGTGATTATTAATGAATAATAATTGGTTAGGATTAACGGATAAAGTTGTTGCAATTACGGGTGCTGTTGGTGGTATGGGTACCAAGTTCTGTGAAGAGTTTGCTAAGCAGGGTGCCAAAATTGTCTTGATTGATATGATTGCGGATAAAACCGAAGCGTACGCAAAGAAATTGACAGAAAAGTATGGCGTTGAAACGTTGGCCGTTAAGTGCAATACGACTAACGAAGAGGAAGTTGATGCTGCTGTTAAGGCCGTGACTGATAAGTTTGGTGAAGTCGATGTGCTAGTTAATACGGCTGCTATTTTACGCTTCTCACCACTTGAAGACTTGCGTTTGGATGAATGGCAAGCTGCCTTGAATGTTAACTTAACGGGTTACTTCTTAATGTCACAACGGTTTGGTCGCGTCATGATTCAACAGAAACATGGTGCGATGGTACACATCTCAACCGTAGCGTCACGTTATCCTGAAACATATAGTGGGGCCTATAGTACAACTAAAGCAGCGGTTAATATGATGTCTAAGCAAATGGCTGCTGAATGGGGACAGTATGGTGTTCGGAGTAACTGTGTCTTACCTTGTCTGGTTAAGACGCCGTTATCTGAGAACTTTTACAGTGATCCTAAAGTTGAAGAGGGCCGTGAGCGGTTAGTGGCTAGTCGCCGCATTGGGACTTTGGATGATATTGCTAATACGGTCTTATTCATGGCTAGTGACCGTTCTGACTACACTAATGGTGGTGAAGTGACCGTTGATGGTGGTTTGAATATGATGATTTCTGACATGATTCCAAAGCCAGGTGGTCGTCGTCAATACGCGATTGATCATCATCAACCAGCGAAAAAATAGAAATTAATTCAGTTACATGAACTCGTGGATGAGACTGGGACGACTGTCTCGGTCTCTTTCTTTATTAATTAAGAGGAGATAACAATTATGGAAAAACGAATTTCAGGTACCACTGGTTTATTTACCTTACTCGGTTCTCCAGTAGGTCATTCAGGTTCACCGGCAATGTATAACTTTAGCTTTCAAGAGCAAGGATTAGACTATGCATATTTAGCTTTTGATGTTAAAAAAGCACAAATGCCAGAAGCGATTGATGCATTACGATTATTTAAGGTTCGCGGTAGCAACGTAACGATGCCATGTAAGGGCGTTGCCGCAACACTTGTTGATGAGTTGTCACCGGCCGCAAAGATTGTGGGGGCTATTAATGTCATTGTTAACGATAATGGTAAGTTGACAGGTCATATTACGGATGGCATTGGTTTTGTACGCAATCTGAAAGAGAACGGTGTAGATATTGCTGGTAAAAAGCTAGTCGTGATTGGTGCTGGTGGTGCTGCTACGGCGCTACAAGTTCAATGTGCATTAGATGGTGCTAAATCATTGGCTATTTTTAACCGTGAGGACGACTTTTATGCGAATGCCGAAAACACTCAAAAGAAGATTAAGGAAGCAAAGCCAGAAGTCGACGTTAACGTCTATCATCTAGAAGACCAAGACAAGTTAAAAGCTGAGATTGAGAAGGCTGATATTCTGGTTAACGCTACTATTGTTGGTATGAAGCCGCTGGACGGTCAATCATTAGTCGATCCAAGCTATTTACGTTCAGACTTGGTTGTTGCGGATACTGTTTACAACCCCCTAAAGACCAAGTTAATTGAAGACGCCGAGGCATTAGGATGCACGGTAGCGCCGGGGAAAGGCATGTTATTGTGGCAAGGTGATGCAGCATACACACTCTTTACAGGTAAGGCTATGCCAACGGCCGAATATCAAGCCTACGAGGCACGTCAAGCAGCTAAGCAGCATTAGAAAGGGGCAATAAAAAGATGGAAGCACGAATTGATGGACACACAACTATGCTAGGCCTTTTCGGCTCGCCGGTTGGCCATTCAGGCTCACCAGCAATGTATAACTACAGTTTTGAAAAGGCAGGTATTAATGATGCATACCTGGCTTTTGACATTCAGGCTGATGAAATGGCCAGTGCGTTAACTAAAATGCGCGTTTTAAATATGCGTGGTGCTAACGTAACGATGCCTTGTAAAAAGGTTGCTGCAGAATTAGTTGATGAATTGTCACCAGCTGCAGAATTAATCGGTGCTGTGAATACGATTGTCAATAATGATGGCGTGTTAGTTGGTCATAATACGGACGGTGCGGGCTATGTTGAAAATCTACGCCAGCATGGTGTTGACCCACAGGGAAAGCGCCTTACGGTGTTAGGTGCTGGTGGTGCTGCTACAGCAATTGCCGTTCAAATGGCACTAGATGGCGCTCAGGCGATTCATATCTTTAATCCTAAGGACTCGTTTTATCAAAATGCTGAGTTAACGGCTCAAAAGATCATGGATAAAGTTCCCGCATGCCAAGTTACTGTAGGCGATATTAATGACCAGGAAGTCTTGACACAAGCAATTGCACAAAGTGATATTTTGGCTAACGCAACCAAGGCCGGTATGGCACCGAATGTTGAACAAACTAATATTAAGGATATGACCGTTTTTCGTTCTGATTTAGTTGTGACAGATACTGTTTATAATCCTGTTACCACAAAAATGTTAGCAGATGCAGCTGAACATGGAAGCAAAACAATTGGCGGTAAGGGGATGCTGGTTTGGCAAGGTGCCGCAGCGTTCAAATTGTACACAGGCCAAGAAATGCCCGTTGAAGAAGTAACGCAACGGTTCTTCTCAGATGATGGGGGACGTTAAGATGACAAGTAACACAAATTCAAACCGTAAATATTATGTAACAGCATTGGCATTGTACTTTGCTTACTTTATTTTAGGAATTGCCTCTTCAATAATGGGACAGTATAAAACTGAGTTTGCAAAGGCGTGGGGCGCATCCACGCTGGCTAACGGAACCATTGATGTTAGTATGGTAGTTTCTGTCATTGCTGCCTATGGTCTGGGACGGCTGATTGCTTACCCATTTGCTGGTCCAGTCTCTGATAGGATTGGGCGTCGTATCAGTGGTTTCATTGGAATTGCGTTGTACGCCGTATTCTTTTTTGGGATGATCACAGTTCACAGCATGTGGTGGGCGTATGCTATTGGTATTATTAACGGGATTGCTAATTCGTTCTTGGATACCTGTGTGTCACCAAGTGTGATGGAAATCTTTCCTAAATCGGCCTCAATTGCAAATCTATTTACAAAGTTTGCCATAACGGTTGCTCAGTTTGTATTGCCGTTCGTTATTGGTTTGGTTGCTAGTGCTCAAATGTCATATCGAGTCATTTTTATCGGGTGTGGAATTTTAATGATTGCTGATGCAATCTTAGTTCTGGTTTTACCATTTCCTAAGCAAGATAAAGCAACTGCTGAGGCTAAAACGACTACTGACAAACCGAAGCATCGTTTCACACCAGCTGCGATTGCATCAATTTTAATTGGTTTTACTAGTTCAGCGACGTTTATGATTTGGTTGAATTGCAATCAAGAGCTAGGAGCTAGTTACGGAATCAAAGACCCCAGTATCCTGCAATCATTTTATGCGGTTGGTGCAACGGTAGCGGTCTTATTAACTGCTCAGTTTATCCATATGGGGCTGAAAGAGACGACCGTATTAGTACTATATCCAAGTATTTCAATCGTCATGTTAATGTTATGTTATTTCATTAATAATCCAGTCATTCTCTATATTGGTAGTTTTGTTATTGGTTACGCTGCTGCTGGTGGGGTACTACAATTGGCGACCTCTACGACCATTGGTTTCTTTCCAGATAGTAAAGGTCTAGCGACATCCCTTGTAATGATTGCCTCAAGCGTGGCTAATTATGCTGTATTATCAGCTGCGGCATACTTGACAAAAGTTACCGGTGCTGATGCGCCACGGATGATAATTCTAATGAACATTGTGATTACGTTAATTGGGGTTGGTTTAGCATTGATTGTGAAACATGGTGGTCGGTCAACACGTACGTCGGCTGCTTCCGGTGTTGAAAGTTAATTAAAAATTGCGCCTTCAATAAAGGCGCAATTTTTAGATTGATCGTTCTTGATTAGTGTAATGTTGCCAACAATAACTGCGAATAAACTCTTGGAAACGGTGGACGGCAGGTGTAATAAAACCACTGCGACGAACGACTAAGTAAATTTGATGTTGTAATGGCTGATCAGCTAAGTGTTTGATTTGAACACGCTCGGGATTTAAAAGTGGTAAGTAGGGCATTAGCGCAACACCCATATTGTAACGAACAAACCCAGCCATAGTATGATCTTCTTCTACTTCATAAGCTACCTTGGGCTGAACGTGG
This sequence comes from Lactiplantibacillus plantarum, assembly GCF_014131735.1. Classification (NCBI taxonomy): domain Bacteria; kingdom Bacillati; phylum Bacillota; class Bacilli; order Lactobacillales; family Lactobacillaceae; genus Lactiplantibacillus; species Lactiplantibacillus plantarum. The sequence goes on from NZ_CP039121.1 coordinate 187,903, forward strand.
GCTGCTGATAGGATTTGGTCGATTAATGGTCGCAAGCCGCTATTCTGTGAAAATAAGATCATTGGATAAGGTGCTAGGTCTTCAACGTGTAGCGGATTTTTTTGTACCGCGGGATGATCATTTGGAACAACTGCAACAATTTCTTGTTGAACTAGTGGGATAAAGTCAAAGAGATGGGCAGTTAGCTGCTCACCCAGTCTATCGACGTTAGAGGCTAGAACGATGTCGTATTTTTCATCGGCTAGTGCTTGCAGGAGCACACCGGAGTTTCCTTGACCAAGCTCAAAAGTAATTGCTTGATTTTCGCTTTGATTTTTGAAATGGGACAGTAACTCAGGAACTAGTTGCTGTCCAAGGGTGTAGGTAAATCCTAATTTAACATGACCGGTATCTGGATCCATAAGTTGTTTGACGAGTTCGTTGCCTTGTGATAAATCATTTAAAGTAGCAGTGACGTATTTCAAATAAACACCGCCAATTGATGTTAACTTGATATTACGGCCATCTGCTTCAAAAAGTGGAACACCCAATTCGTGTTCGAGTTTTTTGATGGCATAACTCAACGAAGGCTGTGAGATACCTAAGTTTTCGGCAGCCTTTGCCATATGTTGTGTTCGAGCTAGCTCTTTGAAAAAAACTAAATGTCTTAAATTCATGAGGAATGCTCCTTTACTCATAGATAACTTTGATGATTTAAACAACTCATCCATATTTATTATATTAAACTAATTTGCTAACATAACAAGTGAATTGAGTAACAAACAGATAAAAATAATATTTAGGAGTGGTTTTTCATGGCAGAACGAATTGATGGGCATACTTTACTGATTGGTTTAATGGCGTATCCAATTCGTCATTCAATGTCCCCAACTATGCATAACAATGCTTTTGCTAAATTAGGACTAAATTACGCTTACTTAGCATTTGAAGTGACGAATGAAACGCTGCCAAGTGCAATTGAGTCAATCAGAACACTTGATATGCGTGGCTCCAATATTTCAATGCCAAACAAGCAAAAAGTGATTCCATTGCTTGATAAGCTTGATCCAGCAGCTAAAATGGTGGGTGCGGTTAATACAATTGTTAATGATGATGGTGTTTTAACAGGTTATACGACTGATGGCATCGGATTTATGAAAGCGCTCGCGGATGAAGGCTTGGATATTCGCGAACATAAAATGACGCTAGCTGGTGCTGGTGGTGCCGGGACTGCGATCGCAGTGCAGGCTGCATTGGATGGTGTCAAAGAAATATCTATTTTTAATATGCACGATGCAACATGGGCAAATGCCGAACGGAACGTTAAACTAATTAATGAGCAGACCGACTGTCACGCCACTTTACACTCATTAGAAGATCGTGATGATTTCAAACGGGAAATCCAAAGCTCTTATATCTATACTGATTCGACAGGTGTTGGAATGAAACCACTTGAAGATAAGACGCTTGTGGACGATCCTAGTTGGTTCAGCTCAGACCAAATTGTGTTTGATACAGTATATGCACCACGAACGACTAAATTAATGAAGGTAGCTCGTCAAGCAGGATTGAAGCATGTTTACAATGGTTTAGGTATGATGCTTGAACAAGGTGCAGCAGCCTTTAAGCTGTGGACTGGCGAAGACATGCCAGTTGATTACATTCATCAGATTCTGTTTAGTGATGATCAGGATAAATAATTGATGACAGGAGGCAAGTTAAGATGCAACCAGCGATAAAGCTACGAAATATTGAACTTGGTAGTGGTCGACCTAAGTTGGCAGTGCCTATCACAGGAACGACGATTAATGATATTTTAGCAGCGACGACACCGATTTTAGCTGCACAGCCAGATGTCGTTGAATGGCGAATTGATTTTTTCAAGGATGTAATTAATCCAGAAAAGTTGAAATCGGCCGGTCAGCAACTTCGTCAGGCTTTAGGTGATATTGCCTTATTAACTACTTTCCGAACTAAAGGTGAAGGCGGCGAATTAGCACTATCAGATACTGAGTATTTTAAACTGTGTGAGACGGTCTTAGATGGTGGGTTCACGGATGCCTTAGATGTTGAGCGTTACCATGACGAACAAGCTGTTAAACAAATTGTTGCAGCAGCTCATGAGCATCAAGTAGTTGTGATCATGAGTAATCATGATTTTGATAAAACGCCGGCGGTTGCTGAGATCGTTAAGCGCCTTACTAGTATGGTCGATTATGGTGCTGACGTTGCTAAGATGGCTGTGATGCCACAATCGGTGGAGGATGTCTTAACATTACTGACAGCGACTAATATTGCACGCCAAACACTACCACAGCCAGTAATCACAATGTCGATGGGTGACTTAGGAAAAGTGTCACGGCTTGCTGGTGAAGTGTTCGGCTCTTGTTTATCATTTGCAACGGTCGGGGCGGCTTCGGCACCTGGGCAAATTGCACTTGAAAATTTACGGCCGGAATTGGAAGATCTGAAGTTAAATTAAAGCATAACTGAAAGAAATCGTGAGGTCAGAGTGATGATTGGGACACAAAAAAAGTATGTTTCACAATTTACGATGATGGGAACCGTCATCTCGCTGACATTATTTGAGCCGAATCAGTTAGCGGTCGAAGCGGTCTATGATTACTTGCAGCGGATGGATGGTGTCTTTTCTGTCAATCGTGCCGATTCAGAATTAGCTGCGATCAATCAATATGCCGGTATTCATCCAGTTTTGGTTAGCACTGAATGCTTTCAACTAGTGTCGGATGCTATTAAGTACACAAAGCAATATGCGGATAGTTTTAATGTGCTAATTGGACCGTTGGTTAAACTTTGGAAGATTGGTTTTGGTGGGCATCAAGTACCAGCGGCCAAGGGAATTAGCCAACGATTAGCCTTATTAGATACGCACGAAGTTATCCTAGATGAAGCCCAATCGAGTATCTACTTGCGTCAATCTGGCATGCAATTAGATCTTGGTGCGATTGCCAAGGGGTATTTTGCCGATCAGGTCGTTAAGCAGTTACAGCAGGCTGGCATTACCAGCGCTATTGTTAATCTTGGTGGTAACGTTAAGCTATTAGGGGCCAATCCGCTAACCGATAATCGGCGTTGGCAAGTTGGAATTCAAGCACCCGAAGCGCCACGTGGCTATCCAGCGCTACAGGTTGAAACGCCTGCTAGAACGGTAGTGACGTCAGGTATCTTCGAACGATATTTTAAAATTGGCAATCACCGCTACCACCATATCCTTGATCCGCGAACTGGTTATCCGGTTGAAAATCAAGTTGATCAGGTGTCGATTATAACTGAACGGTCAGAATTAGCTGAAGTGTTATCAACGGTGGCCTACTTTGAAGGGCCAAACCGTGGTTGTCAACTAATCGAACAGTTGCCACATACGGAAGCAATTTTTATTGATCATGAACAACAGGTAACAGTTACCAGTGGCTTAACGCCGCGACGCAAAGGAGTGTTTACTATTGAGTAAAAAACAAATTACCGGCCAAGCAATGGGCCACAACGGTATTATCAATTATGAAGTTGACGTGCAAGATAATAAGATTGAGGATTTGAAAATATTAAAGCATTCCGAAACGTCGGGGATCTTTAACCAAGTCATTGATAAATTGAAACAAAATATCATTACGGAACAATCATTCAATGTTGACACAATTAGTGGTGCAACGGTGATGACCCAAGCGTTACTTAAGTCGGCAGATAAGGCTGTAACCGATGCTGGTGTTGATGTGCAGCCAGTTCCTAAGAAAAAAGCCCCCAAGACGCAAAACTTGCGGACCGACGTGCTCATTATTGGTGGCGGAGAAGCGGGCTTAGTCGCTGGCTGTCGAGCGTTGACAATGGGTCAGAAGGTTATCTTAGTTGAAAAGAACGGCTATCTTGGTGGTGCGACGATTCTGAATGGTTCTAACGTTGTTGGTACCGGGTCTGATGTTGCTGCGCAAATTTTTGATAATAATCATGATACGCCAGAAATGTTGGCACAAGATGTTGCTCGTGAAAGCTTGGAGACGAACTATCCAGCTTTGACCGACCTAATGGTGCATAACATTGGTCCAGCCATTGATTTTATTAGTAAGTTTGCAGATTTACATTATCAAAAAGCACAGACGCAAACGCCAGAACATTCGATTAACCGTCAGATTGAACTACCTTCAGCAAGTAGCTATGAATTCATTCAAAAAGTTTCGAAGGCGTTTGCTGCTGCGGGTGGTCAAATTATGTTGGATACTCGAGTCGAGAAGCTTATGTTGGACAACGATAAAAAGTTACGCGGTGTGATTGCTGCTCAAAAGGACCAAACAGTCAACATCAAGGCACGTTCAGTTGTGCTTGCTGCAGGTGGTCATGGCGCTAACCAAAAGATGCGTGGTACTGAAAGCGAAGGCATTGATTATTATGGCCCAATGACTTCCACTGGGGATGCCTATCAATTTAATGGTGATTTGGATTTGCAAACGCACGATTTAGGTTGGTACAAGCTGTATCCACATGGTGTTGAAGTGGAACCAGGCGTTGCTAAATTGACCACGTACGCGTCGAAACAAGCAACTGATATGGGTGCAATTTACGTTAACTCTAAGGGTGATCGAATCGTTAACGAATCAAATGTTTATACGACTTTTCGGAATGCCATCCTTAAACAAGCGGATAAAGTTGCTTACCTAGTAATGGATGAACGGACTTGGAAGAAAGTTTACGACCTACTGATCCTGCATGATTTCACACCAGAAGAAATTAAGAGCTTCTTTGAGAATAAGGGTAAACGGCCAGTATTTGTTAAGGGTTCTTTGGAAAGTGCTGCTGAGCAGGCCGGAATTGTGGTTGATGAATTAGTCCAAACGGTCAAAAATTATCAAGGCTATGTTCAAGATGGTCACGATCATGATTTCGGTCGTGATCCGAAGTACTTGCACCAATTTGAAGGTGAAACATTCTACATCATTGAACAACGTGATCGCTTTGCGACGACTTTAGGTGGCTATAGTGTTGATGCTGATAACTTGCAATTGGTAACGACTAAAAATGCACCGGTAGCTAATTACTTTGGTGCGGGGGAAATCATCGGCGGCGCTAACGGACATGATTCAATGCCAAGTATGATGAATACTTGGGGGATTTCGTCGGGTTACGTTGCCGGCGCCGCGGCTAGCGAAAACGCTCAGCGGCAGGCAACCGCGGGCGATGACGAAGCCAATATTGTGGCCATTGTGGGGACTAACGCTTCAAAATCATATAACCGTAAGTTGTTGTATGCCATGAAAGAATTATTTGAAACGCAAGTTAATTTTGAAATTTGTGAAATTAAAGATTTACCGCTATTCAATGAAGATGATATGGATCGGGAACCGGCAAGTGTAAAAGCGTTAGCCGCTAAGATTGAAGCCGCTGATGGTGTCGTCTTTGGCGTGCCAGAATATGATCATTCGATTCCAGCTGCCTTGAAGAGTGCCATTGAATGGCTGTCCTGTGCAGAACATCCATTCAAAGACAAACCAGTGATGATTGTTGGGACTTCGTTAGGTATTCAAGGTACGGTACGTGCTCAGATGAACTTACGACAGATTTTGGACTCACCCGGTGTGGATGCCAAAGTTATGCCTGGTAACGAGTTCATGTTACCTCAAGCCGGCAATAAGTTTGATGAGAACGATCATCTGAATGATGACGGTAGTGAACACTTCTTGAAGCAGTGCTTTGGGCACTTTTTAGAGGGGCTTGAATTAGCATCTAAGAAGACAGTGACGAATTAACTACTGTCTAGACTAAAAGAACGTACACAACTCGTGTACGTTCTTTTAGTCTAGATTTTAGTTGTTAAATCTTTTGTTCCACATCGTCGATTGTGACAACCAGGGTCGCGCGAATCCAATCAAACTTAGTATGCATTTGATCGAAATAAGCGCCACTAGTTTCAAACTTGCCGGTACCATGAATGTGGAAACCACAGCCAGTACCAGTTGTGCCGGGAATCTTGTAACTACCGACAGCAATTGTAATGTGGTTGTCGGTAGCAAAATCGGCCTCAATTGAGTGCATGCCAGCCGATGGGATCAATAGGGTATGATCATCAATAAGCTGCATATAATGACTCCAGGTGTTGACGACGTGTGCTGGTGCGGCGTTGACCGTGACGATGGTTGCGGGGGTCGTGTCTTTGATCACTTCAATAAATTTAGGGTCCATAATAAGTACTCCTTTACGTTTATATTCTCATAATATATTGTAATTGATATATATAAATTATCAAGTGAGAGTGTTCGATGTCTCAATAATCTTAGCGGAGGTAGCATGGTAAAACCAGGCGTTGCTTTTTACTAATGAAAGCGGTAACTTTAGCTAGGAACGAATAACGAGAGGGTGTTTAATATGTATCAAGCAAGCCAGAAGCGCTATGACCATATGATTTATAATCGAGTAGGCAATAGTGGTTTGAAGCTGTCAGCAATCGGGCTAGGTCTTTGGAATAATTTTGGAAGCGTTGATCCGATCGCTAATCAAAAGGCAATCATTCATCAAGCTTTTGATTTGGGAATTACCTACTACGACTTAGCCAATAACTATGGCCCGGAGCCCGGCAGTGCAGAAACTAATTTTGGTCGTATTATGGCTACCGATATGCGGCCATACCGTGACGAAATGGTCATTGCTAGTAAAGCGGGCTATGTGATGTGGCCGGGACCATACGGCAATTGGGGGTCACGAAAAAGTATTATTGCCAGTGCTGATCAGAGTCTGCAGCGAACTGGTTTAGACTACTTTGATATTTTTTATAGTCACCGTCCTGATCCTGAAACACCAATGGAGGAGACGGCCACTGCGCTTGATCAGCTAGTACGGCAGGGTAAGACACTGTATGTAGGCATTTCAAATTATAATGGCAAGCAGACGGCTGCTATGACCAAGATATTTGAATCATTAGGAACCCCATACATTATTCACCAACCACGCTATAATATGTTTAATCGACAGGTGGAACAGGACTTGTTCCCCGTTCTACAAGCAACTCATAAGGCGGCGGTTGGCTTTAGCTCACTATCACAGGGGTTATTGACGGACAAGTATCTGCACGGAATCACGACAGATTCACGGGCCAATAAGCAAACAATTCCATTTTTGAGTCCAGTCCAGGTAGAACAGACACTAGCTACGGTAAAGCGCTTAAATGAAGTCGCGCAACAACGGGAGCAAAGCTTAGCTCAAATGGCTTTGGCTTGGAACCTACGTCAGCCAGCCTTAGCAAGTGTCTTGATTGGTGCTAGCCGGCCAGAGCAGGTGGTTAATAACGTTGCTGCATTGGAAAAGTTGAAATTTAGTGAATCAGAATTAGCAACGATTGAACAGATTCTTACCGAACAACCGGCAATTGATTGGAATGCTGGTCGATCATAGCGTTTGCACAATTCGCTATAGTCAATGTTATAGAGCCGCAAAAGAAAGGGCCATATCCGAGGATATGGCCTTTCTGTACCTAATAGTTAAGTTAATAATAACATAATTTTGCAGATTTGCACGCACAGGGGGGCCTTTACTAAATAAATTAGTGTTTAAATTCGCCAATTTTCACAATTAATGATAAAGTTTTACATGATAGTTATCACGATTATGCGTTGAAGTTCGGCGCAATACTTGAAAATTAAAATAATTTGCAAATAAATCATGCGATAGCGACTTTAGATGGTAGTAAGAATTAGTTTGAATTTAAGGGGGCCAATTCATGGCGGCGACGCTAAAAGATATTGCAAATAAAGTTGGCGTATCATTGGCAACGGTATCGCGCGTGTTAAACAAAGATCAGTCATTGTCTGTTAGTGATACAACGCGCCAACGAATTCTAGATGCAGCAGAAGCATTACAGTATTCAAAAAATAAACGGCATACTGTCACGACGGCGCGTAAGCGACTTGCTATTGTTCAATGGTATTCGGAATCTAAGGAACAAGATGATTTGTATTATATGTCAGTCCGGATGGGGATTGAACGTCGTGGACAAGATAATCAGTTTGAAGTGACTCGGATCTTCCAAAATAATTTACAAGAATTGGGACCAGACGTAGATGCAGTGATTGCAGTTGGAAAGTTCAGCGAGCCACAAGTCAAGGACTTGGCATCAGTAACTGACAACTTAGTATTCGTAGATGATGATCAGTTTGATGCTGGTTTTGATAGTGTCATTACTGATTTTCGGTTGGCCACAGAAAAAGTTGTCGATTATTTTTGGCAACGCAACTTTCATCATATTGGCTTTATTCACGGTCAAGAAATGACAACCGACCATCAGTTAGCGGTAGTTGATCGACGCATGCTAGGTTTTCGGGCCGCGATGGAACGACGGCATGCGTTTGATCCTAAGTTCGTTTTTAAGGGCGATTATACTAGTGAATCTGGGTTTAAAATGATGCAAAAAGCCATTCGTAAGTTGGGAGATCAACTACCAGGAGCCTTTTTTGTGGCAAATGATCCGATGGCGGCAGGTGCGCTTAAAGCGTTGCAAGCTAGTGGCATCCAGGTGCCAGAACGAGTGAAGCTATTTAGCTTTAACAATACTTCGCTGGCGACATTCGTTTATCCCGAATTAAGCGCAGTTAACGTAGATACTGAGTTAATGGGGGCGACCGCAGTTAATTTGGTCATCAGTCGACTAGCAGGGCGAACAACGACACAACGGGTTGAGCTGGGTACTAATCTGGTTGAGCGAGCAAGTTCCAAGTAGTGAAGGGCGATCTGGGATAGAAACCAGATCGTTCTTTTAGTATTTTAACTAAAAGTTTTACTCAACTTCAAGAAATTCTGGTATACTTCTAAATGAAAGCGGTTTAAATAACACGGAGGTGCATGATTTTGGAAACTAAAAAAACGGTGTTTGACCAACTAGATGGTCAAGATGTAATGCGTTATACGCTGGTCAATGACCATCAAACTCGTATCTCGGTCCTTAGTTATGGTGGGACGTGGCAAGAATTCGTCGTCAATGAAGACGGCGTTGAACATCCCTTGATTTGGGGCCTTGATAACATGACTGACTATCAACGAGTGGGATACTGCCTATGTCAATCAATTGGTCGGGTTGCTGGCCGGATTGGCGGCGCTAAGTTCAAAATCGATGATCAATCCTATCAAGTTGATATGAACGAACAAACCCATTCGCTACACGGCGGGAATCATGGTTTTAACACGCTGAACTTTGAAGGTGCTTTTAGCCAAACCAATGATAGTGTCAGTGTGACTTTGAAGAAGCATATCAACGCCAGTGATGATAATTACCCGGGAAATATGGATGTCGCTATCAAGTTTACATTAGATAATCAGGATCAAGTATCCATTGCATTTACCGGTGATACTGATGCAGCAACCCTCTTTAATCCAACTAATCACGTTTATTGGAACACAACTGATGATCGGACCAGTTTGGCCCAACAAAAATTACAGATTACGAGTGCAGCTCACTTGGAATTTGATGATGAAAAAGTCCCAACTGGTAAGAAATTAGCAGTTAAAGGCACAGCGTATGACTTTAACCAGGCACAACCAGTTGAAAAGGCATTAGACCAGCTGAAGACTGAGAATGGTGGCATTGAATTTGACGATGCGTATGAAGTTGCCCCAAGTGCGGCAGAACCAATTGCTATCGTTGGGGATACTGATGATAAGCGCCAAGTAAAAATTTATTCAGATCGCAATAGTCTTATTATCTTCACGGCTAATCCGTTTGATGCTGATAAGGAAGACGCGCATCAATATAATGCGTTAGCGACGGAAGCCCAGACACTTCCTGATGCAATCAATCATCCTGATTTTGGTGATATTGTGTTACGTCCAGGAGCACCAGTGACGCATACGATTCGGTACCAATATGAACGGTTAAATTAATACTAGTTGAGGTGTCAGGCGAGTTCTGCCTGGCGCCTTTTTTGTAAACGTATGAGTAAACAATGTTTAATTTAGTTAACAAAGTCCCGAGCATCTGATTAATACCGTGATTAGTAAAACGATGATCATTGGTAAGATAATGAGTACTATACTGCTTAAGCCCTTGGAAAGCGGGCAATCAGTGTCGATAGGCGCATTAGCAGGTCCTAATCAAAAGCGGTATAGATAAAACTTTTGAACAAATTTTACTAAAAATCATTGACATTACTTCTGAAAACGATTACATTTAAACTTGTAAATTATTCAAGGAAGATGTGAGGCGAGATTATGGATGCAGAGACAAAGCAGAGTAAAGGTCGTAAAATAACATCGCGACTTGCTTATTCGTTTGGGGCGTTTGGGCACGATGCCTTCTATGCCACTTTATCAACTTATTTTATTATGTTTGTGACCTCCCACTTGTTCGATAAGAGTAGTGGGGCTCAAGGAACACAAATGATTGCTTGGATCACCATGATTATTGCAGGTTTGCGGTTCGTGGAACTAGCAATTGATCCTTTGATCGGGAATGCCATTGATAATACTAATTCTCGGTGGGGCCACTTTAAACCATGGATTGTCATTGGTGGAATTATAGGTTCCGTCGTTTTAGCACTTTTATTCACGAGTTTAGGCGGATTAAATACCTCAAACCCCATTCTATATTTAATTATTTTTGCAATTTTATACATTACAATGGATATTTTCTATTCGTTTAAAGATGTTGGTTTTTGGTCAATGATTCCAGCAATCTCATTTGACTCAGCAGAACGTGAAAAGACGGCGACATACGCCCGGGTTGGCTCTAACATTGGTGCCAACATCGTTGGGGTTATCGTTATGCCAATCGTCTTAATGTTTTCTGTTAAGTCTAACAGTGGTCAAGGTGACAACCGTGGTTGGATGGCATTTGGGATCATTATTGCCGCAATCGCTTTGATTTCTGCCTTAGTTGTTGCACTTGGAACCAAAGAAAATGATTCTGAATTGCGTAAGAACACTGAAAAGACTAGCTTCAAGGAAGTCTTCAAAGTGTTAGCCCGTAACGATCAATTGATGTGGTTATCATTGATGTATGGGATCTACACGGCAGGGATTGCCATTACGAACTCACTAGAACTTTACTACTTCACCTATATTTTGGGTGACGCCTCGAAGTTTACACTATTAGGTTCGCTAAATGCGATTATTGGGATTTTTGCCGTATTGGCCTTCCCACCATTAGCAAAGAAGTTTAGTCGTCGTAAAGTGTTCTTCTTAGCAGTTGTTATTATGATGATTTCACTGATCATGTTTGCCTTTGCTGGTCAGTCATTACCAATGATCTTAACAGCGGCCGTATTATTCTACATTCCACAACCATTAATTTTCTTAGTTGTTTTGATGGTTTTGAGTGATTCTGTTGAATATGGGCAGTTGAAGTTTGGTCATCGTGACGAATCTTTAACCTTATCCGTTCGGCCTTTACTTGATAAATTAGGCGGTGCGATTTCTAACGGTGTCGTTGGTTTAACTGCTGTTTGGGCTGGGATGACAGCTGGTGCCACTGCTGGTGATGTGACTAGCCATGGCGCTGCCATCTTCAAGTTAATGATGTTCGGTGTACCTGCTGCTATGATTTTGATTGGGACATTCATCTTCTTCAAGAAGGTTAAGTTGGATGAAAAGATGCATGCACAAATCGTTGATGAACTTGAAAAAACATGGTCAACTCACTTGGAAACCGATGAAACTCCTGCTGAAGTTGAAGCAGAAGCCGATGCCAAGACGACGGTTTATCAAGATCCTGTTGCCGGGGAACTGATCAGTTTGAAAGATGTTGCTGACGAATCCTTCGCAAACGGTAGTATGGGTAAAGGTTTCGCCATTAAACCAACGGATGGTCGCGTTGTCGCACCATTTGATGGTGAAGTTGTTGCAACCTTCCCGACTCGCCATGCAATCGGATTACGTTCTGATACCGGTATTTTAACGCTAATTCATATTGGGATTGGTACCGTTAAGATGCGTGGGACTGGATTTGTTCAGTACGTTGAGAAGGGCGACCATGTCACACAAGGGCAAGAATTAATTGAATTCTGGCAACCAGCAATTGAAAAGGCTGGCTTGGATGATACCGTTATGGTCGTTATTACAAACTATAAAGATATGCCCGAATTTACGTATCTTAAAGATTCAGGAACCACCGTACAAGATGATGAAGATGTCTTACAATTATCGAATGTCGGCTTACCGGATCAAGCATAGTTTCTTTACGAGGAGAGCTATTAATGACGCGAGCCATTAATAGCTCTTTTTGTGAACTGAAATAGAAAAAGCTAATAGCGAAGGGAAGATTTTACTATGGCAGTAACGTTGCAGCAAACTTTAATTGACATTGATGAAGAACAACTTGTCTTTCACCTGCATAACGATCAAATCTCGTATATTCTAGGTGTGGAGACAGGCAACGTGTTGGCCCACTTGTACTTTGGCCCACGGGTTCGGGGTTATCATGGCGAGCGTCAGTATCCCCGGATTGATCGGGGGTTCTCAGGAAATTTACCGAATACGACTGATCGAAGCTATTCCAAGGATGATTTGCCACAGGAATACGGTGGCAATAATACCGGTGATTATCGGCAACCCGCCGCGATTATTCGCGCGGCCAATGGTGCTCGAACAGTTGATTTTCGTTATCAAGACTGCCGGATGGAAGCCGGTAAGCCGGAACTTAAGGGCTTGCCACAAACTTATGTCGAAGATGAGGATGAAGCCCAAACTTTGATTGTGACGTTGCGAGATGCCACATTAGGCGTGACACTCGAATTAGCCTACACGATTTATCGGGATCGGCCAGTTATCACGCGTAGCGCCCGGTTGATTAATCACAGTGAGCAAGCTGTCGACTTAGAAAAAGTGGCTTCGATGCAGATGGACCTGCCAACCCAACCATTAGATGCCATTTCGTTACCTGGAAGCTATGCGCGTGAGCGCCAGCTTAGTCGTGAACGGCTCCATCGAGGTGTAACTCAGTTTGAAAGTCGCCGGGGTGCTAGTTCTCATCATATGAATCCTTTTGTGGCGCTAGCTGATCCGAATACTAATGAATTTCAAGGCAATGTCCTTGGTGCATTGCTAATTTATTCAGGTAACCACCAGATTAGTTTAGAACGGGACCCAATTGGTCAGACACGCTTGACTATGGGAATCAATGAATATAACTTCGACTGGCGATTGGCGGCCGGTGATAGTTTCCAAACGCCCGAGGTTGCAATGGTATACTCGACGACGGGGCTTAATGGTATGTCGCAAACCTACCATGATTTATTGCGTGATCGCGTGGCGCGCAGTCGTTACAAGCACGATCTCCGGCCGATCTTGATCAACAATTGGGAAGCCACTTACTTTGACTTTGATGCGGACAAGATTCAATCAATCTTGGATGCTGCAGCACCACTGGGTATCGAAATGTTTGTGCTGGATGACGGTTGGTTCGGTCATCGAAATGATGATAATAGTTCGCTAGGTGACTGGTTTGTTAATCGGAACAAGTTACCAGGAGGCTTAGCGGATATTAGCAAACGGACCCATGATAAAGGGATGCGGTTCGGACTTTGGTTCGAGCCAGAAAATATTTCAGCCGATTCCGATCTTTATCGGGCCCATCCTGATTGGGTGTTAGGCGTACCAGATCGTGGCCGAACGTTATCGCGGAACGAATACGTGCTTGATTTCAGCCAGCCGGATGTTGTCGACAATATTTTTGAACAAATGACCGCAGTTCTTGATAAGGTGCCCATTGATTATATCAAGTGGGATATGAACCGCAATTTAACGGAAGTCTATTCGCCACATAGCGATTCAACTCATGAAGGTGAGACTAGCCACCGCTTTATCTTAGGTGTATATGACTTGATGGAGCGTTTAACAAAACGCTATCCACAGATCTTATTTGAAGGCTGCTCTGGCGGTGGTGGCCGCTTTGATGCTGGTTTAATGTATTATATGCCACAGAGTTGGCCATCAGATAATAATGACCCGATTGAACGGCTCAAAATTCAATATGGGACTTCACTCGTTTATCCAATTTCTGCAATTACCGCCCATGTTGGGACGAGCCCGGATGAATTGTTAGGACGGTCGACGTCGATGAAGATGCGTGGTGCTGTGGCAATGAGTGGTACCTTGGGCTATGAACTGGACGCGGCCCAACTAAGTGATGCGGACAAGCAGGCCGTTAAAAGACAGGTTGCCTTCTATAAGCAGCACCGTGAGTTAGTTCAATACGGGACCTTTTATCGATTAGAGAGCCCGTTTGAATCTAATACGGTGGCGTGGATGTTTGTTAGTCCGGATCAGAAAGAAGCCTTGCTGCTCACCTTCGTTATTTTAGGTGCAGTTCAACCAGAACCGCATATTACGAAGTTAGCGGGATTAGACCCTCAGCAGACCTACGTTGAGACCGACACAAACAAAATGTACGGTGGCGATGAATTGATGCAACTAGGACTCTACACGACTCCCGTTCAAACTAGTGACTTTACGGCGCAGGTACATTACTTCAAGGCTAAGGACTAAGCTCAGCCATTAAACATATTAAAACTTAATCATCGTTAATCTAAAAGAACGCTCTGGCAAATAACTCGCCGGAGCGTTCTTTTGAAATCAAAATAACTTTTAGAAATGAATATTAAAGCTGAAGTCAATGTCTTGATCAGCGGGGATATGATATGGGGATTCTACGTCTGTTCCCCAACTATCAATGCCACCGACCCCACGAACGGCACCGTAGATTGATAAGACCGTTCGCCGTGCTAATGGTAATTCTTCCATGTGCGTTGCGTTTTCTAGTTCAGCGGCGGTATAGGGAAGGCAGCTGAAGGCGAATGGTGCATCGGCTTGGCTAAATGTCAAACTGAACGGTGTGTTGTCGTGGTCAGCGTTATTTTGTGTTGTTGATCGCGTTACTGTCACTTGTTCAGTTTGCATGTGCATGCCGCATTCTTGTGGGACCAAGTATGGTGTGACTGGCAGACTGTCAACGTGGAATTGTCCGTGCGTTGCGCCAGCCAGCCGGTCAGGATAAGTCTCACCGGACAAACCGGTATAGTCGAAGCCGGTCGCGGTAGTTGGCATGATAAACCGCAGACCAAATGCGGGTAGCTCTGGCAAATCAGACTGACCGCTATAATGGGTGGCGATATTGATCTGACCGTCTGCCGTCACCGTATAAGTCACTGTGACGATGGTACTAGGAACGGTCGTGGTAACGAAGTGGTAAGCCAGTGAGACTTTCGTGGCGATTTCGTGATCCGTGTATTTGTTATTGAGTGGCGCGATTGGTAACGGTGTGACTGGTTGGTCGTCAACCGTCAATTCGATATCTTGACAAGTTGAGAACTTATCGGCCGCGTACCACTGTGCGGATTTGACTGAAAAGCCGCTACCGTGATCATTATCGGTTGTCGCCCGCCAAAAGATGGGCGTGGGTGTACGATAGAGCCACTCTTTATCGTTGACGACGAGTGATTCAAGTCCGCCACGTTCGTAGCTAAAGAGGTAGTGGAAATTAGCCCCCTGTAGTCCTAAACTCCCGTCGCCGTAAATAACGTGTAGTTGATTATTTGTGTAAGCCATAATAATATTTCACCTCTTGCATTGCTGGTTTTGGTGTCCGGTCGGCAAACATTAAGCCGTCACCGGAGAATTCATAATCGGAGTGGCGTTCGTCGAAATCACCGCCATACCGGAGCACGTCTTGGTCGGTAATTGGGTCATGAACGAAGAGGGCTTGATCAATAAAGTCCCAAATAAAGCCACCTTGATACATCGGATACTTGTCGATCAAATCATTATATGATTGCATACCGCCCAGAGAATTCCCCATGTCATGCATATATTCACAATCTAGGAAAGGTTTGGTTGGGTTATCTTCCAAGTAAGCTACAATATTTTGGGGCTTTTCGTACATCCGACTTTCAACATCAGAAATGCGATCTTTTAATTCTGGTGTGTGGACAACACCTTCGTAGTGGACGAGTCGTGAATCATCGTGTTCTTTATAAAAAGCCTGCATCGCCGCGATATCTTCGCCAGCATACGATTCATTGCCAAGTGACCAAAAAATGATCGATGGGTGGTTTTTAAACCATTCGTAGTTTGAACGGGCCCGGTCGATCACCGCTGCTAACCAGTGTGGATTATCGCCAGGAACATTGTAAGAAGGCTCGATAGCCCCCATCTTTTGCCATGACCCGTGCGATTCGAGGTTGTTTTCGGCCATTAGGTAGATACCGGCCTCGTCACATAATTGATACCAAGGTAATTGATCAGGATAATGGCAGGTCCGATCGGCATTGATATTGTTAGCTAACATGGTTTGGATATCAGCGCGCATATCAGCCATACTGATAACGCGACCGGTGTGGGCGTTCCATTCGTGCCGGTTAACCCCGTTGATCACCAACCGTTTATTGTTGACGTAAATGACTTTGTCATCGCGCAGCTCGACCGTCCGGAACCCAAACTGATATGGGACGACTTCCAAGAGTTGGTGATCAGCATCGTAAACTTCAATTGTCAATTGATAGAGATACGGCGTTTGTGGTGACCACAAGTGCAGTTGGTCGAATAACATGGTATCAAAGGTTACACTGCCACTACCGGTTTGCGTTTGACTCGTCAGTACTCGCCCGTCATGGTCTTTAACGGTCAGCGCTAAAGTGGCTGGTTCGCCGGTTACTTTAGTAGTGATGTTGAGCTCACCGCTTTTGAGATTGGCATTTGGAACTGGTCGGATGTCTAAATCAGTAATATGGCTAGCAGGCTCCGCCAGTATATTGACGTCACGGAAAATACCAGAGAAACGGAACATATCTTGGTCTTCAATAAAGGCAGCAGTACTGCGTTTGTAGACCCGAACCGCTAAAACATTACCTTGGTCCTGAATATACGGCGTCAAATCAAATTCTGAAGGGGTGAAACTATCTTCAGCGTAGCCAATAAAATGGCCATTTAACCAGACGTACAGGGCTTCTTCTACCCCTTGGAACTGAATGATAATACGTTGTCCTTTAAAAGCATCGTCGAGATCAAAGGTTTTGAGGTACGAGCCGACGGTGTTGTCCGCAGCGTCGCTGAATAGGCCTGGTGTTAATTGATCTTGATTGAGGGTATACGGTGGGCGACGATAAATTTTACCTTCCCATGGGTATAGCGTGTTAATGTATTGAATTTGACCATAGCCGGCTAGTTCAATATGACCGGGAACTTGAATCGTATCAAAGTCGGTTGCATCGAAATCGGGTTGATAAAAATCAACTGGGCGTTCAGCCGGTGTCTTGGCGAAGTTAAAACGCCAAGCGCCATTGAGACTCTTGATGAAGCGACTACCCGTTTTGAATTCTGCTGTGTCGTGATAATAATGGTGATCACTATGTGCGGGTAATTGGTTGACCCGGAAGACTTCTGGGTCATCTAACCATTGAAGATTAGCTTGCATGAGGAAGATCCTTTCAAAGTTACATAAATAAAAACGCTTACAATTATCATAAAACAAAATATTAAATTTGTATATGTCGTTTTAGTTAAATTTTAACTAAATGACAACAACTACTGACAACGACAACGGGCGATAAGAAGAATTTGAATCGATAACGTGATAAATTTGTAAAGCGTTACCAAATCTTGTTCTAAAGGTCTTATGGGGTGTTGACAACAATCAAAAAAAGCATTATAGTCAAACTAATAAAATTTTAGTAAAACTATTTACGGAGGGATTTTTCATGAATACTAGCGACTTAAAACAGGAGTTTACCGAAGCCTTTGATACCAAGCCAGAACGGGTCTTTTTCTCACCTGGTCGAATCAACTTGATCGGTGAACATACTGATTATAACGGGGGCCATGTTTTCCCATGTGCGATTACAATCGGGACATATGGTGTTTATGCACCCCGGACAGATACGACAGTGCGGATGTACTCAGCTAATATTCCAGATGCTGGGATCGTCACGTTTGATGTCAACGACCTTTCATATGACAAAGCCGCTGGTTGGACAAATTATCCTAAGGGAATGATGGACGAAATCGCGAAGACCGGCGTTAAATTCGATCATGGTTTTGATTTCTACGTCCATGGCAACATGCCTGATGGTGCTGGATTATCATCATCTGCGTCAATTGAGTTATTAACTGGAATCATGTTAAACACTGGTTTTAATCTCGGTATTAGCCAATTAGATCTTGTTAAGATTGGTCAAAAGTGCGAAAACAACTATGTTGGTGTTAACTCCGGGATCATGGATCAATTTGCTGTTGGAATGGGTAAAAAGGACCAAGCAATTTTACTTGATACCAACACCATGGACTATTCTTATGCACCCGTAAAGTTAGGCAACAACGTAATCGTTATCATGAATACGAACAAACGGCGCGAATTGGCGGATTCAAAATATAATGAACGCCGCTCCGAATGTGAAGAAGCATTACGCCGATTACAAACTAAGTTAGACATCAAATCACTTGGCGATTTAACTAACGACCAGTTTGACGAAGCGGCCTACTTAATCAATGATGAAACCTTAATCAAACGTGCCCGGCATGCCGTTTTCGAAAATCAACGGGCCATTCGCGCAACTAAGGCCTTGGCTGACGATGATTTAACGACCTTTGGCGAATTAGTGACGGCTTCCCACGTTTCACTACACTTTGACTATGAAGTGACTGGGAAAGAATTGGATACGTTGGCCGAAACAGCTTGGAAACAACCAGGCGTGCTTGGTGCGCGGATGACTGGTGCTGGCTTTGGTGGCTGTGGTATTGCCATCGTTGATAAGGACCAAGTCGATGCCTTTAAGGAAAACGTCGGTAAAGTTTATCGCGACACGATTGGTTACGACGCTGATTTCTACATTGCTGAAATCGCAGACGGCCCTAAGGAACTTTAATAAAAGAATTGATTTAAAATACAAATTAGCAGTAAGCATTGAGAAATATTGAGGAGGAATTAGAATGGCAGTTTTAGTTTTAGGTGGTGCCGGCTACATCGGTTCACACGCAGTTGATCGGTTGGTTGCAAAGGGGTATGACGTGGCGGTTGTTGATAACTTGGTCACGGGGCACCGGGCAGCAGTCAATGAACACGCGCGTTTTTATGAAGGTGATGTCCGGGATACGGTGTTCATGAATACCGTGTTTGACCAAGAAAACGTTGAAGGTGTCATTCATTTTGCAGCTTTCTCAGTTGTTCCTGAATCGATGAAGGATCCGCTCAAGTACTTTGATAACAACACGGCAGGGATGGTTAAGTTGCTCGAAGTGATGGCTAAGCACGATGTGAAGAAAATCGTCTTCTCATCGACCGCAGCAACTTATGGTGAACCTAAGCAGGTGCCAATCAAGGAATCGGACCCACAAGTGCCAACTAACCCATACGGCGAAAGTAAATTAGCGATGGAAAAGATCATGCACTGGTCAGATGTGGCTTACGGGATTAAGTTCGTGGCCTTACGTTACTTCAACGTGGCGGGGGCTAAGCCTGACGGCAGCATCGGCGAAGATCACGCACCAGAAACGCATCTCGTCCCAATTATTTTACAAGTAGCTGCTGGTGAACGGGATCAATTACAAATCTTCGGTGACGACTATCCCACTCCAGACGGGACCAATGTTCGGGACTATGTTCACGTTGTCGATTTAGCTGATGCACATATCTTAGCCTTGGAATACCTAAAGCAGGGGCACGATAGTGATGCGTTTAACTTGGGTTCTTCAACTGGCTTCTCCAACAAACAAATGTTGGACGCTGCTCGTGAAGTCACTGGTAAGCCAATTCCAGCAATCATGGCACCACGCCGCGCTGGTGATCCAAGCACATTGGTTGCAGCTAGCGACAAGGCACGTACTGTTTTAGGTTGGACACCTCAGTATGATGATGTGAAAGAAATTATCAAGACGGCTTGGACTTGGAAAGAAAGTCATCCGGCCGGCTATGATGATCGGGGAGGCCAAGCATAATGACGAGTTTGGATCAATTTGTCACGGCGGTGATCGCGTCGCCTTCGCAATATACTGAATTAGATCGAATCTATGTGCATAACCGGGTTCTTGGTTTGGTCGGCGAGGGTGATCCGATTGCGGCAAGCGATGACCAATTAACAAGTTTAACCGATGCCTTGGTTAAAACGGCGATTCAAAATGGCAAGATCGAAGCGACCCAATCGGATGAAGATATCTTAGCGGATCAATTGATGGATCTTGTGACCCCGTTACCATCCGTATTAAACCAACGTTTTTGGGATAAGTATCAGGTTAGTCCGCAAACGGCAACCGACTATTTCTTTAACTTAAGCAAAGCTAATGATTATATCAAGACGCGGGCCATTGCGAAAAACGTGGTCTTTCCAGCAAAAACGCCATTTGGTGACTTAGAGATTACCATCAACTTATCAAAGCCTGAAAAGGATCCTAAAGCGATTGCGGCAGCGCGTAACCAACCGCAAGATGGCTATCCACTTTGCCAACTATGTATGCAGAATGAAGGCTATCTAGGCCGGCTCGGTTACCCAGCACGGAGCAATCACCGAATTATTCGGTTAACACTTGGTGGCAATACTTGGGGTTTCCAATATTCTCCATATGCTTACTTTAATGAACACTCGATTTTCTTGGATCAAGAGCACCGGCCAATGGTCATTAACCGGCAAACTTTTACCAACTTACTTGAAATTGTTCAGCAATTTCCACATTACTTTGTGGGCAGTAATGCGGACTTGCCAATTGTTGGTGGTTCAATGCTGTCACACGAGCATTACCAAGGTGGTCGGCACGAATTTCCAATGATGAAAGCGCCAATTGCACGCACGATTGACTTAGGTATCGCGGGTGTTAAGGCTGGGATTGTTAAATGGCCAATGTCGACGATTCGGCTGACGAGTCAGGACTTGGTTGCATTAACGGATGCCGCTGTGAAGATTCATGAGACGTGGAAGAATTATTCGGACGAGAGTGTGGATGTTCGTGCTTATACGGATGGCACACGTCATCACACAACGACACCGATTGCACGCAAAGTTGGCGATGACTACGTATTAGATATCGTTTTGCGTGATAATCAGACGTCTGCTGAATTTCCAGATGGCATCTTCCATCCACATCAGGATGTTCAACATATCAAGAAGGAAAATATTGGTTTGATTGAAGTGATGGGCCGGGCCATTTTACCAGCCCGGTTGAAGACCGAATTAGCTGAAGTCGGCAAATACTTGTTGGATCAGCCTAATCAAATGGTCGCGATGCATCAAGCATGGGCTGATCAATTGAAGGCCACTAATACCATCACCGCTGACAATGTGACGACTGTCATTGATACGGCGGTCGGCAACGTCTTTGCCCGGGTTCTGGCCGATGCTGGGGTCTTTAAGTGGGATGACGCTGGTGAGGCAGCCTTTGATCGTTTTGTCGCAGCAATGCACGATTAAGTTGTTAATCAAATGAAGACGTGGGGCAACGGGGTGTTGCAGACGCGATTTACCGATGAGTCATGATTGGTGAATAGTGTCACGCCCAGTTGCCCCACGTTTGTTATTCAGTGCTAATTAATTAAGAGAAAAGAGGAATGACGATGGCCGTAACGTTAAAAGATATTGCGCAACGAGCAGATGTCTCATTGGCGACGGTATCGCGGGTCTTAAATTATGACAAGACACTATCAGTGAGCGAGCAGACACGCAAGCGCGTGTTTACGATTGCTGGCGAGCTGCGGTACAGTAAGCGTAAACGTCAGCATATAAAGGCGCTAATGCGGAAAAATATCGCTGTGATTCAGTGGTACTCTAAGATTCAAGAACATGATGACTTATATTATTTAGCGATTCGTAAAGGAATTGAGCATCAAGCTCAAGTGTGTGGTTTTACGACGACTAGTATCTTCCAGAATAATTTAGATCAGGTTGGCGATGATATTGATGCAATCGTGGCGGTGGGAAAATTTAGCCCTGTCCAAGTACAACAGTTGAGTCGTTTGTCAAGCCAGCTTGTTTTTGTTGATGACGATCACTTTGCTCAGGGATTCAGCAGTGTGGTGACTGATTTTACGTTTGCTACTAACCGCGTCGTTGATTATTTTTGGCGGCGTGGTATCCGAGATATCGGTATGATTTATGGCAAAGAGTGGTCCACTGATCAGCAGGTGGAGATTCCCAATCAACGTCAGCAAAGCTTTGAACAGGCGTTGCAGCGGCATCATGCCTATCATGCTGAGTATGTATTAGCTGGTGATTACACTAGTCAATCTGGTTATCTGATGATGAAACGGGCCATTGAAATGTTAGGTGACCGCTTACCACACGCTTTCTTTATCGCTAATGATCCGATGGCAGCCGGTGCGCTCAAAGCGTTACAGCAAGCTGATATTGCTGTGCCACAGCGGGTCAAGTTGTTTAGTTTCAATAACACGACGCTGGCCGAATATGTGTATCCAGAGATTAGCTCGGTCAATGTTGAGACTGAACTGATGGGAAAGACGGCCATCGATTTGTTGGTGAGCCGATTCCAAGATGATCGTCAAGCAGCCCAGCGCATTGAACTGGGAACGACGTTGGTAGAACGTGAAAGCACCAAATGAAATCATCGAGTGTTCGTGAAATTTGGCAGAAATATCGTAATTAATTAATGTGCCACCCGATTGTTAAAAAGTGGTGCATGACTTTGATGGGCACTGGTTGGTATTGAATAGCGCACGTGAATGGGTTGATTGGTCATGCTACTACTTTCTGATTAGTTGGTCTGTTTTGCTAAGGTGTGAGGCCATAATAACGACAATTGTACCCTTCAAGGGTATAATTGTGAGTGAGGTGATGAAAATGAAAACAACTGCCACAATCCTTAAGGAGATTCGGCAACATTACCAAATTAGTCAGGCAAAGCTGGCAAAGTTACTCAACACATCGGTTAGAACGGTACAGCACTGGGAACAAGCGGACTACCAACCAAGTGGCACCGCGGTACGTTTGATTCAGATTTTGGCTACGGACGATGCGGTGTATACCGCACTGACAAACCTCGAGGAGGAGAATACGATTATGTATTTAGAACACGATGATCAGAAGTTCACCATCATGGGTGTGCAGTTTCGGAATCAAGAGGAATACCGGGCGACCATGAATGCAATTATCAGCAATATGTATGAGGGTTTTGAGCCGACTAAGGAAGATGTTCAAGACGCTCGTCGTTTCTATGACGAAGGCCCGATTAGCGCACAAGAGATGCTAGCAAGAATACGTACTTCGACCAATCGTAAAGCCGAATGAGAAAGGTATGGGCGGACTACCTACAACCAAACGGTACTTTGAAAAATCGCTTAGGCATTACTGAAGCGGCTACTTTGCAGAAAAATGAGTACAAAGTGAGTACGCAACGGCAACAGCAATTATCCCGCAATCACTATCTTCTGCCAGACTCTCATCAATTGACAGGACGTCAAATTGGAGAGCTAAAATTGATCAATGGGTTTTTGCTCGGTGAAATTTACGACTGGGCCGGTCACTATCGCGAAGTTGATTTCAACAAGACCGCGAATGGCGTAGTGACGTTTTTTCACCCGGTGGCTTTATTTGGTAATGCTGAGATAGATATTCAACGCCAACTCGATAATTTTGCGCTGTTACCGGATGACCGGGAACAAGTTGCACAGGCGTTAGGGCAAGTTGTCACCGAAATCAACATGTTTCATCCGTTTCGGGAAGGTAATGGCCGCACGACGCGGCTGTTTACTGAGGTTTTGGCTTGGCAGCATGGTTTTGACATCAACTATACCCAGGCACAGCAGGATGCTTACATGCAAGCGTTAATTCAAGATGATGGCACAGGTGTTCCTGGAAGTACTAACCAAATAGATCAATTATTGTTAGTCGTGATACTAAGAATGGTCTTAAAGTAAAACAACAAGTGCACTCGGGAATTTCTAATCTGAGTGCACTTGTTGTTTTAGTTTAGTGAGATATATGACGTTTGTTGCAGCGGTCAATTTTACTGCTTGAGTGGGCCACTAACTTTTCGTTTATATTCGGATGGGGTGGTCTTTAGGTATTTTTTAAACAGACGAAAGAGTGATGAGGTGTTTTGATATCCGATGATGTCGCAAATGTCAGCGAGTGTACAGTTAGTCTTGATCATCAGGTTTTGGGCAGCAGAAATTCGGCGGCGGTCAACAAGTTCTTTAAAGGTCTTGCCTGTCGCTTCTTTTAATTTGTTACCCAGATAATTCGTATTATAAGAGAACTTGGCGCTGACATCACGTAATGTCACGCTGGCGAAATTCTGATTGATGTACTGAATGATTGGCAAAAGATTGTCGTCCGTATTGTCAGAAAAGTTAATGTATTCTTGCTCAATCGATTGCGATAATTCAAGAATTAATGTAGATAGCAGCAGGCCCATTGATTTATTACGTTGGCGGCTCTTTGTAAGGCCCTTGATAATTAAACTTTCAACTAGATTGATGGCAACTTCTTGGTGTGTTAAGTCAAACAGAATAAAGTTGTTGTGCAACGTATTGATGTGGGATGCATTATATAAAAATTGAGTGATTTCATTGGTTGAAACGGCAATATAGTCGAAAAGTTGGTTCATCGTTGAGTCATTCTTGAGCAAGATGTTAATCAAAATATCATTACTGCCCGTTGATTCAATTTGCTGAACAATGTCTTTATCCATCAAAATTAGGTTGTGCTGATGGAGGGTCACTTTTTCGCCATTAATATACTGAGTACAAGTGCCAGCATACATATAATTAAGCTCAATAAAGCTATGCGTGTGAGCTGGAACATAGGAAAAGCGATTATTTTTGGTAACAGCAATATCACCGTGCTTAAAAAAATCTGAGCGGGGCATCTGGGGAATCGGATTATTCACATAATCTAAGTCCATGTAGTTAACGTTACCATGTGATTGGCGTTGCTTTAGCTCAACCGGTGTCAGAGCAAATAATTCGTAATTGAGAAATTTACTAGTCATTAATACTAACCTTCTTTAATATTTATCGTTTAGTGGAACCTGTGATTTTGCACGATCATTCATGTAGTCGAGATATGGTACCCCTTACAGTAATCGCTTACAATATTCGTATAAATAAAGGGAGGTTCTTCATATGAATAACGGCGAGACGTCAACTTCAATGGTAAAAAAATATCGGCCATTAGCAGTAGCTGCAGGAATTGGTTCAATTCTAGGATCAGGAATTATCGTTGGCTTATCCGCGACTATTACAGTGTGGCAGAACGGACTAGGTCTTACTAACAGTCAAGTTGGTATTATTTCAGGTGCACTAACTTTTGCAATTGCAATTGGATCCTTATTAGCAGGACAGATAACAAAATCTTTTGGTCTAGTTAAATCGTTTAATTGGTTAAACCTGATTTATGCGATTGGCGCCTTGATCTGTGTTTTCTCGAATAATTATATCATGCTTTTGATTGGCGTCATCATTACCGGGTTAGCTTCGGGTGCTGATTTACCAATTAGTTTAACCGTAGTTTCGCATGATGCACCGGATGATAAGACCTCGGCTAGTTTAGTATCGTCGACGCAAATCTTCTGGCAAATTGGGGTTTTCATGTCTTATGTTTGTGCCTTTATTGTTTCTAAAATGGCCGGTGCTTCCGGTGCTCGGATTGTTTTTTCGATTTTAGCAATTTTTGCCTTGATTACTTGGGCATGGCGGACTTTTTCAACTAAGTTCCGAGCATTTCATGAAGAAGGTGAACAACGGCGTATTGATCGCGAAGCAGCTTCACAGACAACAGAGAAGGTCTCGATTAAGACGGTCTTCGCTGGTGCCAACAAGGGACGCTTTATGGCATTCTTCTTCAGTATTTTAATCTTCTATGTTTGCTGGAATCTACTGGCCAATACGTTCGGAC
The DNA here is from genome assembly GCF_014131735.1 of Lactiplantibacillus plantarum. Classification (NCBI taxonomy): domain Bacteria; kingdom Bacillati; phylum Bacillota; class Bacilli; order Lactobacillales; family Lactobacillaceae; genus Lactiplantibacillus; species Lactiplantibacillus plantarum. The sequence continues at coordinate 213,696 of NZ_CP039121.1, forward strand.
AGTTTCAAACGTTTACGCTGGTTCAAGCACATGCGAGTCAAAGTTTCGCAACTGGTGCTGGGATAGTCCTAAACTTTATCTCGTTGTTGGCAACCATGGCTTTTGCATCAGTCGCTGGGGGTAAGTATCGTAATAAGTTCTTCTTAGTTGGGATTACCGTTCAATTTTTGGCAATGCTCGGACTAGCAATGAGTAGTCATTCGTTATGGCCAATTGTCATCACGATTGGCTGTTACAACATTGGGAATAATATTGCTGGTGAAGCGATGTATAAAGTTTGGACACAGGAAGCATTTCCAGTTGAAGTTCGGGCATCAGTTCAAGGATTTATTAATGGCTTTTCACGGGTATGTTGTGGCCTATTTGCCTTAATTACACCTGCGTTAGTTGTGCCATCAGCAATTCGTAACACGATGTTTGGGTTCGCTGCCATTGTCTTTATTAGCTTTGTAGCAGGGCTGACAATGATGCGATTGGAAAAGAAACATGGTATTAATAACTTTTAAACAAAGTATTTAGAAAGCGAGTGGAAGAGATGGCGTTTACTTTTCAAATCAATAATGATGTTCAATTTCGGCATAATCAAGCATTATTAGACAAGTCGGCAAGCTATCGGCCAATACTGAAAGAAACCCAAGTTAAGGCGGCATCGATTGTGGCGCTCGAGCGTGATACGCAATACCTTGAAGGATGGGGTGTTAAACAAATTGCACCTATTGAACGATTATCAAGTTATGAGTTGAAACGTGACGACCAAATTATCATAGATTTTGGCGATCATCAGGTTGGTCAATTTAGTATTAATATTAACGCTGTTGGTTCACCAATGGATGCACCACTATGTTTTAAGATTAAGTTTGCTGAAATGCCTGCAGAATTAGCACGCAAGAGTGAAGATTACGACGGTTGGTTGAGCAAATCTTGGATTCAAGAAGAAACTGTTCACTTAGATGTGCTGCCAACCACGCTGACGTTACCACGACGCTATAGTTTTCGTTATGCTGAGATCACAGTTGTTGATACGTCACCAAAATGGCGAGCTGTTTTTAGCAATCCAGTGGTCACGGCGACAAGTGCGGTAGACACTGCGACAGTGCATCAACCGAAATTAGCCGATGCACAATTACAACGGATTTATGAGGTTGGCTTGAAAACATTAGCTGATTGTATGCAGGATGTCTTTGAAGATGGACCAAAGCGCGATCGGCGATTATGGATTGGTGATCTTCGGCTACAAGCATTGGCCAATTATGCAACGTTCAAAGATACAGATCTGGTCAAGCGGTGTCTGTATTTGTTCGGTGCGATGCCTACAACGGCTGGCCGGATTCCTGCCAATGTTTTTACTAAACCAACGGCAGTTCCAGATGACACCTTCTTGTTTGATTACAGTCTATTCTTTATTTCAATTTTGGCTGATTATGAGGCGTTTAGTTCTGATAAAACAGTTTTGAATGATTTATATCGTGTTGCTAAAAATCAAATGGATTTGGCGTTGGCACAAGTTACTTCTGAAGGTAAATTGAAATTGACTGAAGAAAATCCGGTTTTCATCGACTGGTCAAATGATTTTGACAAAGAAACGGCTGGGCAGGCCATTATTATTTATACGCTAAAACAATTTATTACGCTTGCGGAACTGGTTAATGATACAAGCTTAGAGACCTATACAGCGATACTGCGTAAATTAAACCAGTACGCTAAAACTCAATTGTTTGATTCGCAATCGGGGTTATTTGTCTCAGGGGATCAGCGTGAAGTTAATGTGGCAAGCCAAGTGTGGATGACACTAGCACATGTTTTGGATCCTGAGCAAACCACGGCGCTTATGCAAACGACCGTCACGAAACTGTTTCCAATTACTGGTATTGCAACGCCGTATATGTATCACCATATTACGGAAGCATTATTTGAAGCAGGCTTAAAGCAAGAGGCCGTCCAATTAATGAAAGATTACTGGGGCAAAATGATTACGCTAGGTGCGGATACTTATTGGGAAGCATTTGATCCTAATCAACCTGATTATTCGCCGTATGGGAGTCCCATTTTAAATAGTTATTGTCATGCTTGGAGCTGTACACCGGTGTACTTGATTAATAAGTACCTCGTTTAGGAGGAGTGTCTGCGATGGTTGACGAAAAAGTAAAGCTGAGTAAAGCAAACGTACTCTTAATAATTGTTGCTGGTCTAGCTTCCTATATGGATGCAGCGTTGCTCGTTAGTCTGGGAGTAGCGCTACCTATCTGGACAAAATATTTAGCACTGAATAGCTGGATGGTCGGACTACTAAGTACTATGCTGACGGTCGCGGTTGCAATTGGTTCATTTGTGGGCGGCTGGCTGTCGGATAAATTTGGCCGGGTCGCGGTGTTTAATGCTGATATCTTTTTTGTCGCGATTGGCTCGTTTATTATTGCGATTGCACAAAATACGACGATATTGATTATTGGTGTTGTGATTGCTGGTTTGGCCTCTGGTGCTGATTTACCAACGTCATTGGCGGTTATTTCGGAACGGATGTCTAGTAAAGTTTATGGTCGGGCAATTTCTTCAACTCAGATTTTTTGGACGATGGGCATTTTGTTGTCACAGTTTATTGGTTTTATAACTGCTAACAGTGGTATGGGAAGCCCGGCAGCCTTATTTGGTTGGATTGGATTAGTGGCAATTATTAATTGGTGCGTGCGGGTCTTTTCAAAGCGTTTTAAACAGATTGAAACAGACTTAGTTGACCATGAACATGTGGACTGTGCATCTAACGGTCAATCGGTTAAGAAGTATCGATTAGGTCAGCTATTGCGAACAGGTGGTTTGTTAGTACCAATGATTCTACTAACTGTTTTTTATCTATTTTGGAATTTGCCGGCCAATACGTGGGGGTCATTTGTTAACTATTTCTTAGTGACTGTTGATGGCCGTACGCAAGCCTATTCGACAATCGTGGCATTAATTGCCAATATCGTGTGTCTGTTAGTTAACCTGATCTATTTAAAGGTTTCAGACACTAGGTATCGCTACCGAGTGATGTATTTAGGTATTGCCGTAGCATTGCTTTCCTTTGTGACTGCAGGGATCTTTAGTGATGACTGGCAGATTTTCACCGTTGTTTATATTTTCTACTCTGGTAGCACAGTATTATGTGGTGAGGCCCTTTATAAAATTTGGAGTCAGACTTTCTATCCAGTGGATGCACGGGCAACGATGACGGGTTTTTCTTATGGCTTAGTTCGGGTGCTGACCGCTGCTTTCTCACTAGTAACGCCAACATTAATGGGATATTCGCCGCAACTCTTATTATGGATTATGGTTGGATGTACGGTGCTATTCGGTGCCTGTGCAGTGATCATTGTCGCTATTATTAAGAAGACCGGTTTAAAAGACCCAATGATGAAAGCGGTTTCTGAATAAATTGATTAATATTACTAAGAATTAAAAATGTAAGCCGGGCATTGTCGGGCTTATTTATTTAAAATCAAGGAGGATAATGCTCATGTCAAAAGAGGCTGTTTGGTTATGGTATCCTGGTGATTTTGAAATCCACCAAGGGATGTTACAAAATTTTAAACGCGAAGAACGTGGGATGGGTTGGCCTGCCTATTGGTATATTGATGATTGCAATCGTAATGTTAATTTTAAACGGCACTATGATTTAAAAGAATCCACACAATTTACAGTACTCGCCAAAGGAACGGGCTATGTTGATGTTAATGGCACTAAATATCGCTTAAATCATGCGATTAATTGTGATGCGGGTGCGACTGATATTCAAGTGTTTGTTGGTAACGTTCAGGGATTGCCGACAATTTATATTGTTGGTGAGATTATCAAATCTGATAGTGGTTGGCTAGCTAGCAATTTTGTCACCACATTACCCGCTGGTCACGATATTCTCTACACTGACCGTAACCAGGATCCTAATGTGATTGAATATCGGACAGAAAAAGTAGTGGCCAAAGCACAACAAGCAGTTGATGGTGGCGTTTTATATGATTTTGGTCGCGCTGTGAATGGAACTGTCACAGTCAAAACGAATGGGCCAGTTACACTATGTTACGGGGAGTCCGAAACTGAAGCACGGGATGTTGAGATGTGTTATTACAAGCAGTCGGACGTTACAGCTACAACAAAGGTTCGTAAACGTGCGTTTCGATATGTCTTTGTGCCTCATTGTCAGTTAGGTGACATTGAATTAACTGCTATGCACGAATATATTCCTAAAAATAATCCCTCCAGTTTTACCTCTGATAATAAGTTGATCAATCAAATTTGGAATGTAGCGACGGAAACGTTAAACCTTTGCAGTGACTTGTTCTTTATCGATGGGATCAAACGTGATCGGTGGATTTGGGCTGGTGACGCGTACCAAGCTAATTTTATCAATCAATATTCTTTCTTCAACGAAGATATTGATAAACGGACGTTATTAGCGTTGCGTGGGCAAGATGATATTAAGCAACATATGAATACAATTGTCGACTATTCCATGTTGTGGGTGATTGGTGTTCTAAATCATTACCAGATGACGGGTGACCGTGAATTTCTCAAAATTATTTACCCTAAGTTAGAGAGTATGGTGCAATACTTTATTCAACAGACAAATGAGCATGGTTTTATTTATGGTCGGAAAAATGACTGGATCTTTGTCGATTGGTCAGAAATGGATAAACAGGGTACCGTGGCGGCTGAACAAATCTTATTACTTGAAGATTACAAGACAATTATGACTTGTGGTGAGGTCTTAGGCAAAGATGTGGCGGGCTACCAAGCGAAGTATGACCAGTTGTTTAAGAACTTAATGAAATACTTTTGGGATGATGAACAAGGAGCATTTATTGATAGTTATGAATCGGGTAAGCGGCACGTTACTCGTCATGCTAATATTTTTGCCATTTTGTTTGACGTTGTTGATGAGAACAAACAACAATTAATTTTAAAGAATGTTTTGTTGAATAATGCGATTACTCAAATTACCACGCCGTATTTTAAGTTTTTTGAACAAGATGCTTTATGTAAGCTGGGGGAACAACACCGTGTTTACCAAGTTTTATTAGACTATTGGGGCGGCATGTTAGATCGCGGGGCCGTGACCTTCTGGGAAGAATTCGATCCGTCGCAGCATGGCAAGGATATGTATGCCATGTATGGTGATCCCTATGGTAAGAGCCTGTGCCATGCCTGGGGAGCCAGTCCGATATATTTATTAGGTCGTCATTTTGTAGGATTACGGCCCACGGCTCCAGGATACCAGACTTTTGAGATCAAGCCTGAGTTATCAGAATTTCATCATTTACACACCGTGTTACCCATTAAAGGCGGTACCGTGACTGTCGTAAAAGATCAACACCAACTATCAGTCACTGCTAGCCGAGCTGGTGGGACATTGATTGTGGATGGGCAAAGACAATCTTTGGAACCTAATAGAACTGCGGTGGTCCCAGTGTAGCCGTCATTATTTTAATGGGTTAATTTAGAAGACACTTTTGGTATGCGCTTGTTGAAGCAAGTGCATACCAAAAGTGTCTTTGATTTGTGTCAAACTATGATTTATTCGTCGGCTTCACAAAACTTTTCCGATAAATTAATTTAGCATCAACTAATACCATGCGCTTCTGTGAACGGTCAAAAATAATCGTATCTTTCAATGTTGTGATAGCCTGTGCGGCTAAGTCGTCTGTGTCAATGTGGAAAGTCGTCAATGGTGGTGAAACGTAGCGCGCAATGTCGATATCGTTAATACTAATAATTGCGGTATCAGTGGGGACTGTGATTTTGTTTTCATTGAAAGCCTGTAAGACACCCACGGCCAACGGATCTGAACCGACTAAGAACCCTTTGGGCAATGCTTGTTTACTCAACGATTGCACGACTTGTTGTCCCAAGCGATAGCCACTTGCAACGGAGAATTCACCACCAATGAATAGAAACCGCGAATCAAATAGTTGTAACTCGCGTAGCCGACTTTCAAAGTATTTTTGGCGCGGATCTTGTTGATGGGTGACTTGTTGATCTTTATTCCAGTAGCCGCCGTTAATGAGACCAATGGGCGTATCACCTGCGGCTATCAATTGATCGATGGCTTGTTCGGTAATTGCTTGGAGGTTAGGCTGTACAGAATTGAAGTGATGCGGGTCTGGATTGGAATCAACGAAGATTCTGTGGGGTGTTAGCTGGCGCAATTTATGGAGCGCATCAGAATCGAATTCGCCAACTGCCATCACACCGTCGATGTCGTGGGGAATGTGGTCGATATCCGGATAAAAGGTGAGCTTTAAATTAGCCTGTTTTCCGTGTTCAACGAGACTCTGACGCAAATTACTGAAATAAATATCTTCAAGTTCTTGTTTTGGTTGGACAGCGAAGATTGTAGCTATCTGATAGGCAAGGCCGTGAGTGGTGTTTGGTTGTTCGTAATTCAAGTTTTGAGCAGTTTGTAGTATTTTTTTGCGAGCGTGATCCGAGATTGAAAATGACGGATCATTATTCAACAGCCGTGAGACGGTTGCCGGTGAATAGCCCGCTTTAGCGGCAATTTCACGAATAGTCGGCACAGTGGAAGACTCCTTTCGACAAACAAGTTGCTAAACAGATGATTACCAGAGTTAAAAAGCTTCACTTATAATAATACGCTTTTATTAGCGCTAATAAAAGCAGTAATGAATATAAACAAAACGTAAATAGTGTTTACCGATATTTAGTAATTATTTTAGTAAAACGGGTTACATTCACAAATGAAAGCGCTTATCATAAGAGCTGTTAAAGCGTAATTAAGTTGATAGAAGTGAGGGTGCGTTTGAATGTCCAATCCATTAAAGACAACAGAATTTTTGCATGGTGGTGATTATAATCCAGACCAGTGGCTTGACCAACCCGAGGTGATTAAGCAGGATTTTAAAGCGTTTAAGGCTGCTAAGTTAAATACGGTGACATTGGGAATCTTTGCTTGGGACAAGTTAGAGCCTGCTGAGGGGCAGTATGATTTTAGCTGGTTAGATCAAATTTTCGATCGTGCCGAAGCCCAAGGGACTAAGATCATTTTGTCGACGCCAAGCGGGGCTCGTCCACGCTGGTTAGCTGAGAAATATCCAGAAGTGTTACGTGTCAATGAACACGGACAGCGAAATCAATTCGGCGAGCGACATAATCACTGTTACACATCGCCAGTTTACCGAGAAAAGGTTCAGATGATTAACCAGAAGTTGGCGGAACGTTACGGTCAACGACCAAGCTTGCTGCTATGGCATATCTCTAATGAATATGGCGGTGCTTGTTACTGTGATTTGTGCCAGCAAGCCTTCCGTCATTGGGTTCAAAAAAAGTATCAAACGTTAGCCAATTTGAACCATGCTTACTGTGGTGCTTTTTGGAGTCACGATTATACAAGTTGGGATCAGGTTCAGGCACCGTCGCCGCTGGGTGATACGAATGTAATGGGACTTAACCTGGATTGGCATCGTTTTGTAACAGACCGGACGATTGACTTTTTTGATAATGGAATTAAACCGTTACGAGCGCTGACACCTAATATCCCTGTGACAGCCAATTTTATGGGTGGCAACCCATCAGAATCACACGTCTTTTATGATTTAGATTATCAGAAGTTTGCGAAGCATGTCGATATTGTGAGTTGGGATTCATATCCTAATTGGAGTAATGGTTACGAAAGTACGGCCCACTTGGCCATGAAAACTGCTTTGATGAATGACGTGATGCGGAGCCTCAAGCATGATAACTACTTGATTATGGAAAGTACACCGTCACAGGTTAATTGGCACCCATATAATCGTGCCAAACGACCAGGCATGCACGAAATGGGGAGCTTGCAACAGGTTGCCCATGGCGCCGACTCAGTTTTGTATTTCCAACTACATCAATCATTAGGAGCTTCTGAAATGTTTCATGGCGCCGTCATTGCCAACCATCGTGGCTCAAATACGCGGGCATTTAAGGACGTTCAAAAAGTTGGTCAGGACTTACAAAGCTTACAGGCCGCGCATGGAACGACCAGAACTGCAGCTAAAGTCGCTATTGTTTTTGATTATGACAACATGTGGGGGTTAGATGATGCCCGCAACTACGCTAACGAAACTAAAAAGTATTGGCGCACGATTCAAGAACATTACCAGTATTTCTGGAAACATGATATTCCAGTTGAAATTATTGCGACTACTGATGATTTGATGGCCTATGATTTGGTGATTGATCCGATGCACTTCATGATGAGCGCCCAGTTTGCGACTAAGCTTAAAGCATATGTGCAACAGGGCGGCCATCTGATCGGCACCTATATTACGGGCGTCGTTGATCATGACTTCTTAGCCTATCAAGGTGATGGGTTAGCTGACTTAGAAGCAACTTACGGAATTAAAGTTCAGGAAACTGATACATTATATCCGCAACAACATAATGCACTGACTGCTTATCACCAAGCGTATCAAGTGAATGATTATTGTGATGTAGTTGAGACGACAACAGCACAAGTCCTCGGCACGTATCAAAAAGACTTTTATGCTGGAACGCCGGCTGTAACGGTCAATCAATTGGGCCAGGGAGCGGCGTATTATTTGGCTGCGCGGACCGCTACTGACTTCTTGGATGCTTTCTATGAACGGCTTGCCACAAGTTTGGCACTTAAACCGGCCTTGCCAGTGATCAAAGCGAATGCCAAGGTAAGTATTCAAGTTAGAGAGAATGCGACGACGCGCTATTACTTCGTGATCAATTTTAGTCATCGACCAACGACGGTGACACTTGAAGTGCCGTTACGGCAGATTTTTGAGAATCAAGTGGTCAGTGGCAAGCAAGACTTAGCCAGCTATGGTGTTCAAGTCTATATGATGAATAAATAATTAAGTGGGGTGAAATTAATGGCACAAAATGTTGAACAACAACCAGTAACCAAGAAAAAGTTATCATGGCATCAAATTAATGAAGGTGTTGCCTTTGGATTAGGTAACTTAGGACACTCGGCATTCTATGGTGCGTTGAGTACCTATTTTATTGTCTTTGTCACTAGTGGGATGTTTAGCGGCGTTGCACCAGCTATCGCCAATCGGTTGATTGGTTTAATCACAGGACTGGTGGTGGTGATTCGTTTAGCGGAAGTCGTTGTCGATCCAATCTTAGGAAATATTGTTGATAATACGGAAACACGTTGGGGTAAGTTTAAGCCTTGGCAAGTCATTGGGAGTATTATCAGTTCGGTCTTATTAGTCGTTATTTTCTCAGGAATCTTTGGATTAGCAAAGGTAAACTGGATTTTATTTGCAATTGTTTTTGTGATTTTATTTATTATCTTGGATGTCTTCTATTCGTTAACAGATGTCTCGTATTGGGGCATGGTTCCAGCGATTAGTGAAGATAGTCATGCCCGGGGAATTTTCACGGCTCTTGGCAGTTTTACTGGGACGATCGGTTGGAACGGCCTGACAATGGTCGTTGTACCAATTACCACGTACTTTACCTTTATCGCAACTGGTAAGCATACCCAAGGTCCACAAGGCTGGCTAGCGTTTGCCGTTATTGTCGGTATTGTGGCAGTCATTTCTGCACTATTTGTCGCCTTTGGAACCAGTGAGAAGCACAATGCGATTCGGGAAGCAGCCAAACAAAAGACGACGATCAAAGGTGTCTTTATGGGCATTATCAAGAATGACCAAATTATGTGGGTCAGTCTGGGTTACTTATTCTATTCATTAGCATACGTGACAACCAACGGGGTTCTATTCTATCTTTTTAAATTCGTGATTGGTAAACCTGGTGAATTTTGGATTGCTGGGGCGGTCGCAACTGTGATCGGTTTTGTGACGTCACCACTATATCCAATCTTGAACCGGTTTATTCCACGGAAAGTGCTCTTTGCACTCGGTCAATGCTCAATGATTTTAGCCTATATTATCTTTATTGTTGCGCAGACGAATTTGACCTTATTGATCATCGGATTAGTCCTTTTCAATATTAACTTTGCCCAATTAGTCACGGTCCTATCAATGACCGATGCCATTGAATACGGTCAATTGAAGAATGGCAATCGTAATGAAGCGGTGGTGCTTGCCGTTCGGCCGATGCTCGACAAAATTACTGGTGCCTTTTCCAACGGTATCGTCGGTGCCATTGCTTTAGTTGCTGGTATGACTGGTAGTGCAACGGCCGCCGATATGACTGCAAGTAATATTCATACGTTTGAACTCTTAGCGTTTTACTTGCCGTTAGCATGTGCAATCTTGTCATTGTTAGTCTTTACATTCAAAGTAACCATTACCGAAAAGAAACATGCCGAAATTGTTGAAGAGTTACAGGCCAAATTGGCAACAGGGGAAGCAGCGGATGTTGCGGTAACGCCTGCATCTGACATTCTGACCACTGAAATCTTAGCACCAGTAAGCGGTCAACCGCTCGCATTAGCGGATGTCAAAAGTGCCGCACAGCCACAAGGCTTACCGGGAGTTGGTTTCGCCATCAGGCCAAGTGATGGTCGCCTCTATGCGCCATTCGATGGGACGATTCGGTTTACGTTCTCAACTAAACATACGTTAGGAATCGTGTCAGCTGACGGTCTTGAAACAATTATTCACGTGGGAATCGGGACGGTTAACCTCCGTGGTGCTGGCTTTACGACTTATTATCAAGATGGGCAAGTCGTACACGCTGGTGATTTACTGATGACCTTTGATCGTGATCTGATCAAACAGAGTGGTTATGACGATGTGGTTGTTACTTTCTTTACGCAACCTGGTCGCGTTACAGCACACACTGAAGATTGGTCAACAGAAGTACAGCATGGTCAATCAGCAATGAAAGTAACATTCAAATAGATTGGAGTTGTCGGTCATGACAACGCCGACTCATTGCGATAATTGTTCGTGTTAGACTTGAGGTATCAAATAAGCACTGCTCACAAAATAGTGGGCAGTGCTTATTTGGCATTCGTTAAATTGTTTAACAAGTACGGTACCGGTTAGCGTTTCATCGGTACTTCCATGCCAGTGCTGGCCTTTGCCCGCTGTAACAACAAGTAGTGGGCCGTGCCAAAGACGGCACCAACTAGCGCAGGGACTAACCAATCCATTCCGCTGCTGGCAAGTGGTAAGAAGCTTTGGACATGCGCCATTGCTTGGCCGAAAGTACTTTGGCTAACAACGGCGGGGAAAGCGGCAACCATATCAAAGACGGCGGGGACGACGGTGAAGACGACGACCCAAACATAGACGACACTTGACTTGTGGAAGAGTGGCGAAAGGATCGATAAGAAGATTAGTGCCATGGCTAATGGGTAAAGGAACATCAGGACGGGGGTGGACCAGGCAATGATCTGATTTAATCCCACATTAGCAGTTAAAAATGAGGCGAGGCACGTGATTCTTAACCAGGCTTTGTAACTCAAGAAACCGAAGTGCTTATGGAAGTCCTGAGCGAAGGCGGCGACGAGCCCGATAGCGGTGGTCAAACAAGTGGTAATGATCAACACGGCTAAAATGGCTTGTCCGACATTACCCATGTAGTGGTTAACGATTTGGTCAAAGGCGACCCCGCCGTTATCGGATAATTTGAATTGACCTAACGATTGCGCGCCTAACAAGATTAAGAGCACGTAAATCAAGCCTTCAAAGGCCATTGAGAAGAAGCCAGCTCGGGCGGTCACCCACGCGGCTTTGTTCGGGTCGGTTTGGCCCATGAAATTAACGGCAGTGACGATAGTGACACCTAACGCCAACCCAGCTAAGGCGTCCATCGTGTTGTAGCCTTGCAAGAAACCATTGGTAAAGCCTGCGGTCTGATAGGCAGCAGTTGCACTGGTGCTACCGGCATGAGCTAGCGGACTGCTGAAAGCTACGGCGAAGATGGCGACTAATAATAGCAAAAATAATGGATTTAATAATTTGCCGACCCGAGCCATAATTTTGCTCTGTTCAACGGACAAGTAGTAGGCGAGTCCGAAAAATGCGGCGGAAAACAGCAGTAATGCGAGTGATTGATACTTTGCTGGGAAAAACGGTGCCAGACCAACGGTGAATGATACGGTGGCTGTCCGTGGTGTTCCAAAGAAGGGGCCAATTGTAAAGTGTATGAGAACCATGAAGACAACGGCAAAGGTTGCGCCTAGTGGTTTACCAATGTCATAAACGCCCTTAGATTTAGTGACACAGACGGCTAAAACCGATAGTAAGGGCAATAAAACCGCCGTGATGAGAAAGCCGGCCGCAGCAATCCCCCAGTGACCGCCCGCTAGCTGACCCAAGTGAAGTGGAAAAATGAGGTTGCCAGCCCCGAAGAATAAGGCGAAAATCATTGAACTTAAGGTGACGTAATCACGTTTGGTTAAGTTTCGCTTTTGAACTCGATTTAACATATCAACAGCACTCCCTTATTTGATTGAGACAATAATCATTAAATAAAAGTTGCGATTAACCAAAAAACGTCCTGATATCTGAGTTAGACTCAGAAACCAGGACGTTTGAACACGTGTTACCACCTTAGCTTTGTGACTGCCTTACGACGAATCACCTTAAAAAGTACGGCAAGTGGCCGGCCACTTGCGATACTTCGGCTCAATAATGGGAGCAACCAACAGCAACTAACATCAAGCTCGTCACTGCCACTCAGAACTGATTTTCAACGATCTGGTCATGATGTCATTGCACCAAACTGACACTCTCTAGGCATTTCCAGAAGGTTTACTTTGTTCATCGGCGTGTTTGTTAATCGATTTTTAATGTGGTTCTAATTTACAACCGCGATTAGTATTTGTCAATCTTTTTTCAAAAAAAGTTAGTTAGCTAGTGCGGATTCTTAAATAAAGATGGATAATAGCTGTAATAAGGAAATTTGTGAGGAGGGTCCGCTGATGACCAACAACAATGAGGAAAGGCCCCAATGGCAAGTGAATCAGAACCGCCATACCCGTTTTCGGACGATTGTCAGTGTCTTGCGGCGCTATAACGTTTTGAGCAACCTTGCACGTCAGAAAAATCCTGATCAAGTGCGCGCGGCGTTTGAAGAACTTGGACCGACGTTTATTAAAATTGGCCAGATTCTTTCTTCACGTACAGATATCGTTAAGCCAGAATTTGCTAACGAATTCAAGAAATTGCAAAATAATGTCCGGGCCGATGATTTTAGTGTGGTCAAGCAAACGATCGAGCAGCAGACAGGGAAGCCAATCAATGAAATGTTTGCCCAGTTTGACGAGCGACCGTTTGCATCAGCATCAATGGGCCAGACGCACCATGCGACGCTGCTCAATGGGCAGAAGGTCGTGGTGAAGGTGCAGCATCCGGGTATTGACGCCGAGGTGGCCCTAGATATTTCATTATTTGAGCGGGCGTTACCCCTATTGCGATATATTCCGGAATCTTCAGTTGTTGATTTGCGCGAAATGGTTGGTGAAATCAAACGGTCACTATTCAATGAATTGGATACCAGTATTGAGGTAAAAAATGGATTACGGTTTTACCGATTGAATAATGCGGACGATATTATTCGGGTACCCCGGGTTTATGCGAAGTATAGTACGCAAAAAGTGCTTGTTAACCAGTATATGCCGGGAACGACGATTCAGCATTTTATGGCGCAAATGCTTGCGGCCGATGAAGACGGAAATCACCAGTATGATGACGAACGCCGCTATTTGGCCCATGTCTTGGTGCAAAATTTCTTGAAGCAGGTTTTTGAAGATGGCTTTTTTCACGCTGATCCTCATCCAGGGAATATCTTATTGCGGGAATTGCAACCAGATGATATTGGGTATCACGATACGGTTCCCAAGCATGGCGGGAAAATTGGCAAACGGCAGTTACCACCATACCGGTTAGTTTATCTGGATTTTGGCATGATGGGTGAGATCAGTCCAGCTTTGATGGCAGGAATTGCTAATGTTGTCGTGGCAGTGACAACCGAAGATACCCATCAAGTCGGCAAAGCAATCTTAGCGATTTCAAACCGAACTGGCGTGGTTGATGAAGAAGCGTTCTTTAGTGAGTTAGCACCATTTTTAAGTCAGTATTATAATTCGGGACTGGGCGACATTGATTTTCAAGGCTTGTTGTTTGAAATGGTCAAGGTTTGTCGCAGTAATAATATTCAAATGAATCCAGCGGTTACCATGTTAGGTAAGGCGTTTGGAACGATCGAAGGTATTGTGGAGACGCTCGACCCAACCTTATCAATGATGGACGTGGCGCGGCCGTTTGCGCGCAAGTACATCCGCGAGAATTTTAATTGGCGCAATGAACTGGAAGATGGCATGTTGTCTAGCCTTCAAAGCCTGCGTGATGCCCCGAAGATTCCGTCACGCTTATTATCAGCTCTAGATACGTTTGAGAATGGTCAGACGCGGGTCAACTTGGTCTTTGCACACCGCAAGATGTTTATTGATCGGATTGATTCGATGGTCAATAAGATTGTACTGTCCGTTATTCTGGCAGCGCTGATTGTTGGATCATCACTACTAGTTCAAAGCCATCCTGATAATAGTTGGATTACAAACATTGGTATTTTTGGCTATGTTTCAGCAGTTGTCGTCATTATTGGCCTATTGATTGGAACGCTCCATTCCTGGTACACGCATTGGCGACGCAAGTAAAACTTGGCGTAGGGTTAGGCTATAGGGCCATGCGTCATGAGAAGTTGGCAACGTAGATTCGTCTAATTGAGACTGCCTAAAATATAAGCATACGAAAAACAGCGGTACCGTGATGATTCCAAGCCATAAAATCATCACGGTACCGCTGTTTTATTAATCATGTTTCAGTATCAAATTGATCGTGGTTAATGGTACGACTGTCAATTGCTAACTAGTCTTCTGATCCCATAACCCGAGCACAGAATGCGGCTAAGATGGCGCCGACTTCTGGTGCTAAGATGTAGACCCATAGATGTGATAAGGCGCTACCACCAGCAAAAATAGCGGGGCCGATTGAACGGGCAGGATTCAAAGAACCGCCCGTTAAGTTGAGAGCGACAATAATCAAGAATGCTAAGGTCACCCCAATGGTCAAACCAGCAAAGTCTGCGTTACCATGGTCATTACTAGTAACGTTCAGAATAACCATTAAGAATAAGAATGTGACTAGTGCTTCTACAAAGAAGGCCATACCACTGCCGATTTTTGGAAAATCGGTTTGACCAAGCGATGTTGCGGATAAGCCTAATGCACTAACAAACGACTTAACTGCTGCGGAAGCAACGATGGCCCCAATGATTTGGGCGATGATATAGCCAATGGCATCGGCGGCATCGATTCGACGGTTGATTAACATCGCAGTCGTAACGGCGGGGTTAAAGTGACCACCAGAAATACCACCAAAGGCATAGGCCGAAACGGTAATCGCTAACCCGAAGGCTAACCCAATAGCGAGGACGTCACCCTTAGCAATCACAACGGTTGCAGTCCCTAAGAAAACTAACATAAATGTGCCGAGAAATTCGGCGAGATACTTGCGCATAGTTGCACACTCCCTTTTTGAATAATTGCTAACTTAACCTATTTTACAATACCTGCTCGTGAAAACGACGGAATTTGTTTGATTTGTGAATATTTCTGATAAGATTTTTATAATTATATTAATGGATAAGACACTGGTAAAACGTTGGTATAAAAACGTTTTATGGCAGTTGTGGATTGTTAAAACTATAATAAATAAAAATTTTATTTTTGCATAGTCACTATTGATAGTAGTCAGTATGATTGGTGTGTGACCTAACGTGACTGTGAACGCTAATTGTCGATAATGGTGGCTTCTGTTTTATAATGGTTAGGACAAGTAAGCTGATGTTTTTGAAAACGAATTAAATTTGTTTCACGTGGAACAGTAAAGGAAGGTTTAATTAATGGCGTTATCATATCAAGCTCTATTAACAGCAGTTCCGGTCGTTTTAAAAGCGGGGAACGTACCGAACATTGTCGGTGAAGCCGGGATTGGAAAGTCGGCCTTGGTAGCCGAGGTTGCTAAGCGGATGGGGGCGCAATTATACACGACCGTTGTGAGCCTGTCCGAAAAGGGGGATTTAGCGATCCCAGTCCCACCACTAACGAGCGACTCATTTATTCAAACGAAGCGCTATGGCCAGTTGGCTGACGTACAATTCGGCTATGCACACACGTTGATTGAAATTATTCAGTATGCTGAGCAGCATCCTCAGCAGCCAATTTTATGGTTTTTAGACGAATTTAATCGTGGGACGCAGGCTGTTCAAAGTGAATTGATGAATCTGGTCTTGCAACGGACGATTAACACATTGAAATTGCCAGAACAGGTGCAATTGATCATTGCTGAAAATCCAGATGCTAGTATGACTGGATTCGAAAGTAGTACGTATGGTGTTACTGCTGGCGATGCGGCCATCAAAGATCGTACCGTGCGTCTAGTTATGCGAGCAGATGCGGCAGACTGGCTTGCTTGGGCCAAACAAGTGGATGAGCGCATGAACCGACCAAACATTCATCCACTCGTCCAGCAGTTTATTAGTGAAGATGTAACGCGGCTTAATCAGGCTGATGTCCAGGCTGATTTAACAGCGACGCCACGTGCGTGGGCGCGTGTTTCGGCTAATTTATATGAGATTGAAAAACTTCCTGTGCATCAACAAACGGCTGTGGCACTGGATATCTTTCAAGGAGATGTGGGTACTGAGCTAGGGCTTTTATTCGAGCAATTCTTGGAACAACAAGCCATTCATCTGACACCAGCGATGATTTATGACAGTCAACCAGTGGGGGCCGTGGTGCCGGCACCGATTCTTAAGCAGTTTACGGCGATGAATGAAATTCAAAAGCGAACGGTTTTGGCAAGCTGTTTGGCTCTAACAACCACGTATCCGTTGACGGACGATCAGCACGCTGGTCGGTTCATGCAACTCCTACAAACACTCAGTCAAGATGGTCAGTTTGCATTGGTTCAACAAATCGGCCATGAACGCGACTTATTAAAGCAATTATATACAGCAAATGTTGCCAAGCAAAGTCCGTATGTGACCGCTTTGTATCAGTATTTACAACAGGTCGCCAGTTGGTCAAATCAGTAAGAAAGCAGTGAGTCATCATGATTAACAATGCCAATGAGTACACACGTTGGCAACAAGCGATGTTAGTGACGCCAACAGCAGACACGATCCAGGCAGGTGCGACCATGATTGATCGGGCCATTATTGAGTTACTAGCCACCGATCAATTTTATGGCGAGTTGTTGACCCGACTTCCCAGACAGTTAAATACGACGTTAACGGCGCCGTTTATCTTAGCTTGGCAGAATAATCAGTTGGTCTTACAATATGCGCCAACAGTAATTGCTCGAGCTTTTTCACAGTTTTCTTACTTACAAGCGGGGTTAAAACACGTGGCACTACACATTGTCTGGCAACACCCCGTTCGGTATCGTGATCAGGTCAAGCAGCAGCCGGAGTTAGTGACGTTGGCGACCGACCTGGCCGTTAACCAGTATGTCGACGGTCTGCCTAAAGATGCGGTCAGTTTAACGACTGTCCAGCCGTTAGTCGATGCCCAGCTACCGCGACGAGCAGATTCTGGCTGTTATTTGAAATTATTACAGCAGCAGTCGCGGTCGCAACTTCAGCCGAATGGCGCGCCCACCGCCACTTCGCGAAATAAGGACCAGCGGCAGCCAGCAAAAGGGTCTGGCGACCAAAAGTCGCAACAGTTGATCGATGATCCAAGTGGCTGGTCAGCCTCTGAACAGTTAACGAATCCCAATTTGGCAACTGCCCGTTTAAAACAGTTGGCGAAAGATGCTTGGCAGCAAACAAATGAAGCTGGCCGAGGGTTAGTGGCCGGCAATGTTCGAGCTCAGCTCACTGTAATGACGCAGCCGGCCCAGCTTGATTGGCGACAATTACTAGTTCGGGGCCTGGGTCAGATTCCGAGCGGTACTAAGGCCTCGCACGCGCGCTTTAATCGACGGCAACCCGCGCGGATGGAAATACCCGGTCAAATTGGCGATACGCGCTTGGACTTGCAAGTTTATGTTGATAATTCAGGTTCTATCAGTGATCTGATGCTGCAACGATTACTGGCACAGGTGGCTACTTTAACCCGATTATTTGCAGCAACCATCACCGTTAAGCCGTTTGATGCAATCGTACAGCCTGGTCAAACGTATCAGGTGAGTTTGCCACAGCAGATTCGCTTTACGCGCCGTGGCGGTGGTGGAACCGTTTATCAAAGTATTTTTGATGATTTACTAACACATCATAAGACGAATGCGACGACCTTGGCGCTGATCTTAACGGATGGCCGTGGTGAACGGCACGTTGAGTCACACCGTTTTACAAATGTGATTTGGTTGTTAGCGCGGGCTGAAGATCGATTGTCGATTGAGCCAGCAATCGGTCATGTAGTTAATTTGAACTTGGAGGATGAATAATATGGGGACACCACTTAATCCAGATGATATGCAATCCTTGTTAACCCATGACCGTCGTTATCAGCGGGCCAGTGCCATCTTAACGGATCAGTGGCAACGAATCATAGCCGATGAAGATTTGGCTTACCGACAACAGATTACGATTGACGATTTACAGTTTGCTAAGGCGTTGCTAGCTAGTGAGACGCTGACAAGTCAATTTGAATTTGACCATTACGCGGGTGTGCAACGGTTGCGACAACATTATGGTAGTCAATTGACGAGTTCAGCACAGCACTGGTTAGTGCAAAAATATTTATAAGTCAATCGCTAGTTATGACCCAAAAGTATGACTGTGACTTATATAGATGAAAAAATAAAGCAAGCTTTTCCCAAAGTGTTCGTGAGAAGCTTGCTTATTTTATGCGCTGATTAACTGCTTTAGGTTCAACGACGTGCTAGAAAAGCCATCCAGGCTTGTTGCTGCGCTTGAATATCTGGCTGACTGCCTTGACGGAGTCGCGTTTGAAGGCCAATGCGGGCTTCTAGCAGTGCCTGAGCTAGTGTCATACTTGACTGATTATTGATAATTTGCTCGTTAGCTTGACCTTTGAGGATGACCGCAGCCATGAGGGTCAGGTAGTCGTCGTAAAACCAGCTGACGGCTTGCTGAACATCAGTATCAGTAGTGCCAAATTCAGCGACGGCGTTAGCCATTAGGTCACCGGCTGGTTGTTCGGATGTCGTTAAATCGTGGCTAAAGAGCATACTCAGGATAGCTAAGGGGGCGGCGCCATCTTGCTCTAAGCGTTGCATTGCTTGGGTACAACGCATTAAAGCTTGTTGGTGATAGCGCTGGAGTGCACGCAGGTAAAGTGTGTGCTTGTCCCCGATAGCGTTATATAAACTTTGCTTCTTGACGCCACTAGTTATTACGATTTCGTCCATGGAAGTATGATAATAGCCTTGCTGCCAAAATAAGTGCATGATTTTTTCGATAACTTGATCGTCTTGAAATGTCTTTTTAGCGGGCATGATTCGAACCGCCTTTCTGGTTAAAAATAAGTGTTTTAAGTATACCACAGCACACTTCATTGTTTGGTAAATGAATATTAACGTTTGAAATTATTTGATTAGGGGGCTTTTACTGTTTTTAAAGCCGATTTTAATTAGTTGATTGTGTTGCACTTTAAAATTGATAAAAGATTTCCACATTAAATCGATTACATAATTTTATAAATTGAAGATAATTTATGTAATAGCTTGCTGTTACAACGATATTCTAAATATATATAGGATTTCAATATTTATAATTATCAAAATTTTTAACTTATGTGTGGCCTCATCAAAGTCTAACGATAATATAATGTTGACGGCTTGTTTAGTTGAACACGCCAACTAGTTGGACCTAATCGGATAAATGAAAGCAGTAGGAAAGCTTGCCGTTAAACTGATTACAGTAGTTTATATTAAAATATTTGTAATCACTATAATATTAAAAATGGCTCAGAAGTCCGTTAAAATAGGAATTTTAATCAATAGTTAAGGGGCGTCATCAATTGACAGCGATTCCAAAACCATGATATATTTTCGTTGCTGATAGGGTTACTCACAACGATTCACTATTGGTACTAAGCGTTAATAATGATACTAAGCTTAAGTCAATATCTGGAAAGGATGTGGTCATATTAATTGGATGGGCAGCTTTCAAGACTTAGGTATTAGTCAGCTAGTCAAGTTACCACTAGTAGCTGATACGCAATCAGGCACTTACCACTTAACGATCACTTCTAATTCAGGTGGCAATGCGGCGGCCGATAAAATTGCGAGCCCGCTACAAGGTGTATTACCGCAAATGAATGGGACCCAGCAATGGATTCTGTTCGGTATCGGCGTATGTGGACTTAGTTTATTAATATTATTAATTCTAATCTGGTGGCGCAACCGTCAAACAATAAAGGAGCAGCCAAAATGAAAAAATATCTCGGAACTCTCGTTGCAGGCATGACACTAATGGCAGGATTACCACTTGTTGGCCAAGCTGCAGATACGGAGACAACGACCAAAGCTGAAGTTGAATTAATCCAGGATGACACTAATAAAGATATTACCTTGGATCAAGCACCTGGTGTTAGCTTTGGGACCGAAAAAATCACTAATGACAGTAAAACCTATGATGCTAAGAACGTTACTGGCGACTTGAAAGTG
Source organism: Lactiplantibacillus plantarum (assembly GCF_014131735.1). Classification (NCBI taxonomy): domain Bacteria; kingdom Bacillati; phylum Bacillota; class Bacilli; order Lactobacillales; family Lactobacillaceae; genus Lactiplantibacillus; species Lactiplantibacillus plantarum. Next base: position 234,257 of record NZ_CP039121.1, read on the forward strand.
ACCAACCCTGGGAATACGGACGGATGGTTAGTACAAGTTAAAGGTTCGAAGTTCATGAATGCAGATGATACTCGTGAATTACGGGGCGCCGCGTTAACTTTTGCACAAGTTAATGCAACTGCGGATGATGCTAATAACATCTCTAAAGCAAAAGCTTATAAGGTGGATATCACTGACCAAAATCAAATTATCATGGACGCAGAAGCTAATGAAGGGATCGGTAAGTTTACGAGTAAGTATGCAACCAATGAAGTTAGCCTGTTGATCCCTGCTGGTAACGCGGCTGGCGCTTACACTTCAACCTTGACATGGACATTAGGTAACGCCCCTAGCTAACCAGTTAATGCGCCAGAGGAGAACTGAGGTGTGACCGATGAAAAAGGGATTGTTGGTAACAGGTCGGTTATTAATGACTGTGATAGGTTGTCTCATCATTAGTAACTGGGGCTGGTTTATCGCAACGCAAGCTGCAACGACACAGTCACAGGTGCAGGTAGAAATGACCCCCTCGGATGATGACAATGCAGTTTCTCCGGTCGACCCTGATGATCCCAGTAAACCATACCCGGGTGACCCGGTCGATGAAGACAATGTCGCTGGTACGGGCTCACGGGGAAAGTTAACCATTGATTTCGTCAGTAATTTGAAATTCAATGCAATTACGACCGCGGGTGGGCCGTTTAAGACGACTGCCAAGAATGAGCGGGCGATGATTCAAATAACTGATCGCCGCGCCACGGCTGCTGGATGGACGTTACAGGTCACGCCAAGCGGGTTGCAAAGTGGTCAGCAGACCTTAACGACGTCTTTAAAATTAGGCGCAGTCCAATTACGGCCAGGTGCTGGCAATGTTAGTACTGCACCTAACGTTGTTAATACTGGTGAATTAGTTGCTGGTTTAGCGAATAATGTCGTGATTGCCCCGCCTAATACTGGTCTAGGTACTTGGCTGGTCGTTCTGAATCGCGGGCAGGTACCCACGGAACTTGAAGTCCATGATCGCCAATTGCGTGCTGGCGACTACACGGGTACGCTGGCTTGGTCATTAACGAACGCACCTAGTTAATTAAATGGTTTGATGTGAAGCTGCTACTTGTAAAGAATGGCAGCTTCAATCATACATAGCTCGTCACTTACCGTTGAATAAAGGAAGGGTAAAGCCTATGAAAAAAATATTTTGGCAGTTAATTGCCGTTGTGAGCATCGTTATGGCAGGTTTGACAATGACTGCTAGAGCGGATGACCTCAATTACACGGTCCAGGCTGATTTGCCTGATAACCAAATTAATCAAAAAGTGTCCTATTTTGACTTGAAGGTCACACCAGGTCAAACGCAAAATCTCACTTTAACCATTAAAAATAGTGATAGTAAAGAACATCGATACACGGTATCACCTAATCTGGCGGTTACAAATAATAACGGTATCATCGATTACAGCCAAGCAAAGGCTAAGGCCGATGACTCCTTGAAGTTTAACATCAAGACAGCACTTTCAAAGTCACAGGTCGTGACCGTTCCCGCTAAGTCAAGCAAAAAAGTCACTATTAAATTGACGGTACCCGAGAAAAAGTTTGCGGGCGTGGCGCTGGGTGGAATCAATATCATCCAGGAACTCAGTACCAAGGCGAAACAATCTAGTAGTGGCATGGCCATCAATAATCAATATGCGTACGTGATTGGCTTGCAGTTACGTGAATCTGATCCAAGCGGGATCAAACCTGTGATGAAGTTGCACGCGGTAAAAGCCAAGCAACGTAACTATCGTAATTACGTTACGGCTAATCTGCAAAACAACCAGCCCGTTATTATGCATGGCTTAAAGATCAAAAGCTACGTGACTAAAGCTGGTTCGTCTAAAAAATTATTGACGACGACTAAGGAAAACATGTCAATGGCGCCGAATAGTAATTTTGACTTTGCAGTTGGTGACGGGACGCAACAATTGAAGGCGGGCAAGTACACTTTACATTTAACGGCAACGGCTGATAAGGGTAAGTGGCAATTTACAAAGAACTTTACCATTACTGATAAAGAAGCTCAGACTTTAAATGATACAGCTGTTACAGAAAAACAATCGAACTATTTCTGGTGGTTTGTTGCGTTGGGCGCACTGATTGTTGTCCTATTAGGCGCAATTATCTGGCTACTATTGAAAAACCGCCGTCGTCAGGACTAACTAGCGAGAGGAGTTTTCAACATGTGGAAGGGACCGAAACAAATACTAGTTGCATTAACTGCATTAATGGGATTATGGGCCGGGACCGCCCAAATTCAGGCTGCTGACGAAGCGACGTTGGCAACGGCACCGTCTGGCCTGAATCAGTTGGATAAACTCTTTACGCTACCAGCGGCATTCAGTAGTGGCATTAGTAATAGTGCGAATATTGGGAATGTGACCAATGCAAGCTCGCCAAATACGCAGGCCGTTCAGGTTATTAACGGCAAGAAGCAAGTGGGTGGCTTTTGGTCGAACGACGCCAATCGCCTAGATTTAAATAAAGATGCTACGTTTAAAATGTGGGTGTATTTGGGAACATCCACGAGTACTAGTAAGGCCGGCGATGGGATGGCTTTTGTCTTACAAAATGATCCAAATGGTACTGCCGCATCCGCACAAGTCAGTTCGTCCAGCATTATTGGTGAGACACTCGGTGTTTGGGGTGTTGATACGGATAATAAATTGAAGGACGGCGAAGAATTTGCGAAAACGGCCATCCAAAATAGTTGGGCCTTAGAGTTTGATACCTATACCAATACTTCAACTAGCTATAGTAATGCTGGTAAGGGTGATTCGTTTGATGATGGTATTAAGAAACAACACATTGCGACCGGGTATCCTGGGCTGGCTAGTCAGTATGAAAATCAGTCTGTCAGGAGTTTAGACGTTACCGGGATAATTTGGTCAACCCGGTACTACTTTACGCAAAAACATACCAACCTAGTGACGAATATGTCATTAGGAGATAGCAAGTGGCACCACCTGGTGATGGACTGGCATGCGGCGACTAAAACGATGACGTACACTTATAATGACATCAATCCAGATGGGTCGGCGACGGGTAGCGGCTTTACTCAGAGTGAAGTGTTAGATACTAGCCAATTCAACAGTAGTGATGGCCTGGTTCGCTGGGGATTCATGGGGGCGACTGGTAGTAATTCTGGTAATAACATGGTCGTGATTGAAAGCGCGCCGAATTTAGTTGACGTACAGGCGGCGGTTAAGGTTACGGATAAGACCAAGAATCGTGAAATCAAGACAGGCGGCCAGCTCAAAGCTCAGCATAAAGTTCAGTACGACTATCAATTGACTTACCAAGGTGGTCAAATTGACTGGGATAACATTACGGCTGAACTCAATCTACCACAGCATATTACGTTTGACAGTGCCAAGGTAACGTATGCGGATGGTAGTGAGCAGACTTTGACGGCGCCAACGAGTAGTGATACTAAAGTTGACTATACTCTAGATAAAGCAGTATCGGCTAGTCAACCGACCGCGACGATCACGCTCAATGGGACGGCCGAGAATGTCGTTGTCAATGAACAGACAACTGCAACGACGGCGACATTTAAAAATAAGGTGTTTGAAACAACGACGGAAGCACCGGATTACATGATTACAGTCGATCAGCCGCTATACCTTAAAATTCGTAATAGTCCGTATACTGTCGCCAATGGGGAAGACGTGATCATCAGAGGGATTGTTGCAGCCGAGGATTCGGAACAATTAACTAACGGTCAAGTGACACTACACCCAACGCTTAATGGCAAGGAAATGCCAACGGTTCAAATGTCGGATGATGACGAACAAGGTTACTTCTACTACAAGGTCAAAGCAGAGGATTTACACGTCGGTGATGATAATGAGATTGAACTATGGGCATCTGACCGTTACGAGAACGTCTCACCAGTTGATAAAGCGCAGATTATTGTTACTGCAGGTGAACTTGGTTTTAAGACGGTTGCCAAAAGCAGCACGTTTAAAACCATTACTTTAGATGGTTCGGCTCAAACGACAGACCGGGAAGACGATTGGCAACTAGTTGTACGGGATAGTCGTGGTAAGGGCTCTAGTTGGCAACTACAAGCTAGTGCGACTAATTTTAAAACAACCGGTGGTCAGAATTTGGCGGGCGACGTGATTTTCCGCGACGGCGAGCAGACGACCACGCTGAATTCTGCGGGTACGGTGATTGACAGTCACACGGCTACTAGTGATAACGATGATTATGATGTCTTGGCAGACTGGACGAATAAGTCAGGCATTTTATATCAAAGCAATGCGGGAGCTACTCCGGGTTCTTACACGGGGGATATTACGTGGACGTTAACAGATGCACCTAAGTAATGATCGGGTTGGTATAAGAGAATCAAAAGCACTCACACGCAAGATTGTGAGTGCTTTTGCTTTCTAGTTATTAGCCATAATGGTTAAAGATAATAATAATTTTAATTACCACAGTTAAGTGAATGAATAATCAGCCTGAATGACTGAGAACGTTGTAATCAAGGCATTTGTTTATCGTGTGATTAGTGAAGTATTTACACTTTTTACGTGTTTTTGGTTGCGTTTTCTTTTTACTTTAGTACAATGTAATTGTTACCAAATACATGTTGCACAAGCATGATTGTGAATATAAACACATTTAAGGAGCGATTTAAAAATGAAAGTTATTGTAATTGGTTGTACCCATGCCGGCACTGCTGCCGTTAATCAGATTTTAGCATCAAATCCAGATACTGAAGTGACGATTTATGAAAGAAATGACAATGTCTCGTTCCTATCCTGTGGGATCGCACTTTACCTTGGCGGCCAAGTTGCTGATCCTCAAGGCCTATTTTATTCCAGTCCTGAACAGTTAGCTAAGTTAGGCGCAACTGTTCATATGCAACATGATGTGACGGATGTGAATACTGACAAACATGAAATTACGGTTACTGACTTAAAGACTGGTGAATCTAAGACTGATCACTATGACAAGTTAGTTGTCACTACTGGTTCATGGCCTGTTATTCCACCAATTGACGGCATCGATAGTCCCAATGTCTACTTATGCAAGAACTGGACGCACGCTCAGAATTTATGGGAAGCAGCCAAACCAGCTAAGCGGGTCATTGTGATCGGTGGCGGTTATATCGGTACTGAATTAGTTGAAGCTTACCAGAAGCAAGGTAAGGAAGTCACACTAATTGATGGTTTACCACGGATTTTAAATAAATACTTAGACAAAGAATTCACTGACCGGGTTGAACAAGACTTTGTTGATCACGGTATCAAGATGGCTTTGAATCAAATGGTGCAAGGCTTCAGTGATGATGGTAAAGAAGTTACGGTCAAGACTGACAAGGGCAGCTACACAGCCGACATGGCGATTCTTTGTGTTGGCTTCCGGCCAAATACCGGCTTACTCAAGGGCAAGGTCGATATGAACGCTAATGGCTCGATCAAGACCAATGACTACATGCAAACTTCTGATCCAGACATTTACGGGGCTGGTGACTCGGTTGCTGTTCACTATAACCCAACTAAGAAAGATGCTTATATCCCATTAGCAACGAATGCGGTTCGCCAAGGAACCTTAGTTGGTTTGAACATCTTCAAGCCAACGCGGAAGTACATGGGGACACAATCAACTTCTGGGTTAATGTTGTTCGGCCAAACCATCGTTTCATCTGGGATGACCCTAGAACATGCACAGGCCGAAAATGTTCCGGCAGCCGCTGTCACTTTTGAAGACAACTACCGGCCAGAATTTATGCCAACCACTAAGCCTGTTTTAATGCAATTGGTTTACAATCCTGAAACTCGCGAAATCCTAGGTGCACAATTCATGAGTGAACATGATGTTTCGCAATCAGCCAATGTGATTTCAGTGATGATTCAAAATCACAATACCATTGACGACTTAGGGTTCGTAGATATGTTCTTCCAACCAATTTACGACCGGCCATTTAACTATTTGAACTTACTTGGTCAAGCAGCGATTGCCCATGCGGCCGAAGCTGTCACTGAATAATAAGTTAAAATAACGCGATGCTTACCTTGCTTCATGAAGGTAGCATCGCGTTATTTGTTTATTGGTGATAATTGAATGTTAAGTGGTCGGTGGTACTAAAGTTAAGGCCAGCCAGTATTTGTGCCATTAGGTCATCGTGCTTTGGTAAAATCAATGTGAGTCGGTTCAACTTTAACTCAACGGTACCAAATGCCACCAACCGTTCTAAGATTTCCCTGAGCGTAGTTACTTGCTGATAAGTAGCAGTCAGGTCAACACTGAGAGTTGCTTCATGCTTAGCCGTATCGATTGGGGCAAAGCCGACCTGACCGACGAACGCATTCGTGTCTCGATCCGTTACGCCCCAAACAAGCTGGTGGTCATGAAAAATCTCGCGCATGGTGTGGTTAATTTGTGCAGCGGTTGTTTCCATAGTGGCTGTCGCATTGCTGGTCTGATATAAGTTGAAAACGTCGATAACGCGCACCTTTGTTAACCAATCGAACGTATAGTGTGGCGTTAGAATGGGATGATACTTTTCAAATTGTGACATAGTGCCTCCTTTAAAATGCGTCATGAATATTTAGTAATTCCTATTGTACTAGTTAAACTGTTATGAATCATGATTAAAACGTGCCATTTTTTGAGTTCAAAATCAGCCAGTTTAGGTTCGCTGGAAACAGTTCGAGTTAGCGTAAACTTGCTTAGTTAGTTCGTCCTACGCCGACTTCCAGGCATTTCTGCCAATTGCTGGAACGCAGTGGACACAGATTTAAGCCGAAGACCACGTCTTAAATACTGGTCTTCCACTAACCAAGCCAAGGACGCTTGCTAAGTGGAATTTCACCGCTGAGCATTGGCCGAAACGCCTTCCAGTCGGGACAGTATTCGAATGGCGGACATGTGCGTACTCAGTTTTTGATGGCTTTGTCGTTGTTTCTTATAAACAGTAATTTTGTCAATCAACTGTTAGGCTAAAAATGATATTGTGATAGCTCGTTATTCTGAATCGCCGTAGTAACAACTGAACGTTTTGGCAAAGTGAAGAAGGCACTCTGATATTTCACCTAAAGTTCCAATATCAAAATAGCCAACGACAAATTGTACCAAGTTAAGTGGCTGTTCATCTGCCATTCGAGCGGCTTACCGACCGGAGGGGTTGGGTGACAATGCTCAGTAGCCAAATTATTCTTAGTCGGAAGTGGGTTGCTTCCGGCTTAGAATAAGACTCGTATTTGAGATGACGCGGGCTGGGCGTTAGCTCAAATCGACGTCGGCTTACGTTCCAGCAATTGTCACCCAGCCCCGGAGGTCGGAATAGGACACTCACCGGCTGACGAACAATAAGCCAACTAAATGGCACGTTTTAATCATAGTTAATGCTAGTTGTTTTCGATGGTTACCAGTGTCCAAATATGCTGATTTAAGCGTCAAGTGGACTGGGATTGCCTTGTTGATGACCCTCACTGAAAATGGCGTTAAGTCGACTAATAACGCGTCTGCTGGTGTGATTTGCGGTGCAGTCGTGATTGAGACTGGGTCACAGTCCAATAACGATGTAACGGCATCAGACGACAGTTCTATTGTAATATACTAACGCGTAATTTGAATGAATAAGACCCATAATGATGGAACAGATAAAAGACCGACTAACAAGCAATCGCACCGCTTGTTAGTCGGTCTTAGTGTTCATTGATTAAAGCTTTTTACCAGATTTTGACCCGCTTATCTGGTGCCAAATACATGGCATCGTCGGGTTGAATGTCGAAGGTTGTGTAGAAATCATCTAAGTTCTTAGGTTGTACGTTTGCTCGGAGCTTAGCTGGAGCGTGGACGTCGATTGAAAGTAAGAGTTGCATGTATTCAGTCGTGGCCTTCATACGCCAAACCATGGCCCAGTTAGTGAAGAACGCACTCAAATCAACGTCATCTTCGCCCTTAGCAGCTTCTTCCGCGCAACTTAAGCCTCCCGCATCGGCGATGTTTTCGGATACGGTCAACGTCCCGTTAACTTTCGCACCAGCAAAGTCTAAGCCATCGAATTCACTGATCATGGACTTGGCAAGTTCCTTGAAGTGGGCAGAATCTTCCTCGGTCCACCAATTATGCAAGTTACCGAATTCATCAAATAGGGCACCATTGTTGTCAAAAGCGTGCGAGATTTCATGAGCAATAACTGCACCAATACCACCATAGTTAGCGCTAGAAGATTGTTCTAAGCTGTAGAAAGGTGCTTGTAGGATAGCAGCTGGAAAGACAATAATGTTCATAAATGGGTGGTAGTAAGCATTGACGGTGTCCGCACTCATTTCCCAGCGGGTCCGATCAGTGGCTTTGCCCCACTTTGAGAACATGTCTTGGCGTGCCAAACGGTTAAAGTGGAGGACATTGCTCAATACGTTGCCACCTTGTTCGGGCGTGTGCGTCTTGAATTTCGTGTAAATCGTTTCTAGTTTATCAGGGTAACCGACTTGAATGCCGAGTTTATCAAGCTTGGTCACGGCTTTAGCACGCGTATCTGCACTGAGCCAAGTGTTCGCTTGCAATCGGCGTTTGTAGACGGCAATCATCTTTTCGACCATCTGATGAACGTCCGCTTTGGCCGCTTCACCAAAATACTTGTGGCCGTAATAGAGTCCAACGACTTGATCAAAAGTTCCGGTAGCTAGATAGTAGGCACTCTTAGCCTGGTTCCGCGGTTCTTTTTGACCAGACAATGCCCGTGAATAAGTCGTGGCTAATACCCGCATTTCATCACTGAGGTAACCACTGTACCGTTGAACGAGTTTAGCTTTCATCCAGTTCTTCATCAGACCGAAGTTATCAGGATTGACTACTTCGTTAAAGTGATCGAAGAAGGCGGGTTCTGGCAAGATGACGAGGTCGGGATTACCATCGATGACGGAGTAGGTGATGGCGGCTAAGTCTAAATAACGACTAGTGTTAACAAAATCGTTGAATTTGCGAGGATTATACATCTTACTGTAATCAGCCGACTCTTCAGCGGATTTGATCCACGGAACGATCAAACGATCGAATTGCAGCGTGTCATCAACGATTTTTTGTGCTTCGTCCTTTTCGTAACCAGTTTTTTGCAACAGTTCGGTCATCATTTTAGCGTAAATTGCTAGTAACTTAGGGCCGGCCTGGTTGCCTTCGTCGTAGTATGTCTTGTCTGGCAAGATAGTCCCAGGTGCTTGGGCAAATAAGGCGTTGACCTTGGTATTTTTCATATCAGCGTCGACATCCAAGCTGAATGGTAATGGGAGGCCGTCGTAGATCCAATCGGGCATCCGTTGTTGTAAGTCAGCAAAGTCGCTTAAACTATCAATTTGCTTGAGACACGGCAGAATTGGTTCCGCACCATTGGCATTGCGTTGGTCGAAATCTTTAGCTAAGCGGTAAAACTTAATGAATTCGGTTAGCTGAGGATCGTCGGGGGTAACTGTTCCCGCCGCCATTGCATCAAAGTCATGCATTAACGTTTTTTCAATGGCATCAACTAAGTCCATAAAGCCCCCGGTTGAAGAATGGTCATCCGGAATGACGGCGGTTTTGAGCCACTCGCCGTTGACGGCATCGTAGAGATCTTGTTTTACTGCTGCTTGATTAATGGTTGCCATTAAATCCACTCCTTAATAAATTTTCTAATACTAAGTTAATTATACCTTAGATTATTCTCAGTGGTATCATCTGGTACCGACTCAGTAAAAAATGATACTAATCATCTTAATAGTCCTGAATCAGTAGCTGATGGGTTGTGAATGTTAATGTAAAGGTCAAGATTACTTCTGAATTATCGGCATGCAGGAGCTGTTAGTGCCTGTAAATCACCTTATGAGGCAGCGTGAGGGTTGACGTAAAAGCCCCCGGATGACTAACGGTGATTTCGCTAGTCATCCGGGGGATTAAGGATAATTTAATTAGTAGTCATTATTCAGTTAATAATAGCTGGTCGGCATCGTTAATTTCGATGATCTTGCCAGGCTTTTGCGTAATTAGGCCTTGACGCTCGAATAAGGCGAGCTTACGGCTGATGCTTTCAGGGGTGGTGCCGAGGAACGTCGCCAGGTCCTTTTTCTTTAATGGTAGTTTAAACGTGTCGGTTTTGAGCGCTGCCGCTGTTTCAGTGATATAGTTCGCTAAACGGGCTTCGACGGATTCAGTGGCCGTGCTGGTTGTTTGACGCTCCAGTTGACTGAGACGTTTGCCAAAGACGTTTAAGACGTTGATGCTGATACTGGGATATTTTTGCATCAAGTCTTGAAAGTCTGAACGGCGAATACTGCAAACATCCGTCGGTACTAAGGCTTCACCGAATGAGGTTCGCCGTTGATTTTCAAATAAGGCAGCTTCGCCATCGATATCACCAGTTTGTAATAGATATAGTAACTGCTCGCGACCATTGGCAGCTAGCTGATAGACTTTAACCTGCCCATTGGCAACAATCATCAGTGAATCCAGTGGATCGTCAGCACCAAATAAAGTGCTGCCGGCTGGATAGTGGTGGTGACGAACGATCGATTCGATAGTGTCTAATTGTTCACTACCGAGTTCGCTAAAAATTGGGACTAACTGCACACATTCATGTTCTGCCATAAGGCCCACCTCCTGAATAAATTCACCCTAACTATAACAGATTTTGCTTGGTAGATAGGGTTTGACGTTTTAAATTTCCTGCTATTTTAATAACTATATTGTAGCGTAAAACTTTTTTGAATTTCTTGACGGCCGTCAAGTTCTGGTCAATCAAATCCGGTTATGATAGAACCATCAAATGAACGACACGGAGGTAATTGATTATGAAAATTATTATGCAATTAGGAACGTTGACTTGCCCATCATGCATGACTAAGATCGAAAAGGCCGTTGCTAACCATGACGGCGTTGAGAATGTTAAGGTGCTATTCAATGCCAGCAAGGTCAAGGCTAACTTTGATCCTGAAGTGACGAATGCCGATGATTTGGCACAAGTTGTTACCGGACTTGGTTACGAAGTTGAAAACGTCAAGGTTAAGTAGGAGGAATAAACGATGAGTGAACTAACGATCGACGAACAATACGCAGCGGAATTAAAACAGAGTGACATTGATCATCATGTCCCAACAGCGGGCGCAATGACGAATCACATTTTATCTAACTTAATGGTTGCTTACGTTAAGTTGACCCAAGTGAAGTGGTACGTTAAAGGACCACAATCATTGGCATTGCGGACAGCATATCAACGTTTGTTAGATCAGAATGTCCGTCAGTTTGCTGAATTAGGCGAGTTACTCCTAGATGAAAACCAAAAGCCATCTTCCACAACGGCTGAATTAACCAAGTATTCTATGTTGGAAGAAAATGGGGCTTTCAAGTATCAATCTGCTGATGAACTCGTGGCCGCAACAATCAAGGATTTTGATACGGAAAACCTATTCGTTGACCGGGCTATCAAGCTTGCTGAAAAAGAAACCCGGCCGGCACTGGCAGCTTGGTTAGTTGCTTATCGTGGCAGTAACAATCGCAATATTCGGGAATTACAAGTTTATCTTGGTAACGATGCTCGAACTGGTTTGGATGAAGAAGATGAGGATGACGATTAGGCCGTTGTCGCAGAAGAATTAAACGCTCTGGATAGCGATTGTGTGGGCAAACTATCCAGGGCTTTTTTGCTATTACAACGGGCCTGCGCTATACTAACGACAATTAAATTATATGGGAGGGCCCCGAGATGGCGATTAGTGACATTGTGATGTGGACATTTGTCTTTATTATTGCGACTGGGTTCGTAACGGTGGTTTCAACGGCGGTACTGTTGAAGCGAGCAAAACGAGCGCCCAAGGATGCCGAGCAGTCCCACAGTGATGACGACGATGACTGGAAAAAAGATGATTGGAACCATGATGACTGGAAAAAGGGCGATTGGAAAGATTGACTCGATAAGTTGCCTGACAGATACGATGTTTAACTGCGTCAACTGGCACTAAAAAGACGGTATAACCAACTGAGATTGGCGACACCGTCTTTTTTGGCGTTATTTGGTTTTTAGCAGTAGATCCAATGAGTGTTCAAGATTCTGAACATCAGCCGTGGTCATCGCATCTACACAATTATTAATATTACGGGCGATGACGAGTTTCATGGCCTTGTCGATACTTGATTTCACTGCTGAAAGTTGAACCAAGACATCTTCGCAAGGACGATTTTCGTCCATCATACGTAAAACGCCGTCCAGCTGACCAGCCGAGCGTTTCAGTCGGGTCTTGATCTGCTTGCTAGTGACATATTCTTCAGTAGTTGCCATGATTCATGATGCCCCCTTCGTAATTAGGCAAGTGCTTTTTTGAGTTCGGCTTCAAAATCAGGCTTAGGACGTGCTCCGACCATGTGACTGACGACTTGGCCATCTTTCTTAATCAGGAAGGTTGGAATTCCTTGAACTTGGAATTGACTGGCCGTAGCTTGGTCATGGTCAATGTTCAATGAAACGAAGTTGACCTGATCCTTGTAAGCTGGGTCTTCAGAAAGGGACTTAAGAATTGGGTCCATCATGCGACATGGTGGGCACCAGTCTGCGCGAAAATCAATAACGGCGATACCAGTATCTGTTTCTTTGGCAAAATCTTGATCATGTATTTCTTTAATCATTTTAGTTGACTCCTTTAGTAAGTATTTGTCACTAAACAATATACCCCCATAGGTATACGCAAGCAAGTATTCTGCTTCTGGCCGTGGAGGGATTTAAAAAGGACTGATGTATTGGGTAATTAGATACTAACGATTTGTTGTGGAAGCTAGCGTCACCTGAGAATCTTCTAGTTGTGATCGCGAGCATTAACGTTGAAGATCTCATGTTGACGCGAGCGTGTTATACTAGCGCTTCATAATTATACAACCCAGGGTATCTGGTAGAATTATGTTGAATTATTAGAAACCGCTTATTTAAGCAAAATAAAGCGTTTACATAAACGGTTTTATCTGGTATCTTCAAATTATCATAGATGCTCGGTACCTTACGAGGAGGATTTACAGATGACAGGTTCATGGGAAGCACGCTACGCCGCTGAATTTTTTGGCACGCTGATCCTAGTACTACTAGGTAATGGTGCTGTCGCTAACGCATTCCTGAAGAACACGACTGGTAACGATGATCCAGGACTCGCCAATGGAGGATGGCTCCTGGTTGCATCGGGATATGGACTGGGGGTCATGCTCCCAGCCATGATGTTTGGCTCGATTTCTGGTAACCATTTAAACCCCGCGATTACGATTGGGCAAGCCGTGATTGGAATCTTTCCCTGGGCGCACGTTGCGCCTTACTTAATCTGGCAATTTCTAGGAGCAATTGCAGGCCAATGCTTGATTTTGGCACTGTACTGGCCCCATTATCGGCAAACGACTGATAATGAGGCGGTCTTAGGGACGTTTGCAACTAGTGATCATGCGAACAGTCAGTTAAACGGTTTTGTTACGGAAATGGTAGGAACCGCAGTCCTGATTTTTGGTGCCATGGGATTATATCGCGGGATGTTTTTTCATCAAAATATCGATATCGCCAATATTGGCGTTGGACTTTTGATTGCTGCCATGGTTATTTCGTTAGGCGGTCCAACCGGTCCGGCCCTAAATCCGGCCCGTGACTTGGGACCACGGCTAGTACACGCGTTATTCCCAGTACCGAACAAGGGTAGTTCTCACTGGGAATATAGTTGGGTTCCCGTGGTTGCCCCAATTGTTGGTGCCGTTATTGGAATTTGGATTTATAAGATCTTTTTTGGTTTATAATCGCAATTAATTAACCGAGCGTATTTATGAAATTATTATTGGTCTATCATTTTTGATTGCAATATGCTAAAACGGTCCGCCGACTAGCTGGGAAGACTAGTCGGCGGACCGTTATTGGTTGCTAGGCCTGTAACCAAGTTGGGGAGACTTGATTAAGCTGTGGCTGCTTGAATGGTTTTAGTTGGTTGGTGTTTGTCGAACTTGGTTTGGAAATTGATTAACCGCATAGCGTTGAAGATAACGACTAAGATACTAGCTTCATGGACAAACATCCCACTGGCCATGTAGATATAACCGAAGATTAGCCCAATCAGTAGGAAGGCCACGGTGGCAATGGCGATGAAGATGTTTTCACGAGTGTTCAAGACAGTCTTCTTGGCGAGACCGTGGGCGTGTACTAATGCGGGGAAGCTTGATTGCATCAAGACGACATCGGATGTGTCGATGGCAACATCAGTCCCACTACCCATTGCGATTCCAATATCGGCGTTAGCGATTGAAGGACTGTCGTTGATGCCATCTCCAATAAAGGCGACCGTGTTACCGGCTGCTTTTAGTTTCTTAACGTATTCGACTTTTTCTTCTGGCAAGAGGTTAGCGTGAACTTCATCTAGGTTCAATTCGTTGGCAACGGCTTGGGCAGTGAGTTCATTGTCTCCAGTTAACATAACGAGTTTCTTGATTCCTTGGGCTTTTAATGCGGCGAGGGAATCCTTCACGCCTGGACGAATCGTATCGGCAATACCGAAGATGAGTTGAACTTGTCCGTCGACTGCCATGATAACGGTTGATTGACCACCAGCTTGTAAATCATTGAGATCTTTGAGTTGGGTAGGATTTAGTTTGATATTATGAGCCGTCAACATTTTTTGATTACCAATGACAACTTCTTGCTTACCGACTTGTGCACAGATTCCTTGGCCCTTAACGGTTTCAGTGTCATCTAGGACGGGAGCGCCCCCCGCTGACTGCTGGTCGGCATAACTGACGATTGCTTGGCCTAACGGATGGTCGGAAACCCCCTCAATAGCGGCGGCGAGAGCTAGTTGATTATCCGCATTGTTTGTGTAAGTGTGCATGGTTGTAACGGCAGTGTTACCTTCCGTTAAAGTACCGGTCTTATCGAAGACCAGGGTATCGACTTTGGCAAAAGTATCGACGACTTCACCACCCTTGATTAGGATACCGCGCTTGGCGCCATTCCCAATTCCGGCAACGTTTGACACTGGGGCGCCGATAACTAAGGCACCTGGGCAACCGAGAACTAGTGCAGTGATTGCTAAGCGGAAGTCATGGGAGAAGGCGAAGACTAGGACTGCTAAAACGAGGACGGCAGGCGTATAATATTGAGCAAAGCGGTCGATGAACTTTTCAGCTTTGGACTTGGTATCTTGAGCTTCTTCAACCAATTCAATAATTTTTGCAAAAGTCGTGTCGTCGCCAACCTGAGTCGCTTTGATCTTCAGATAGCCATTTTCAACCATTGTTCCGGAGTAAACCGAGTCCTTGAGTTGCTTGTTGATTTGGCGTGCTTCACCCGTAATTGAGGCTTCGTTAAGGTAGCCGTTACCTTCAACAACAATCCCGTCAACGGGAACCTGACTCCCGGTTTTAACTAGGACAACGTCACCTTCGTCCACATCATCAACGTCGACTTCTTCGGTGCCATCATCAGTAACTAAAGTTGCGGTAGTTGGTGACATGTCAGTCAAGCCTTTGATTGCGGTCCGCGTCTTCTGCAAGGTCTTGCTTTCGAGATAGGAGCCAAACAAGAAGAGGAAAGTAACGATTGCGGATTCGTTGAATTCACCAATAATGAATGCCCCAATCACTGCGGTACTAACTAACAGTTCAATACTGAAAACTTTGTTCCGAAGTGCGCTCCAAGCACGAACCGCAATCGGAATGACGGCAATAATTGAAGCAACTGCTAAAATGACTTGGTAACCGAGCGTAAATTGTAAGAGATATTTACTGAGCATCCCAAGGACAATCAGAATCCCCGTAACTAATGTAATTTGATTCGTATGTTTAGTGAGAAATAATTGGAATTTCATAATTTGCAACTCCTTATTTGATTTGATGACCCTAGTATAGTGAGTTCAGCTTGATGGCAACTTGATAGGCGTCAAGTTTTGCAAAATAACAGTATTAATTCTGGATTGCTGGCAGTGATTATGATTAAAACATGCCATTTTTTAAATTCAAAAGCAGCCAGCTTAGACCCACTGGAAACAGTTCGGGTTAGCGTAAACCTGCTTAGTTCGTTCGTCCTACGCCGACCTCCAGGCATTTCTGCCAATTGCCGGAACGTGGTGGGCACAGATTTGAGCCGAAAAAACACGTCTCAAATACTGGCCTTTCACTAACCAAGCAAAGGACGCTTGCTAAGTGAAATTTCACCACTGGGCATTGTCAGAAACGCCTTCCAGTCGGGACAGTATTCGAATGGCAGACGGAGATGTACCCAACTTTTATTGGACTCATCATTTTTCTTTATAAACAGTAATTTTGTCGAGCAACTGTCAGGTAGAAGGTAACATTTTGATAGCTCACTATTTCGAAATCACTATAGTAATAATCGAACGTCTCGACAAAGTGGTTAATGTAACCTTAAAGTCTCGTTTAAAATTCCATTATCAAAATAGTCAACGACCAATTGTACCAAGTTAAGTGGCCGTTCATCTGCCATTCGAGCGGCTTCCCGACTGGAGGGGCTGGATGACAATGCTCAGTAGCCAAATTATTCTTAGTCGGAAGTGCCTTTCTTCCGGCTTAGAATAAGACTCGTATTTGAGATGACGCGGTTTGTGCGTTAGCTCAAATCGACGTCGGCTGCGTTCCAGCAATTGTCATCCAGCCCCGGAGGTCGGAATAGAACGCTCACCGGCTGACGAACAGTAAGCCAACTAAATGGCATGTTTTAATCATGTTTCATGACAAGTTAACGGAAGAATGGGTAGGATGATCAAGTTTGAGTAAACAAGAGGTATAGGAGGGAAAAACGTGGATTATCAAATAACGCAGGCCAATCAGCCCTTGATGCCGGCATACTTTCAGGGGCGTTGGGCGGTCAAGCAAATTGCGGATCGAGACGTGATGTATAGCACTAATTTGGGTGCAGAAATCGATTTTCAAGTCACTGATGCTAGTTTTGTGAGGTTGACATTCTTGCCGTTGGCGTATGAGCTACCGAGTTGGGTGGCGATTCAGATTGATGGCTTGCCTTTTCAACGGCAGGCGGTGACGAATGCCCCCCTATGGTTGACACTGGATGGTCGGCCTCACGTGGTACGGGTAGTTTTGAGTGGTAATACTGATGAGGACCGTGTGTGGGATGGCAATCAAGGTTTTGCAGTGAAAGCCCTGACGACAGATGGTGAGTTACAGCCAGTTCAGTTAGGCCGACACAGCGTGACGTGGATTGGGGATTCACTGACGGCCGGTTGCTGGGTCATGGGTAAGTACCCTGCCGAAGATTATCGCGCGGAAGCCAACTATGCGGCGGTTGCGAGTGACTTGTTGAATGCACGGAATGTCCGCATTGCTTATAGTGCCGTTGGTCTCAGTAAACCAGGAACTGGTGGCGTACCGGTACTGCCGGAGGTTTTAACAGCCGTGGATAGTAAAACGACGTGGCAACCAGTACCCACGGATTTAGTTGTGATTAATGTTGGTACTAATGATCGGCACACGGATGATACGACGTTCACGGTAGTTTTGCGTCGCTTCCTTAATCAGGTGCAGACGCTTTACCCGAATAGCCGGCTTGCTGTAATGATCCCGTTTAATCAGAATTTTGCAGCGATTATTCGCGCGGTCGTGGCCGAATTTATGCAATTGCAACTCATTGAAACGGCTACTTGGCAACTCAGTACCACGGACGGGGTGCATTTAGATTTAGCTGGCTCCCGGATGGCGGGCGAATTAACAGCACAAGCGTTGCGGACACAGTATCCAGATGTTTTTAAATCGTGATCAACCCATCTTATAAAAATCCCGTTTTACTGTAGCGATGTTCTGCTGCAGTGAAACGGGATTTTTTGGTGGCACTACTAGATTTTAAAAATAAACGTTAACGCTGGCGGTGTAGTGATTGCGACTGTAAATACCGGGCCGCAGCGAGCACCTTTTCGGGAATATCCACATGGGCGATGAAGCCCTGACCACGGGGACCATAACCGTTGGGGGTATCCACTAGGCGTTGAAATTCACCGAGTAAGAGTTCAGTAAAGTAAGCGGGTTGCCAGCCAGCTAATATTGTGTTTGGCGTAAATTGCATTGGTTGTAGCCGGTTTAATTGCAAGGTCGCCGGCGCATAGCGAATAAAGTTGGCATTGGGCCAATTGGCTGAGAACGTTAGGGTAGTCCGCCGCGCGAGTAACGGGTCTTGTACGAGTAGGACGTGGCGCCAATCGGTGGGGGCTAACGCGCGGGCATGCGTGGCATTGCTACCAGTATTGGTAGAAGTCTTGTCGAGGCGGATACTACCTTGATAGCCAGTCTTTCGAACAAGCGTCGCCATCAACTCAGCCTCACTAGCTTGAGATTTTGGCAGGTTTAAGTTTTGCCGCAAATACTTAGTGGCGTGGCCGATGCCGCCCGCAATAATGAGTAGTGGTAATTGATAGTCTTGGGCTAACTGGCCCGCTGCAGTGGCTGTTGCTGGGAGGCTGTTGCCACAAAGGACCAGGCCATCGAGGTGCTCAGGCAAGGCGGTGGTGTGTGTCAACCAAGCCAGACATTGATTGAAAGCGGTCAGTTCGTCCAATTACTTGGCCTCCTTAGTCCCAAAGTGAGCCGCTGCGGCTCCAAAGTTGAACCGTTGGAAGTGAACATTTTGAAAGCCTGCTTGCTGAAACATCGTTGCTAACTGTTGGTAGCTTGCAAAGTGACGAGTGGTTTCCTGTAAATAGGAATATTCCTGATATTGATGGGCGAATAAGCGCCCGAATAGTGGGACTACTTTTGTGAAATACCACTGCCAGACTGGTTTAATCAATGGCTGATCGGGTTGAGACGTCTCTAAGCAGACCAAGCGAGCCCCCGGTTTTAGTACGCGATAAATTTCAGTTAAAGCTTGGGCTTTATCAGGCAAGTTGCGGAGTCCGAAGCCAATCGTGACGAGGTCAAAGGTGTTGTCCTTAAACGGAAGATGCATCGCATTGCCGCGGCGCAACCAGACCCGATCGGCAACCTGTTGCTGGGTCACTTTTTGTTGTGCCAGTTTTAACATTGGGGCTGAAAAGTCTAATCCGATGACTTCACCGGGTGCCTGTAATTCTTTAGCCAGCGCGATCGTCCAATCACCCGTACCACAACAGAGGTCGAGAATATGGGCGTTAGACGCTAGATGGATCTGGGCCATCGTTTGCTTGCGCCAATGACGATGCGTTCCGAGACTGATGATGTTATTCATCCGATCATAGTTCGGCGCGATGGTGTCGAACAAACCTTGGACATTATGTAAATAACGATTTGCCATAAATGATACCTCCTGATAGTTGCTTTACTTACTACTATAGCAGATGTTGGTTGCCAGTTACCGTGAAAAGGAATGATAATCAATATTGTTCGTGAATAAACCGTTAAACTAAAGTTAAAACAACATAAAGGCAGTCTCGATCGGTATGTATTAAGTACCAATCAAGACTGCCTTTTTTAACAGCGTGTTCCTAGTCGAAGCCTTAACGTCAAAACGAGTACGCTAGTAATAGCTTAAAAATCATTATCTGCAATTTGAGCGAACAGGTCACGTGATGGGATGAAGAACGCTTGTCCGGATAGTAAAGTTGAGAAAGTTAGTAAAAAGTCACTTTGGTCGACCATGTTTTGCAGCATGCCTTTGGTAACCGTCCAGTGACGGGCATAACCAATGAAGTACGTCCCTGTGTTACCAGCTGCTGGATTGGAGTACGGGACATTCATCCGAACGATTTTTTGTTCGACACCATCAATTTCCAATTTTGAAGCAACGTTGTGAGCATTCTTAAACTTGTCTTCGTCTTCTAACTCGAAGTCGCTGAATTTTTCGCGGCCCACGGCTTTTTCCTGATCCTCGGTGTGCATATGTTCCCACACGGGCATATCATGTTGCCATTTCTGTGCAAAGGCGTAAGAACCGTTGATGAACTGGGGGTCTTCGTCACCAACTAAGGCATAATCAGCGGCATCTTCTACGGCCGGCGCTTCCGTACCGTCGATAAAGCCAATGATGGCCCGGCCCTCGAAGTAACGAAAGCCTTTCGTCTCATCGAGGACGGTCGTAATTGGCGCTAAGACCCGCTGGAACTGCGTTTGGCATTCGTAGACGACCGCTTCGTTGCTTGCGCGAATGTGGAAGAAGAGGTCGCCGGGTGTTGCTGGCATGGTGTATTTGGGCCCACTTAAGGTGGTGTAGGTTTCTAATTCTTTAGGTTTGGGTGCGCCAGGAAACAGGTAATCCCAAGCGGCACTACTGATGCCGATGCTAACTTTTAATTGGGTGCCAGTTTCAGGTTTGGCGTCCCGGATGCGTAATGAGCGAATGATGGCTTGTGACCGATCTGCAAATTCTTGAAAGACTTCACGGTCGTGTTGCTGATCCTGCCGATTTAATTGAAGAACGGTAAATTGAACGTGTTCACCGACATCCTTCCAGACATCTTGGGCGCGATTTGGATTGATTGGCATGACATATTTCCTCCATAAATTGTTTGATATTGTTAGCGTACATGGTGGTAAGGGTAGCGTCAAATAAAGGCAAACGGCGGGTGTGAATAATGACGACATTCGCTAGCATCAGGGGTAGGCGGCCAAACTAACGTGGTGTGTATCCTAATCACTAAACGGACTAGTCGGTTGGAATCGTTGGTGCTTGTAAGACATTAGGAATTAATTGAATAAATAGCCGGTAAGTCTCAATTTTGCTGAGTGTTGTCTGTGTGGTTGCAAGTTGCCAAGCTAACTGATGAAGACAGTTGCCGAGATAGGTTGCCATAAAATGCCGTTGCTTAGGATGGATGGCTAAGCTAGTTAGTAGCTGTTGGGCAAAGCCAACCTCTAATGGGATGACCCGCTCGCGACACTGGGCCCATGACACGAGTAAGGGGAGGCCCAGATGTGCACGAATCGTCGTGACGATCGCACCAGCAATGGTCGCGTAAGATGTGGTCGTTAAGTCATTCAACGCGTGTCCTAACTGTTGTAAGGCAATTAAGTATTCAATCACAATGATATCTTCAATATCCTGGTGATGACGATAAAAGGTGGCACGTCCAACGTGGGCATCCAGACAAAGTTGTTTGACAGTCAACTCGTTGAAGGACTTTTGAGACTTAAAATTCGCTTGCAGGGCAGTAATCAATTTACGATGAGTTTGATGAGTTCGCTGATCAATATGCAATTGATTGTTCATAATTAATTTTGTCATATGTTAATGATACACCAGATTACGATATGTCTCAAAACGTCCCTTTTTTAGCATATGAAAGCGTCTATAATAGCTGTCACAGTTAGATATAACTGACCAATTAAGGAGATTGTGGACTAATGAAATTAATTACCGTTGAAGAGCATTTTGAATCGGCAGCTGTGACTGCCGCAATGCGTCAAGCTGTTGGTAACGCTGTGTTACCAGCAGTTAGTCCAGCGCTACGCCAGTACATGCGGGACAATTTACCGAGTCCTGCAATTATGCAAGACACCCAGCATGAACGTCTGGCATTTATGGCTCAATATGGCATTGATATGCAGGTGTTATCTTATGGTAATTCATCACCACAGAACTTATCGCCGGAACAAGCAGTTCCACTCTCACAATTAGCTAATGATGAATTAGCGAAAGCAGTGGTAGCTCATCCTGATCGTTATGCTGGGTTAGCCGTTCTACCAGTTGGTGATCCGCAAGCTGCGGTCGCTGAATTAAACCGAGCGGTGACGACGCTGGGATTACGGGGTGTGTTGCTGAAAGGAAATTATCAGAATAAATTTTTTGATGAGCCATTCTTCTTACCAATCTTTGAAGCAGCTGCGGCGCTTGATGTCCCTGTGTATTTTCACCCCTCATTTATTCCGCAAGCAGTAACGAGTCATTATTTTGAAAGTAACCAATGGTCTGACGTTGTCACGGGGATCTTATCATCTGCCGGTTATGGTTGGCATATGGATGTTGGGATTCAAGTGATACGGATGATTGCTAGTGGTATTTTTGATAAGTTGCCTGGCTTGAAGCTCATTTCAGGACACTGGGGCGAACTAGTCCCACTATTTTTGGAACGTTTGGATGATGAGTTAACAACATATACAGACTTACAGTATCCGTTTAGTACTTATTATCGGCATAATGTGTACGTGACGCCAAGTGGTATTTTGAGTGCGCCTCAGTTGCAATTTATGTTAGCGGAGATGGGGGCGGATCACCTGATGTATTCGATCGATTACCCGTATAAGCAGCCGGAGACGAGTGGAAGTTTCCTGGATATCGCCGACTTGACCGATGAACAACGAGCTCAAATCGCGTTTGGCACGGCAACCACGTTATTTAAATTATAGGAGGAACGAAATAATGTCATTAAACGCACAACAAATGCAGGCAACCCGGGATGAATTACAAGCTAACTTTGCGTTGACTGGTCTTACGAAAGCCCAGGTAGCTGATGATTTAGGGATTAGTTCAACTAAGCTCGATCACTTATTTGACTTAACACAACAATCTTTGAACGATCCGTGGATCTTACGTAATTATTTGATTGAAAAGGTGGAAGCAGGCGGGAAGACGCCGGTGCCATTTACGGCATTAAGTGGCGACTGGCATCGTCATTGGTTTTTGAATAGCGCTGTCATTGATCGTCGCGAAATGTCGGCCGGTGATTGCTAAAATGATTGGAGGAAATCGTCAATGAGTAACGGAACTGATATGGCACTAATTAGTGAACTAGTGGCCCGTGAGCGCTTATTTCGTGCCCGGCATAACCCTGAAATCCGAGATTGCTATTACGCCGACGCGACTGTGGCAACTAGTTGGCAACAAGGACCACTAAGTACATTTATTGGCGCAGAATCGAAGGAAGTTGATCCGCGCTTTGTTATTGTGGGGAGCGTCAGTACGCCTGTCGTTCATCTGAATGGCGATAAGGCATACGTGGAACTACCAACCACGACGCATATGCGCATGATGGTCAATGGTACTTTAGCGGAATTAGAATCATATCGGCGACTGATTTACCGCGTCGAACGCCGTGATACTAAGTGGAAGATTAGTCGATTGACCTCAATTAACGAAAGTGATAATTTACGACCAGTCATTGTGGGACAGGATTTACACGTGATACCTCAAGATTTTAACGGTTTACGGTCCTCGTATCAATTCCTAGCCTATGTCCGACAAGCTGTCGGTGGTCAAATTAGTCAGGATTTATTAGGGACGGATCGACCAGAAGAAGTTGAGCGATTGTACAAGGAAACGAATGCGTGGTTGCGAGCTGGAGCATAGTTGAAGGTAAAATAAAAAAAGCGATATCATGTAAAATCAAATACTTTTAGCGTCTTGTAACCAAAAACGAAAATAATTTAGTACATTCGTTAAAATAACAGACCGTTACTTTGATAAATATAAATAAATGATGATCCAAAAAATAAGGTGTGTTGCAATCGAAAGTTGATTGCAACACACCTTGTTTTTGACGTCTATTAAAATGGACCCTACCGGATTTGAACCGACGACCTCCTGCATGCGAAGCAGGCGCTCTCCCAACTGAGCTAAGGGCCCAATACACTTTTAGTATACCGCAAAATGCTAGTCGTGCAAGTCTAGTTTGGTCATCAATGGCGACTAGCACGATGATTTTGATTGCCACGAATTTTATGCACTCGTCGTTTGTACTGTGCTTTTTGGTTGCTGACAAACTTGAAGTGTTGCATTTTGCCGCCGAAGACTTGACCATTCAGCCTTAATTTTAGCCAATCTTGCATAACGGCCATCATTGAATTAATTTGGGTGATCCGTAATTTGTCATGTTGTTGTTGTGCTAGTGGTAATAAATTAGTAGCTAACTGATTAACTAATTTTTGATGGTAAGTCATTAATTCGGGTGTTAATGGGGCATCGGTATAAGTATTAAATAATTTTTGAATTGTTTGAAGTGCATCTTTGATGTCGGTTGGTTGATAATAACGATTGTCTGTATTCGTCAAGTTAATTTCCCCTTTGTCATTTTAGTATAGCAAATTTTATTTAAAAAGCATGGTTTAGCGTGGTCAAAGTCAGCGGTGGCGGTTACAATAGGGATAAATTTAGGAGGTGCGCATCATGACCACAGTAACCGCATTGGAAACTCAAGCAGGCCAAGTCTTGGATCAGTCCTACGCCCAGTTTAAACAAGCCCAGTTGGCGCTGAGCAAAGAGCAGATATTTGCTAACGCTGCTCAGATTTTTACGGTCGGTGAAATTGCTGCCGCGACACGGCAATATTTATTTGACGAAGAGATCGCACAGCAAGTGATCAAGTTGCAAGACCAGGTATTACCGACCATGTATCAACAGGGACAAAGTGGCGAATTCTTGAAGTTGAACTTTACGGGTAATGATATTCGATGGCTATTAGGATTACCGCGAACGCATCATCGCCAACGAATATCTAAATAGTCCAAATTAGCCGAACGTTTGGTCGTAATTAAATTGAAATTTAACCGAATTTCCAGGAATTGTCACTGGAAATTCGGCTTTTTAAAATAAAAATAACTTTTTTTCGTCAAAGTTGCTAAATAGTTTCAAATTTTAGTAATAAAACGATGCCGGTATGATAGGGTTTCAGCGCGAAAATGTTACGATGGCTAATTATTGTTACGGTTTTGTAACTTTCGTAACATATTGTTATTTTGCTGGTATTGGTATGTAACACAAATTGAGTAGTATAGACGTTGGCTTGAAGTACATACGTGACATTCTTTTTGGAGTGATCATTATTAAAGTGAAAGTAAATATTAAACAAGTGATGTTAGGAACTGCTGCTTTAGCTGGTATGTTAGTTACTAGTCAAGCAGTTGCCAATGCCGATTCAATGACAATCAAAGCAGGGGATACTGTTTGGGCGTACGCACAAAAGTACCATGTTTCTGTTGACAAGATTGCTGAAGCTAATGGCTTAAGCAACCCTAACTTAATTATTGCTGGTAAAACCATCAATATTCCTGGCGTTAAAACTGGTGAAAAGGTTACGACTAAGACGACCACTGCTAGTGCAAGCAGTGCTAAGTCAACTAGTGCCGCAACTTCAACTAGTTCACAAGCTACTAGCGCTGCTGCTACCAGCTCATCAACTACTAGTGCAAGTAGTACGAGCCAAGCAGTATCAAGTAGCTCAGTAGCTGCTCAATCAAGTAGCACTTCAACTGCTAGTGCAAGCAGTGTCACTTCAAGTGCTTCAACGAGTTCAGTAGCTTCACAAGCTAGCTCAAGTGCTGTAACTAGTTCAGCAACTTCACAAAGCTCAGCTAGCCAAAGTTCAGCTTCACAAGCATCACAAAGCTCAACTTCAGTAGCATCGTCTACTAGCACGACTGCAACTAGTACGCAATCAGCTGCTACTTCAACGAGCTCACAAGCTAGCTCAACTGCAAGTAACACGACTAGTTCATCAACAACGACTGCTACTGCAACGGCCTACAGTGCTTCAGCATCAACTAGTACATCAACGACTAGTTCAACTGCATCATACAGTTCAGTAATTGCTGCTGCTAAGACCTTCATTGGCACACCTTACGAACAAATGGATTGTTCTGCATTCACGCAAGCTGCCTTTGCTAAGGTTGGTCGTTCAATCGGTCGGACCACATATGCTCAAGCTACGATTGGTACTCACGTATCATTCAGCCAAGCCCAAGCTGGCGACTTGATTTTCTGGGGTTCTGATTCAGCACCTTACCACGTTGGGATTTACTTAGGCGGTGGCCAATACATCGCTTCGCCAACTTATGGTGAAACTGTTTCAATTAAGAGCACAGCTTACTACACACCAAGCTTTGCTATCCACATGTAATTAATATCCCTTAAATGGATAAATAGCATCATCCCGGTTCGTCAGAATCTGGATGGTGCTATTTTTTGTATACACGAGTGATAATAATTGTTTTCTGAAGTTTAACTATTTTATCAAAATAACGTGATGATTCAGTGTGTGAATCCGTATTTCTTAGGTGCCGCGTCATGATGATAGACAATGTGGGCGTGGTTTAAGTCATGGACAGCCTTGGTCAGGTCATCCATGAAATCGTGGGCCATATTCATGCCAAAGTCAGCCCGAACGACGATTCGTTGGATGACTTGTTGTTCCAGATTAGCAGGTAAAGGATACGTTGGTACTTGCCAACCGTTCATTAATAGGCGATCCGATAAATCATAAAGGGTCCATTCACGATCTTCGCGCGGGGCTAGTTGGTAACAAATCAGGGGGAGTTGGTGTCCGTTATTGATCATCTTAAACTCACCAACTTTATCCAGAGCGGCTGCCAGGTAGCGGGCAACATCGTGAGTCTTTGTTTGAATCTCGCGGTAACCGTCCATACCAAAGCGAATGAAATTATAGTATTGTCCAATGAGCTGGGCTGCACTATGTGAGAAGTTGATCGCCATTGTCGGCAACTCCCCACCTAAATAACTAACTTTGAAGACTAATTCTGGCGGTAAAAACTGACGATCACGCCAAACGACCCAGCCGACCCCGGGATAAACTAAACCGTACTTGTGCCCGGAGGCGTTGATCGAAACGACGTTAGCCAACCGGAAGTCCCAGATGAGTTGCGGCTCAATAAATGGGGTATAGAAGCCACCTGACGCTGCGTCAACGTGAATGTAGACTGGTAATTTGGGATGCTGATGATTGTAGTGAGTAACGACCTTATCGAGTGCGGCTAGGTCGTCATATTGACCGGTATAAGTGATGCCCATGATACCGACGATACCAATTGTGTATTCGTCCACGTAGTCTAAGACGTGGTTAACGTCAAGGGCCATGTGTTGCTCATCCATTGGGACCACGTGCATGTCAACGTCCCAGTAGACACAAAACTTTTCCCAGCAAACTTGATAGCCAGCCGAAATAACGAGGTTAGGTCGATGGGCATTCAGATCTAAACCTGCCGCTTGAGCGCGTTTACGCCAGGCGAATTTCATTGCTAAACCGCCTAACATACAAGCTTCAGAGGAGCCAATCGTAGAGGTACCCGTAAAGTGTTCGTCATCAGGTGCGTGCCACAGATTGGCAATAATGTTCACACACCGATTTTCAATCTCGGCCGTGCGGGGGTACTCAGATTTGTCGATGGCATTCTTAGCCAGCGTATCCTTCATCAATTCAACGGCTTCGGGTTCCATATAGGTCTGACAAAAAGTTGCCAGGTTCAGTCGTGAATTGCCTTCATCTAATAATTCATCACGAACTAAGCGATCGGCTTCTCGAGGGGATAATGAATGCTTTGGTAACCGATACTTAGGAAGATCATGTTGTTCAGAAGGCGCACCAAAGACTGGTTCCAAGTATTCTTCAGCTTCATGATTGTGTTTACCGTATAACATTGCCATGTTGGTCACCCTTATCTTTATAAGTTGTGCCGAGTATAGCACGAGGTGATAACAGGGTAAATTAAAACGCAATCTGGATGGTAGGTAACAAAAAAACTGGTCGAATGGACGACCAGTTTTTAGTGAGGATCTTTGCCCCAATTAGGCTTTATCGCTGAACTAGCAGTTAAGCTTTGGCTTTGCTATTCATGAATTTCTTCAACAGTTGCAGTTCTTCCTGAGTTGGCGTTGCTTCACCAGATTTAATGTTGTGAATCCGTTCAACTGATAATTGACTGCCAAACGCAAGGTCGTTATCTGTAAGATGGTGCTCGCGTTCAAAACTGATGAGCTTTTCTGATAATTGACTTAATGGTAGTTCCATGCTCCTCACCCCGATTTTTAGAATTCGTAAAAGTTCAGTGCCATATACCCGCTACTTTTATTATAACCTTAATTGGTCTGAAGCGGGGAACGAATGCCATCCTATTTTGTAATTGGTTGTTTTAATTGATCTTGTAGGTGGACTAGAATATCAGTAATCTCATGGGGAAGCTGGTCATGATTGTTGTGTTGATATTGATCAATGAAGTTAGCCCGAATTCCTAAACGAGTGGCGACCAAGTTACGGTAGTCTGCATTGGCATAATCAACTGGGAAATCAGCTAACTTTAGGTTTTGCATGTGCTCCAAGCCTGCGAATGACTCCCACTCGGTCGTATCATTGACAATGGCTTCCAGCGCACCCAAGGTAATTTCCTTAGGAATCTTCTTATCGCCAAAGAAGCCAGTATTCAATAGATAACAATCTAAATGGCGTTCTTCGAAGAGTGCCTTGAAATCATGGTAATCTTCTGATAGTGGATAGACCCTAAATGGGTTTGCAAATGGTTCGATCACTAGGGCGTTACGGTCGACATTACCAATAATATTTTCGGCCGAGCTCCGTTTGGTCGCTAAAGTGGCGCCGAATGTCGCTGCTAATACGGGATCATCTACTTTAATCACGGGTGGTAAGCTATCATCTTTCATAATCCAGAAGATTGCATTGATGGGAGCGGCTTCCTTATCAACCCGGTTAGTCGAAGCGTACCGTGACTTGATCGTCCGGCCGTTACCGTTGCGCAGATCTTCAGTGACAAGGACCTTGCGACCCTGATCGTCTAAGGTGACGCCGACGTTTTGGATCGTCATAAAATACTTGGTCTCATCGGACGTCATCGGATAGTCGTTGGTTTTGTCAAAGTAAGAAGGCTCGAGGGCCACGGAACTACCATCCTTGCGATTGATGACAAAGGCGTCATCGTGGAGAACGGTGATATCGTATTTATAGCCGTGTTTAGCGTGGGTTAGTGTTGACTTACCGGAACCTGATAACCCGAACATGGCGAAGACTTGGTCTTGCTTGTCCTTGAAGTGGAAGGCCTTCAAGCCACCGTGACAAGCAACGAAGCCGTGACGATGGGCGATCGACCAAGCTAAGGTCAAAGTCGATTTCTTCAACTCACCAAAGTATGGCATTCCTAGAATGGCAGCCGTATTATGTTGCGGATCAAAAATAGCCAGGCCGTCTGGATAATCTGGATCATGGTAAGTAGGGTCAGCGTAAATGTAAATATCGCCTTCTGGATAAGCAACGGACCGATCGAACATTTCTTGATAAGCAGCGGTGATGGGCTGGAAGTTAAGCATGTAAGAAAGTAGATTATTGGCAAAACCGTCCGGAATCGCGAGGT
Organism: Lactiplantibacillus plantarum; assembly: GCF_014131735.1. Classification (NCBI taxonomy): domain Bacteria; kingdom Bacillati; phylum Bacillota; class Bacilli; order Lactobacillales; family Lactobacillaceae; genus Lactiplantibacillus; species Lactiplantibacillus plantarum. The sequence goes on from NZ_CP039121.1 coordinate 263,294, forward strand.
GGGCCCGCACGATGAAGTCTTCGTCTAAACCGACCAGAACGTCCGTCGTGATGAAGTCCTTGTGAGCACTAGCAAATAGTGCTTGGCGTAGGCGACCGGCCATATCGGCTTCGCTAACGCCCGGGTTGCCTAGAATCCGGCGCGCTTGTGCGGTTCGGCCAACAACCTTACCCGTATTGGCAATCAACATTTTTGCATCAGCTGGTAAGCCTAAATCCGTTGCGCGATAGATTGGGAGGTCCGTAATAACGGTTCCGGGGTCCTTAGTAGCGCGGTGGTAAGCGGCAGCGATATCATCAACGTGGTGCATATTATTACCGTAAAAGGCCGTTTCGACGGTAGAACGGATCTGTGAAAAGATCGGATTATGGCGACCGATATCGGCTAATTGATAAGAATTTTTAGTGCTCATATTGTAGCCTCCCTGCAAGTTGATAAGTTAATTTTAGCACAAACTTTCACATAAGAAAGCGTTTTCTTTTTTGGCTGATGAATAGCTGCTAGTGCGTTTAGACGATTAAGACGTTAAGCCGCAGTGGTTGTTAACTAACTTGTAGTTGGAAGTACTCGCGGATTTTATTGATAAGTAATGATCATTTTGATAGTTGAGGCTGTTATTAATTAACTTTCCAATTAAATTATCACTTGCGTTCAAAGCTATATTAGTATAGTTTATTAAAAGAGAATGATTGAAAATCAGTGATAGGGAGGCACCTTTCTTGCCACGAAGAAGGAACACGCAACGGCGAATGGAGATTGTTAATACAGCGTTTCGCTTGTTTGCCGAGCAGGGGTATGCGAACGTTCAGATGAAGGACATTGCCATTGCCTGTGATATCAGTAAGTCGTTGCTACAACACTATTTCCCGAAGAAAATCGTTTTATTAAGTACGATGTTAAATGAGTTGACGCTTAGTGCTTTTATCTATAGTAATGAACAGCTGACCATGCTGTCTTCGTATCAGCGAACAATGATTCAAATGAGCTTTGTTTTGCGGATGTTAGATGAAAATCCGACCATGGAACACTTTATTCAGGACATCTTCGAGAGTCCGGAACTGACGACTGAAATGGTGCTAGTGACACTAGACTGGCTAGAAGCTATCGGCGTAGAAGGTGAAGCTGCTATGATTAGATACGCGTTGAACTTCGCGTTATCTGGTGGTATGGCTGTTTTTTTCAAGCGTAAAATTCTAAGAGCTAGTGTTGGCATGATTGCAGAAAATATCGACCAAGCGTTTTACTTGTTATTAGGTGAGAATACTGAGAAAATTGATCAAATTTATTTGAGCACAGCCAAGTATAATACTGACTATTATTATCAGCAATTCATCACGTATCTGCATAAACACGCGACCCTTGACTTGAGTACTGAAATAAAAATTTAATATTAAAGTAATCTAAATTACTTGTATTTCGTAAAATATACTAGTACACTTTAAAGCGGGGAAATGATAAACGACGCTTACTAATTTATGAAAAAAGTATGGGGCGAATTATGATTGGGAATTTAATGATAATTCGACTAGTGAAAGGGAGACTTGAATAATGAATGAAGATATGGAATTTTTTAATCGCTTTAGCCATATGTATTTACATGGCTTTAAAAACTTATCAGATATGTTTGCTGAACCTGCAACGGAACATGGGATTACTTTGGATGAATTTTACATTTTATATGATATTGCTGAAGCAAAAGGTAAGATCCGTCTGATGGATATTGCCGAAAGTCACGGTGTGACGCGTTCAGCAATCTCACGCTTAATTGGTCGCTTATTACGGAAAGATTACTTATATCAAGAAGCTGAAGACCATGACCGTCGTAACAAAGTTTTAAAGTTAACACCAGAAGGCGCTCGGATTGAACATGAAGTCTTTACTGAATTGATTCAACGCAACCGGGAATGGCGTCAAAGCTTCAGTTTAGCTAAACAATATCAGACTTTGAACTTGGTTGAAGAGTTTATGGACAAGTTTGTTAATGAAGATGCTAGCAAGCAAACTAAAAAGGCAACGTATGCTGATACTGATTTGAAGCGGGCTGAAGCTTAATTGAGTGTCAGTTATAATTAAAGATAATTACAAAAACAACCCTGTTGGCGTCTTTTGGTGCTAACAGGGTTGTTTTTATAATCATTAATGACCACTGATCGTGATTCGGAAATGATCAAGACGATAGGTGCTATGAAGTCTCGATGGTAATAGGTGTCAAGCTGGTTGTTTGCGCTATCAGATATAATCCGTGCTTGTACTTAAAATAAGACTTATTAGTAATTATTTTTGGAAAAAGTGAGCGCTTACTGTTTGTATAGTAGTCACAATGATTGGGTGATTTGTATAAATAAGACGAGCGGACAAACACTCGTCTTACTCATATGAACTTTGGTTGCCTTTTAACCTAATAGCGCGTTCAAGGTTTGGTTAGGAGCTTGCTTGATATTGCAGAATTAATATCAAGTTTAAGAGTGATTAAACTTATATGCGAATTTTAAAACACAAAAAAATATTTTATTGTACAAAGTAAATATCCTATTTATTCTTCTTTATAAAAAATTTGATTTAACTCGCGATATTTACTCGGAGTAATATCGAATTCTTTTTGAAACTGGCGTGCAAATTCGGCGCTATTGTAGAAGTTGATTCTTTCTGCAATTTCACCTATAGGAAGATGGGTATTAATTAATAATTGCTTTGCCCGCTGTAATTTAGCGTGGCGAATGTAGAAGTTGATGGTAAACCCTAGTTCTTTACGAAATTTACGCTTAGTGTATTCAGGATCTAACGTCAGTTCCTCTAAGATGGTATTTGCTCTTAATGGCTCATCACAATGATTATCAATATAATAGACAACTAGCGCGACTTGCTTAGAGAGGCGGGTACCATCAATTGGAATATCAAGTGTATCAAGATTGCTAAAATAATTGTTAACGATTGACTCTAAAAGTGGCATAAAATCATCATTCGTTAGTGTTGTTGTTGTGAGGTAATGCAAAATGTCCTTTCTTAAGTTAACGAATGTGATCATGTTCAAATAATGATAAAAGCTGACACTTGCTAGATCACAGGTTAGTGAAATTAAGGCTTCTTTTAGAATGAGTGGGCGGACGTTGTATAAGTTATCCTTGATTTTGTGATTAAATCTATTGATATGTTCCAAGGCGTAGTCAAGACAACGCTTTTCGAAAAAATAACTTAAATCATGTTCCAATATAGCAAAATCAAAATTGAAATCGCGTTCTGTTTGAGAAAGTTTGAGCTCTGGAAAATTCAATAGACAGTTCCTCCCCCATAAGTTACAAAAATAGTGAATTTTATACAAATAGTAAACGTACATAATAGTGTACTTGATTAACTTTAATTGGTATGCTTTAATTGGTTCAAGGATAATGACTGATTTAAGTTATCCAGTATAGACATATAAATATTCTTCGTCAATTAGTTTGCTAAAAGTTTGTTAATAAAGATGAATTTATAATATTGATTTAAATATTAATATGTTTGTACAAAAAGGTATTACGCGCTATTGATGAAGAAGATTAATATGCTAATTAAATTTTAGGGGGAATTGACTTATGACAAAGTCACGTACGCTCAAAGCAGCTATGTTGGTTTCAGTAGCCAGTATTGCTTGTTTATCATTCAATAATTTAGGAGCTTCCGCTGACACCTTGCCTTCAACTGGAAAGTCTCAAGCAGATGTTTCGTTTACGTCTAACGGTGGTTCGACTAATCCTGTTGATCCAGACAATCCGGATAATCCTGGCGGCGGTGGTACTGGGAACAACGGGCCACTTTCGTTAGATGCGGTACCAACGTATCTTAATTTTGGGACGCATACGCAACCTAATGTTGATACGGCCTACACTTTACTTTCAAAAGATGCTAGTCAGGAGAGCCTTGCGACAGCTAATGATGATAAGACCCAAAATGTGACGACTAGTGGTAAGAAAAATGGTAATGATATCATTTACACGCAAGTTTCTGACTCACGGGGGACTGGTGCTGGCTGGCAATTAAAGGCACAGCTTTCTGATATTACGGCTTCTGACGGCCAAGTGTTAACGAACGCGTCAGTTGTTTTAAGTGGTGGGACACCACAATATCTGACAGGGGAAGCTAATCAACAATCTTGGGTCACTGCGGCGGATGCGAACCAGGCAACCGTTGCAACACCAATTGTGCTCAATGCCGGCGCTTCATCGACAACCGATGTTGCAACAGCCACGGCAGGGTCTAAAGTTGGTGACGGTCAAGGTATGGGGGTCAACCAACAATACTGGAATATTAATAATGTGCAATTACATGTTAAAGGTGGTCACGCAGCCGCTAAGAATTATTCAGGGAATATTGTTTGGACATTGAACTCGACACCAACGGCTTAATGAACGAAAACGAGTGGCTATGTTGAATAGTTAACTCGTTTTTTTGAAGGGAGGCCCTTTTATGAACGGCTGGAATAAGAAGCTATTATTAGGGATGTTAACCCTAATAATGACTTTGTTGGCTGGTATGACTGTGATTGGCCATGCTGCTGACACGGCCAATAATGCGGTAACTTTTGATGTTCAGCCAATGCTTAATGAAAAGCAACAATTATCAAAGGACGCTTATTATTGGGATTTTAAAATTCAACCGAAGAGAACATATTCGTTAGCGATGCGTGTTAATAATCGCTCAAATCATGAAATTAAAGTCAAAAATCAATTCCTACAATCGTATACTAATGCGAAAGGTGTTATTGATTATGGTGCTGCTAATCTGAATGATGACACTAGTTTAAAAGTAAAACTAGCTGATATTATTACCGTACCGAATGAGGAAACGACGATCCCAGCTAATAAGTCACGGATCGTGCGGGCACAGTTAAAAACGCCAACGAAATTGAACAAAGGGATTATTTTAGGAAGTTGGCAAGTTAAAATTGCAGATCAACATCTTAAAACCAAGGGGGCGACGTTAACTAGCGAATATGCCTACAATGTGGGGATCAAACTAACGTCAAATCGTGATCCATTGCCAAAATTACGCTTGGCTGATGTTCAATTAAAAAAGCGGAGTGGCATCAAGACAGTTATCGGTAATATTCAAAATTACCACGCTTCAATTCTAGGCAAAGGGACTGTCACTGCCTACGTTAGCAAAGCTGGGCAGACCAAAAAGCTCGCGGTGGCTGATCTAAAAAGTAGTTCGATGGCTCCTAATTCTAACTTTGACTTACCATTAAAGTGGCGTACTAATCGGGGGATCATTTTACCTGGGACTTACACTCTATACGTCAAGTATCGAACTACGGATGAAAAGTTCGCTAAGCCGCATGTCTGGTCGCTAAAGCAAGATTTTGTAGTTGGCGCTACGGATGCTGTTAACGTCACGTCTCCAACTACTTGGGGTTGGTTGATTGGTATCGTGTTGTTAGTATTATTGCTCATTGCTTTAATCATATTCTGGGTAATTAAACGGCGTCAAAATAAGCGCTAAGGGGTGATACTATCAAAAAGCTAAGAGCAATTGTTGTCATATTGATGGTATTGTTACAAGTCATAGCCGCTGGTGCAACGGTAAGCTTAGGCGCTGATATGACCGCTCAAGCAGCTACGTTACCACAGTTAACTTTTGCAAAATCAACGGCTAGCGATAATATTTTAACGAATCAACATTTTGATGTTGAACTACAGGTTGGTGATACGGCCTCTAAAATAAATACGATTGATTTACCGAACGAGGTTAATTTAGATGGGCCAGAGGAGTTTAAGCAAATAAAACGAGTTTTCGATGATAGTCAGTACACAACGGGGGATAATGGTGCCTTTACAATTACGGCTAAGCATCTGACAGTTGCGTACAATCCTGATAAGCGCAGGATAACGGTTCAGTGGTCAGATGAATATCCGCAAACGAAGGTACCAATTAGATTAACAGCTGTTAAAGCAGAAAAACTGGCGTTAGTTGCTGTAGCCGATGATCAAAAAGGGCCGGCGTTGAATGTCGAGATTAAGCAACCACAAACGCAGGCTGATCAGGCCAGTACGAGTTCAGCTAGTTCTTCAGCGGCAACCGATACAAATAGTTCGACGGCATCGTCAAGTCGACAAGCGACATCATCAGCAGCAAGTTTGGACAGTTCACGTTCAGCTGCAACGACGCTTTCAAGTCAGGCGGTAAACCAAACGAGTGCTAGCAGTAGCGAGCCTTCACAAGAAACTGCTGCTAATCAATCGTCAGCGGTCACGGAATCTGCGGGTGAGACAACTGATAGTTCGGCCAGCATCTCATCGTCATCCACTGCTAGTCAAGTGTTCTCATCAGCACCAACTAAGCAAGCAACGGCGAGTGCCAAATCTAGTCCATTAATACCAGTCACTCGGTTAGCTCAGCTGAGTTCGAATGTGGTTGATGTTAGTCAGTGGTCTCAATTAGTCGATGCTTGGAAGGATGCGAGTGTTGATGAAATTAATATTACGGCTGATATTAGTAATCCGACTGCCGCTTCAGGCGCTTTGGATTCACGATTATCCGGTAATATTATTGTGAATGGAAATGGTCATAGCGTGAATATTGGTCGGGCTGGTTTTCATACCCGAAATAATACTGCAACTAGCGGTACGATGTATACGGCCACTTTTATGAATTTTGCATCATTAATCGGATCTTTTGGAAATGATGCGGGTTTGATTGGCTCATCCACCGGTGGCGATGGTGCCGGTGGGGCTTTGAATTGGACATTTAATGTTAGTAATATTACGGTCCCAAGTGGGACTAGTTATACCAATACAAGTCGGCGATTTGTCAGTGCGCAAGGGAACCAAGTCAATATTACCGGCAATTGCCGAGTAACAACGGTTCGAGAAAACATCTTATGTGGTGGCCTTGATGTAGCTGCTGGACAGACATTCACTGGATCGAAAATAGCCAATGGTGATGATAATTCATTTATCTGGTTTGTTTATGACTATCAAGGAACTGGTAATCGGCAAGTTAATGTTGAAGAAGGCGCGACGCTAAATTGTATTCGACGACCTGCTAGTTCTACGTCAACCGCCTATACTACCTATCCGGTTATTTTTGATGCGTATGAAAGTATTAATGTGGGTAAAAATGCCACGTTTAATGCTAGCGTTCCAGGAAATGCATACTCTAACAAGTACTTTTATGGGTCACAATATCATCGTAATTTTTACGCGGATACTGGTAGCACCGTTAATCTAACGTCACTAGCTAGAAGTCAATCGCCAATCTCTTTTTCTGATAATGCAACTTCGACGATTCAAAGTAGTAGTGGTGCCAATATTTATGTAATTGCTGCTACGGGAGCACCGCTTATTTCGGGAAATTACGCGCGTTTGGCTACTGTTCGATTTATTAATCCGAACAACTTGGATTTACGTAATAGCTCAACTGGAACGACTGCAGCGGCTAGTTCGATTAACCAAGATAATGTGGGCACTTTTGAAATCCAAGATAGTAATATTAGCTTGTGGAAATTAGCATCATCGGTTACGGGCGGTGCGGATTATTCGTATAGTAACGTATCTCAGTTATTACAACAGGGTTCAGCAGTGACGGCCACGGATAGTAATTTGCAAAGTAATTATTTATCTTCTAAAATGCGTCGGATTAGTGCCACTAACCAGAAGCCACAATTAGCATTTAATAATCCGTATGATGGGACAACCAAGCTAACAGATGCGGATCAGAAGCTGCGGACGCGAGTCATTGTGGCGATGGTTCCTGATACTAATGGTGTTCAAGATGACGGAACGGTTAATTATATTCCACAGTATGCTAGTGCAGGGCAATTAACCGTGAGTTATAGCGTTAATGGTAAGACAATCACTGCCCAAACTGATAGTAATGGCTACGCAACAGCTAATGTCGGGACCTTTTTAAAAGCTGGAACGACGGTCACAGCATCGACTAGCAATACCAGTGGAACGACGGTCACGGCTACCGGGACGGTGGTTGATGTGACGCCGCCTAATCCGGCCACAATGGTATCACCGGACCCCATTAGAGTTTCAACAGGAACGGTGAGTGGTCAAAATGGAGAGCCAGGTGCGCAGGTCACATTAGCATTGAATGGGCAGATTCAAACTAATGTCAAAACGGTTGTCAATGCCAATGGGACTTGGTCACTGAACTTAACCGGATTATCGTTAAAAATTGGTGACAAGATTATTATTTATATGGCTGATAGTCTAGGAAATCGTAATCCTGATCCTAATAGTTATCCAAATGGGCAGCAGTATCATGATGCGACTTTCCAACCAGCACCGATATTTACAGTAGCTAAGGATTTAATCGTCAATCCAATTGATCCTGATGATCCTAGCAAGCCTGGGACTGGCGGGACGAACAATTTGGGCCCATTATCGTTGGACGCTGTACCTACACATTTGAACTTTGGACAGCACAGCATTCCAACAATGGATACAGCGTACCCATTGTTGTCACCATCAGCCGCTGAAGACCAATTGGCTACTGCTACTGATGGACAGAAGTATGCAACAGTTGGTGGTCAGAAAAATGGGCAGGATAGTGTGTATACACAAGTGACTGATACACGGGACACCCCAAGTGGTTGGCAATTGACGGCCCAATTATCAGCGTTGACAGCTACTGATGGGACGACCATGACGGGTAGTTACGTGACGTTAACATCAGGAACAGCGCAATATTTGAATGCTAGTACTAGTAAATGGGTTACGGCAACTGACCAAAATCAGGCAACCTTACCAGCCGTGATTAAGTTAACCCCAGGTGCTACCCAACAAACGTTAATAGCTGGGACGACTAGTCAACAAGGCGTCGGGACTAATCAACAAATTTGGAATGTTAATAACGTTGCGTTGCACGTCAAGGGTGGTCGTGTGATGGCTAAAAATTATTCTGGAACTATCACTTGGCAATTGAATAGTTTGCCAAGCCAGTGATCGTTATTTAATGGTATGCTTCAAGGCTTAAAAAGAATTGGACGACAAAACTGATTGCAGTTTTGTCGTCCGATTTTGAGTATCCGAGATTAATAATTAGCCAAAGATTGATTTGAAAATAGAGCTGAAGAAGTTAACAATCGCGCTCCACATTTTTTGGAGCAAGTTTTGATTTTCTTTAGTATTGAGTTTGCTGAAGACACCCTTGGCATTTGATTGAATGTTCTTCATCAACGAGTTGGCTTGAGTCTTAAAGCTTGAAGAATCTAATGCACCTGAATCACGGATCTTGACTAACAAATTAATAATTTCAGTCTTTTGATTATTAGTAATGACATTTGTTAAATTGTTATTGGTAATTTGTTGATTGACAATGGTCGTGATTTCGTTTTTAGTGATGTTACTTCCTTTTTGGGCCATTTCCTTTTTGGCACCAGCCACAGCGTTGTTCAACTGGGAATCAGTATAACCATCCTTGCTCTTATTTGCTTGGGTGATGCCACTGAGAGTACTTAACTCATCTTGGGCGGCGGTTACTTGCTTCGTGTTTAAGCTGTTACCAGATTTTGCGTACGCTGCGTAAACACCGGCTAGTGCGCCCGAACCGTCGATTGGAGTAGCTGATGTGACGTAAATATTAGCATCGGTAATCCCAGCCGTTAGTGCGGCGTTTTTATACTGGTTAGCCGTAATAGTGGTGATGTTATTACTACCATTATAATTTAAAATTTTGACATTAATTCCAGAACCAGAACTTGTTTTTTGAATCATCGCACTGGACCACACACCTGAGCTACTTGTGAAACTTTCACCTGATGGGTTGAGGTATTTAACTAGAGTATCGCCGTTAACAGTTAGCGTCTGATAATCGGCACCGTTCAAGCTAGCCGTTAACGTGTTGATCGTCCCAGTCTTTTGACTGCTAGTCAGGCTACTGCCTAATGTGACAATTGGTTCATCGCTGCTACTGTCAGCGTGCGCAAGGACTTGCCAGCTGCCAAGCCCAACGATCAGGGTGGCAACGAGGGCAACCCATTTAAATTTGAAACTCATTCGTTTCGTCATTTTCTTTTCCTCCGCATCTTAACTAATGCACCTAAATCCTAACATGAACCGTTCGCTCCCGGGTTGTACAGTGGCAACTAGCGATTGCAAGGTTAGGTTATGTCATTATTATAGCAGACCGTGGTCGTAAGTTAACATTCGGCGCGTAACCTTGGGAGAGTCCTAAGTATTTTAACAATTTGTTTATTATTTGCCGAAGTACCAGACTTTCGCTATACTCGAAATAAATATCGGGGGAGGTTATAACAATGACACAAAATCGGGTGATTAACGCGTTGAGCTATTTAAGCATTTTATTCTTACCAGTTTTATTTCCATTAATTGTTTGGTTGCTGACGAGTACTAATCCAGAAGCACATCGGGTTGCAGGACGGGCTTTTTGGTTACATTTGTTGCCGACAATTTTAGGAATTACACTGCTCGTTATTTTAGGCGTTAGCGGTATTTATATGGACAGTATCGTTAATAGTGGCTGGTTGGCCGTGGTTCTTTTAGCGGTATTTGGATTAGTCGCAGTGGCTAGCTACTTATGGTCGATTATTCGCGGAATTCAGTATTTAATTGCTGATTAATGTAGTAGCGTTAGGTTCAGGAGGGTTTAGCATGGTTGTTAAGGACGCATCAGTGGTTGAAACAGCAATGATGATTCAATTTTGGCAGCGTGGTTATTATCAAACGACAGTTGACGACTTGCTCACCGTTAGCCAGTTGTCACGAACGCAGTTTTATCGCCAGTATCACAGTAAGCGGGTTGCGTTACGCCGTTCACTTGAACGCTATCAAATAACGTTAGATGAACAACTTGATCAATTGATTCAACGTGAGCGGGCGCGGCAAACACCATTGCCCGCTTTAATTGCGGCTTGTTTGCGACTGCCGTTTCAGAGTGAACGGTGGCCAGCAGGATGTTTGATGGTGAACCTGATGGCCGAAATTGGGTCGCAGGATGCGTCCTTGATGGCCCAACTGCAAACGATCTATGCTGATTTACAGACCCGACTCGTCGGTTTACTTTCACCTCAGGCTAAAACCTTACCGACCACGGTCGCTGAGGCTGCAGCAAGTTTAATGCAGGTTCGCAGTGGCATTCAGTTATTGGCAAAACAGGATCCTAGTGGGGCACAGCTAAAACAACAGGCCCAAACGAGTGTTAATCTGATTATGGGGGCAGTTTAAGATGGTTGAGATTAAAGTCATTCACGGTGATATTACCAAAATGACCGTTGATGCAATTGTTAATGCGGCCAATACGAGTTTGCTTGGTGGTGGCGGCGTCGATGGTGCCATTCATCGGGCAGCTGGGCCAGCATTGCTGGCTGCCTGTCGCCCATTACACGGTTGTGCAACTGGTGAAGCCAAAATTACGCCGGGCTTTCGACTACCGGCGAAGTATGTGATTCACACGCCGGGTCCCGTTTGGCAAGGTGGCCAGCATAATGAATTACAATTGTTAGCGAACAGTTATCGCAACAGTCTGAATTTGGCCGCTGAGAATCATTGTCAAACGGTTGCTTTTCCGTCTATCAGTACCGGCGTCTATCACTTTCCGCTATCAATTGCGGCACCGTTAGCGTTAAAAACGTTACAAGCAACCGCGCAGACAACGGCCCACACGGTTCAGACAATCACGATTGTTTGTTTTGATGACCAAACACAAAATGCATTTAGTACGGCGTTGGTAGCGCTGACAAATTAATCTTTACCAAAAAAATACACATGGACGCTACTATCTTGAGTAGCTGCTTGCTATAATGTTGATATACCGGTCATCGGGGATGGTCGTAAATCTTTATGTATTGGGATTATCAAGCGATAATCATTGCCAACAAGAAAGGAATCCATTGTGTTAGATATTTTTAAAGCGGTAATCTTGGGGATTGTTGAAGGGATTACTGAATTCTTACCAATTAGTTCAACGGGGCATTTAGTCCTAGTTGACGAATTTATCAAGATGCAACAGTCCACGCAGTTTACGGATATGTTCAACGTTGTGATTCAATTAGGGGCGATCATGGCGGTCGTTGTCCTGTATTTCCATAAACTAAATCCGTTGTCACCACGCAAGGATACCACGGAAAAGCGAAATACTTGGGTTCTCTGGAGTAAGGTGTTATTAGCGGTCATTCCATCAGTGATCGTGGGGCTACCGTTAAATGATTGGATGGACGAACATTTAATGAATTGGGCGGTCGTTTCTGCCACGTTGATTATTTATGGGGTCCTATTCATTGTGATTGAAAATCATAATAAGCGCTTAACACCCCGCTTCGCTAATCTACAAACGTTACCTTATACGACGGCATTGTTCATTGGGTGCTTCCAGTTGCTCTCGTTGATTCCAGGGACTTCACGTTCCGGTGCAACCATTTTAGGGGCTATCTTGATTGGAACTTCACGCTACGTCGCAACTGAGTTTTCATTCTTCATGGCAATTCCAACAATGTTTGGGGCGTCATTACTGAAGCTTGTGAAATTCTTTGCTCACGGTGGTTCTTTAGCTGGTTTGCAAGGAGCAGTCTTAGCCGTTGGGGTGATCGTGTCCTTCATAGTCGCTTACTTGTCGATTCGTTTCTTGTTGGATTACATCAAGAAAAACGACTTCAAGGCGTTCGGTTGGTACCGAATTGTCCTGGGGGTACTTGTGATTGGCTACTTTACGTTGATTCATTAAATACTAGAAGCGTCACTTTTGGCTAAGCTTGTTGCCGCAAATATCATGAATAAATAAAGTCAGCGACTATAAATTAGTTGCTGACTTTTTAGATTATATCATTCTAGTAATGGATGGACCGTCATAACGATTGGATAAGTGATAGACCAATCGTTATGACGGCTTTTTTGAAGTAATCGTGTTACCGATGAACTAATTTATAGTTGGTTACGCCGTACCTTTGATTGAATGTGATTCTGACAATTTGTCCGCGTTTGAATGGGGCTGGATCAGCAGCAACTGTATTAAAATGAAGATACTTTTTTTCGCCCTTAGAATTAGTTGCTAGTCCTTGGTATTGATACCCAGTAGCTGAGACATTGACCGGTAGTGTAATTGGGGAAGTTCCGGTACTACTCGATATTTTCATGTAGTAGTAATGACCGCCATATCGAAAAATAAACCAACCAACATTTATCAGAATTGTGATTATTAATAATAAGGTGAGCAGCCATTCGATGAGATGATTAGACCTAGTATTCATTGTAGTATTCTCCTCGTATACTACCTTTTAAGGCTTCGCAACCACATTGAAATTGCAGCTGTAGAATCGTAATTAGGCAGTATTTTAATTGAATTTTCAGTTTTGAAAAATATTAATGAAGGTAATAATTTTATGCCAATCTTACCAAGGGTATTTTTCTTTTTCTCTAAGCTTATTTTGTCAGTATCTAAATAATAAATTGAGCTTTTCTCCCTCCAAGTTAGAAAATCTCGGGTTAAATACAATTATTATTGTAAATGTTGCAGGCTTATAAGCCCACAATTTGAACTATATTAGACCTATTAACTTACTTTTATTGTAAGTACTTAGTAAAAGGCGTTATCTATTTTTTTGCTAATCATTTAAGAAGTATAACAGCTGCAAATCAAGATAACGTGGTGTCATTTTGCTAACCGACAAAGATGCACTAGCTGATTTTCCTGATTAAACAAAGTGTAAAGTAATGCGATTGATAAATTCAGCGACGAGAAAGCCAATTGCAATCACGCCAGCAATAATGACAACTTGTACAAAGTACTGGTAGGCCAAGTCTGGTTGACCAGTGACCAAGTTACGAACGACTCGATAAGACTGGCCACCAGGAACCAGTGGGACCAGACTAGGGATATTAAAGATGATCATCGGCATTCGTTTGTAGCGTGCGGCCATACCGCTAGCGACGCCAATCACGATAGCTGCGACGAGGTTACCAATCGCAAGTTTGGCGTCGATTCCTAATGGCAGGATGTGATAGAGGATCTCATACGTAAACCAGCCAGCAGCACCGACCCAACCACTGAGGTTAACGGCGCGACGCGGAATATTGAGAAGTACCCCAAAACCAGCCGTAGCTAAGTAAGCTAAGATAATTTGAAATAAACCGGTTGTTAAGAGCCAATGTAGCATGTCACGCCTCCTTTAGTAGAAAAATGAAGTCAGTGCGATACCAACACCAATCGCACACGCGGATAAAACGGCCTCTACAGCGCGGGCAGGACCACTCAGCAAGTTACCCGTCATTGTGTCACGGACGGCATTAGTAATGGCGACACCCGGCACTAATGGCATCACAGCGCCAATAATGATGGCGTCGGGATGATAATGACTGTTAGTGAGATAAAAGCCGAGTAGGGTAATTAGACCAATAATAAAAGCGCCCATAAATTCGCTGAGAAACCGAATTGACCCCAGCCGATTGATCCAATAAAAGGCAGCAAAACCAGCCAACCCGGCTAGCCCACAAGTAATCAAGTCGGCAGAAGTTGTCCGTCCAGTAAAGGCGACCATCAACGGCACACTAACGACAACGGCCGCTAGACATAACCAGCTGAATGGGAAGGTCGGTACGGCTTGATTGACCCGTTCGAGGGCTGCGGCAAATTCAGTTAAATCAATATCGTGATTAGCAAACTGCCGTGACAGGCTGTTGACCTGATCCACTTTTTCGAGGTCCATACCCCGATTATGGATTGCTCGCACTTCGCTAGTGGCATTTTCCGGCAAGGAGACGGTAATCCCTGTTAACAGTACGAAGACCTGCGCGTCAGGGTAGCCCGCGTTGGTTGCAATTCGTTGCATCGTGTCTTCAACTCGTTTGATTTCAGCCCCATTTTCTAGCAAAATGGCGCCGGCCAATAACGTGGTTTTTAACATAACTGCCGTATCGCTCATCAAAACCCCTCCCACATCAGAATGTTTATATTTTCTCACGAATTTTGCGTATCGTCATTAGTTTGGAACAGAATGTTTGCCGGAAGTGGTCGGTTATGGGTAGAATTATCTTAACAAATAAATTCTTGGAGGCATTTTTGATGACTGCATTGACTAAACTCACCGATACGTACACGTTAAATAACGGCACTAAGATTCCGATTGTTGGTTTTGGAACGTGGCAAACACCTGATGGTCAGGTTGCTTACGATTCCGTATTAGCCGCATTAAAGGCGGGGTACCGGCACATTGACACGGCGGCGGCCTATGGTAACGAGGAAAGTGTTGGTAAAGCTATTGCCGATAGTGGTGTGGCACGTGAAGACCTATTTGTCACGACCAAATTATGGAATGCCGACCATGGCTATGACGCTGCCAAGAAGGCGCTGGATACCTCGTTGGCTAAGTTAGGTTTGGACTATGTTGACCTCTACTTGATCCACTGGCCAAACCCAGCCGCAATGCGCGACAATTGGGAACAATTGAACGCCGATACTTGGCGGGCAATGGAAGAAGCTTACACGGCACGTAAAGCACGGGCTATCGGGGTTTCTAACTTCCGTCCTAAGCATTTAGACGCGCTGCTTAAGACAGCCAAGGTTGTGCCAGCCGTTAACCAAATCTTCCTCAATCCTAGTGATATGGAAGATGAAGTTGTGGCCTACAACCGCAAACATGACATTTTATCAGAAGCTTATAGTCCATTAGGTACTGGTAAGATCTTCAGTATCCCAGAATTAAAGACGTTGGCTGATAAGTATGATAAGAGCGTTGCCCAAGTTGTGCTACGTTGGTCATTACAACACGGTTTCTTACCATTACCAAAATCAGTTCATGCGGATCGGATTAAACAAAATACGGAATTATTTGATTTCGAACTCAGCGATGATGATATGAAGGTCATTGATGGTTTCCACGGTGTTGCCGGGTTAGCTAATGATCCTGATCAAGTTAATTTCTAAGTTTCATTGTTATTAAGGATGCAGCCACTGGCAGCATCCTTTTTATTTGGCTAATCACCTAATTGTCGGGAGTCAGCTAGTTAAATTAGAAAATTCGTTGTTATCGTAAAAAGTGTGGCGCGGCCGCTTAATAATATGAGGTAGGCCCCTAATTAGACTAATGAAACGTCATAAGATGTCCGATTGTTGACTAGCAACCTGACTATCACAGCGATTGGACTATGGTACACTCAGTTTTAATTATTAAGTCTGGGGGCCTGTGAATGTTACTGATATTAGCAATTTTACCAATTGTTGTGACGGTGGGATTAGGCGTGTTTGCGGGGCTACGTCACCAATTTGCGCCAACGACCAGTGATATTTTGATTCAGTTGGTCATGCATTACGCCTTGCCGTTAAGTCTTTTCGGAGGAATCTTGTCATTAAAGCGCGCTACCATTATTCAAAACTCCTCGGTAGCGCTGTGGTTGGCGCTAGGCATGCTAGGTGGCATGGTTATCGTCATTGTGAGCCAATGCTGTTTCCATCAACAACTAGAAACGGGGACATTACGAGCGCTAGTGATCGCCAGTCCTTCAATTCCATTCATGGGTGTTTCCGTTTTACTGGTGGTTTTTGGTAAAATCAGTGTTTTATTGGTCGCGTTAGGCGGCCTGTACATGAATTTGGTACAAGTGCCAGTGAGCGTGTTGCTGTTAACGCTAGCGGGCGGTTCGACACCTGAGCAACGTTGGCGAGCCGGTTGGCAGAAACTGTGTCGTGCGAGTCGGCAACCAGTCGTGTGGGCGCCAATCAGTGCTTTTCTCTTAAATTTGGCCGGATTGCGGTTGCCCAGTGCTTGGCTAACGAATTTTACGGAGTTGGGACAAGCAGCTGGGGGCGTGGCGTTATTTGCGCTGGGACTTCTGTTAACGACTAGACCGTGGCGACTGACGCGCATGGTTGTCTTAAACGTGCTACTGAAAAATTTAGGCTTACCGGTGCTCATTTGGGGGATTATGGCTAGTCTAGGTGTGTCATTAAGTAACCAACAATTAGTCGTCCTGACGCTCGCAATCCCCACTGCAACCATCGCGACCATGTTGGCCGTCCAAAACCACTTGGCACCAGATGAGTATGTGGCGACGCAAATGTTAAGTACGGTCATTGCGCCGCTGACCATGGGATTCTTAATGTGGGGATTGCAGCTCGTATGACGGGCACATTTTGATTACCATGCTGGGTTTGTGAGACGCCCATAAAGGAGGTCACGACTTGCGGTCAGTGCTGTTATGATTCCCGATTGACAAAGGTTAATTGGCACGGTTTAACGACGATACTAAGCCAGACGTTGTGAACGTCAGTATAGACAAACCCGCTCAAATAGGGCATATTTGAGCGGGTTTGTCGCGTTAGTCTTAATAGTGAACTTGAAAATTAGTCGGTTGCGTTGCGTTGACGACGGGATGTTGCGCAAAGTAGTCGGCAATTAATACGGTCATATCAGTAGGTAAGCGCCGGATAATCTTAGCTGTTTGATACATTGGGTAATTCCCACCGCCACCAGCGCGGTAATGATTCAGAGTGACCGTTAATTTTTGGTCAGCGGTGACTGGGGCCCCATGATAATCGAGTTGAACGACACGTTGACCAAAAGGTTTGGTAAGGTCGAAAGTATAGTCGATGCCACTGTAAATATCATAGACATAGTGGCGCAACTTAGGGTGCATGAACTCGGGATTGACCCGAACGTGACCGTCTTGGAGGAGAAAGTAACTCGCACAACGTTCAAGAGCGGCGCGTAAATCAGCACCAGTAATGGCTTCAACGGCAAGTTTGTTTGGGTAGACGTAACTGTTCATGACTTCCCGCATCGTCACGTGTTGTTTGAGGCCTGGTACGTCGTCATTAAATAATGCTGTTGCGGCAATATCGGTATCGGTTGCGGCCATTTCAACGCGATTAATAAAATCGATGTAAGGATGATTATGCAGCCGTGCTTGAAGATGATCGTGTACGAGCATATTGCCGTTAATTTGGCCAAGTGGTGTGTCTAACCAGTCTTCCATCTGGTCATTGATTGGTCCAACTAGTTGCATTACCTGGGTATTGGGGGTGGCATCTGCGACCGGATAGATTTCCGGATGACTGGTCGTCACTTGATGATTGCGGTCGAGCTCAAGGGTAATCATAGCAACATTAGTACCTTTCATACCAGGTTGTGTCACGGGAACACCGTGAACTGTAACGGCTAATTGTCGATGCTGGTGGCCAGTAATCATGGCATCAATGCCGGGTACTTCAGCTAATAGTGCGGAACCTCGGTTTTCACCATTCATGCGTTCGGTTGGACGGTCAGTTTGGGGATCGCGTTCAAGACCACCGTGGTAGGCGATGACAACGACGTCAGCCAGTTGGCGCAATTTGGGCACCCAATGTTTAGCAGTTGCAACCACGTCCTCAAAGTGCAGGCCGGCAATGTGATGTGGTTGTTCCCAGTGGGCAACGAATTGCGTCGTTAGACCCAAAATTGCCACTTTAACTCCGGCGCGTTCCAGAATTGTGTATGGTTTGGAGAATAAGGTGCGGTGCAGGTCATCATGAATATTAGCGGCCAGCATCGGATATTGGCGGCTTGATTCACACAGGTCGAGGTAGTCGAGCCCGTAGTTGAATTCATGGTTACCGAAAATACCGGCTTGAACGTGGTTGCAATTTGCAAGGCGCGAGTATAACGGTGCAGCTTCTTGGTGGTGGCGAGCAATGAAATAGGTCAACGGTGATCCCTGTACGTAGTCGCCATTATCAATCACGATTGGCCAGACATCAGCCGTATCTTCACGTGACAGTTGATGAATAACAGTAGCGGCACGACTAAGACTAAATGGTGCGATGTTATCACGACGACTGTAGTCAGTTGGCGCGAGGTAACCGTGCACATCACTAGTTGAGATTAATTTGATTTTCATAACGTGCCTCCAAGGAATATTTGTGTTCTATTATAACAATATTCATGGCTGGTAACTTGATTTTAGTCATAAATTGAACAGTTTTTTGATGATGACCTGTGGTTAATGTTTAATGGCTGCTTTAATTGTACGTTCTAATCTTCACGACTTTTTCACAATTTGTACGTAAAACGACAAAATGTTTCCGCTATCATTAATAGTGACGAATGACAACGATAATCGAATTACGGAGGAATAAACGATGCAGAATTATCAGAATGCACCATTCAAACCTACCCCCGAGTCCGGTTTAACGACCACAGCGGTGACGACCCAGCTAACTAAATTCGGCAAAAATGAATTAGTAGCTGCGCGCCCCGTACCGTTATGGCGTAAAATTTGGCAACATATGAGCGACGTTTCATCGCTAGTGTTATTATTTGCAGTTGGTTTAGCCACGTACTTGGCTCTTGCCCAGAATGGGGGCTGGACAAAGACCATTGTGATTGGCGCCATTTTAGTTATTAATGTCTGTATTGGTTTGTACCAAGAAGCTTCCGCAGAAAAGTCGTTGGCGGCACTGAAGTCAATGAGTTTACCCACAGCTAATGTTCGACGGGATGGGAAGGTACAAACGATTGCGGCACCAGAAATCGTTCCCGGTGATTTAGTGCTACTAAAAGCGGGTGACCAGGTTCCAGCCGATGCGGTCGTGTTAGAGGCCACGAACTTAGCCGTTGATGAGGCAGTCTTGACAGGTGAAAGTGAAGCTGTTGAAAAAAGTATTTATCAGGACACCGGTGAGTTGGATGATAACTGTCAAGTGTATGCGGGAACGGCCGTCACAGCCGGTACTGCATTGATTCAGGTCTTAACGACCGGAATGGCCACAGAGTTAGGTCAAATTGCAGGTTTGTTGAACAAGACGAAGCAACGGGCCACGCCATTACAGGGGCGGCTTAATCGGCTATCAAGCTGGTTAACGACATTTGCCGTCTTAGGTGGTATTACGATTTTTGCGCTGAGTGTTTGGGTGCAAAACCAAGGTTTGGCCGATAGCTTGATGATTGGGGTTTCATTAGCGGTCGCGGCCGTGCCAGAGACTCTGCCGATCATCGTGACCATTAGTCTTTCACACGGTGTTCGACGGATGGCAGACAGAAATGCCATCATGCGCCGAGTTAGTGCCGTTGAAACGATTGGGAGTGTCGATGTAATCGCGTCTGACAAGACCGGAACCTTGACGCAAAATCGAATGACAATTACAAAGTATTGGACGCCGACCACGGGCATTATGACGACCGAACAGCCCTTGCCATCAGCGGGACAAACATTGATGCGTTACTTAGGATTAGCGACGAATGCCGAGATTAACCACGTTGACGGTGAAGAACAAGCCATTGGGGACGCAACGGAATTAGCCGTTATTCGTTGGCTGGCTCAGCATGATTTAGATCGGCCCAGCTTGGAGGCGCAGACCCCACGAATTGCGGAAGACCCGTTTGACTCAACTAAGAAGATGATGACGACGGTGCATGAATTAGCGCATGGTCGACGGTTAGTTATCGTCAAAGGGGCTTGGGATCGGTTACCACTGAAGCCTGACCAAGCTAGCCTAGCTGCTGGACAAGTGGCCCATGATGAATTTGGGCAGGCGGCGCTTCGCGTTTTAGCTGTTGGCTATCGCATCATTCCCGCGGATGTCCAAACTACTGACTGGGACGACCTGACAGCTGACCTCCAATTGGCAGGATTGATTGGTTTGATTGATCCACCACGACCAGAAGTGATTCCGGCCATTCGAGCAGCCAAACAGGCGGGTATTTTTCCAGTTATGATCACGGGAGATCATTTGGTTACTGCGAAGGCTATCGCTGAGGAAATTGGCATTTTAACCCCTGAGCTGCAAGCAATTAGCGGTGATGAGTTACGCCAATTGAGCGATGAAGAATTGACGGCTCAAATCGATCAGATTGCAGTGTACGCCCGAGTGTCGCCGAGTGACAAAATTAGAATCGTTCAGGCTTGGCAAAGTCTTGGTAAGACGGTTGCGATGACCGGTGATGGTGTCAACGATGCGCCGGCATTGAAAGCGGCGGATGTTGGCATTGCAATGGGAATTACGGGTACCGAAGTATCTAAAGAAGCCGCTGACATGGTGTTAACGGATGATAATTTTGCGACGATCATGGCAGCAGTTAAGGAAGGTCGGACAGTTTATCAGAATATCATTAAAGCCGTTGAATTCTTGGTAGGTGTCAACTTTGCACAAATCTTCTTGATGGTTGGTGCAGTCCTCTTCGGTTGGGGGGCGCCACTGTTAGCAGAACAATTGCTGATTATTAACGTACTTGCTGATGGGATTCCAGGATTCTTTATTAGCCAAGAGCCAGGTGAACCCCAAGCTATGCAACAACCACCAGTATCCAATGACGAAAGTATTTTAGCTCGGGGCCTTGGTCAACGGTTGTTTATCCGGGCAGCTACTTTTACCGTACTAACCCTCGGAATTTACGCGTTTGGCCGCTTTGGCTTAACAAATGGTCAAGCCCCAGTCGGGATGACGATGGTCTTTCTAGTATTGGCATTAGGATCAATGATCGACATCTATGCAATTAAGGATCGCCGACCACTCAGCTGGTCAAGCATGATGCGTAATCCAATGCTGAACCGAGGATTGCTGTTAGGAATTCTGGTGGTCTTGGCAATTGCAGTGATACCACCGTTCCGTAGTTTCTTTAGCTTAGTGACACTACCAGCGTTAGGCTGGTTAACGGTGCTAGTAGCTACGCTGATTCCAACATTCGTGCTGGAATTGAATAAGCGCTGGCAGGCGCGGCGACAGTCACGATTAGTCGTGAATACTGCTGAATAAGGATGATCAATTCAAGTTAGTTAAAATGCTGCTTACAAACGTTATTCGTTTGCAAGCAGCATTTTTTCGTGTCATTAAGTTGTGTGCCTAAAATACTGGCCGGTGAGCGGGCTTAGAACGTAAGTCATCACAATTGTAGGCAGATAATTCTTTCAGACCATCTTTACTAGCATCGAAATAGGCCGTTAATCCTTGGGCAATCATTAAATTGAGTTCTTTATTCGCATCAAACTGAACGATGATGACGGGTGTCTTTTCAGCCACGGCCGCACCGATTTCAAACATTGTGCCAGAATCTGGCTCATTGGTTGCACTAGTCATGTCGAAGTCAAGAATGGCAACAACGACATCGGCCCGATGAACTTGACGCATATCGGATGCGTAGACGTATTGTTGCCAAGCACGGCTACCAAAAGGTTCTTCTTCAAATTGATGTTCTTCTGGGATGAAGATACCATCGGGGTTGATCGTCGGGTTAGCCAACAGCGCCGACTTCACTTGTTGGATGCGTTCCTTCTGAGCCTCGTCAAAAAACGGTGCAGCTAGGTAAACGTTATTCATAATGATTTCCTTTCTGGATAACAAAATTTGGATAAGCCTATTTTAGCGGAAATATGGGGTGGCTTTCAAGCCTTGATTTGGCGTGAATCATTATTAAAAGGTGCCTATTTTGAAAGTTCAAAAATAGCCAGCTTAGGCCCGCTGGAAAAAGTTCGAATCAGCGTAAACATGCTTGGTTGGTTCGTCCTACACCGACTTCCAGGCATTTCTGCCAATTGCCGGAACGTGGTGGGCACAGACTTGAGCCGAAAAATCACGTCTCAAATACTGGCCTTTCAATAACCAAGCACAGGACACTTGCTAAGTGAAATTTCACCACTGGGCATTGTCAGAAACGCCTTCCAGTCGGGAGAGCATTCGAATGGCAGACGAAGCTGTACTTAACTTTTGATGAATTTGCCGTTGCTTTTTGTAAACAGTAATTTTGTTAATCAACTGTCAAACTGAAAATGATATTGAGGTAGCTCATTAATCCTGAATCGGCATAGTAAGATTCAAACTCCTGACAGAGTGCCTAGTGCACCCTAACCCTTTGTCTTTGTTTAATATCAAAATAGTCAACGATAAATTGTGCTAAGTTAAGTGGCCGTTCATCAGCCATTCGAGCGGCTTACCGAAACGTGTTCGGTGCCACTAAAGCCTGTGCTTGCTACGCCAATGGACTAATGCCAAAACCGCATTAATCCGTTGGCAGGCAATGCTCGGCTTCAACCCGTGGCCCCTCGCAAGCTTGAGACTGGAGGGGCTGGGTGACAATGCTCAGTAGCCAAATTATTCTTAGTCGGAAGTGGTCTGCTTCCGGCTTAGAATAAGACTCGTATTTGAGACCGGGCGGGTTGTGCACGGGCTCAAATCGACGTCGGCTTACGTTCCAGCAATTGTCACCCAGCCCCGGAGGTCGGAATAGGACGATCATTGCTGACGAACAGCAATCCAAAAATAAGCACCTTTTAATAATTTTTGAGGCGAATAATAATTAGCAGAGTGGATATATAGATTATAATTCTATTTATAACAAGGTGATGATTAGATATTGTTGAATTAAAATCTAAATTGGGCTAAATTAAATAGGGTAGTGAGGAGGATTGGATGATGGAGGAATTTGGATCAACTAGTAACTATTTACTTTCGTGGGAAGAGTTGCCCGCGGTGCCCGTTTATATGGAACAGTTGTTGCAACTTGTTAATGAAACAATTCAGCCGCTGGGGTTACCTGCCGTAACGAAGACGATGATTAATAGTTACGTGAAACAACATTTTTTCAGTCGGCCGGTTGGACATCGGTATACCCGGAATCAGATTGTGGCGGTACTAGTCGTTTCAATTTTGAAGACTGATTTTTCATTACCAGTAATTAGTAAAGCAATTTTGCAAATTCGTGATTCGCGTCAGATTGAGCCGCGGTACCAGCAATTTCGGCAAGCATTCGAGTCTACGCTTGCTGGACAACCGGTCGTCTTGTCGACGGTTGACCCGTTAGCACGGGCAATTCAATTAGCAGCTCAAACGGTGGCGGCACATTTATTAACGATC
Organism: Lactiplantibacillus plantarum; assembly: GCF_014131735.1. Classification (NCBI taxonomy): domain Bacteria; kingdom Bacillati; phylum Bacillota; class Bacilli; order Lactobacillales; family Lactobacillaceae; genus Lactiplantibacillus; species Lactiplantibacillus plantarum. The sequence continues at coordinate 287,051 of NZ_CP039121.1, forward strand.
CGAGCGCTTAACGAATTGGTAGATTGAGTTGAGATAGGCACATAATTGAGAATAGCGTTTGATAATATCGCTATGGCTGCTTGTAGCGTATTCGAATTAAAGCGAATTAGGCTTAGCAGATATGATTAGGTATGAAAGAGAGAAAGAGAATATGACAACACGCAAAAAATGGACAATTGCGCTCATTGCATTCTTGACCGTGATCGTCATTGGGGTCGCGGGCGGTAGTTTTTATTTATATCACTTTGCATTTGAACCCACCCCGAAAGTTTTGAACCATAGTTCTAGTAAGAGTAAAAGTAAGTTGAAGCAGAACCAAGCGTGGCTGAAACGGGTCAACAAGCAGACCTGGCATGAGACGTCCGCAACGGATCATTTGAAGTTAGTTGCGGACTATGTACCAGCTGCGCACCGAACCACCAAAACGATTATTGTGGCGCATGGTTACATGGGTAACAAGGAGCAGATGGCGAGCTATATTCGATTGTGGCATCGCCAAGGATATAATGTGCTGGCACCGGATGATCGTGGCAATGGTCAGAGTCAGGGGGATTACTATGGTTTTGGTTGGCCTGACCGGTTGGACTATCTAAAGTGGACGCGACAGGTGATTCGCCGCGTAGGCCAAAATAGTCAGATTGGACTCTTTGGCGTTTCAATGGGTGGTGCGACTGTCATGATGATGAGTGGCGAGAAACTTCCATCACAAGTTAAAGCGATTATTGAAGATTGTGGCTATACCAGTGTTGGTGATGAATTGGGATATGAGCTGAATCAACTATATCACTTACCGAAGTTTCCACTGCTGTATACGGCAAGCTGGGTAGCTCAAGCGAAGGCCCACTTCAACTTTATGACGGCGAGTTCAGTAAACCAGCTCAAGAAGAATAAGTTGCCAATCTTCTTTATTCATGGTGCTAAGGATACTTTTGTCCCCACGAAGATGGTATATCAGAACTACCGCGCTACGACGGTCAAGTCAAAGCAATTATGGGTGGCTCCAGGAGCTGGTCACGCGGAATCATACACGCGTTATCCGCAATTATATCAACAAAAAGTAAGCCAGTTCATGGCAAAATATTTGAAGTAAGAGCTAACGGAATAGAATAACTAATAAAGGTCACCAAGCAGCGATTGCTGATTGGTGACCTTTATTATGGTTAAAATATGCTAGTCGGATTAGTGTTTGTCAGCCGGTCCGCGTCCTGGTCCGATCTCCGGGACTAAGCTGATAGCTTTTGAACTTGATAAATAGCGCGGTTAATCAACCGAGTGTTTTGCAAATGGGTGCCGCATACTTGGTATAAAGATCAGTACGCCGATGAAGTTAAGCAGTAATGACAAGGCGGTGAAGATAAAGACACCGTTGTAATCGAACCAGCCGGAGACGGCGCCACCAAGTAAGGAGCCGAGCATGCTGCCAGCCGCTTGGAAAGATTGATTCCAACTGAAAATAGTGCCTGTTAACTCGCGGGGTGTATTTTTGGATAATAATGTTTGCACCGTTGGAAAGAGGGCCCCGTCAGAGATCCCAATCATGAAGCGCAATAGCCCTAATGTCCACACACTGGAGACGAAGCCTTGTGGAAAGTACATCAGGATGGCAAAGACGAAACCAAAGACAAGGATACGGTCAGCCCCCCGGTGATCACCGAGCCGTCCGAGTCGCGGCGCCGATAATAGCGTCGAAATTCCGGGTAGAGCGGCAATGATTCCAGCAACGACGGTGATTGGGCCGACGTTATGCATCAGTTCTTTGACATATAGACTAATAATGGGCGTGATGGAATTATTCCCCATTTGAATAATCATCGTGGAGACGAGCAGTGTGATAATCAACGTTGGATTTTTAAATTGGCTGAGTAGACCGCCGTCACGTTTAGCAATCGGCGCGTCGCTGGGTTTAAAGCTTTCGTGGACGAGTGTCAGACTCAATACGAAGACGATCAGTAGCAAAATTCCGGTGATAATGAAAGTCAAACGAATAGAGAAAACTTGGGCGAGTACGCCACCGAGAATCGGGCCGATCAAGTTACCAGACACGTAGCCAGTTGTTAGGATACCGATTGCGGTCCCACTACTTTCCTTGGGAGTTTCGGTGGCGATTAGGGCGCTAGCATTGGGAATGTAGCCGGCACACAGGCCTTGTAAGAACCGAAGTAGAATGAGTATCCAAATGTTATGGACAAATCCCATCGCACCGATAACAAAGGCCATCCCAAGCGAAGAACGCAGCAGCATGATTTTGCGACCACGCCGGTCAGCGAGTTTACCCCATAATGGTGAGACAACAGCGACGACAAAAAAAGTCACTGCGTATGTAATACCACTATACATCGTGAGTTCGTTTTTGGAGAAATCCCCCATTTGACCAACGTATAATGATAAGAATGGCATGACTTCAGAAAATCCCATTCCGGCGATAAATGTTCCTAGCCAGAGAACAGCGAGATTCCGGCGCCAGCCTGTCAATGCGCCCTTCACAATCTGTCACTTCCTTAATTAACTTATTAAGATTATTTTAATGCGAATTTAAGTTTTGTGCAATTAACTAACTTAGTTAAATAGACTTGACCAAGCGTCACTAAAAAAACTACAATGGAAAACATTGTAGAAAGGGTGAACGATGTGCAGCAAGAGTCAAAGTATCAAATAGAAATGGTGGCGCCTAAGCACCGACACATGTCTAATTGGGACATGTTTGCAACTTGGATTGGCGCCAATGCCAATAATGGCACGTGGTACGTTGGTGGTGTATTGGCTGCGTGTGGTTTATTGACGGCGCTTAAAGTGATTGTAGCATCGTCCACGCTATCGTATTTATGTTTATCGTTAGTCGGCTTCATGGGGTATAAGACCGGGGCGGCGACGATGAGCTTGATTCGTGGTTCCTTTGGTGTGCGGGGCAGTTACGTTCCGTCCTTTGTGAACTTGACCCAGTATATTGGCTGGACAGCGGTAAACACGTTCATTGCAGCAACTTCTGTCAGCTATTTATTACACGATCTAGTTGGCTGGCCAGTCTATGGTAAACCCGGTGGGGCTAAAGGACTGATCCTCGGAATTATTGTCATGAGTGTGTTGCATTTATTGAGTGTTTCGGTCGGTCAACGGTCGGTTCAGATGATTGAACGTTTAGGTATTATTCTTGTCATCTTATTTGTTTTAGGGGAGACGGTCGTCGTGTTCCAGACGGTCTCAGTGCATGATTTGTTAACGTGGCAGGCGCCGACACATTTACATATGACGGCGGGGGCTGGGATGGATACGCTAGCGGCGTTCAATTTGTCTTGGGTGACAGCGGGTGCTGATTTTACGCGGTTTACGCGCAAAAAGAGTGGCGCGACTGGCATGCCATTTTTAGGGGCCTTTACCGGCTTGTTCTGGTTCGCCTTTATCGGGCTTGCCGCGACGATCAGTATCGCGATTACTTCTGGAACTTATGATCCTAATAACTCTGACCCGAGTACCATTGCGAGTCGACTAGGCTTGGGGGTATTAGCACTACTGGTGATTGTCTTAACGAGTATGACGGCGAACGCGGTAAACTTATTGGCGGCTGGTTCGGCGCTGTCGAATATCTTCCCACGGATTCGGTTACGACCAGCACTGTGGGCCGTGACAATCATTGCCACGTTAGTCACACTGATTCCATTAATCATGGGGAGTTTTTTAGCTGCATTCACGGCGTTCCTAGATTATATTGGGATGGTGCTTGGACCGATGATCAGCGTGATGTTAGTCGATTACTATTGGCGGCATCGTCAGCACTATGATATCAACGAACTGGCGAGCTCTAAGGGGCAGTATTGGTATCATCATGGGGTGAACTGGATTGCGCTATTATGTTGGGTACTAGGTGTGGCCATCTTCTTGTTATTGAAGCACGTTGTTTGGATTGCGACGGTGACTGGTGCAACTTTCATTGACATGGCGCTTATCGGGGTCATTTACGTGGCTTTAATGCGAATTTTCTACCCGTTACCTGCCAAACGTGTCTAATTGGATTACAATAGATAAGTAAACGAAATTAGAACGAGGGGTGTCATGATGTTTAAATTAACTGAGATCGATGACGTATTAAATAATTTAGGTGACCACGCAGACTTTGCCACGATTGCCAAAAAAGAAGCCGATTTGGGCGTTCAACATTTTCAATATGATGTTGCTACTGGTGCCACAACTTACTTTGGTGAGAACGGTTATCTCGTGGAACGGCGGACGAATGGCTTAGCAGTCCGGGTCGCTCGTGAAGAAGATGCCGCGGCAGTTGAACAAATCGCGAAGCAATATATTGCTGGCCAGCTGGCTCTAGCAGACGCTGTCAAGCAGTTTGCCAAGGCTGGGTGTCAAGCTTGGACTGCTAACTTAAAACGCCACATCGTCGATTTTAGCGGCGATGAAGGTAAAATCATGGCAGCTGTAACATTCTAAATCAATAATAAAGTGCAAAAATGCAGACTAACCACTTTTAACCGGGTAGCCTGCATTTTTGCGTTCCATTAAGTTTAATAGCCAGCTTGATGATATTGCTTGCTTAACTGGCGTTCTAAGCTAAGTAAAGTCAGCGGACTTAGCCGCCGTAACTGATCAGAGTGATAGCGCATGACTAATTGTTCGGGACTATTGATTGTAATACTAGTGACGCCGTTTAGGCCTTGAAAAGCGCTTTGAATGGCCTGCTGGAGCTCGGGATGTTGGGGCCAGACAGGGGAGGTCAGCATAACTAGACCATGTTCAGGATGTTGATACGTGATCTGATATTTGTTGAGATAACGTTGAAACATGTCTTCTGGGTTCATGAGCAATTCCTCCTCGGATTGGTTACTAGTAACGGTGAGCCGCAGTTTAGTTTATAACCCAAACCAGACGACCCAAACAAAAAAGCCAGCCAGGCACAATAGCGCAATACCAATGAGTGCCCAGATCGTACCGTTCAGCTTTTTGGTGTGGTGATAGTAGTAAATACTGAGTATGCCACACAGTATGGCAAGAATGATGCTGGTGCCAATAATTAAACCAATTGTCAATTCCATAAATTACTTTCGACTCCTCATATTATCATTTTAATTGTGCATTAAAATGCGATAAAGTGCAATTATTTATCAGGATTCTTAGTGTGGTAAGAACGCTAAGCATTGCATGGTGACTGAGTAGTCTTGGGTGGCTTGCTGATGAGAAGCCACCCAAGACTACTTCAATGATAATCGATCGTAAAATAAAAAAACTAGGCTGCTTATGATTAACAGCGCTAGTTTTGATTAATGACAGTTAGTTAGTCGTTTTTTTAGACAAACGGGTTGCAAGCAACAAACCGGCGAGCGCTAAAATAAACGTAAAGTAGAACCCGTAATGGGCACCGTTGACGAACGCGCTAGAAGCTTGATGACCCCCATTGGCGTAGTAAGAAGCTTGGCCAATGCCTAATAAGCTCGTTGCAATTGCGGTTGAAATGGCACCAACGACTTGCTGTAGTGTGTTCATGATTGTACTACCATCGGCGGCAATTGGTCCCGTTAAGGAATTTAAACCATGCGTCTGTGAAGGGGACATCGCTAATGGCGCCCCAATCATTAAGATAACGTGGGCCAAAATAACGTACCACGTTGCACTCTGCGTGGTTGTCAGTGCCAACATGAGGGCACCAACCATTGAAATCAAGAACCCCAGCATTGCTGGAGTGCGGGCGCCAATCGAGTCATATAAGCGACCCGAGACGGCCGATACAATTGCGTTCATCAAGCCACCGGGTAACATGATGACCCCAGTCAAGGCAACGGGAATCAACAGCCCCTTTTGAATGTACATTGGGAGTAAATACATGGCTGATAAGATAATCCCAAAGTTAATCATAACGAGGCAAGCGCCAACCCGAAAACCAGGGATAGCAAATGTCTTAAGGTTCAGAATTGGCGATTCCATGGTGAGTTGTCGATGGGCATACCAAGCCAGAATAACCAGTCCCAAAATTAAGGCACCTAGTACAGCGGGCGACCCCCAACCTTGATCACTAGCAAGACTAACGCCAACAACAAGGCTACCAAAGCCAACCATTGAAAGTAAAATGGATAAGAAGTCCACTTTCGGCCGGGTTACTTTCGCAATGTTGTTAAGTGAAGTGACGGCAAAGATAAAGGCAATAATCAAGAATGGGATAAAGAGCCAAAAAATCCACCGCCATGAAGCTAGTCCTAAGATGGCTCCAGCAATCGTTGGACCCACGGCCGGTGCGAACATGATGACTAAACCGACCATCCCCATAGCTGCCCCTAATTTGTAGGGTGGAAAAATCTGCATAGCCACGGTAAACATGAGTGGTAAGATCAGGCCAGTTGCGATACCTTGAATCATTCGACCGAATAATAACACGCCAAAGCCAGGCGCTGAAGCCGAAATAATCGCACCAACGGCGAAGTCAATCAGGGCAAATAAAATCACTTGGCGGGTCGTAAACCATTTGGTAATTAAGCTTGAAAGTGGAAGGACAATCCCAATCATAAGCATGTAACCGGTTACTAGCCATTGCACAGTTGCCGTTGACACGTGTAGCTGAGCCATCAATTGGGGGAGGGCAATGTTCAGTGATGTTTCACTAAACATCCCAACAAAACCACCAATTAACATCCCCATCATGGCTAGCATGGGATGGGCAACGGGAACGCGGGCCCGTTGTTTAGCTTGCGGGCTACTTTGTACTGAATCCATTATATTGTTCACACTCACTTTCCTGAATACAATGGGTTAGCATACCAGAAAATTATTTTTTTCGTAAGTGTTTTTTCTGAAAAAAGAGGATTGATTTACGGTAGTTTGAAAACCATCACTCAACTAGTACGTCTGTGACTGCAATTGTCGGCAGTTTCATTGAGCGAGAAAGGTAGCACGTAATGGTTGTTAAAATAGTGTTTTTGTATGTAAATAGGCCACCTCAGTGTCAAACTAAGGTGGCCTATTATAGGTGGTTGCTAAGCAAAATCAGGTCTGCAGGCGGATCAGTTATGTTCAACAATCGTTATGTTTTCATCCAAGCACGATGGTTACACTTTAGCTTCGAATTGGTGTCCACATTGGGGGCAAGTTATCCGAACGCGACCATGATGACGCGGAATCCGAATCCGTTGGTGACACTGTGAACAGCGGAAAAAGCGGTATTGCCAATGCTGCTTGACCTGGTATTTTAAACGGCTGAATGGGCGAATAATCGGTGACCAAAAGCGCTGAAAGCCGCGATTGATCGCAACTTGCTGATAAATCTTTTTAGAGAACAAACGCCAGTAACTAATACCGATGAGCATCACGGCAATTAAGAGTAGCCACCCGGTGCGAATGAAAAAACTGATGACGATCAATAGTAAAGCGAGATTGTTTAAAAAGCGGTTTAACGTATCGTTTTGACCGTACCGCCCACGCATCCATGATCGTAGTCGCTGTAATAGTTTTGAGTTTGGTTTCAAATGCTGAACCCCCGTCACTAAAATAATTAATATTTAGTAGCATAACATAGTTTTTCAACAGATAAATAATACCTGTTTGTGCCACTAACGGTGTATACTTAAGCATATTACAGTAAATAGAGGGAAAAACATGTCAACACAATCACAAATCACGCAAACGCAGGTTCTCGATGCTATCAGCCGTGCGGCACTGATGTTGGAGCGCCAAGACGCAGCGCAAAGCGGGTTACAACTGTTGCTCAATGAATTTCGGCGGAGTTTATTGCAGACGAGCGGACAGGCCGCCACGACGGTATTGTATCACGGCAAAATCAAGAGTTACCTGTTACAACATCCGAGCAATTATCCAGATAGCGTCGCGGCGTTATCATCATTATTAGATCATTTTGTTGCGGCTCAGTAATTAGGGCCGTTTTTTTGCGCCAATCAAGTTATTAACCTAACTAGTGATGATTTGGGTAGTGGTTAATGGCAGTCAATGTTGTTATTAGAAAGAAAATTGCGCTATGCTAGATGGTGAACCATGCGAGAGTGATAGTTGCTTTTTTACGTTTACGGTTGTAAACTACAGTTAATTTAATTCGAAGGGTGGTCAAACCATTGGAAGCACAAACTAAAATTGAAATCAGTGATGCCGAATGGGAAGTCATGCGGGTTGCTTGGACGTTGGGCAATGTCACGAGTAGTCAGGTCGCTGAGATCATGGCGGATAAGATGGGATGGAAGACAGCAACGGTCAAGACACTGCTTGGACGGCTCGTCAAAAAAGGTGCGTTACGTGCTGAAAAGAATGGTCGAGCGTTCAATTATTATCCAATGGTTGAGGAACAGCCATCGATGGATGAGGCCGTGGGCACCCTCTTCGGTCATTTATGTCAGATGCGCGTTGGTCAAACGTTGGTGGACCTTGTTAACCAAACGGAATTGAGTCAAACGGATATCGCCGCTTTACAGGCAGTATTGGCTGAAAAAGCCAAGGATGCGCCAGAAATGGTGGACTGCGATTGTGTGCCGGGGACGCGGTGTTAATGTGGTTATAAACGAATATTGAAATAACACTGAATGTCATGTTTGGATTTTCTTAATCTGAACATGACATTTTTTGAGGGAAATGATCTTAAAGATACTTGGCTAACTGAACATGGGGCATTCGTGCAGGCCTTAATCGGAACCATCAGTTATAGTGCGCCTAATGGAAGGGACTTACTTTCAAGATAGGATACTCAGAAAACAGATGAATGGCGACAAAAAGTCAAGAAAGTGTTTTTCTTGACTTTTATCGTCTACAATTGTAAACTTTAACCATAAATTACAGATGTAGACAATCCGACTAGGGGAGGTCGCTATTATGAAAGACATGGATATGCAACACATGGCGCACCATGATTCAAATGACATGGGCGATATGGATATGGGTAACGGTGAGATGATGCACATGGGCAATCTCAAGTTGAAGTTTTGGGTAGCGTTAGTTCTGACGATTCCGATTATCATTATGAGTCCGATGATGGGGGTCAATTTACCATTTCAAATCGTTTTTCGGCCATGGTCCGATTATATCGTCGCAATTTTAGGCACAATCCTGTTTCTATACGGTGGGCAACCGTTTTTCAGCGGTGCCAAGGCGGAGGTCAAAAATCATAAGCCTGCCATGATGACGTTGATTACAATGGGTATCAGTGTGGCGTACGTTTACAGTATCTATGCTGTGGTTGCCAATGACTTGTTAAATGCAAAACCAATGGTGACCGATTTCTTCTGGGAACTAGCGACTTTGATCGTCATCATGTTGTTAGGCCACTGGATCGAGATGAATACGGTCATGAATGCGGGATCGGCGGTAGATAAACTAGCAAAACTATTACCAAGTACGGCACATAAGTTAGTTGATGGGCAGGTCCATGACGTGGCAATTGCTGATCTAGCTAATGGTGATCAAGTTCAGGTCCGGGCTGGTGAACAAATTCCAGCTGACGGCACAGTGTTAAATGGTGCGACTAGTGTGAATGAAGCGATGGTTACTGGTGAAGCTAAGTTAGTTGAAAAACGCGCTAAGGATCAAGTTGTGGGTGGTTCAGTCAATGGTGATGGGACGTTTGAGATGAAAGTCACCGGGACTGGTGAATCCGGATACTTAGCCCAAGTCATGAAGTTAGTCAGTGACGCACAGGCGGCCAAATCGTCGCAAGAAAATATGGCGGATAAAGTGGCCGGACTCTTGTTCTACGCTGCCTTGACCGTTGCAATCGTTGCCTTTATCGTCTGGTTACTCGTGGGCAATCTGGCGTTAGCACTATCAATTGCGGTGACAGTGCTCGTGATTGCTTGTCCTCACGCTTTAGGATTGGCAATTCCATTGGTAGTGGCACGGAGTACGGCGATTGCGGCCAGCCACGGGTTACTGATTCGTAATCGGGATGCGATGGAACAAGTCAAAAAGTTGAACTACGCGTTGATGGATAAGACCGGGACATTGACAGCTGGTAACTTTAAGGTCGCTGATTATCAAAGTAGCGCCGACCGGCTAACTGCGGACGCAGTCTTGGCGATGATGGCCGGTTTGGAAAATGGCTCTAGTCATCCCTTAGCTGTCGGAATTCTTGCTGCCGCTAAGGAACATCAGTTAACCCCTAAGGTTAGTCAGGATGTTCATCAGATTACTGGTGTCGGGTTAAGCGGCACGATTGATGGGCAGACGTATCAGATCGTTTCGGCAGCTTACTTGGATAAACAAAATTTAGCCTATGACCAGCAAACGTTCAATCGACTGGCAAGTGCCGGTAACTCAGTCAGTTTTTTGATTCAGGAGCAGACAGTCTTAGGTTTTGTCGCTCAGGGTGACCAGATCAAGCCGGAAGCCAAGAACTTGATCGATAGTTTGAAGGCCCAAAACATTACCCCAGTAATGCTAACCGGTGATAATCCGCAGAGCGCCCAAGTCGTTGCTAAGCAGCTCGGAATTACAGAAGTGCATGCGGGTTTATTGCCCGAAGATAAGGCTAAGCTCGTTCAACAGTATCAGGCTGATGGTAGCCACGTTATGATGATTGGCGATGGTGTTAACGATGCCCCTAGTCTGGCCCGGGCAGATATTGGCGTTGCCATTGGGTCTGGGACTGACGTTGCTATTGATTCTGCTGATATCGTTCTCGTTAAGAGTAATCCAAATGATGTGGTCGATTTCTTGGCTCTGGCCCGGCGAACGACCCGGAAGATGGCGCAAAATTTATGGTGGGGTGCTGGATACAATGTCATCACAATCCCCTTGGCTGCTGGTATTCTCGCACCACTCGGCTTTATTTTGAACCCGATGTTTGGTGCGGTAGTGATGTCATTAAGCACGGTAATCGTGGCAATTAATGCGATGACGTTACGATTAAAAGACTAAGGTAAACTGATTGGCGTAAATTAATTTGTGCAAATGTGTGTTTATAATGGGTTTAGATGCTAGAATAATAGTATTTAAATCAAGGATGTGAAACCCATGTGTACTAGTTTAACGATTCAAACCACGGCGGGTGATCAGTTTTTAGCACGCACCATGGACTTTGCTTTTGAACTTGGTGGTCGACCAGTGGCAATCCCACGGAATCACCACTTTGACAGTGTTACCAATGCGGACGGTTTTGATAGCCCGTATAGCTTTGTTGGAACGGGCCGTGACTTAAATGGCTATATCTTTGTCGATGGTGTCAATGAGCACGGGGTCAGTGCTGCTGCACTCTATTTCTCGGGACAAGCTCACTTTACTCAGCAGACTAAGGCTGGCAAGGTTAACTTGGCACCCCACGAAGTTTTAATGTGGATTTTAGGAAACGTGAAGAGCACTGCTGAATTAGGCGAACGGATTGCTGACTTGAACGTGATGGAAGCCGCCGCACCACTATTGAATATTGTGGTACCACTACACTGGATCATTAGTGACAAGAGTGGTTCTACTTACGTCTTAGAATTGGAAAATGACGGTGTTCACTACATGAAGAATCCGGTGGGCGTCATGACGAACACACCAGATTTTGAATGGCATCTCAAGAATTTGAGTAATTACGTCAACTTACAACCCGGCCCTCATCCTAGTCGTCAATACGGTGACATGACGGTGAATCCTTTCGGTCCTGGAACTGGGGCGTTGGGAATGCATGGTGACTATACGTCAGTTGCACGCTTCGTTCGGACGGTCTTCATGCGTGAACATACGGATGCAGTAACGACTGATGCAGAAGCTGTCAACGCATTATCACACATGCTGAACTCAGTGGAGATTCCTAAGGGCGTTAAGATGCAAGATAACGGGACGCCAGATTATACCCAGTACCGCGCCTATATGAGCATGAATGAACCAGCATTTTACATGCAACCATACGCGGATCAGACGATTACGCGGGTCGAATTGACACCAGCTTTAATGACGGCCGCGCAACCGACTGAATTTGAATTAAAGACAACCCAACAGTTCCGGTTAGCAAACTAAGTTGGAATATATTAGGGTCAAAATATGAAAGCAGCACCGTTAGCATTTTATGCTAACGGTGCTGCTTTTTTTGATTCTAGGCAGAATAGTACTTTCAATGACCTATAATAATTATTCAAATTAACTTTAATAATTAAATGGTGGTACACTATATTATAGTTTAGGGATACATAACTTATACTCGATAATGATTACAAATAAGCCTTGCATTTTCTTTCTGAAAGATATAATATTTACTAGGTAATAATGATTATAAAGTATTTACGGAGGCGGCAAACATGAAAAAAAGGATGTCTTTGGCACAGCGGGTTAATATTTTGCGAGCAAGTGTCATGGGAGCGAATGATGGAATTCTATCAGTTGCCGGCATTGTTGTTGGCGTTGCGGGGGCAACCACCAATAGTTTTTCGATTTTAATATCTGGACTAGCCGGGATGTTGGCTGGGACGATTTCAATGGCCATGGGTGAATACGTCTCCGTGAATACGCAAAAAGATTCACAAAAAATGGCGATTACTAAGCAGAAGGCAGCACTTGCCGATGATTATGAAGCAGAAGCGTCGCTAGTCGTACAAAAATATGTCAATCAAGGAATCAGTAAACCGTTGGCGCAACAAGCAACCCGGGAAATGATGGCGGAAGATGCGCTGACTACGACGGTGCGTGAGCGCTATGGTTTCAATCCGAACCAGTTCATCAGTCCGTATGCGGCTGGTATTGCGTCGATGATTGCTTTTCCCACTGGCTCAATTTTGCCATTAGTTTCGATCACCTTTTTCCCACCACGGGTGAAGGTGTTAGCAACGGTGTTGGCTGTCGGAATTGCATTAATGATTACGGGATACGTAGCGGCGATGCTGGGTAATGCTAATCGTCGGCGTGGAATGGTTCGTAACGTCGTTGCCGGGTTATTGACGATGATCGTAACGTACTTTATTGGTCACTTATTTGCTTAATTAAAGGGTCAAGGGGAGCGAGCTTATGCAACTGACAAGGACAAAGTCTGAGAAGACCAAACAAACGATGGATGAGAAGTTAAACTCATTACGAGCAGGTGTCTTAGGTTCTAATGATGGTATTTTAACCGTTGTGGGGGTGCTGTTTAGTGTGGCGGCCGCCACGACTAATCAGTTCACGATTTTTATTGCTGGATTATCTGATTTATTAGCCTGTGCTTTTTCGATGGCGTCAGGAGAATATGCTTCGGTCAGCACGCAGAAGGACACTGAAAAAGCCGTGGTTGAAAAGGAGCGGCAATTGCTGAAGACGGATTTTGAGGGTGAATTGCATGCTGTTCAACGCCACTATATGACTCTTGGCGTGACGGAAGAGACGGCGATGGCGATTGCACGCGATTTATTAACTAAAAAACCATTGGCAACCGTTGTCAGCATCAAATATGATATGCAACTAGGACACTATATGAATCCTTGGGATGCAGCGTTTGCATCGCTATTCTCAGCGTCAGCAGGAGGCGTCTTCCCGTTGCTCGCGATGACGTTTGCACCGGCTCATTGGCAGTGGCCGGCAACAATTATCGCGGTGTCCGTTGCCGTGGCCTTAACAGGATATTTATCGGCCGTATTAGGTAAGGGCAATGTGAAGACGGCGGTGATTCGCAACGTGCTCGTTGGGATCGTGACGATGTTCATTCACTACTACGTTGGGACGCTCTTTTAAGTACTTCTGTCCTGGTCAGTTCGGACTAGGGATTGTCAACAGTGAAACAATAGCTAACCAAACGGCACTTGAAGTACGGTGTGCTGGAAACGGCATCAGTATGGGCGCAAATTGTTAGGATCGGTACGAACTTAAATAGCACTGGGGCGGGCAATTACTGTAGTTACCTGCCCCAGTGCTATTTAGTTGAGGGCGGTTTCCGTGTAATTGCGCACAATGAGTAATAAAAGTTCGGATTTATCGTTGCTTATAGATGATAGAACTTGATTATGATAAAGATTACTGAATCTTCCTAAAAAACAACGCTCGATTTTCAGTGAGTTTTAATTAAGTCTCGGTATAATATTGCCATTAATTAAATTGAGGTAGAGCGAAATTGAAAAATATGACAACTAACCGTTATATGAAGGGCATCATGTGGGCGATGTTGGCCTCGACCCTGTGGGGAGTCTCAGGTACAGTGATGCAGTTCGTATCACAAAACCAAGCCATCCCGGCTGATTGGTTCTTATCTGTAAGGACGTTATCTGCTGGAATCATTCTGTTAGCGATTGGATTTGTGCAACAGGGTACCAAAATCTTCAAAGTCTTTAGATCTTGGGCGTCGGTTGGACAATTAGTGGCATACGCGACAGTGGGATTGATGGCGAATATGTATACTTTTTACATCAGTATTGAGCGCGGAACAGCCGCTGCCGCCACTATTTTACAATACTTAAGTCCTTTGTTTATTGTACTAGGAACGTTGCTGTTTAAACGGGAACTGCCTTTACGAACTGATTTAATTGCGTTTGCGGTCTCCTTGTTGGGGGTGTTTTTAGCAATCACTAAGGGTAACATTCATGAGTTGGCGATTCCGATGGATGCACTCGTCTGGGGAATCCTTTCGGGGGTAACAGCGGCCTTGTACGTAGTCTTGCCGCGAAAGATTGTAGCCGAAAATTCACCGGTCGTGATTCTTGGTTGGGGGACATTGATTGCGGGAATCCTATTTAATTTATATCACCCAATTTGGATCGGTGCACCAAAAATTACACCAACGCTAGTGACTTCAATTGGCGCCATCGTTTTAATCGGGACGATTTTTGCTTTCTTATCGTTGCTACATAGTCTACAGTACGCGCCGTCTGCGGTGGTCAGTATTGTTGATGCCGTCCAACCAGTAGTGACTTTTGTACTAAGTATTATTTTCTTAGGCTTACAAGTGACATGGGTCGAAATCCTCGGCTCGTTATTGGTGATTGTCGCGATTTATATCTTGCAGCAGTATCGGAGTGATCCGGCTAGTGATTAGTTGTAATGATAGTTATCATTTTTGTTTAGTTAGGGCCCTTGAATAAGGGCTCAGCAGGACTTGACCATTTGTGAAATGACCAAAAATAAAAGCTGCGTGTCAGAATTTTAACATTCTGATGCGCAGCTTTAATCATAATTTGAGTAGATTAAAGTTATCTTGGGGGACGATGGTTGGTAAGTTGTGCTACGCCAACACCAGTTTCCGGGCGGGGGCGTGCATTTTAATAACTTCGGCACCCAGGTCAATATAAGGCTGACCTTCCGCAATCAATCCGAACTTCTCGTAAAACTTCTGGGCGTGCGTTTGGGCATCGATTTCAATGGTGGCGGCGCTGTAATGCACTTTAAGAATTGCCATGACGTGATTCATGAGTTGCTTGCCAAGGCCCGTCCCACGATAGCAACTGTCAGTCGTTATCCGGCCGAACGAAACGACCCCAGCATGTTCGTAAATTCGTGCATAAGCGACGAGTTGCCCCTGATCGTAGGCGAAGACGTGACGCGCGTCCAAGTCAGTATCATCAGGGTCTTGGTAAGACCGATCTTGTTCTTTAATAAAGGTCTTGGCACGAAGTTGATAAATATCGTGCAGTTGGGTGGTGGTTAGACCATTAAATTGCTTAACGTACCATTTCAAATTCAAGTGAAAGCCTCCTTGAAAACTGAAGAATATCGCCAGTTATTTTCAAATTGAGTCTATAATTTAACACTTGTATTTTTGACCGTCAATTGCAAAGACCCGCGATTTATCAATGGTTACAGGTATTGCTTTTGATGAAAAAAACATGAGAACGGATTGCTGGTTGTACCAGTGAATTGATAGCTTGATTATCAGTCATCGTTAGTTAACTGTCTAGATATTATCATTTTTCTCATAATTTGATGGATAATAAAAGAACCACCACGCATTGCCTATTGTGGTGATTCTGGTTGATCTTTAAATTGTTTTTTTGACGGCCTGGTAATTAATTAATACCAAGCAGGTTTGTCACCATCGGTATTAGGTTTGTTAACACCTAAAGACGTGCGAATGTTACTTGTGGGATCTTGGGTTAATTTAACGACGAGTGCCGCAATGCTCTTACGAGAAACTTCAGTTCCCTTAAACGGATCGTGTCGCTGGGTTATTTCGTAGTCGATTTCGTCCTTATTAGTCAACCACGCAGGGCGAATGATTGTGTAGTCGAGATCGGAATTTTCTAGGACTTCAGCCGCGGCGTAGTAGCGCGTCAGGTAACTACCCAACGTTGCGTTGTTCCATTGACCGAACTTGCCGGGAACTTCGTCATAGATCCCTAAAGTTGAGATCCAAATGAGCCGTTTGAGGCCGCTGGTATGCATGGCTTTTAACACTGTTTCAGCCTGCTGTTTGATGTTTTGACCAGCCAAATTAGCATAAACGACATCTTGTCCCGTCATCGCCTGGGTTAATTTGGCTTCATCAGTCGTGTCACCATCGATAATCGTCACCCGGTCAGATTGTTGGTCTGCGACCCGGCTACTATTACGTAAGTAAAGTGTCAAATTATCAGTTGTGTTGGCTAAAAATTGCTGTTCGGCTAAACGAGCAATTTGGCCCGCAGCCCCTAAGATCAATACATTTGTCATATAATCCCCTCCTGAACATCTTAACTGTAAACTTAATTATTACAGAATTCAAGTAAGCAGTTTCAAAAAAGTTAAGCAAATTTGTGCCACTTTTTGAATTTAGACTTATAATAAACATGTAGCGAAGTTGTACTTCGCTGTCCAAGATAAAAGAGGCGATAATCATGGCACAAAAGCTTAGCAAGGAACAAAAAAAGGCTATGATTCAAAAAGCCGAAGAAGAACGTGCAAAGCATCCAAAGAAGAAGAGTGGCGTTTCCGGTTTCGAAACGATCGATGAAGATGCTAAAAAGTTATCTAATAACTAATAATTAGCGTGATTCTTCAGTTAGGGCGAGACATTGGTCGCGCCCTTTTATTTTGTCCAAAATGAGTGCACGGGATCGCCTGGTGATGATTGACTGGTTCGAGCAAAATTGCAGTTGGCACGGAGACTGATGGTCGGTTGTTAGCAATGCTATGACAGCCATCCATTTGAATAGCTGTCACATCAGTCTTGCAGTATAATAGCGGTAATTAATGATGGGGGTGACGCAAATGGATCAATTTACAGCGTTTATGGCGCAGCTTGATAAGACGTTGGCACAAGAGCAATTATCGTCTACTGATCTGGTGTACGTGCCAGTAACCTTTAGCTTCCATAATCAGCGCTTACAGGTTGCCATTAATATGCTCCAAACTTCATTTAATCAGGGTAATAATGTATTTGGGGTGCCTGATATTCTGGATCGAATCAGAATGTTGGTCGGTTTGGAATTAGCTGATCGCCCGCAGTCTCGCTGGCCTACGAAGATGACGACCCAGCAACTAACAATCACGCCACATAAAATGGTCAGGGTGATCCCAGTTGATATGCGGGCATATCAAGTGGAGTGATTTAGCACTCTGATGCGGAGAGTGCTAAATTGTTGCAATCTTGATGAAAGTGCTTATTATTAATGATGTAAACAAATTGAAAGGGTGATTTCATAATGGCTAACGATATGATGAATTGGCACAATGATTTATTTGATCGGTTGAATGACTGGACTAAGATGGACGATTTGGTTAATGGATTCGGTCGGACATTCTTAAATGCTGGTAGTCATGGGTCGGTCCTAAAGACTGATATTAAAGAAAATGACGATCAGTACACGATGAAAGTCGATGTTCCTGGAATCGATAAACAGAATATTGCCTTGAAGTATCGGGATGGCACATTATCGATTGCTGTAAAACGCGATAGTATTAGTGATGAAAGCGATAAAGATGGTAATATTATCGCGAGCGAACGTCAAACTGGTCGCTTTGGCCGGCAATATTCTTTACCCGACGTTGATGTTGACAAGATCGAAGCACGATATGAAAATGGGGTGTTGCAGTTAACTTTGCCAAAGAAGGCAGCTGCGGATACCCATCATATTGAAATTCAGTAATGGTTTATATGACGACTTGCCGCGATTGGTGGCAGGGCGTCTTTTTATTGTATTTATAGTGGATGAAACGGTTACAAGAATTTGTAAATTTTTGATGAAATCTGGAGTCAGATACTCACATCTTTGCTGGATTTCTGGTACAATTTAATCCTATCGATATATCAATTGAACTGAATATTGATAATGATAGGATATGTTTGTTGTCGGATTTGTAAGAAAGTAGGAATGCGTGATGACGGAAGGTTTTAGACCGAGTCACCCTAAGATTGAGATTGACGATGACCCTGGAATACGGGCTCAAATCGAAGCTTTGACTGGTGAACTCTCACAACAACAATTGGCTAAATGGGCGTTAATTATCGCCAAGAAAGCCTTGCAGTATGTTGATAACCAACAGAAATATGATCGACAATTGCGACTCGCAATTGATGCTAATGAATTGTGGCAAGTTAATCTTGTTAGTGGCTACCAGGTACGGCAGGCACTGACAAGATTGACTAAGTTAAGTGCAACGACGACGAGTTCCATTGGCGCGGCGGCACTGGACTGCGTTCGCTGGGCCGTAGCTTCCGCAGATGCGGATGAAAATGCGCTGCGGGCCTCGGACCAAGCAATTAAATTGGTTAATTTAACGCAACCAAATGACATGGTTGCGGTCACTGCCGAGCGTCAGTGGCAGTACGATCAGTTAGCTGGATTAGCAGCTAACATTCAGCAGGGGTTACGCCGTATGCTATAATCTTCACAGAGATTAAATTAGGTGGGGATATTTTATGGCAACGGTACATGCAGAAGCAAAGGCGGAGTTGTTACGTCAGTATCAAGAAATTGTAACGAAGTATTTAACGAATATTTCGGAAACAGTGGACGTGAAGGCGCATTTTGAATTAAAAAACGAACCAGGATTTAATTATTTTGTGGATTATTTGTTTTTAGCCAATGTTTGTTACCAAGCGAGTCTGGATATTTTGAATAATGAAGATCAAAAATATCCAGATATTAATAAGCGGCTAGCAGCGGTCATCTTAAAATACCCCGAGTATTTGACATTGGCCGTTTTCAATGCCGATTTCCAGGATGAAAGTGTGACGGATCACTACGAAAAAACACTCGTAGATTTGGCTAACACTTTGGATTAATTTGTAAATAAGGTGGTCACGAACTTCGGATAGACGAAGCCTCGTGGCCTTTTTTGGAGGGTTAGTAATGATTGAATGGGATGCGGCAACAATTAAAGATTTTCAGACGACGCTATTAGATTGGTTTGATCACGAAGGCCGCGATTTACCATGGCGACATGACCATGAGCCTTACCACGTCTGGGTCTCTGAAATTATGTTACAGCAGACGCAGGTTCAAACTGTGATTCCTTATTATCAGCGCTTTATGGCACTTTTTCCAACGGTAGCGGACCTAGCTGCCGCACCTGAGTCACAGTTGTTAAAGGCGTGGGAGGGCCTGGGTTATTATTCACGTGTCCGCAACATGCAACGGTGTGCCAAACAATTGTTAACCGATTACGATGCACAGTGGCCTCAAACTGCCGCTGAGCTGACGGAGTTGATTGGGATTGGCCCGTACACTGCAGGAGCGATTGCCAGCATTGCGTTCAATGAACCAGTTCCAGCTGTGGATGGTAATGCCTATCGCGTCTTTAGCCGGTTGCTCAAGATTGATGCGGATATTGCGAAGCCCCAGACCCGCGCTGTTTTTGAACGGGTAATCAGTCAGATTATTTCACAAGAGCGACCTGGAGATTTTAACCAGGCGATTATGGACCTCGGTTCAAGCTACATGACAGCGCGGCAACCAGATACGGCTCATTCGCCGGTCAAACGCTTTAATCAAGCTTATTTGGATGGGGATGAGTTAGCCTATCCGGTCAAGACGAAGAAACCGCGGCCCAAGCCGGTTGCTTACGTGGCGGTATTAGCTAAGATGCAGGATCAGTGGTTGATGACGAAGCGACCGAGTAACGGGATGTTGGCTAATTTATGGACGGTTCCCTTGATTCCGATTGCAGATTTAGACTTAGATGATGATTACCAACCTGAAGAACTAGTTACGGCGGTAGAAAATTATTTTAAACGTGAATATCAGCTCCAGCTAACGGCCCATTATCTGACCGGCCGCCCTGTGACCCATACGTTTACGCATCAGAAGTGGACCATTCAAGGTTTGAGTGGTCAAGTTGGTTTAAGTGACTTAGCCTACTTTGCTGGTCAGACTTTTACGTTGATTGAGCGGCAGAAACTTCCAATGCCTAAGGTTCAAGAAAAAATTTTTGCACGCTATTCAATTGATTAATTCAGTCAACATTAAATACTTTTCACCCTTCAGATGTGCTATGGTTGTGGTAGAATATAGCAAATCAATATTGTGACGGAGGGTCGCGCATGTTAAATGTATTTGATATCGTTAAGTTAACAAAGATAGACCATAAAGAAGTCGACAGTAATCAAGTGGTTGTTACAGATGGTAACGGTAAGCCCAATGCGATTTTGACAGAATTATTGAATGATGTTGTGGGAAATATGCGGATCTTTATTAACATGGAAGATGTTTATTCGGTCGATGACTTAATGCGCGCATTGGCCGCCCATACGCCATTGCCACAAGATGTCTTAGAAGAATATGAAAAGGTATTGCGGGAACCGATTTATAACATTAATTTTGTGCCGAAAAGGGGCCAAGTTGAAGTTGTGATCGGTGAAGGCTAACGTGATTGTCATAATCATGATAAGATGTTAGTCAACTCATTGTGATGAAAATCAGGGCCATTCGTGGGACCTGATTTTTTTGTGCTGAATTGATGATAGTGGCTGTCACGAGGACTGATCAATATGTGGTTGCGGGAAAGTGTTGGTTCAATTTAACGATACCGGCACCTGCGTTATAATGGAGTCAACTTATGGTCATGAAATGTGATAGGTTATTGTAAATGGTCATAGATTGTTTACCGCATCGTACGATAGGAGGAGTGCTCATTATGCAATTAAAATTAGAACGGATTTACACGAAACCAGTTGATACGGATGGTTATCGGGTGTTGGTAGATCGCTTGTGGCCCCGGGGTATTTCGAAGGTTAACGCTCAGTTGGACAATTGGGTAAAGGAAATTGGCCCGTCGACCACGTTACGTAAGTGGTTCAATCATGAACCGGCGAAATATCCCGAATTTGTCGAGCGTTACCGGGCTGAATTGGATGAGAATCCCCTGACGGCCAGCTTTATTAGTCAAGTTGCTGAACAACTGACGAAGACGAATGTGATCTTATTGTTCGGTGCCAAGGACGAACAACATAATCAGGCAGTGGTACTGCGTGATTACCTGAAGGATAGTGGTCAATTACCAACCGCTTAATATAAATTGCGTAATATTGGTATAGATGAAATTGGGATTAGACCTGCAATAAACTGCGACCATCAAATTATTTTAATTATTTTTTGAAAACGCTAGCAATTAGCTGCGAATTTTGCTATGATTATGTTGTTAATTAATGACGTCAACTATTACAGTGCACAATAATGGGGGCTGCATTGTTAGGCAAGCAAGATTGGGGATAATTTTATGATAAACTTATGTGTGTTACCAAGTACCGCAAGTTGTCGCAAGGCCCACCGGTGGTTACTCGAACACCGGATCCCGTTTCATGAACGTAATATGAATGCACAGCCGTTAACGGAGACTGAAATCAAGCACCTGCTACAGTACACGTACAATGGCATTGATGATTTGATCAGTACTAAGTCCAATGCTTATCACCAACTGAGTAAGACGACACCGATTGAAGATATGCCATTAAGCGAAGCTGTTCGGGTATTAAGCCAAACACCGCAATTATTGCGGCGGCCAATTATTTTTGACGATCACCGACTTCTGTGCGGCTTTAACCAAGATGAGATTCGGATGTTTATTCCACGTGAACAGCGCGTACTCAAGATGCAAGCAATGTCAGAACATCAGATGGCTTAAAATGATCGGCTTATGAGTTGATGCCGTGTTTTTGGGGCGAAACATTATAAAACAGTACTACTTACTTGCCAGTATAAACTGATTGGCACAGTTAAGCGGTGCTGTTTTGTGTGTAAATTGACAAATTACAGCTATTTAGTTAGTATACTAACTAAATAGTGGAGGATGAAATGGATAATATTGGTTATTTACTAATGCAGTTTTCCAAACAGTTACGTTATCAGCTAAATCAACGGCTAATTGCTAACGGATTGACGATTCAACAATGGGCTGTGATGCAACAAATCAGTCTTTGGGTCGAAAGAACGGCGCAACAGCCGACTGCCAACCAGCTGTGCCACGTTCTCGATATGGACCGGCCGACGATGTCAGGAATTCTTCGACGCTTAGCTGCCAAGCGATTGGTTGAACAGGAAGTTAATCCAGCGGACCAGCGAGCAAAGCTACTACGCTTGACCCAAGTTGGCATACAAGAATTGCAGGCCGGCCAGCGTATTAGCGATCAGGTTGTTGCGACGGGGCTTCAGAAATTGACGGCTGCTGAAAAACAGTCTTTAAGACAACTGTTAAAAAAACTAGGGAGCAATTAATAAAATGAAAATACTGGTGATAGGTGGGACGGGAAATATTGGCTTACCGTTAATTCAATATCTAGATCAACAGGTGGGGGTGCAAGTTGTTGCTGGTGCCCACAACTTACATAAAGACGAGCAACTATTGGCTGCGTATCCGAACGTCGAAATTCGACGTTTTGATTTTTTAGACGAGACGACCTTTGATGCGGCGTTACGGGGAATCCAAAAGGTGTTTTTCGTGCGGCCACCACAACTTGCTAAACCCAAGCAAGATATGTGGCCCTTCCTAAAATGCTTACAAGCACACCACATTGAGCAGGTCGTATTTGTTTCGTTGATGGGTGTTGAGCATAATCCAATGACGCCACATCATCAAATCGAGCAGATGATCGAACAGTTACAGTTACCGTACACATTCATTCGACCGAGCTTCTTTATGCAAAATTTGAATACCACGCATCGCGTCGACATTCAGCAAAATCACGATTTGTTTATCCCAGCCGGGCGGTCGAAGACGAGTTTTATTGATACACGTGATATTGGTGAGATTGCGGGCGTGGCGTTACTAGATACACAATATTTACAACAGAAATTGACTGTGACTGGTCCAGAAGCGTTGACTTATCAGCAAATTGCGGCGCTAATGACTGAATCCTTTGGTCACCCGGTAACGTATCATCGACCGAGCTTATGGCGGTTTCGCCGCGTGATGTTGAAGCGGGGAATCAAGAAGGACTATGTTAATGTTATGGTAATGCTGTATTTGATTACCCAGTTGGGCAACGCTAAACGCGTGACCGATACGGCTGAAAAAGTGCTGGGTCACGCCCCGCATACGATGACAACTTACTTACGAGATTATGCAGATCAGTTACAGTAGTTAGGTCGAGGAGTAGGCATGTCATTTGGCAGTTGTGGGTTAATTTAGTGGTGAGCATGGTCAACAAAAAAACAGTTACCTCATTTTGAAGTAACTGTTTTTTAGCGGACATATCCAGTACAGACTAGCTAATTCAAGCAAACAGGCATTGAAGTAGGATGCCTGCTGATTTTTATAAGCGATAACGACTAGCAAATACAATGCTTAGGCATACTTATGTGCAATTTTAGCCGCAACGGCCGCCGCGATAGCACCAACTAGGTCATCAATAAACGTGTTAACAACGCCTGACTTATCAGTATCTAACTTCTTAATGACGCCTTCTTTAACTTTATCCACGTAACCATAATTAGTGACGCCGATGGTGCCGTAAATATTCGCCATATTAAGTGCTAAGCCTTCATCAACACCGAAGACGCCGGCGTCACTGGCAATGATAGATTGGAGCGGCTCGTTTAGCTGGCCTTCTGTGGCAAGGCGGTCGAGTTCTAACGCAACCATCGCATTGTTCAATAGTTCGCGCTTATGCAGTACTTCTTGCGTCTCCATTTCGCACTCTTCGATTGTTAAGTTAGGGACGTATTTTGTTTGTAAGTTATAAGTGATATGCGCAATTTCATGATAAGTAATCCCTTTTGCGGCTAAGGCTTGAATGACGAACTCATACGCAGCCTTATCAGGATATTTAAACGTTGGTTTTTCCATAGTTACCCTCCAGAAATAAACAATTTGAGTAGGTTAGTTATTTAACCTAGTAAGTCCATTATAACGAGATGAGTGGCTAAAGAATATGATTTGGGTTCAATATTCGTTGGTGCGGGTTAAAAAGGCGATTGTTGAAAACGATGACTGGTTATTTTAATTGAAACGCGTAAAATAAGACTGTTAAACATAATGAAGGGTAAGATAATTTTGATGAAACGTTGGCGAACGGTGATTCAATTGTTATTGATTGTTTTTGTTATCGGTGCGGCTGTGATTTTAGTTGGGGCCCGGAATCATGATACCAAGATTACGAAAGTAACGAGTCAATTGACACCGCGTTCTGCACGAATATTAAAGAATCAATATGACCAGTCAAAGACAGCGACGGTCTTTTTACATGGCTACAATGGTGGGGCGTATTCGACGAACTATCTGATTCGTAAAGCCGAAAAAGCGGGGGCTGCCCAAAAAGCGTTAGTGGTGCACGTGTACAAGAATGGTGTGATGGCCTTTAAGGGTTATTGGCAAAAGTCAATCAAGAATCCGATGGTTCAAGTTGTTTTTCAAGATAATCACGCCTCACAAAAAGCCCAGATCTATTGGTTACACCAAGTCTTAGTCCAACTAAAAGCGAAGTATGGCGTCAAAGCTTATAATGCGGTTGGTCATTCCCTCGGGGCCAATGATATTGTCAATCAGGCATTGAAGTATGGGCATGACAAACGCTTACCAACGTTGAATAAAATCGTGACGATTGGCGGACCGTTCGATGGCCTGACCGGGTTTCTGAGCACGCAGACGGAAGCAACGGTCCGGCGCTTGGATGTTAAACCAAGTCGTTTCACGAAGCATTTTTCAGAAATGCTCAAGTATCGCCACAATTTTCCAGACAACGTGAAACTACTCAATGTCTATGGAGATACAAACACGGGGTATAACAATGATGGTTTTGTGGGTGTCGCTTCAGCGCGCTCAATTCGGTACTTGTTGCGCGGAAAATTAGCACAGTATCAAGAAGCTTTCTACAGTGGGGAACAGGCGGCGCATTGCGCGTTGAATCAGAATCCAAGTGTCGCTCACAAGATGATTGCCTTTTTGTGGTAAGTGTTATTGTGTCAGGATGGGTGCATTAAATAAATGAGGTCGTTCGGGTAAATACTCGGGCGGCTTTTTTTGTAGCGCCAAATTAGGCGGTCAAACGCAGCAACTACAGCTTTGGTGACGTTTTCAATAAGGAAGACAGCTTTAGAAAACAAAGTATTGCGACCTATTCGTCGTTAAAAACAGGGGTTAATAGTTAAAAATCGCAATTAAGTGAAAGTTAGAGCGTGCTATAATGACACAACATTAAGATTTTACAACAAAGTCATTAAAATTTGTGGAGGGATCTTATGAAAATAACTAATGCTGATGGCACAATCCGGGCGCTTAGTAACCGGCATGTCCAAATGATTGCAATTGGTGGCACGATTGGGACAGGATTATTTCTTGGTTCAGGGAGTACGATTTCAAAGACGGGACCGTCAGTCATGTGGGTGTACTTGGTGTTGGGCTTCTTCTTCTTTTTAATGATGCGGGCAATTGGTGAGATGTTCTATTCTGATCCTACCCAACACACATTCGTGGCGTTTATTTCCCGCTATTTGGGACCGAGTGTTGGTCATTTTACAGGGTGGACCTATTGGATCGGTTTGATTTTTGTCTGTATGGCTGAGCTGACGGCTACGGCAACGTATGTCAAATTTTGGTTACCAAATGTCCCCGCCTGGCTAATTGAGATTAGCTTCCTGTTAATTTTGGCGGGCGTTAATTTAACGGCTGCACGGTTATTTGGCGAAGCAGAGTTCTGGTTTGCGATGATTAAGATCGTCGCAATCATTGCACTGATTGTCACTGGTATTTTCATGATGGTGGGACATCACCCAACCCCATTAGGCCAGGCTTCAATCGGCAATTTGTTCCATAATTATCAGGTCTTTCCCAATGGGATAGCTAACTTTATCTCGGCATTTCCAATGGTCTTCTTTGCTTTTCAGGGCATTGAATTTGTCAGTATAACGATTGGTGAGGCCAAGAACCCTCACCGCGTTATCAAAAAGGCGGTCAATGAAACTTTGTTGCGGATTTTGTTGTTTTATATTGGTGCGTTAATTGTCATTATGGGCATTATTCCGTGGACATCACTGTCACCCGATAGCAGTCCGTTTGTGCAAGTCTTCAAGTTGGCAGGATACCCAGCAGCGGCCGCCATCATTAACTTTGTCGTCTTAACGTCGGCAGCCTCATCGCTAAATAGTTGTTTGTTCTCAGCTGGACGTCACTTCTATCAGCTAGCCACTGAAATGCCAGTTACGAGTCGCATGCACCAAATCTTTGGTCAGATTTCGAAAAGTGGTGTGCCGGCAGCAGCAATCGTGTTGTCCGCGGTACTAGTGCTAGTGACCCCCATCATGAGTTTAAGTGCTGCAACGACGGCAGTTTTTACCGTCGTGACCGGGATCTCTAGTGATATGTACCTGATTGTTTACACGCTGGCGATGCTGGCCCACCGGAAGTACCGGCTATCTAATGACTATCTGGCGGATGGGTTTAAGATGCCGGCGTACCGAATCACGAGCCCACTGACGATTGCCTTTTTTGTTCTCATTTTTGCCAGTCTATTCTTCATTCAAGCTGATATTGTCGGTGCAATCGGTGCGATTATTTGGACGTTACTATTTGGTGGCATCACTTTTGCCCACCAAGCGCGCTTGCGAGCTGTAACACGGTCGTAATCTTAAAATGAGAATTATATTATAAAATGGCTTGACGATGATAAAAGATGGTGGTATTGTTAATCACAAGTTAATAACTGTACGATAACGTTACATCAAGTAGACATAGTGGTAGGTGTCAGGAAGCCGGTGGTTGCTGCGAACCGGTCAGCTACTATGATTGAAATACGGTAACCGAGTTTCGACTGAACGGATAATAACTAGAACCGTTATCTTCTAGTGAGTGGTGGATTAAGTGTCAATAATCCGCAACCTGGGTGGTACCGCGACTAGTCTAATCGTCCCTGTTGTTCATATGAACAATGGGGACGATTTTTTTGATGAAGAGGATGAGAATAATGACAAATCAACGCTGTGGTGGGATTGCACGATATTAAAATTTTGATGATGAATATGCGTCACTGGAATTTTATCAATCGAAGGGGTAATAAATTATGAACAAAACAAAAGCACCACAAATTAGTACCTTAGAAGCAGTCATTGTCTTACTGGTCGTCCTCGGAATTATGAGTGCGGGTGTGATTGGTTGGGGATTATCGCCCCAAGTTCCCGTATTACTCGCAATGGGCGTTGTCACTGCTTGGGCGATGTTGCGCGGTTTTCCATGGTCAGCAGTTAATGCCGGGATTAAAGAGGGCATTGATAAAGGAATCGTGCCAATCTTCATCTTTATTCTCATTGGTGCGATGATTTCAACTTGGATTGCGGCGGGAACGATTCCCACACTCATGGTGATTGGATTCAAAATCATTAATATTCAGTGGTTTTTGCCATCAGTCTTTATTGTTTGTACCCTAGTCGGTGCGGCGATCGGCAGTGCCTTTACGGTAACATCGACGGTCGGAATTGCCTTTTTCGGCATGGGCGTGACCATGAATCTGAATCCAGCCTTAGTTGCCGGTGCAATTATCAGTGGTGGAAT
The DNA here is from genome assembly GCF_014131735.1 of Lactiplantibacillus plantarum. Taxonomy (NCBI): domain Bacteria; kingdom Bacillati; phylum Bacillota; class Bacilli; order Lactobacillales; family Lactobacillaceae; genus Lactiplantibacillus; species Lactiplantibacillus plantarum. The sequence goes on from NZ_CP039121.1 coordinate 314,807, forward strand.
CTTCGGCGATAAATTATCACCATTATCAGAAACCAATAATTTAGCTTCAGCCGTAGTGGATACTGATCTTTTTACGCACATTAAACATATCTTATGGAGCACGCTACCGGCCGGGCTCATTTCATTAGGCTTGTTTGCTATGCTGGGGCACAGTAATACGGAGACAAGCTTAGCCAAGATCAATCAAACAGTTGCGGTTTTAAATGGTCATTTCAGTATCTCAGCCTTGGCATTATTACCAATCGTCTTAGTCTTCATTTGTGCCGGGTTTAAAATGCCAGCCATTCCAACGATGCTTTTAAATATTTTTATTTCGGCGGGCTTGATTCTATTTGAACAGCCTGAGTTATCACTGGCGAAGTTAACCGCCATTATTAACACGGGATTTGTTTCGAAGACGGGGAATACGAGTGTTGATACGTTGCTTTCACGGGGCGGAATCGTCAGCATGATGAGTATGGTCGCTTTAATTGTGGTTACGCTATCCTTAGGAGGATTGTTGGTCAAGTTTGGACTGATCAATCAAATTATGACCCCGGTTGCTAAGCACTTGAATAGCGATGGCAAGTTAGTATTGGCGGGTGTATTAACTTGTATTGGTGTCAACGTGTTTGTTGGTGAACAATTTCTTTCGATTATCTTACCAGGGCGCGCTTTTCGCCAGGCATTCAATGATGGTGGCTTATCCGGAAATGCACTGGGGCGGGTCCTTGAAGATGGCGGTACGGTGATCAATTACCTAGTCCCGTGGGGCGTTGGCGGCGTCTTCCTGACGACGACGCTGGGAGTACCAACCGTCCAATACTTACCGTTTGTTTTCTTCAGTTTACTTTGTCCAGTTATCTCGGTAATCAGCGGTTTCACTGGTGTTGGTATGGCGCACTTGAATCAGCGAACTGCAGTGAAAACTAAGCATGTGACTGCGACGGAGGTTTAATCGTTGGTCGATCAGTTCACTTTAGGGAAGGTTGACGAATGGCTGTTAAAATAGTTACTTTATGTGGGTCTAGAAAATATGCGGCAGTATTTGAAACGGTTGAACTGGCTCTGAGTAAACAAGGTGTTATTGTTTTAAAGCCAGTTTTCAGTGATGAAGTATTAACACCGATTGAACTTCAGAATTTACGCCAGACACATTTGAAAAAAATCGACTTGGCAGATGAAGTAGTGGTCATTAATGTCGCTGGCTACATTGGTGAGCGGACTAGGCAAGAAATTGGCTATGCACAGCGTCAACATAAGAGAATTCGGTATTACGCAGTTACGGAAAACGAGCATTAATTAAAATGAGGCTGTGACATAACTAGCCTCTGTATAAGCAAATGGGACGAGAAACCGAATTTTGGTTTCTCGTCCCATTTGCTTACGCCTTTGATTTTTAAAGTTGGTCCCTACCGTGACCAGTTTCATAATGTTTAACGCCAGTATTACGATTCCGGCTTCCTTGGTGACCTTGTCGAAACCTCGCACCGAGAATCGATTGAAATGTAAAGAAGCCTTCATCTTGCCAAAAACTGGCTCAACATCGATCTTACGTTGAGCGTAAATCTGACCAGTTTCTGGAGCTGAAAGTAATTCTCGTTGTTTCGATTTGAAATATTCCCAATTTTCGTTCACGGAAATCCTTTTAAGATATCCTTTTGGTGTTAGTGCCGCGGCAATTAGTTGATGATTTTCATCATACTTTTCGGCAATGTATTCTTTAAAGTCACGGGTAAAACCATACTTATCAGTCCGTCGACGATAAGCATTAAAATTAAACCGGACGTTTTGCGGATTGATAAAATAATCATCTTTTTCATGATAGTCCCAGTTCATAACCTTACGGTCATCACTTTGCCATTTTCGACTATTCTCTTTAAGCATTGTGCCGTAGGGAATCAAAACGGTATGCTGACCGAATTCATCTTCCAAGTACCGATAATTACTTTCGGAACCGTATCCGGCATCGGTAACGATGGTGTGACCTAACACATTGTTGGCCTTTAAATGTTCAATAAACGGTTGTAAGGTTCGTGTGTCGGTTGGATTTTGGAAAAGCCGATATCCCGTAATGAACTGATTACTCGTGGCGATTTGAACGTTGTAGGCAGGTTTTAATTGACCGTTTTGCATCGGATCTTCCTTGACCCGCATAAAGGTGGCATCGTGATCCGTCTTAGAGTAGCTGTTACGCTGACCATAGATTGCTTGCTGTGCTTGGTGTTCACGCATTTTATCACGTCGTTTATCCAACTTACGTTTTTGTGATTTAACAGTCCGGCGTTGCTGTTTGGCTGGGTTCGGGGAAACCTGCTTAGTTGCTTCCACGGTTTCATTAAGGACCACTAAGTGATCCTCAACCTTGCTAATCATGATATCCAATAGTTCGGGAGTCAGCTCTGATCCTGCCGGAATTTCACCGACAATTTTAGCTTCATGAAGCTCGCCTAACAGGTCAACGAGTTTTTCGCGATTCATCTTGTCAAATCGTATCGTATTCTTCTTCCAAACAAAGCTATACTTGTTGGCGTCGGCTAGGATCTTAGTTCCATCAATAAATGAAACATCATCAATCATGCCATTTTGACGAAGATATTGGGTTAGCTGTGATAAGCTATCGGTTGTCAAAGTGGCCAGTTCATCAGAAATTCTAAAGCGACAAATCGTCCGGTAGGACGGAATTTGGTCGGCAATTAACCACCCAGCTGGCTTGTTTTCACGGGCAAACCGTTCAATTTTACGACTGCTGAAAATGCCATAGCTGTACGCTAAAAGGACCAGTTTTAACATGGCACCGAGGTTATATTCCCGCGGACGGCCAAACTGGTAATCATATTTTAGTTTTAAACTCTCAACAAGCTGGTTGATGTAACGAGCAGAATGATGATCTTCTGGTTGGTAATCCAAGGCAATACTCAAAGTGGTTTGATTCATGTTATAATAATCTTGCATATTAGGAATGTCCTTTCGAGGATAATTTCGTAGAGTATCGGGTGCGACCGATGCTCTTTTTTTATTTTCTATTATATCAAAAGCAGGTCTGGAAAAATCCGAAGATTTTTCCAGACCTGCTTTGTTTCTAGAGACTTATGTCACAGCCTCATTTTGCGTTGATTTAGTAATCTTTACTTGAGTTTAGTAGCCGCTTGAAAATCTGCGTACATGGGATGGTTCAAATTGATCCCGCGTGATTTGGCAATGAACCAAGCTAAGACTTGGAACGGGATAATCGCAAGTAGTGGGGCTTTATACGGATCAGCAACGGCTTCGAGCTGGAGGGTTTGATCATCATTGACGGTCGGTTGGTCACCAGTGAGACTGATGGTATAAATGTGGGGCGTTAATCGCGATTCGTACGTCTTGACGGCCTGTAATTGGGTCATGACAGCCGGGTCTGTATTGATTTCAAGATAGAACTGACAGTGATCTTCATGCGTCCCCATAAAGCCACCGTGGGTAAATGAGGCTAATGAGTAACCATGCGTTGGTACCCGGAGGATTTCGGTGAATTTGGCTTGCATTTCAGTTAGTGTTCCAGCTAGGACGTTAGCACCGATAGCTGTAAATTGAGGGGCGTTAGTGAAATCAATAGTGAACTTACGGTAGAAGTCGTTCGCCCGTTGAACAGTTGGATTCATGCTTTCAATCAGAAAACTGAACTCGTCTAATTCTTGATTGACTGCTAATTCGGTTAACCGTGCTTGAAGGGCAGCACTGCGGACGGCAAGCAACATTAAAGTGAGCACGATGGCTTGAAAGCTTAGTGTAATATAGGGCACTGATTCTTTGCCAGTTAGTAAGTCACAAGTTGCATCGGCCATTGCGGTCAGAGCAGTCGATTTTTGATTAGTCACGATAATGACATGAGCTTGACTGGCCGTGTGGGCTTTTTCGATTGCCGCTTGCATGGTTGGATCATCATCTTTTAGAGAAATCCCGATAACAACATCGACACTGGGATCAGCTTCCTCATAAGTGACGTAGAGGTCGGCCGCAGCAATGGTCACTTGGAGGGCGGCCGTCTTTTGCATGTATAAGCGGGCGGTGTTGGCGGCGTTGAGTCTTGAACCAGTTGCGAGGATCAACCAGTGTTGTGGATGATCAGGGGTGGCAGTCAAGGCCGCCGTAATCTGTTTGGGATAATTGGTTAACAACCGCTCTAGTACTGGCTGTTCCCGACGAATGTATGAGAGCATGGTCGGATTATTCATCATCATCAAAATCATCAGCTCCTAAAAAATAGTTATGTATATTAATATTAATTTAGCTTTATTGTAAACGTAAATGAACTTATAGTCAGCAAAAGAATGTTTAAAAATATGACTGTTGATTAATCGTAGCGGGTCCGCTTTAAATCAAAGGCGACTGCTCGCAAATCATCATAAAAGACGACTTAACGGCCAACAGTTTTATTCACGGGCTTGCCATTATCGGAACATGTTGCGTTTCAATGTACGCAGAACAACATCCTAATCAGCATTCTGGTTAGATGGCGTCACCAGTAAGGGACCTTGTCGCAAATCGTATGCCGTTCATTTAAAATGCCAGCGCTGTTTGTGGCAGACCCGACATTGATTTAGGTGAATATTCATGTCTAGTTCTAAGTTCATTGTACCAATCATTTATGATAATTAGGGCTTGCATGTAACTGAAAAGGCTGGTAAAGTAAGGAACAATTTATCAATACAACTAATTGCCTATATAATGCCATGATATGGATGGCGAGTTTCTACCCAGTGCCGTAAACACTGGACTATAAGCGAATTGAGTCGACGGGTCTACACTGCTTAATTTGCCGTGTGGACCCGTTTGCTTTCTCCGTAGGCAGACTGACTAGTGAGGAGAAAATAACGATGACGAAGACAGTTGAAATGGTGATTACTGGTGCACAAGTGTTAAACGTTTATACCCGTGAATTTGAAGCCACCAGTTTGTGGATCGATCACGGCCGGATTATTAGTAACTTGCGTGACGAGCCGTACATAGCGGCCCAGCATGTCGATGCGACCGGTCAGTGGATCGTTCCCGGCATGATCGATGCACATGTGCATATGGAGAGTTCGATGGTGGCACCTAGCGAGTTGGGAAAAGTCTTACTACAGCACGGCGTCACGACAATTGCGACTGATCCACATGAACTTGCCAATGTTGCGGGTATTGCTGGCATTCAGTACCTAATTGATGATGCGCGCCAAACACCACTAGATGTCTGTTTTATGCTACCGTCATCGGTACCGTGTGTTCCCTTTGATGATAACGGGGCAACGCTACATGCTGCTGACTTGCGCCCACTTTACCAACAGTCGGAGGTTCGGGGACTGGCGGAAGTAATGGACTATGGGGCCGTTGCGCGTGGTGATACTGACACCCTGGCTAAAATTAGTGATGCCTATGCGTATGGCTATCATGCGGATGGTCACGCTGCCGGTTTGAATGCGCACCAGCTCAATGTGATGCGCAATGCGGGACTGGATACTGATCATGAATGTATGACAGTGGCGGAAGCACAGGATCGTGTGCGGGCTGGTATGGCTGTTTTCTTGCGTGAAGGGACGGTTGAACGCGATGTTTTGCCGACGATTGGTGCAGTGACCGAAGCTAATGCTAGCCGGTTTGCTTTTTGTACGGATGATAAGACGATTAGTGACTTGCTCACAGAAGGGTCGATTGATTATAACGTGCGCCTAGCGATGCAGAGCGGGATGCGTCCTGAACTTGCCTACACATTGGCTAGTCTCAACGGCGCGATGGCGCATCGTTTAAGTGATCGAGGCAGTCTGTCAGCCGGGCAGTTGGCAGATTTAGTGGTCTTAGATGATCTCGAACACGTTAGGATTGCGCGGACGATGAAGCGGGGACAGTGGATATTACCAAGCACGACAAAACCATTGCCGTTTACTGCAACGCGTGTTCAGCACCATGCACAACTAGCCGACTTCCAATTACCACTAGCGACCGGGTTGGCAAATGTAATTGGTGTGCAGCCGAACCATATCGAGACGGATCACTTAACACTCCCGATTGATGCAACGCAGAATTTTGAAGCGGATTGCCAACGTGATATTCTCAAAATGGTTGTCATCGAGCGCCATCATAACACGGGCAAGGTGGGCGTCGGCTTAGTTCATGGCTTCGCACTTAAACAGGGAGCTATCGCTGGTACGGTGGCGCATGATGCTCATAATATTGTTGCGGTCGGAACGTCGGATGCTGCAATTTTACGGGCGGTAGCCCAGATTACCCAAGATAACGGGGGAATTGCGGTCGTTGACGATGAACAAGTGCTAGCGACCATGCCGCTTGCCATTGGGGGCTTGCTGTCTGCAGCGAGCTATCAAAAAGTTGCTGAACAGTTGGCCGAACTTAAACGAGCGTATGAGGTCATTAGCGAGCGGCCACTTAGCTTTGATCCGTTCATTACGCTATCGTTTTTGACATTACCCGTGATTCCAACGTTGAAGTTAACGGCACGGGGGTTATTCGATTACGCGACCTTTGACTTTATTCCAGTTGCGATTCAGGATAACCAGCGCCAAACAGTTTAAGTACAATCGTTCGGTGACTGAAATTAGGCTATGATGTGTCTGCTACTGAACAACGATGTAGTTTAAGGCTTGTGCCGAAATATGTTTAAAGCCCCGCAATAGCTAAACGTTTTAGTTAGCTGCTGCGGGGCTTTTACTGTGGTTTTAATGGGCTAAATGGCTGCTACTGTGAAGCGTCATTAATGCGGGGGTAGCTAATGGGATTGCCACTCTCATAAGCGGGAAGATCAGCGATTCCGCGGTAAACGGCTCGTTCAATCTGCTGCAGCCCGCCGCCATCAGCAATCGTCATTTTAATACCGTAATGCTTGACAGCTTTATTCAGTGTTTTGGAAGTGGCGTGTTTATTCTGATTCTGAATCATGACCACGAGGTCTGCTTGACCGATTTGCCGGTAATAGAAGTTGGTGCTATTACTGTGTTTAAAAGCATCAATCAATAAGGTGTGCCCGTTGTGCTCATCAATGAGTTGCGTGATCTGTGTTCGGCGCGTACCAACGTCGCCCATGACGATGGCAACTGTTTTTTCGTGCAGATCAAAGTCTAAGGTGCGCAGCGTCACTGGCACGGTGGTTGTGTGGATAGTGGCCTTTTTAGCTGGTTTGGCTGCTTTATTCGAGGTCGGTTGACTCGAACTATGATGAACGTAACGAATAACCACCTTCTCAGGCCGCTCCTTATACCAAGCTAGGTCGACTAATTGACCATTACTGATGCGCTGATACTGCGCTTCTTGACTAGTGAACGTAACATCGTTCATTGCCGGATTGAGCGACGATAAGGTTGTGCCGTTATAATCTTGTTCGATGTGATAAGTATCATCGGTGTCTTGATAATGAACAACGAAAAATGCTGCGACAGTAATCGGATCCGCTGTAGTAGCGTGACTAACGATTTTATCAATATAAGGTTGTCGATGTTGCCGTAAATTTTGTTCTAACAGGACCTGATCATCGTGGTGAATCACCAGTTGTCGGGCCAAAATTTCATCGTAGTGGTAGCGTGGTGTGCCGGTCGGATCATTGGGGTCGACTAAATCAAACCCCTTTAAATCGCGCTTTACTTGCATGATTGTTTGCCCATTGGATTGTGCAGAAGTTGTTTTGACGGATGATGATGAATCTTCCGCGTTTGCTTGCGTAGCGTGGCCGCTGGTCTCATTGTGTGCGTTACTAGTGGCTAGTCTAGCTATGCGTGCATTATCCGAATCTACGATGGTATCAGGATCAAGCGCCAGGTTTAAGATTTCCTGAATCGCTTTGGCACCCTTGGCGAGGCCTTCATCGGTAGGTTGAATCATGGTCAATGTTCGGGCAATGGCGGTACGATAATCGCGATATTTTTTCAAATTAGGACCTCCGTTATTATTTAGTAAATTGGTCAGCGCAGACATGGTTCTGTGCTGACCAAAAAGATATTTGGTACAGGGTCAGGTCATAACCAACGATATGTATGTGTTAATACCACGAGCCAAAATGATTGTGTTATGCTGGTTTAAAGAACCAAGTAGGTCATCAATTGCCAGTACTTATCAACTATTGTGCCATAGATTGTGGCTGGACGGGTATAAAAAAACAATAAAAACGAGTTAGTGAAGTTTTTTCAAGATTAGCTGAGCTTTAGCGCAAGTATTGGCTGATTGGAACAATGGTAATTGTTGTGAAAGGTCGGCTTACTAACACAGCAATGGTCAATTGAATTGGCTTTACGGGTGATTACTTATAAAATGATATAGCGGCTATCAAACGACAACGAGTGCGTTGACTTGTTTGTGGATTGCAATAGTCGAACATCACATTCAGGATAAGTGGGAATGAAGTTGGAGGCGCAGCAGATGGCAACAGTTAGATTTGAGAATAAACGGGTCAATATGAGCAAACTCAGTCAGTTTGGATTTGAACCCAATCAGAATGGTCAGTATCAGTTCCGAACTTTAATTATGCAAGGCCAATTTGAAATGATAATCGAGTTGAACACTGATGGCAGTCTGAACACGACATTAACGGATACGACGACTAGTGAAGTATATGTTTTACACATGACATCCCAAGCCCATGGTCAGTTTGTAGGTCAAGTAGCGCAGGCCTATCAAGATATTTTATACAACATCGAACAGCATTGTTACGATAATGACGTCTTCCAATCGACCCCGGAGCGTAAGCTGATTGCGCAAGTCAAAGCTGCTTATGGTGACGATCTTGAGTTCTTGTGGCCTAAATTTCCACAAAACGCGGTTTGGCGACGCTCAGACACGCACAAATGGTATGGCGCATTATTGACGGTAACTTCCGATAAACTGGCATTGCCGGGCGCAACACATGTTGTGACGGTATTAGATTTGCGAGCGCGCCCAGAAGACTTATCTATGCTGATTGATGGACAACATTATTTACCGGGCTATCATATGAATAAGAAACATTGGTATTCAATTTTGCTTGATGATGTGGTACCACTTGCCACGATTATGGACGACGTAAAAGTTAGTTATATGTTGGCCAAGTAAGGCTTGAATGTAAGTGGACGGTCTCACCCTAAACCGAAGCATTGAGCATTAACTAAAAAAATCGTTCCCAAGAAGACATCTGGGAACGATTTTTTTGATTAATGATTGGTAAAACCATCGTTAGTGACTATTAGATTGAATAATTAGCGCGAGGCATGGTGCCGACTGCGGTACCAATCGAAGGCGAGCGTTAATAGCATGTAAGCAAAATCAACGAGAATTGCTTCTTTTAGTGGTACGTTGAGTAAAACGACTGAAACGAACGTTAAAACAACGACAAAAGTCAGTGCCGATTGTGCCCATCGTAAGAGCCATTCTGGCATGGTTAGCTCACATCCTTTGTTATGGGAGTTGTGGTTGTTGATGAGACTGATGATTGTGGCCGATCCCGTAATGCACGTAGCGCCCAAAGAATTGAGACCGTATCAACAACTTCTTGAAGCATAGCGCCAAAGAGTGCCGGAATGATACCAGTGCTGGCAATCAACATCAAGATCGTACAGATAGCAATCCCAATCCAAACGGCTTGTTTAGCCACTTGCATGGTATCTTTAGCAATGCGCACCGCCGTGACCACGCGACTAAGATCGTCTTTTAAGATGACGACGTCGGCCGATTCACTAGCAGCAGTTGAGCCATGGGCGCCCATGGCGATGCCGACGTCAGCAACAGCCAGGGAAGGCGCGTCGTTAACACCATCGCCAACCATGATAACGGGGCGTTCGCCCGCTGGTACAGCCTTTAAGTGGGCAATTTTATCTGCGGGTAGGAGGTCGGCAGCAACGGTATCGATACCGACATCGGCGGCAATATGATCAGCAATTGCCTGTTGGTCACCAGTAAGCATCATGACGTTTTGAACGCCCTCAGCGTGGAGTGCTTGAAGCGTGGCGGCTGCTTCGGGGCGGACATTGTCGATAAACGTGATGTAACCCGCGTACTGGTCATCAATGCCGACGTAGATAGCAGTGGTAGCAAGTGGCTTGGCGGTTGTAGTCGGTGCGACGAATTTAAGTTTGCCCACTTTGACCTGTTGCTGCTCAATCGTTGCCGTGACCCCATTACCCGTTACTTCTGCTAATTGTGTTGCCGGGCTGAGGCTAGTGGCACTCGCATACTTGACGAGTGAGCGGGCCAGAATATGACTTGAGTTTTGTTCAGCGCTCGCTGCGAGGTGCAAGATTTGTTCGGCAGTAAAACCAGGCTGAGGAACAATTTGGTTGACTGTTAATTGACCACTGGTAATGGTCCCCGTCTTATCAAACGCGGCGGACTTAGCCGTAGATAACTTCTCCAACATGTCCCCAGTCTTGACCACGATTCCGTTCCGACTAGTTCGGCTCATCCCTGAGACGAGTGCAACGGGTGCGGCGAGAATCAGCGGGCAAGGTGAAGCCACTACGAGGACTTCTGCAAATCGGTGGGGATCACCGCTGAATGCCCAAGCTACTCCGGCAATGACGTATGCTACCAAGGTGAATGGGACTGCATAGCGATCGGCCAGCCGTACGAATTTGGCTGGTCGTGATTCGGATTCTTTAACCAATTTGACTAACTGTTGGTATTGACTATCAATGGCTAATTTATCAACAACCATTGTAACAGCACTATCGCCGTTGACCGCACCAGACATAATGTCATCGCCAACGTGCTTGTCGACTGGCTTAGATTCACCCGTCAATGAAGATTCATCAAAGAGTGCCGTTCCTTGAATAAGGTGACCGTCTACTGGAACTAGCTCACCAGGTTTGACGACTAGCTGATCACCAATTTGGACATCTTCAACGGCAATATCTGTTAATTGGCCGGCGACTGAGCGGTGGGCAATACGTGGTGAATTATCGAGCAAGGCTTTCAATTCGGTATTCGCTCGTTTGGCCGCATAATCTTCTAACGAGTCACCCCCAGTGAGCATAATTAGAACGACAAGGCTAGCCCAATATTCGCCGACAGCTAGTGTTGCCACAATCGCCGTAATTGCTAATAAATCAACCCCGTACTTACCTGAACGTAAGGTTTTGATCATCTCAACTAACATTGATAAGGCCATAAGTGACCCCATTAATGTAATGATGATTTGTGCTGCCAATTGGTAGTGCAAACCAAACTGTAAAATAACCGCAATGATACCGACGCTGACCGTTAAAATTAATTTATAGTAGTGCCGCATGCAGTTCCCCTCCTTTTAGATGATAACGTTTTTTTACTTGTTACAAGAATAACATGAAATCGGTTTAATTGAAACAGATAAGAATGATTCTAAACTAAAAAACTAATTATTACGAAAACTTTTAAAAAGTTTCAGAAAAAATATGGGTGCAAAACTCGTCTAATCCTTGACGGGTTAGGCCTCGACGGCTCAAAATGGTTGATTTTACTTCTGATTTAATACTAGTATACTTATAAACGAACATCAGATATCAGAAAATACTGAAATCAGCATTTGTATAAGCCAACGTGCGCTGTGCAGGTGGTAACTTGTTACCCGGTACTAAGCGCTTTTTTGGTGCACCAAGCAATTAATCTAACAGTTGTGCGGTGGGCTTATCTGGTGATTCAAGGGGGTTATCTATTAGCAAGAGCAGTGTAACCATTAATCGTTACGTGGTGTGACGACGGTCGTGTGCTAAAGGCACGATGGTAATAGAAACACTAGCTAAACAAGATGAACACCAACGTCGATTAAGCAATTAAAAATCATTTGTCAGTATGGCGTTGTCCGGATTCAACCAACGGAAAGAAGGAAATTCTGCTACTGATTTTGAGTTAGCACAAACAGAATGCGGATGACAATGCCGGTCAAACCTGATACAGTCAGGGTGCTGAGTGCTCCGAGGATTAACTCGGAGGGGTGTACCGATTGCTAGTCGGAAATTTACGCGTGGGGACTACCATTGCTGGTAGGAAGAACCACGAATTTGATCTAAATATAGAGAGTATATGCTCAGTAGCAGGTTTATTATTTTAAAAAGTAAGAATATTGATTGGTGGGTCTATTTACCAACAATTGGGCTCTTTGCGGCGGCTTCCGTTGTTTTATTAATGGGGGGCCATTCGCTGGAGACGAGTTTAAGTGGCATCTTGAACTGGCTCACAAATAACATGAGCTGGCTTTATATGTCGGTATATGTGATCACTTTTATCTTTTTCATTTACTTAGGGTTTAGTAAGTTAGGGAAAACCAAACTTGGTGATCCTGATGACAAACCAGAATTTTCAACGTATCACTGGGGCAGTATGGTTTACGCGACCGGGATCGATGCCAGCATCTTAATGTTGAGCATGGTTGACCCGTTACGGTACCTCCAAAGCCCTTCATTCGGCGTCAAGCCGTTTTCAACTTCTGCATATAATTATGCGCACATGCTGGGACAATTTAATTGGGGACCAATGGCGTGGATGATGTTTGCGCCAGCCACGATTGCAATTGCCTATGCAATGTATGTTAAACACATCAAGGTTCAGCGGCTCAGTGCCGCAATTTCAGTACTACAAGGTCCTGGTAAGGGTAAGCAAATTGCCCGGAACACGATTGATTTTCTCGTTATTATTGGGATTATGGGTGGTGTTGGTACTTCAGTCGGGATGGAAATCCCCGTCATTTCAAAAGTTTTGAGTGCCGTTACCGGGATTGCCGATACGATGACTTTAAAGTTAGGGTTATTTGCCTTATTATTCGTAATTTTCGCCATGGCTGTTTTTAATGGTTTGAAGAAGGGAATCGGTCGGCTAAGTGCTGCCCATGTTTGGTTAGCGATTGGCTTCCTAATCGTTGTTTTAATTGTTGGCCCAACTTTGTATATTTTAAACTCAGAAACTAATAGTATTGGCTTGTTTGTCAATAAGTTTATTACGTTGAGCACGAATACTGCACCAAATGGTCACGCAACGGCCATGCAACGGCAGACGATCTTCTACTGGGGCTGGTGGTTATCCTTTATGCCAGTCATGGGCTTATTCATTGCCCGGATTTCTCGGGGCCGGACGATTCGTCAGGTACTCGGTGGTATGTTGCTATGGGGCTCATTAGGTTGTGTCAGTTTCTACGCCATCTTGGGTGGTTATGCCTTATACTTGCAACGGATGGGCATCGTTAACTTAGTTCATATCTTAAATACGCAAGGACAAGCCGCTGTGATTGCAGCAGTATTGTCGACCTTACCATTGAAGATGATTATGCTGGCTTTGTACTGCCTATCTTGCTTTATTTTCTTAGCAACGACGGTATCTTCATTTGCCTTCATTACCTCGTCATTTACTAGTAAAAAGTTGGCCGCGGGGGAACAACCAAGTCGTTTCAATCGGATGAGCTGGGTCGTTATCTTCCTAGTCTTCTCATTGGGGCTTGTCACGGTCGGTGGCTTTGAATCGATTCAGTCCATCTGTGCGATGTCTGGCTTCCCATTAACGATTGTCGCGCTCGTCTTACTGTACTCGATCCATCACGACTTAACGACTGATCCAGTCAAGGAAGCTGCGAAAGCCAATGCCAAAGCAGCTGAATTAGCACGCCGGAAACGGCTAGCACGTGACGTTGAAATCACAACTAAAACTGACTACGCACGCGAACGGCGTACTGCACGGAAACGTGAAACGGAAGCCGATTAGCGCTACTCAGTTGAACTAAATATATCAATTAAACTAGGCTCGTATTATGGATTTCCATAATACGAGCCTTTTAAGATTGGCCCACCTGTTTGAAATAATGGTAGAAAGATGCCTTTATTTAAAGTCAACAGCCACCAGCTTAGGCCCGCTGGAAACAGTTCCGGTTAGCGTAAACCTGCTTAGTTCGTTCGTCCTACGCCGCCCTCCAGGCATTTCTGCCAATTGCTGGAACGCGGTGGACACAGATTTAAGCCGAAGACCACGTCTTAAATACTGGTCTTCCACTAACCAAGCCAAGGACGCTTGCTAAGTGGAATTTCACCGCTGAGCATTGGCCGAAACGCCTTCCAGTCGGGACAGTATTCGAATGGCGGACGAAGATGTACCCAACTTTTGATGAATTTGTCATTGTTCTCCATAAACAGTAATTTTGTTAATCAACTGTTAGGTCGAAAAGATATTGGGATAGCTCGCTATTTCGGAATTACTATAGTAATAATAGAACACCTCAACAAAGTGGTTAGGGTAACCCTAACGTCTCGTTTAAAGTTCCTGTATCAAAATAACCAACGACCAATTGTGCCGAGTTAAGTGGCCGTTCATCAGCCATTCGAGCGGCTTCCTGAAACGTGTTCGGTGCCACTAAAGTCTGTGCTTGCTATGCCAACGGACAAATGCCCAAACCGCATTAATCCGTTGGCTAGACAATGCTCGGCTTCAACCCGTGGCTTGAGACTGGAGGGGCTGGGTGACAATGCTCAGTAGCCAAATTATTCTTAGTCGGAAGTGATTTCCTTCCGGCTTAGAATAAGACTCGTATTTGAGATGACGCGGGTTATGCGTTAGCTCAAATCGATGTCGGCTGCGTTCCAGCAATTGTCACCCAGCCCCGGAGGTCGGAATAGGACGCTCACCGGCTGACGAACAGAAAACCAACCCTAAAAGGCATCTTTCTACCATAATTCAGATGGGATGGATTAGAATGGTAGCGATGATAGTAAAGGGAGGATTGGCTATGGCGATTAGTAATGGGCACGTTAGTTTTAAGCGGCCGGCGTGGTTGGGAGATTCGATTACGGCGAATAATGGGTTGACGACGGTGCATTATCATGATATTTTGGCGGCTGATTGGGATGTCGAGCGGAGCGATAATTTGGGAATCTCTGGTTCAACGATTGGGAGTCGCTACGATGCGATGGCGGCGCGCTATCAAGCTATTCCTGAAGATGCTGATTTTATTGCTGTCTTTGGGGGCGTCAATGACTATGGTCGGAATCAGCCGTTAGGGCAATACGGTGATTGCGATATGACGACATTTTATGGCGCGTTAATGGTGTTACTGACGGGATTACAGACGAATTGGCCGACCGTGCCGAAGTTATTTATTTCAGCAATTCATATTGGCTCTGATTTTGGCGGCAGTTTTAGTGCGGTGACTAATGGTCTCGGGTATCGTCAGTCAGATTATGAAGCAGCGATTGCCCAGATGACTGCGGACTATGGCGTCCCACATTTGAGCTTGTACCGTGATGCGGGAATGACGTTTGCGATTCCCACTCAAGCGGCCATTTATTCGGTGGATACTTTGCATCCGAACAATGCCGGTCATCGCGTGATTGCACGCAAGCTGCAGTCGTTTTTGGATAGCCACTTTTAGGTTGGCCTAGTCAGTAATGAATGGCACAGTTGATCGTAAATAAAAGCAGCAGCACGCTAATGAGCGTACTGCTGCTTATCTGAATCTAGGTGTCAAAACGGGCTACTTGGCTTTTTTCTTAGTCTTGGGCCCTTGTTTATGCTTCTGCTCGCGCAGCAAGTCTTTGAAGGTTTCGATTTCCGTAGTGTGCTTAGCCATCCATTCCTTGTAGTTAGAATGGGAGTCGGTATCGCTGATTTTAAGGCCGGTTTCTAACCAGAATAAAGCTTCGGTTAGGGAACCGAAATTATGAAACCAGAGTGTGTGGCCGTTGTCAGAGTCCATGGCAACGTAAGACTTGTAGTGGGGCGTTAAAAAGGTATGTTTAACAATTTTGAATGCGGCCCGGCGACGAGTTAATTTGTAATCCGGCAAGATATAGCGGCCAGGATGGGCCAGATGTGGGACAGAGTTCTTACGTTGTTCTTTATATTCAGTCAACATCGCTTTAGCGCGTTCGGGACTGATGAGGGTGATATCAAATTTTGGCATAGCAGGGCTCCCCTTGGTGAATAGCAGTATGGTTAATTATAGTAGTCAAATAATAATACTTATACTATAATGATAGCGCAATTTTATGAAAATTCGAAATATAAAAACCTGAAAATTAGGGATTTTCCCTTTCTTACAGTAAATTTAAGTAAAACTAATCGGAGGTTTGATTATGAGTACAGCACCCCTCAGTTCATTTGAAAAAAATATTCCGGCGGTAACCGAATTGTTAGCGGTTGATGCTGAATTGCAAACGTTCTTTGTGGCTTTGACACCTGGTTATCAGCGCGAATGGGCCCGCTTTATTTTTGGAACTAAGGCACAAGCAACTAAGGAACGGCACATTGAAGTTATGAAGACGGTTTTTCGAGCTGGCTATAAATCTAAGCGAGCGTATGATAGTCGGCCGGATAAATAGGTGGATTTTGGCAATTTGAAATACGGTGACGGATTGCGATTAAGAATTGGGGTGTAGCCACCAAGATCTAAGCGGGTCTGGGTCCTGATTTGGTCTAATTGCTGTCAATTCTGTGGCTAGCAGGCCTTGTGAGTGCCTCTAAAGCCTGCAATTCTGCTTCCCGAGCATTAAGCGTGGCCTCAATTGCTACGCTGAGCGTGCGCTTCAACCGGCTTAAACGGGGAATGTCTAGACTGACATCATCACCATAAATTGTTTCCAGCGGTGTCCACCAGACGGGACCGGGGTTGAGCGTATCACCGTTATGGCGAGGAAATAAGTGCCAATGAACATGCGCGTCACCATTCCCGAGTAGTTCAATGTTCATTTTGTCTGCATGAAAGGCCTGCGCACAAGCTTCCTGGACGATACTCATCTCTTCAAGGTATCGTAACTTCTCGTGTGCCGGTAAATGATGTAATTCGGTAACGTGATGTTTGGCTAAAAAGAGCGTGTAGCCTTCAAAGTACTGGCTATCAGCAAGGACCACGTAGCCCGTTGTGAGTTCGTAAACGAAATAAGGATTCTGATGTGCCTGAATTAGTTTGATTCGTTCACAGATCGTGCAAGTGGATGTCATTCGCTCGCCTCCTGAGTCTTGATAAGATTAAGTATACGCGTAGATGTGGTGAGTACATCAAAAATGTTAGTGAAACGTCTAAAAAACGACGACCTGAAAATCAATCCTGATTTGGGGTCGTCGTTTTGATTGTAAAAACTAATCGTCAATTCTGTTAGGTCGATCGTGATTAAGGTAAATCGTTGCCAGCTGCAAAGTAAATGTCGTACCATTCTTGCCGAGAAAGCGTAACGTCTGCTCCAGCAGCATTTTGAGCTAGATGTTCCGGATTCATCGTACCAAGGACGACTTGGAAGTGGGCTGGGTGCCGGAGAATCCATGCGGTCGCAATAGCTGATTTAGTGACCTGTTTCTCATCGGCGAGTGCTTGCATGGCATTATTAAGTTCTGGAAACTTCGGATTGTCTAAGAAGATACCCGCGAAGTTACCGTATTGATAAGGCGACCAAGCTTGAATCGTCATCTTATGGAGCCGTGAGTATTCGATCATCTCGCCGTCGTGGTTAAGACTACGTTCGTCCTGCATGTTCGTGTGCAAGCCAAAGTCGATCGCACCGGTATGCATGATACCAAATTGGAGTTGGTTGATGATGAGCCGTTGGTTTAGTGCCGCTTGAAGCATGTCAACTTGCATGGGATTGAAGTTAGAGACGCCAAAGTGGCGCACCTTGCCGCTAGTTTGCAACTTGTCAAAAGCGGCAGCAACTTCTTCGGGTTCCATCAGGGCGTCCGGTCGATGGAGGAGGAAGGTGTCGAGATAATCAACACCTAAGCGTTGAAGCTCGCCATCCACGGCTGCCAGTATGTGCTGTTTGGAAAAGTCGTAACGCTTGCCAGGAACAATGCCGCCTTTTGACTGAATATAGAGCTGATCACGCGATACGTGAGCCTGCTTGAGTGCTTGACCGAAGATGGTCGATGATTGACCACCACCGTAGATATCAGCTGAATCAACGTAATTGATGCCTAAATCAGCAGCGGTATCGATAACCTTGGTGGCTTGAGCGACATCCAAGGCGTCCATGCGCATGATGCCAAGCGCCACGCTGGAAGCTTGAATATTGCTGTGACCTAAATTAATCGTTTTCAAAACTAAAGTCCTCCTCAATGTGCAACTTGATTTAAATTCAGTATACGGTTTTCGTAAGAGGATGTAAACGGTTACGTCTGGTGCCGACTGTTGGTAAATCTGATTTTAGAGCAAAAAAATAGAACCCAAGGCTTCTCTGCTTGAGTTCTACTTATGAGGAATAATCCTGATTAGCAATGAAAAATTGTTCAGTGTTAATATGATACACCTTCATGCTATTCAATTTTACGCGTGTCCAACTTCTAACGGACTAACCCGTATTTATTGTAACTATCTGCTATAGTCGATCTAAAGTAAGGTTGTTACTTGATTGCGACTCGTTAGACGGGTTTTAACGAAAGTCAAACTCGCGTTTAAAACTTGGGAATGTCTTCGTAACAGACATGCACCTCCGTTTAAACTTTGTAATACCTGAGTCTACAAATGGAACTGGTAATGTGGAACTAACAACTGGTCATCGGAGACACCTGTTTCCAACTAAAACTTAGTTAAAATCTGTTCGTCATTCTAATGCCAATTAATTCTTTGCGGTTATCGTTTATCTAAGGGTCAACGTTCAGTCATCCAACGTAAATCTCACGACACTCGCTAGACCGATAACGCTTCACGGCGCTTAAAACGGTTTCGATAACGACCCAAACTGTGATACTAGCTGTCTAACATTACAGCGACAGCCAAACTCTTTTGAGAAGCTTTGCTAATCGAGGATTAATTCCTTTCCTCACTTAGTATAATAGCATAAACCGCAAACGCTTACAACAAAAACAACCGTGAATTCGCAATAAAAATCAATAGTGACTCAAAACGCTGCTATATCGGGGATTATAGTGAATTTTTTTCGAGAAATAGTCGCATAATTTGCTGATTGACCGACCGTTTGAAAAGTCGGTTAATTAGCGCTAATAATTGATTGAATATGGGCTGACATACGGTACAATAGAAGTAGACAAGAAAGCGCTTTATATAACGATGACGTGTATCAAGTGTGGTGGCACTTATACCGCGAAACGTTGGCGTGATTAATCAGTGAATTCAAGCTGGTATGGAAGGACGAGATACGATGACAACAACGTTTAAAGACCGGGCCTTCGAGGCGCTAGGACATGTCATTGACCCTGAATTAGGAATTGATCTAGTTAACTTGGGGTTGATCTATGATGCACAATTGACGGCGGAGGGGACCGCTGAAATTACCATGACGTTGACCATTGCGGGCTGTCCTTTGACCGAATGGTTGGCTAAGGACATTCACGATGAACTGATCAAATTACCAGAAGTTAACAATATCGAGATTGAGATTGTGTGGGAACCTGCTTGGAACGAAAGTATGATGTCCCGCGAAGCTCGAATGGAACTAGGCATTCATAGTTAGTGGCCGGCCTGTTCGCAGCCAGTCCAAGGGCTGACGGTCATTGGATAGGGCATGATTAAGGAAAGACGTTGCTGGTTTAGGCTCGCGGCGCCTTTTTTGCGTGCCGCTGTACTAATTCCAGCCAGCAATACGTGTATGCGTCGAGCCAGCAAAAAAACACCAGTGACACAACCATCCGTAGACGATTGTATCGCTGGTGTTTTAGTCATGCTAGAAATGCCGATTTAAAGTTTTGGCAATGGCATCCATGTCTTGTACCCGTTGTAATCAGCAGTGTGCAGTAGCTTTTCGGCATTTGCCACCCGATCTTGGGTTGGAGACTCGATTCCTTCAAGCCGGTACTTGATCTTCATTTCATGATATTTTTTAACGCCCAAAGTATGGTACGGCAATACTTCGACTTTTTGAACGACGTCGTTTGGAATTTTAGCAATGTAATCGCCGAGTTTCTTCAAGTCTTCATCGTAATCAGTCCGTTGGGGAACCAGGACGTGACGAATCCACATATCATCGTGGTGTTGGGCCATGTACTGAATCATATCCAAGATATTTTCGTTCCCATACTGGGTCAACTGCTTGTGTTTGGCAGAATCGATGTGCTTAATGTCGACCAACGAAATGTCCGTGACCTTCATTAGACGTTCGAACTTGTCAAAGAAAGGTTGTTCTCGGGTAAAAGGCTGTCCAGAGGTATCCAGACAAGTACTGATATTCATCGCCTTGGCTTTTTCGAATAAGTCCAAGATGAAGTCGATTTGTACCAGTGATTCACCACCACTGACTGTGATGCCACCCGTCTTGCCCCAGAAAGCCCGGTATTTAGCCGCGTCTTCGAGAATCTCGTCGGCCGTCATTTGATCGCCAACGTTGAGTTTCCAAGTATCAGGGTTGTGACAGTATTGGCAACGCAT
Source organism: Lactiplantibacillus plantarum (assembly GCF_014131735.1). Taxonomy (NCBI): domain Bacteria; kingdom Bacillati; phylum Bacillota; class Bacilli; order Lactobacillales; family Lactobacillaceae; genus Lactiplantibacillus; species Lactiplantibacillus plantarum. The sequence continues at coordinate 335,043 of NZ_CP039121.1, forward strand.
GTGGCATCCTTGAAGGAATGCCACGTAACGGATACCTGGTCCGTCAACGGAGCCAAACGTTTCGATGGAGTGAACGTAGCCTATCAAAGGCTCCTTTGCCGCCGCTTGCGTTGTTGAAACTTGTTTGTTTTCCATGAGCCTTTCGCCTTCTTAACTATTAAAGATTAAATGTTACATTGATTCGAAGAATGTCCGTGAAATAACGTCATCTTGTTGTTCCTTGGTTAAATCTGCGAAGTAGACACAGTAGCCAGAAACCCGAACCGTTAATGTTGGGTATTCTTCAGGGTGTTTCTGAGCATCAATCAAAGTGTCTTTATTGAAGACGTTGATGTTCAAGTGCATCCCATCGTTCTTCATGTAACCGTCTAACATGTTTACTAACGTGTCTTTCCGTGATTCGAGGTCATGGCCTAACGTGTTAGGGGTAACGCCGAACGTGTTGGAAATCCCGTCAGTTGCGTAACGGTATGGTAATTTGGCAGTTGAAAGAAGTGAAGCTAATGCACCACTCTTTTCAGCACCGTATGCAGGGTTAGCACCTGGTGAGAATGGTTCGCCTTTTTGACGGCCATTTGGTGTGGTACCAGTGTTCTTACCATAAACAACGTTGGAGGTAATCGTCAAAACAGAAGTTGAAAGTTTGGCATTCCGATAGAGGTGATGCGTGTTCATCTTGCTGTATAATTCTTTGACTAACCATTTAGCAATGTCATCAGCGCGATCGTCATTGTTCCCATAACGTGGGTAGTCATTGTCGGCTTTGAAGTCAACGGCAATACCACGTTCGTCACGAATTACTTTAACGTGACCATACTTGATAGCTGAGATTGAATCCGCGGCATGTGATAAGCCAGAAATCCCAGTTGCAAAGGTCCGATCAAGATCAGTATTCTTCAAAGCTAATTGGGCAGCTTCATAGTAGTACTTATCATGCATATAATGAATTGCATTCAGTGAGTTAACGTAAGTGTCAGCTAACCAATCCATTTGCTTGTCTAATTTCTTCATGAATTCGTCGTAATCGATGTATTCTGAAGTAATTGGTTCGTAAGCAGGGCCAACTTGATCTCCAGCAATTTCGTCGCGGCCACCATTGATGGCATAAAGAATCGCTTTGGCTAAGTTTGCCCGGGCACCGAAGTACTGGATTCCATCAGCAATTGGTTGTGCGGAAACACAGCAAGCAATGCCATAATAATCGGTACCCCATTGTACCCGCATCAAGTCATCATTTTCATACTGAATGGTTGAACTGTCGATTGAAACTTCAGTTGCGTAACGTTTGAAGTCTTCTGGTAAGCGGTCTGACCATAAAATCGTGATGTTTGGTTCTGGTGCGGCGCCCATGTTGTCCAAAGTCTTTAAAATCCGGAAAGCAGTCTTAGTCACATGGTGTTGACCGTCGACGCCTAAACCACACATTGATAAGGTTGCCCAGATTGGGTCACCAGAGAAGAGAGAATTGTATTCTTCAGTACGGATGAACCGAACCATCCGTAGTTTCATGACGAATTGATCAATTAATTCTTGAGCTTGGCTTTCGTCCAGAACACCATTGTCCAAGTCACGTTGGATGAAGATGTCCATCGTTGTATCAATCCGGCCAACGGACATTGCAGCGCCGTTTTGGGTCTTGATAGCAGCTAAGTAAGCGAAGTACATCCATTGAATAGCTTCTTGAGCATTAGTTGCAGGCTTGCTAATATCGTAGCCATAACTGGCAGCCATCTTCTTCATATCTGCTAAAGCACGGTATTGATCTTGAACTTCTTCACGGAGGCGAATAACATCATCAGTCAATTCACCATCACCAATGTGGGCAAAGTCATTAGCTTTGTCTTCCATTAAACGATCGATCCCATAAACAGCGACCCGTGGAAGATCAGGAATGAGACGGCCACGTGCGTATGCATCTGGTAGTCCGGTGATGATCTTGTAGTGACGTGCTTTCCGCATGTCAGGAGTATAAACATCGAAGACGCCTTGGTTATGAGTCTTGCGATATTCAGTGAAAATCTTGTCGTTTTCTTCATCAGGGGTATAACCGTATGATTTCAAAGCGTCATCAGCCATTCGAATACCACCAAATGGCATGAAGGCCCGCTTCAAAGGCTTGTCAGTCTGGAGACCAACAATCTTTTCGAGATCTTTTTGAATATAACCAGGGCCGTGTGAAGTAATCGTTGCAACGACTTTAGTATCAGCATCCAACACACCACCAGCGGCACGTTCTTGTTTCTTTAATTCTAAGACTTTGTCATTCAAGGTCTTAGTAGCGGCTGTTGGTCCGGCCAGGAAGCTTTCGTCGCCATTGTACTGTGTGAAGTTATTTTGAATAAAATCACGAATGTTGATTTCTTCCTGCCAGTGCCCGCCTTTGAAACCTTTCCAAGCTGCTGGTTTTGTTGTCTTTTCTGATGTAATCATTTTCTCGCCTCCATAATTTGAATCCAATCAAATGATTGATAAAATTCTATATTTGAATCATAACATTTTTTGCTGGATTTGTAACCGCTTTCAGGTGATTTATTTCACGTTTGGGTTATTTTTTTGCAATCTATTATTGAAAAGTTGACTATTAACGTTGATATAACAGTACTTACATAGCTAGATAGGCATTGGTAATTCACTTAATTATATTTAGAAAACGGCTAAAAACAAGACTCGTTTTGATATATAAGTGGAATATTGTCCATAATGTAACAAGTGTTTAACTAGTTAATTAATAAAAAGTGCAACGAGGTGTGGAGGGTGTTAAAAGCGTTTGCCGTTGATTTTATGAGGAAGTTCGTTATCATAAAGAAGATAAGCAGAAACTAGTGAATGTAGTGAAAGGTGGGCGTAATGCGGATGCTCGAAAAAATTGAACAATATATTGACAGTTGTATTGAAGCTGGCGACATTTATGGGGCGTCGTTTAGCTTGATCACCCCTAAAGGTATCAATCAATACTATCATGGTAAGCAGGGCCGCGATGAGTTTGCCGTGGGCTTAGATCCTGCGATGATTTATGACCTAGCATCGGTAACTAAGGTTGTAGGGACCACGACGAGGATTTTTCAGTTGTTATCGGACCACACGATTCATTTAACGGACTCGGTTGCCCGGTTTTTACCTGGGTTCACTCATCCTGAAATAACGATTAAAAACTTGTTACTTCATAATAGTGGGCTACCGGCAGATATTGATAACCTGGATAAGATGCAACGTGAAGATCTGATCAAAGCGGTTTATGATGCGCCACTCGTCACGGCACCAGGGACAACGTATGTCTATTCAGACCTGGGATTTATTTTATTGGGATGGATTATTCGTGCGGTTGACGGCTCATTGGCTCGGAGTATTCAAGACCACGTTTGCTATCCACTAGCGATGACCAATACGGGTTATAACTTAAATCGTCCGAAGATTCGGTTTGTGCCGACGGAGTTTGATCCGCGGCGGGGTCAGATTCAAGGACAGGTGCATGATTATAAAGCCTTTTTGTTGAATGGTGAGAGTGGTCACGCAGGCTTGTTCTCAACGCTGACGGATTTATCCGTATTTATTGAAATGATGTTAAACTTTGGTGAATATCAAGGCAAACGGGTGCTGGATGAAAATGTCTTTGACTGGTTAGGCGAGTATGACGAAAATGGCCGGACGTTAGGTTGGGAACGACGTGCGGGACGACATCAATATTTCCATACTGGTTTTACTGGCCCGGCAGTTGCTTTTGATTTGGATCGTCAAATTGGGCTGGTTGTGTTAACAAATCGAGTTTATCCAACTAGTGACAATCAGGTCTGGAACCAAGATCGTAAGCGAGTATTCGATCTGTTTTTTGAATCCTGATGATGGCAGCTTCATTAATAGTTAGTAGTTAAATTAAATAAGCGTCGCAGCCACTTAAGGCTGCGACGCTTATTTAATTACGATTTCATGACAGCTAGACCGCTGAAGTGTTTGGCACTTGTGGGTGCTAAGCAAACGCTATTTTGCTTTTTGCTTCTATATATACGTTATTTTTGCAACCAGCGAAGTCCGGGAACATGACGTGCAATTTTATAACCAGCGGCACCGATAATGACACCAGCCCAATTTGTGATGACATCATCGATATCAACCCAACGTTTGAGGTTAACCAACCAGTCAAGGATGAATTGTCCCAGCTCGAGTGTTAGCCCCGTAAGAAATCCCAACCAAATAAAACGACGCCAAGGCAAGTCGGGAAAATTCCATGCCAGTAAACCGCCCAATGGAACAGTGAGGAGAACGTTGAGCCAAAATTCAATGTCAAGTTGTTGGAAAGGAATCACGTTCAGCTTAACGGGTCCCCATTGAATATATTGAATAACGAGTTGGGTACCAAAATTGTAACTGGTAGGTGTATAGCAAAAAGCAGTTAAGACCCAGAGAAAGGCAATTAAACTGAGTTGCTTAAAACGCTGGATATTTGTGCGCACTGATCGCGTACAAGCGTATAGTAGAACAATAAACATTAATGAAATCAAAAAGAATGGTAGCCAAGCTAGCATAATTTAGTCGCTCCTTTAATTAAATAGTATAGAGAAAAAAAGCTGGTTTGACTATTAATAAAAAGAAATTCAGAAAAAGTGTTGACACTTTTTACTTCAATTGGTATATTAGTAAACGTTGCTGCTACGGCAGATGCATCTCACCACCAAATAATTATTGAAATTAGTTGTTGACAATTTCTTCAGTAATTGGTAAGATAGTTTCTGTTGTCGCAACGGCAACTATGACAAATTAATCAAGTTACTTCTTAAAAAAAGTTGTTGACAAGATATTGATTAAGATGTTATGATGATTAAGTTGTGTTAAGCGATTAACGCACGGAATTAGATCTTTGAAAACTGAACAAAGTTTCGACGAATCAAATGTGTAGGGTCTCTTGATTTTGAATCAAGAGCAAAACATTTGCGAAGTCAATTCGCTAGCAAATAAATTTTAGTACAACATTAAATGAGCTTTTTAGAACTCATCATTAATTTGAGAGTTTGATCCTGGCTCAGGACGAACGCTGGCGGCGTGCCTAATACATGCAAGTCGAACGAACTCTGGTATTGATTGGTGCTTGCATCATGATTTACATTTGAGTGAGTGGCGAACTGGTGAGTAACACGTGGGAAACCTGCCCAGAAGCGGGGGATAACACCTGGAAACAGATGCTAATACCGCATAACAACTTGGACCGCATGGTCCGAGTTTGAAAGATGGCTTCGGCTATCACTTTTGGATGGTCCCGCGGCGTATTAGCTAGATGGTGGGGTAACGGCTCACCATGGCAATGATACGTAGCCGACCTGAGAGGGTAATCGGCCACATTGGGACTGAGACACGGCCCAAACTCCTACGGGAGGCAGCAGTAGGGAATCTTCCACAATGGACGAAAGTCTGATGGAGCAACGCCGCGTGAGTGAAGAAGGGTTTCGGCTCGTAAAACTCTGTTGTTAAAGAAGAACATATCTGAGAGTAACTGTTCAGGTATTGACGGTATTTAACCAGAAAGCCACGGCTAACTACGTGCCAGCAGCCGCGGTAATACGTAGGTGGCAAGCGTTGTCCGGATTTATTGGGCGTAAAGCGAGCGCAGGCGGTTTTTTAAGTCTGATGTGAAAGCCTTCGGCTCAACCGAAGAAGTGCATCGGAAACTGGGAAACTTGAGTGCAGAAGAGGACAGTGGAACTCCATGTGTAGCGGTGAAATGCGTAGATATATGGAAGAACACCAGTGGCGAAGGCGGCTGTCTGGTCTGTAACTGACGCTGAGGCTCGAAAGTATGGGTAGCAAACAGGATTAGATACCCTGGTAGTCCATACCGTAAACGATGAATGCTAAGTGTTGGAGGGTTTCCGCCCTTCAGTGCTGCAGCTAACGCATTAAGCATTCCGCCTGGGGAGTACGGCCGCAAGGCTGAAACTCAAAGGAATTGACGGGGGCCCGCACAAGCGGTGGAGCATGTGGTTTAATTCGAAGCTACGCGAAGAACCTTACCAGGTCTTGACATACTATGCAAATCTAAGAGATTAGACGTTCCCTTCGGGGACATGGATACAGGTGGTGCATGGTTGTCGTCAGCTCGTGTCGTGAGATGTTGGGTTAAGTCCCGCAACGAGCGCAACCCTTATTATCAGTTGCCAGCATTAAGTTGGGCACTCTGGTGAGACTGCCGGTGACAAACCGGAGGAAGGTGGGGATGACGTCAAATCATCATGCCCCTTATGACCTGGGCTACACACGTGCTACAATGGATGGTACAACGAGTTGCGAACTCGCGAGAGTAAGCTAATCTCTTAAAGCCATTCTCAGTTCGGATTGTAGGCTGCAACTCGCCTACATGAAGTCGGAATCGCTAGTAATCGCGGATCAGCATGCCGCGGTGAATACGTTCCCGGGCCTTGTACACACCGCCCGTCACACCATGAGAGTTTGTAACACCCAAAGTCGGTGGGGTAACCTTTTAGGAACCAGCCGCCTAAGGTGGGACAGATGATTAGGGTGAAGTCGTAACAAGGTAGCCGTAGGAGAACCTGCGGCTGGATCACCTCCTTTCTAAGGAATATTACGGAAACCTACACACGCGTCGAAACTTTGTTTAGTTTTGAGAGATTTAACTCTCAAAACTTGTTCTTTGAAAACTAGATAATATCAAATATATTTTTTCATAATGAAACCGAGAACACCGCGTTTTTTGAGTTTTTTATTGAAGTTTAATTATCGCTAAACTCATTAATCGCATTTACCGTTAGGTAAATGAGGTTAAGTTAACAAGGGCGCATGGTGAATGCCTTGGCACTAGGAGCCGATGAAGGACGGGACTAACACCGATATGCTTCGGGGAGCTGTACGTAAGCTATGATCCGGAGATTTCCGAATGGGGCAACCCAGCAGTTTTAATCAACTGTTACCACTAGATGAATTCATAGTCTAGTTGGAGGTAAACGCTGTGAACTGAAACATCTCATTAGCAGCAGGAATATAAAGAAATTTCGATTCCCTAAGTAGCGGCGAGCGAACGGGGAACAGCCCAAACCAAAGTGCTTGCACTTTGGGGTTGTAGGACTGAACATTTGAGTTACCAAAGAACTTGATAGTCGAAGGATTTGGGAAAATCCGCCATAGATGGTGATAGCCCAGTAGATTAAATCAAATTCTCTCAGTTCAGGATCCTGAGTACGGCGGAACACGTGAAATTCCGTCGGAATCCGGGAGGACCATCTCCCAAGGCTAAATACTACCTAGTGACCGATAGTGAACCAGTACCGTGAGGGAAAGGTGAAAAGCACCCCGGGAGGGGAGTGAAATAGTTCCTGAAACCATGTGCCTACAATAAGTCAGAGCGCGTTAATGCGTGATGGCGTGCCTTTTGTAGAATGAACCGGCGAGTTATGATCCCGTGCAAGGTTAAGACTAAAAAGTCGGAGCCGTAGCGAAAGCGAGTCTGAAATGGGCGTTTTGAGTACGAGGTTATAGACCCGAAACCAGGTGACCTATCCATGTCCAGGTTGAAGGTGCGGTAAAACGCACTGGAGGACCGAACCCGTGTAAGTTGAAAATTGCTGGGATGAGGTGTGGATAGCGGTGAAATTCCAAACGAACTTGGAGATAGCTGGTTCTCTCCGAAATAGCTTTAGGGCTAGCCTCGGAATTAGGATCATGGAGGTAGAGCACTATTTGGACTAGGGGCCCGTCTTGGGTTACTGAATTCAGATAAACTCCGAATGCCATTGATTCATATCCGGGAGTCAGACGATGAGTGATAAGATCCACCGTCGAAAGGGGAACAGCCCAGACCATCAGTTAAGGTCCCTAAATGTATGCTAAGTGGAAAAGGATGTGGAGTTGCATAGACAACTAGGATGTTGGCTCAGAAGCAGCCACCATTTAAAGAGTGCGTAATAGCTCACTAGTCGAGTGATCCTGCGCCGAAAATGTACCGGGGCTAAGCATACTACCGAAACCATGGATGCGACCATTAGGTCGCGTGATAGGAGAGCGTTCTAAGGGCGGTGAAGCAAGATCGTGAGGACTTGTGGAGCGCTTAGAAGTGAGAATGCCGGTATGAGTAGCGAAAGATAGGTGAGAATCCTATCCACCGAATGACTAAGGTTTCCTGGGGAAGGCTCGTCCTCCCAGGGTTAGTCGGGACCTAAGTCGAGGCCGAGAGGCGTAGACGATGGATAACAGGTTGAGATTCCTGTACTAGTTAAGTGCGTTTGAGCAATGGAGGGACGCAGGAGGCTAAGATGTGCATTCTGTTGGATTAGAATGTCCAAGCAGTAAGTCTTGTGAAGAGTCAAATGCTTTTCACTTTAAGGACAAGCTGTGATGGGGAGCGAAATTTAGTAGCGAAGCGTCTGATGTCACACTGCCGAGAAAAGCTTCTAGTGAGTACTTAACTACCCGTACCGCAAACCGACACAGGTAGTCGAGGAGAGAATCCTAAGGTGAGCGAGTGAACTCTCGTTAAGGAACTCGGCAAAATGACCCCGTAACTTCGGGAGAAGGGGTGCTGATCGCAAGATCAGCCGCAGTGAATAGGCCCAGGCGACTGTTTATCAAAAACACAGGTCTCTGCAAAATCGTAAGATGACGTATAGGGGCTGACGCCTGCCCGGTGCTGGAAGGTTAAAAGGATGGGTTAGCTTCGGCGAAGCTCAGAATTGAAGCCCCAGTAAACGGCGGCCGTAACTATAACGGTCCTAAGGTAGCGAAATTCCTTGTCGGGTAAGTTCCGACCCGCACGAAAGGCGTAACGATCTGGGCACTGTCTCAACGAGAGACTCGGTGAAATTATATTGTCCGTGAAGATGCGGACTACCCGCGACAGGACGGAAAGACCCCATGGAGCTTTACTGTAGCTTGATATTGAGTGTTTGTACAGCTTGTACAGGATAGGTAGGAGCCATAGAAACCGGAACGCTAGTTTCGGTGGAGGCGTTGGTGGGATACTACCCTCGCTGTATGACCACTCTAACCCGCACCACTAATCGTGGTGGGAGACAGTGTCAGGTGGGCAGTTTGACTGGGGCGGTCGCCTCCTAAAAAGTAACGGAGGCGCCCAAAGGTTCCCTCAGAATGGTTGGAAATCATTCGTAGAGTGTAAAGGCACAAGGGAGCTTGACTGCGAGACAGACAGGTCGAGCAGGGACGAAAGTCGGGCTTAGTGATCCGGTGGTACCGTATGGAAGGGCCATCGCTCAACGGATAAAAGCTACCCTGGGGATAACAGGCTTATCTCCCCCAAGAGTCCACATCGACGGGGAGGTTTGGCACCTCGATGTCGGCTCATCGCATCCTGGGGCTGTAGTCGGTCCCAAGGGTTGGGCTGTTCGCCCATTAAAGCGGTACGCGAGCTGGGTTCAGAACGTCGTGAGACAGTTCGGTCCCTATCCGTCGCGGGCGTAGGAAATTTGAGAGGACCTGTCCTTAGTACGAGAGGACCGGGATGGACATACCTCTGGTGTACCAGTTGTGCCGCCAGGCGCATCGCTGGGTAGCTACGTATGGATGTGATAAACGCTGAAAGCATCTAAGTGTGAAACACACCTCGAGATGAGATTTCCCATTCCTTTATGGAAGTAAGACCCCTGAAAGATGATCAGGTAGATAGGTTAGAAGTGGCAGTGCGGTGACGCATGAAGCGGACTAATACTAATCGGTCGAGGACTTAACCAAGTAATTGGTGTTCCGGTTCATATGAAGATATTTGATATTAGCTAGTTTTGAGAGCACAAGTTTCTCAATAGTGTGGTGACGATGGCGAGAAGGATACACCTGTTCCCATGTCGAACACAGAAGTTAAGCTTCTTAGCGCCGAGAGTAGTTGGGGGATCGCTCCCTGCGAGGGTAGGACGTTGCCATGCAACCTAAGGAATCGTTAATTCGATTCCTTTTTTTTGTTGCCAAAAATTAGCCTACTGGGCGAACTAAGACTAAATTTTGAAATTCAAACGGCGGGTCGGATTATTAGGAATCCCGGTACCCATCAGCGCATTTGGAATTCAACCCATACTATTAATCACCGGCACGATCTACTTATTGGGGGTAGCTGGCAGTGATGGGGGAGCTGTCAAAACGAGAGACAGTAGCGTTCGGATTTTGAGAGTCAGGCGTAAATGGCGTACGTTTGGTTGGTTAGAAAAATCGATGCTAGTTTCAAGCGATAAAGTGATTCAGCTCAGTCTAAGGTACTAGGTATTGGTTTACGAACTTGGCCATTACTAACCGCTAATACGGGCTCGTGGGCCTAATGTCATTTAATTTGGACAGTATCCGTCATAACCATGTAAAAATCATGTAAATTCGGGAGCAATAATTGTTATTCTAGCAGTTACGTGCTATGTTATTATCATATTTTATGAAGTGGAGTGATAGTTATGGCTCAGATTTCTGTGGGGGATCGGGTTAAATGTCAAAAGAACGGCAATACCGATTATGATTTTTATGCTAAAGTTGAAAAAATTTACGAGAACTCCGCCTTCGTCACAATTACTCATTATGATTTGCGGGATGATATTAATGTGGCAGAACTTCAATATCGGGCAGTGATCGCCTTAAAGAAGATGAAACCCGCTAAACCGACTACTGGTGAAGCGAAGCAGCTACAGGCAGTTAGTGCGGCCATGTTAGCTGAATAAATTAAGAATATCGATGCAACATGTAGGTAATGGGTTGTTCAAGAATTTGATTCTTGAACAACCCATTTTTAGTTTGGCTGCAAAGCTTTTCGGTGTGATGGAGTGCCCTGGTTGGGACTGATTTTATGATGATTAGAGGCCAACTGACTTAATGAATCTGTCCGTTAGAGCTTTAACAGATTGGATATTTAACAATCATTCACGCGGGTGTTGTTACAAGCTAATTGTGCACGTCTCTTTATTCGGTGTAGCAAACTTTTTTGTTGGCAATCTGACTTTTAGCCTGTACATCATTGGTTTCAATGGTACAATGGATATTAGTAGTTGATAACTGTTCTAAAGTAAGGAGGAGTTTTGAATGCAGACAGCTAATCAAAATGTAACGTTGACGGGGCGTCGACGCTTCTGGTTCATTTTTACGCTGTTGCTTGGGACTTGGACCATGTCGATCAGTCAGTCTTCCTTGTCGACGGTCTACCCAACATTTATGCGCGACTTTGGCATCTCGGCCTCAACCGTGCAATGGTTAACGACCGGCTTTATGTTGACAATGGTCGTCATGATGCCAATCAGTCCGTGGTTGTTGAATAATATTGGGTTTAAGAAATTATTCTTAGCCGTTTTGGTGCTTTTCGATATTGGTTCAATCATTATTTATTTCGCACCCAGTTTTGGTGTGATGATGGTCGGTCGCCTAATTAAAGCGGCGGCAGTTGGCGTGCTGTTTCCCTCGTATCAATCCATTTTACTGACGATTACGCCCGAGGAAAAACGGGGTAGTACGATGGGTGTCGCCGGGTTGGTCATGGGATCAGCATTAGCATCTGGCCCGATTATTTCCGGTGTGGTTTTGAAGTTTACCGATTGGCACGGATTGTTTGCCGTCTTCATCACGGTGGCAACTTTGTTGATCCTAATTAGTTTCACAACGATCAAGGACGTGATGGTCAATAAGCCTTCAAAGCTGGATTTGCTCTCAATCGTGACGTTACTGGGCTTTGCTGGGATTTTATACGTCGTGAATGAGATTGGTAAACCCAATGTGAACTGGACGTTCGGTTGGCTGTTATTAGCGGTTTCAGTACTAGCGGTGGCTTACTTTACTTATCGCCAATTTCACTTGGAGACGCCGTTATTGGAACTACGGGTCTTAAAAACATTTAATTATGACTTAGCCATTTTCCTAACAGCAATCTCGTACGTGGCGCTGATTGTCGTAACAATCATCTTCCCACTCTATTACCAGGGTGTCTTGAAGGTGTCGCCATTCGTTTCAGGCATGTCACTGGTGCCTGGTGCGGTGCTTCTAAGTATTTTGAACCCACTTACTGGGAAACTAGCAGAGAAGATTGGATACAAACAAATCATGTTACTTGGTATGAGTATGATCGTTGTTGGTTGGCTGATCTTAGCACTGATCAATTCAGAGTTGAACCTGCTCACCATGATTTTGCTGGCTGCCTTAATTGAAGGCGGGAATGCCTTTGTCATGATGCCCGCCGTCACATTGGGGGCTAATTCATTACCCGATGAACTGATTTCACACGGTACCGCTGTGATTACGACGGTTCGTCAAATTCTCGGTTCAGCTGGTGTGGCCGTGGCGACCTTGGTCTTATCCAACGTGACGCTTGCTCAGAAACAAGCGGGAGCCTCAACGTTGCGTGCGAACTTGCAAGGGTACCATACGGTCTTCTGGATGATGCTCTGCATTGAATTGGTTGGCCTCGTGCTTGCGTTACTTTTGCGTGATGGGCGCAAGCAGTCGCATTAATAATCACGGTGACTGACTACCAGGCGAGAATGACTGAAGTTAAGTGGGATATGCTTTGAACGCCACTAATTAGACATTAGTGCCTGCACAATCGGTCGGTTAGTCGTAATTAGGCCAAAAGGAGGCTGTGACATAAGTCTCTAGAAACAAAGCAGGTCTGGAAAAATCTTCGGATTTTTCCAGACCTGCTTTTGATATAATAGAAAATAAAAAAAGAGCATCGGTCGCACCCGATACTCTACGAAATTATCCTCGAAAGGACATTCCTAATATGCAAGATTATTATAACATGAATCAAACCACTTTGAGTATCGCCTTGGATTACCAACCAGAAGAGCATCATCCTGCTCGTTACATCAACCAGCTTGTTGAGAGTTTAAAACTAAAATATGATTACCAGTTTGGCCGTCCGCGGGAATATAACCTCGGTGCCATGTTAAAACTGGTCCTTTTAGCATACTGCTATGGCATTTTCAGCAGTCGTAAAATTGAACAGTTTGCCCGTGAAAACAAGCCAGCTGGGTGGTTAATTGCCGACCAAATTCCGTCCTACCGGACGATTTGTCGCTTTAGAATTTCTGATGAACTGGCCACTTTGACAACCGATAGCTTATCACAGCTAACCCAATATCTTCGTCAAAATGGCATGATTGATGATGTTTCATTTATTGATGGAACTAAGATCCTAGCCGACGCCAACAAGTATAGCTTTGTTTGGAAGAAGAATACGATACGATTTGACAAGATGAATCGCGAAAAACTCGTTGATCTGTTAGGCGAGCTTCATGAAGCTAAAATTGTCGGTGAAATTCCGGCAGGATCAGAGCTGACTCCCGAACTATTGGATATCATGATTAGCAAGGTTGAGGATCACTTAGTGGTCCTTAATGAAACCGTGGAAGCAACTAAGCAGGTTTCCCCGAACCCAGCCAAACAGCAACGCCGGACTGTTAAATCACAAAAACGTAAGTTGGATAAACGACGTGATAAAATGCGTGAACACCAAGCACAGCAAGCAATCTATGGTCAGCGTAACAGCTACTCTAAGACGGATCACGATGCCACCTTTATGCGGGTCAAGGAAGATCCGATGCAAAACGGTCAATTAAAACCTGCCTACAACGTTCAAATCGCCACGAGTAATCAGTTCATTACGGGATATCGGCTTTTCCAAAATCCAACCGACACACGAACCTTACAACCGTTTATTGAACATTTAAAGGCCAACAATGTGTTAGGTCACACCATCGTTGCCGATGCCGGATACGGTTCCGAAAGTAATTATCGGTACTTGGAAGATGAATTCGGTCAGCATACCGTTTTGATTCCCTACGGCACAATGCTTAAAGAGAATAGTCGAAAATGGCAAAGTGATGACCGTAAGGTTATGAACTGGGACTATCATGAAAAAGATGATTATTTTATCAATCCGCAAAACGTCCGGTTTAATTTTAATGCTTATCGTCAACGGACTGATAAGTATGGTTTTACCCGTGACTTTAAAGAATACATTGCCGAAAAGTATGATGAAAATCATCAACTAATTGCCGCGGCACTAACACCAAAAGGATATCTTAAAGGGATTTCCGTGAACGAAAATTGGGAATATTTCAAATCGAAACAACGAGAATTACTTTCAGCTCCAGAAACTGGTCAGATTTACGCTCAACGTAAGATCGATGTTGAGCCAGTTTTTGGCAAGATGAAGGCTTCTTTACATTTCAATCGATTCTCGGTGCGAGGTTTCGACAAGGTCACCAAGGAAGCCGGAATCGTAATACTGGCGTTAAACATTATGAAATTGGTCACGGTAGGGACCAACTTTAAAAATCAAAGGCGTAAGCAAATGGGACGAGAAACCAAAATTCGGTTTCTCGTCCCATTTGCTTATACAGAGGCTAGTTATGTCACAGCCTCCTTTTTTCGTGGCACGACTGTGATCGTACTGAATCACAGGACTTGGCCCAACTAACCGGGGCGCTTCTACTTGGCTGTTGCTTTTTGAATCTTTGCCAATTGACGATATTGACTGAGCATCCAGCTTTGATACGTCTGGTTGGCCGGTAACGTTTCGGTGACCTTCAGTACTGGCACATCGTATTTCCTGGCGAGTTTGACCATGTTCGTGACCAAGTTACTATCGGTCTGAGTGTTTTCAACGAAAAAGGCAATCCGGTGGTGCTTGATGTCTTGTTGCATTTGCTGGATATCCTTAGGTGATGGGTCGGAACCCTCTTCAATTGCATGTGCGAAATGCGTATTGCTGATTCGGTAGCCGATTGCCTTCAATGAGTAGTCAAAGACCGGCTCACTGACAGCGACACGCTGATTATTTGCATGCTGTTTCAATTGTTTGATCATAGTGGTTATAGTCTTAGCGTTGGTCTGATACTTTTGGGCCTGCTGTTCAAAATAATGCTTGTGCTGCGGCTGAATTTTGCTGAGTTCTGTTGCGATTTTAGTTGCTAATTTGGGCATCGTTGTGGGATCGTACCAGACGTGTTCGTTGGCCCCGTCAGTTTTATGAGCCACGTCGGTTCCCACTGTGATTACCCGGGCGCCCTTGGCTTTGTTGACAGTAAGCTTTTCCATCCAGTCATCGTAGCCGAGGCCGTTGTAAATGATTAATTGGGCGCTACTAGCCTGCTTAGCCGTGTTGACGGTCGGCTCGTAGTCGTGGGGGTCAACGCTCGGTCGATCAATAATCGAGGTCACTTGACCATACTTTCCTGCCACCGCCTTAGCCGTTTGACCATAAAAGTCGAGACTAGCCATGATATTAATTTTGTCGTTAGTCGTTTTACTGGGGGTGCTCGAACTTTGACAGCCTGCTAATAGGCCGCTGAGTCCCAGTATTATTGCCAAATAAAGCCATATCCGTCGGTTGACCATGTATTGTAACCCCATTCTCTTTAAATCGTAACCATTACTGTTAACTTTACCGAAAGAAACGGTCGTCGTCAAGTCTTTAAGATAAGGTTTAGACTAGGTGAAAACACTGCACTGACTGACGAAAGCTGGTAAAATAGGCATACCTGAAAAGCGGAAGGCGGGGCACGCAGATGATATTTACGATTGTGATTTTAATTTTACTAGCAAGCGCAATTTTTCGCGGGTTTCACCGCGGATTTGTGATTGAAATGTTGCATCTGATTGGGACGGTCGTCGTCCTATTGTTTGCACGACTACTCTATCAGCCGTTAGGGACAATGATTAGTAATCTATTGACGAATTTACATTTAATTGAAGCTTCAGTGGCGGCAACGTTGATCATTAACCTGGTCGCTTTCTTCGTGTTAATTTCGTTAGGGTGGTCAGTGATTCGGTTGTTAGGCCGTGTTTCACGTAGCATTACGTGGCTACCAGTTATTAAGCAAGTGAACAGTGTTGCGGGTGGAATCGTGTCATTTGTCGTGACGTATCTGGTTATTTTTGTCGCGTTGTCGTTGGCGAACATCGTCAATACGAGCTTTATTCAGACGCAAATGACGCAGTCACCGCTCGCCACCTATATTGTGAAGCAGACACCTGGTCTAACTAGCCATTACCTCAGTAATTTGATTAATTTTAATGATGGGACGACTACGGATTCCTAGAGTTCATGGTGGGGGTACGACTGCTTTAAACTAAGACAAAGGCGTTACTGGTTTTTTGACCAGCAACGTCTTTTTTGATGAACCGGTTTGTTAGCAACGCACTTTTTTCGGTTCCCGAACGATTGCTAGTTTTTATGGGGTTATTTGGCTGATTACTATCATATTGAGCGTCCTTCATGCTATGATTATAAGTAAAAATGAGCAAGAAAGAGGCTGGGATACTTATGGGCATGATTCGAATTAATAATTTACGCTTTCACACGTTTAACGGGGTACTTCCGGAAGAACGGCGTAATGGTCAACAACTAGGGCTAGATATTGCCATTAAATATCCTATCGAAACCAAGGTTCAACACGATGACGTTCACGAGACCATCAATTACGCGGCGGTCCGTAACGTGGTCGATGAATTTGTAACGACCCATTCATACAAGTTGATTGAATCGCTAGCTAACCACTTATTGCAGACGTTATTGACAAGTTTTCCCGCGGCGGATGCAATCAATATTAAAATTCGTAAATATAGCGTACCAATGCCTGGAATCTTTGATGATGTGGAAATTGAGGTGGAGGGGACGCCGAATGGCAAGTAGGGAAGAACGGGTTTATTTGAGTGTTGGTTCCAATATTCATCCGCGCGTCCAAAATATTCAGCAAGCCCTTAGCCGATTACGAGCCGTCAATGGGGTAAACGTGATTGACGAATCTCATTGGTATGAGACTCAACCGTGGGGAAAGCGTGATCAGGCCAATTTTTACAATGTTTCGGTATCCTTAACGACTAATTTGACACCAGAAGAACTATTGGATGAATTACATACAATTGAGCAGGCGGGCCACCGCCAACGCTTGGTTCACTGGGGACCACGTACGATTGATTTGGATATTATTTTTTGGGGCGACCGGCAAATCAACACAGCGACGCTGACGATTCCGCATGCGCAGGCAGCTAAGCGCAACTTTGTGCTACTGCCAACTGCTGAAATCGCCAAAACTGATGTGTTAGTTGGACCACAAGTGGCCCAATTGATTGCGGCTAATCAGGATCAGAGTTGGATTAAAAAAGTAAGAAATGTGAGTGAGTTAGATGATTGATGAGAAGAACCAAGCAAAGATTGAGCATGCAGTACGAGAAATTTTAAGTGCAGTTGGTGAAGATCCTGACCGACCGGGATTAGTAGAAACACCAGCACGGGTTGCACGAATGTATGCGGAAGTTTTCGCTACTAAGACCGCCGCACCATTTGATAATTATAAACTGTTCAAGGTTGAGCATCCGACTGAAATGGTATTACTTAAGGATATTCCATTCTATTCGATGTGTGAGCATCACCTTTTGCCGTTTTTTGGCACGGTTCAAGTTGCTTATGTGCCGCAGCATGAACAAGTGATTGGCTTGAGTAAGATTCCTCGCTTGATTGACTATTGCAGTCAACAGCCGAACGTTCAGGAGCGGTTGACAGTTTCCATTGCAACAGAATTACAACGAATTCTTGACCCGGCTGGGATCGCGGTCTCAATCACGGCGCGGCACATGTGCATGGAGATGCGGGGTGTTAGCAAACCGGGTGTGCATACGGAAAGTAGCTATTACAGTGGTCAATTCAAGACGGATTTAGACTTGAAACGAGAATTCTTACAGCGAATCGCAAAGTAGGTGATTGAGTGGATACAGGGACGATTGAACAACGTTATCAGGACTTATTAGCCCAACTAAATCAAGCCATGTTAGCCAATAATCATCAGCGTGTTCCGTTATTACGGCGCATCATGGCACATCTTGGCCACCCTGACCATTATTACCATGTGATCCATATCGCTGGAACTAATGGCAAAGGCTCTACGGGAGCCATGTTAGCCAGTATCCTGCGGGCGCAAGGGTATCAAGTTGGCCGCTTCAGCAGTCCCGCGATTAATGATGCGCGTGAACAACTGCAATGCAATGGGACGTGGATCAGTCCAGCGGAATTTATCGATACGTATCGTGAAATTCTACCGGTTCTGCAAAATATGGGACTGACGGCTAGCGATGTCTCCATCTTTGAATGGTTCTTTCTCATTAGTGTCGTTTGGTTTCGGAATCAAAACGTGCAATGGGCGGTCATTGAAGCCGGTTTGGGTGGCTTGTATGATGCGACTAACGCCTTAGCCAGTCCCCAACTCACGGTATTTACTAAGATTGCCCTCGATCATACCGCCATTCTTGGGCCCACAATCACCGCGATTGCGCAAAATAAGTCAAAGATCATTAAGCCCCATACAACAGCAGTGACATTGGCTGACCAACACCCAGAAGCCCTGGCTGTTTTGCAGACCGAAGCGCTCAATCAAGGTGTTCGGCTAGTGACCGCTAAGCACGCGCAACTGACGGTGACTGGGCAAACACTCACGCAAACCGTCGTTGATGCGCACAGTCAGCTTTTTGATTGGACGCAATTAACGGTCGGACTGAGTGGCACCTATCAGCTACAAAATCTGCGGTTGGTTTTAACTGTGGTTGCAGTACTACAACAGCAACAAGTTAACTTGACGAACAGTGCGGTTCGCCGAGGCTTGCAACAAGTTTCCTTGCCAGGCCGGTTGACCGTGTTACAGGAGCAACCTGTCATTATTGCCGATGGGGCGCATAATCCGGATGGCATGGCAGCACTAGTGGCAAGTGTGAAGCAATTACTGGCTGGTCGTAAATTGATTTGGATCGTCGGGGTCTTACAAGATAAGGCCTACCCTAAAATGCTGGCTGAACTATTACCGGTAGCTGACGTCCTGATTACGAATACGCCCGCAAATCCAGAACGAGCGTTATCCGCGACTAAGCTGGCCGACACGGCGACCGCATTATTAACGCCCACCTTTATGACCACGGCTGCGATGCAACGACAGCCAGACTTATTGACTGCAACGACAATCACGGATGCGTTAACGCAAGCTCAGCAGCAAGCAACCAGTAATAGTGCGATTATTGTAACGGGGTCATTTTATGTCATTCGTGAGCTCCAACAGGCTGGTTGGCCGGGGTTAAGCCAATGACGACGACTTGGTTGATTGCATCCAACAACGCTGGTAAAAGCCGCGACTTGATCGCGTGTTTGGCTTATTATGGCTTGACTGCTCGTCAGTACTTGACAGTGGCGCCGCGGCTCGAATTTCCCGTGGAAACGACGACGAGCTATGTCGATAACGCGGTTGCTAAAGCTCGTTTTGGGGCGCAACAGCTAGGGGTTCCGGTTATCGCAGATGATAGTGGCTTAGAGATTTCCGCGTTACCAGACTTGTTAGGTGTGACCACGGCGCGCGACTTAGGGGTTGCAGTCAGTGGCTTTGATCGCAATCAGGAAATTTTAACGGCCCTACGCGATATCCCTGACAACGAGCGGCAAGCGTTGATGCGTGCTACGTTAGCGGCTGCCTGGCCAGATGGGCGGACCTTGGCCGTACAAGCTTCGATCACCGGCTACATTGCGTCCTATCAATTTGGACGCTATTCTGGGGGATTTGACCGAATTTTCTGGCTACCGCGCTATGGTCGAACTTTGGCCGAATTACCAGCAACGTGGCGCATCCCGCTGACACACCGGGGACGGGCCGCCTTAAAATTAATCACAAAACTTTAAAAATTGGAAGGATCGGTGGAGTAGATGTTAGTACAAGATATCACCAGTTCATTAGCACAAGCAACGGATTTTGCGAGTCAGGCGTTGAATGCCCAAGTTCAACGACAACAACAATTAGTTTTGCGTTTTAGTGATTATAATCGGGAGCAGCAGCTCCGATTAACCCAACTATGTCAGCAATTAGATGGGGTCGTGCAGGCGAGTCCTGAACAGTTGACCGTCTTGCTGAACCAGACAGCTGGTCGCCAGTTAACACACCAATGGTCGCGAGTCTTTACGGATCAAGCAACGACTCAAATTCAATTGACTCAAATTATGAAACAATATGATGTTTTTTGGCAAGCGGGTGAGCACCGGTTTAATCTCACCAAGAAGCCGATGATTTATGGCATCATGAATATTACGCCGGACTCCTTTTTCGACGGTGGCCAGTACAAGACTAAAGATGACGTACTGAATCACGTGGATGCCATGTTACAAGCAGGAGCTGACGTAATCGAAGTTAATGGTCAAACGACACGGCCGGGCTTCACGGAAGTCACGCCGCAAGTTGAATTAGACCGGACGTTGCCGTACATTCGCGCCATCAAGGCTCGTTTCCCGGAAGCAGTCTTAGCGGTCGATACTTATAAGTATGATGTCATGCAAGCCGTCCTGGAAGAAGGTGTCAGCATTATTAACGATGTGAACGCCTTTACGGACGACCCTCGCAAGCTCAAATTGATGGCTGACAGTCGCGTCGGCTTACTGACTATGCACAGTAGTCGTGACCAAGAATATACCGATCTGACGAGCAGTATGCGTGGTTTCTTTGAACAAAATCTGGCAGCATTGACGAGTCATGGCATCGATATTGAACGAATTGCTCTAGATCAGGGAATCGGCTATTCACAAGTCGCACATGGGGAACAGGATTACGTGATGATGCGTAACATTGATGAATTTAATTATTTGCGACGCCCAATGATGGTGGCCATTTCACGGAAAGGTTATTTAGGTCTATTGCTTGGTCTGAAGAAGGAAGACCGGCTACCAATGACGTTGGTCACTGAAGCAGCGATGATGCTTAAGGGTGGCCGGATCATCCGGGTCCACGATGTGGCTGAAACCAAGCAATTGATTACGCTGTTAGGCCGAATTGAGAATGGCTATTGGTTATCGAATAATGATTAGTCCGGATGATTTTGACGATATTACGGCGAATGGGGTTAAGGACTATGATGCTTATTTCGGTACTCCCACGTACGATGATCACGTTTTATTTGAATTGTTAGTGGTTGGAATCTTACAAGTGGGTTTAGGCTGGCGGGTCGCGGCTAGTCAGTTACCAGTATTGCGGCAACATATGGCGGGTCTGCGGGTAGATGCCGTAGCAGCCCTGGACGAACCGGATTTTGAACGGCTGATGTTGACTCCCAAAGTGATGCACAATGGTCGTAAGTTACGTGCAATCATTCAAGATGCGCGTGCTATTCAACAATTACAGGCCGAGTATGGTAGCTTTAGCAACTACCTGTGGGCGTTTGTCGATGCGACACCAATCATTATGCCGGCGCCCGATGATGAATTACCGACGCGCTCACCCCTGGGCGCCCGCGTTGCGAAGGATTTACACCGACATGGTTTGACCTTCGTTGGACCAGTCGTCACCCACATGTTTTTGTTGGCGGCGGGATTGATTAAATTGAATTAAGTAGAATGAGGCTGGCGGATGCTGGCCTTTTTTTATTTGCTTATGCCGGCGTATTTTTGTGAGTATCAATGTGTGAATGTAAGCAAGGTGGGTGCTTTGATCCGGAGTGGTTATGGGAAGTGTGATTATTAGTTCCAACGCAATATGAAGCGCAAGTTCACAATGAGGGTAAGCGGCAAAAACATATTTGAATGGTCGGTGATGCTGGCGTGTAGAACCAGTCTAACCGTTTTCTAGGTAATAGTGAAGTTAGCAAAAAAACGTCGCAAGAGCAAGTTGTAATGGCCTTGTGACGTGTTTTAGAATGAGTTGATTTTGTATCCCTCTGACACGACTAGCGGTTAGCGGTCGTCGAGTCTGGCAACAGCCACATCGTTACCAAGCCAATCAGCCAGGCCACTAAGAAGAACGCCATGGCAGCTGGTAATTGATAGCCAAGCAACCATTGGCATAACAAGATAAGCGTGATAATGATACCGATAACGCGATTGATGATGCTCATGTAAGTGCCTCCTAGGTGGTTAGCTAAGAATGAAGTGAACCAGATTATCTGAATTAATAAATATTACTTAAATTATATAATGAATGACGTTATGTGTGCTGCAATGTGCGTTAATGTCTTAATTTAACGTACGAACGTCGAAAAATGCTGAATATTTGAAAAAACGATACCGCTGAGGTTGCGGTATCGTTGAACCTGTGACTGGTAATTAGCATCGTAGTGTGACTAACTCGGATACTGGTTAGTGATAACTACTTCTAGTACCATAACGTTTCAGCAAACGGTATAGCGTTTGGCGCATAGATTTTGAATGAATAAGCGTTATCCACAAAAATCATGCTCACTGCATCAGACTGATGGTTATACTGTGCTAAATGCCCAGCATGAGCGGGTTAATTGCATGTCTGGAAAATACAGACTAGTTTTTTTACTTAAGAAGGTTGTATTTATCTGATAAGACACCTATTATAAATTGCAAATATAAGTAAGACATTTAGGAGTGATTGGTTATGATTAATTTTGTTTTCTACAAATACTACAGATTCTGGACTGCAATCGTTTTACTATTGCTAAGCGCTAACGTTTATCCAGCAATTGTTAACGGTAATGTCTTAGGTCGCGAATTTTGGCGAAATGGCACAAATCTGATTAATCTTGTTTTTGTAATTGTTGCTATTGGCTTTTTAATTCAAGTGTTGTTTTTTAAGAAAGGTGAGCCGCGTGCGAATGAACGTGCATTTTGATCAGGTCATGGTAAAAAAGCATGATTTTTAATCGCGTTATGGCAACCAAAGTATGAGGGAGTAGTCGAAAGTCTGATATGAAATTCTCTGAAAAACTAAAAGTGTGTAGGAAGCACGCACAATTGACACAATCGCAAGTGGCCGAACAATTACATGTATCGCGCAAAACAATCTCAGGCTGGGAAAATGACCACAGTTTTCCCGATGTTGGCAGTTTAGTTCAATTGAGTGATATTTATGACGTTCGGCTAGACGATTTAATGCGGGATGATCACTTACTGGCTTATTATAAGGAAGCAGAACAACTTCATCAGAAGAGCCGAAAATGGGTGGTCGTCTCGTATCGATGCAATTTCTTGTTACTGGTACTTGGCTACATTGACTATTTGCGGCCGTTTGGAATACGAACGTTTTTGGTACCGTTTTTAGTACTGGTGAACGCCATGGTATTATTGTCGTATTTTTCAGATTGGCAGCGGTTCAAGTCAGGTAAATTGCGTGTCGGTATCGTCATCACGGTGTTTATTGCATTTATTGCTGAGATTCTGATCAATACAATAGTACCGAGTTATCTGAACGAGTTAGCACATGCCGTTGATGATGGCCCCGCTGCGATAATTGGTGAAGTGGCCGGTCGCTTGCTGGTCACATCAATACTGATATTAAGTTTGGTATTAGCTATCTTTTTGAAGCCAAAACAACGAGAACGGTCGTAGTTTACCGAGCTAGTCAATATTGATGAGTTTGGAAGTGAGCCGTGGCGTCTCAAACTAACGAAAATGTGTAAGACAAAAAACGACCGCATGCTTAATAGCATGCGGTCGTTTAAGGCGGAAGAGATAGTTTATACAGAAACAGATTCGATTTGGATGCTGTGTATCATAACTTAACTCACGATGAACTAAATCGAACTATCCGTTGTTTCATAATCCACCTTGCCAAGTTCAATCTGAATCGTGATATGAGTTAGTGGAAACTGGGCGCTTAGGTCCTTGTTCAGTTGTTCCAAAAAGGCATTATTGTCAGCTAATGTTGAACGACAGAGATGGACGGTCATGGCTGTTTCAGTAGTACTCATGCCCCAAATGTGTAAATCGTGAATCTGGTTGACGGTGGGCTGGCTGGTTAAATAATCAGCGATTGCTTGGCGGTCAACATTGTTCGGTACAGCTTCCAGTGAATAATTCATCGCATCTCGTAAGAGTCCCCAAGTACCAATCAAAATCACGACGGCAATTAGCAGGGAAACAACGGGGTCTAGCCAGAACCAGCCTGTCTTCAAGATGATGAAGCCAGCAATGACCACGCCGATGGAGACGCCGGCGTCGGCGGCCATGTGGAGAAAAGCGCCCTTAATATTGAGATCGTGCTTTTGGCCCTTCATAAAGAGTAATGCGGTAAAGCCATTAATGACGACCCCAACAGCAGCAACGATAATGACATCCCATTCGGCGACGGGACCCGGATTACTAAGGCGCTGGATGGCCTCGACTGAAATGGCCCCGATAGCGACTAGTAAAAAGACGGCGTTGAAGAGGGCGGCCAAGATTGATGAGCTTTTGTACCCATATGTGTACTTATCGTTGGCGCTTTTTTGTCCAAGCCAGATTGCCAGCCAGGAGATCAGTAAGCCCAGGACGTCGCTGAGATTGTGTCCTGCATCAGCAACTAGGGCCAGTGAGCCGCTCGCAAAACCGTAGCCAGCTTCCAAGACAATGAAGGCAGTATTTAGGGCGACCCCAATCTTGAAGGCGCTGGTCTGTTGTTGTATTTGATGGCTGTGTGCCATATGAATCACCTACTTCTTAGTTGAATTTATCCTTGTTATGGCTATAATTTAAATATGAATGAACAAACATATGAATGACTGTTCATGTGTATTGTAACACGCTTACATGACAATCTCAATTAGAAATTGGAGTTTATGATGGAAAATGAAATGGACCATGAAATGATCGTCAAACGGTTGGCTGAACTGATGCCGCCGACTGATGAGTTGAGTCGGATCACCGCAATCTTTAAGGCACTTGGTGATCCGACGCGTGCCCGGATTATCTACGCGTTGGCCGTATCTAAGCTGAGTGTGGGTGAACTGGCGACGGGATTAGCCCTGACACAGTCGAATGTGTCTCATCAGTTAACGGTCCTCAAACAATTAAAATTAGTTGTGGGAACGCGCAATGGGCGTAACGTGCACTACCAGCTGGCCGATAAACATATCATTAG
This sequence comes from Lactiplantibacillus plantarum, assembly GCF_014131735.1. Classification (NCBI taxonomy): domain Bacteria; kingdom Bacillati; phylum Bacillota; class Bacilli; order Lactobacillales; family Lactobacillaceae; genus Lactiplantibacillus; species Lactiplantibacillus plantarum. Next base: position 359,837 of record NZ_CP039121.1, read on the forward strand.
TATTTTTCAGCAGGTCGCAGCTCACGCTGAAGAAGCCGATAATTAGGTTGAATAGGTGTAACCACTGATCAGTTATGATGAGTGGTAAGCGCTGTGGGTTCGTAGTGGGCACTGATATAGATATCCATGGCCTAGAGGACCGCACGATTAGCTTGAATATAAGATTGTGCTTAGCATGACACCGCGAAATGGTTAATTTCGCAGTGTCATTTTTTGAACTAGTTATGTTTTTGTTAATTACCTAGTTTTATAAACTAGATGTATTGATATTTACACTATGTGATGGTATGCTGGTGTCAATAATAAATATGAGGTGATTAACATGGCACAGTCGGCGCGACAGTATCAAATAACAAATGAAGTCCTCAACTCAGTGACTCATGGGATTGGGATTATTTTAAGTATCGTTGCATTTGTTTTTTTGATGCTCAAGGCATATGCGGATGGTCAGCCCCTCGAATGGGCGGCGTTTATTATATATGGTTGTTCGTTGTTTGTACTATATACGTGTTCGACGTTATTTCACGGATTATACTTTACGCGCGCCCGCGAAGTTTTTCGTATCTTCGATCACAGTGGCGTGTACGTGCTGATTGCTGGGACATACACGCCGTACAGTCTACTGGCGATTAAGGGTTGGTTGGGCTGGACGATCTTATTAACGATTTGGATTTTAGCGATTGCTGGGATTACGGTTAATGCTGTTTGGCCTGGACGTTTGAAAAAGGTCGAAACGGTCATTTATGTGTTGATGGGGTGGATGTGCCTCGCCGGTGGTCGGCAGTTATGGGACCATTTAGGTGTCACTGGCTTCTGGTTATTAGTTGCCGGGGGCGTTGCGTTTACCTTAGGTGCATTACTATATAGTTTCCCACGGATTAAATATTTACACGTTATTTGGCACCTATTCGTGATGGTGGGAACCACGTTGATGTTTTTCTCAATTTATTTCTATATTTAAGGATGACTGTGGGGACCAGCTGCTGAGTTGGTCCTTTTTTTTTTAGATGCGGGAGATTTGAGTCGCGGATGACGTCTTAAATGCTGATTATTGACATTTTATTGCGAAAAGTTTTTCAACTGGACGGTATTCGAATCGTAACCATTGCGTACGCTCGTTAAGCTGAATGAGTTATCGCCACTCAGCTAACAATAATTTTGAAATTAAATGGCTAGATCGCTGTAGCATAGTCTAGAATACGATTTATTTTTGTCATCAAACTGTAATCAGCCAGGCGTATCTTTTGATTGCCTTTTTAAATAAACTTCCGTAGAATAGTAGGACAACGAAATTTTTAGTGAGGTGATTAAGATGGCATACGGGTTATTATTTGGTGGCATTTTCATGGAAGTTTTAGGGAGCTTTTTCTTAAAGCGCGCAAACGGTTTTCGGAACTTAATACCAACGATAATGGTGTTGGTTGGATATTTTAGTTCGTTAGTCCTTGTAACGCTTGCAATGCAACGCCTGCCGTTAGGGGTGACGTATGCCATGTGGGCTGGACTGGGCACGTTTGCAACCGTTATTTTAGCGGTCGTCGTTTACCGTGAACGGCTCAGTCTCTCACGTCTGAGTGGCTTAATTGCAATCGTAGTCGGGGCGATTTTACTGAACATTTAAATCAAGGGGGAATGATGATGCGTGCATGGATTCAATTAGTTATTGCGATTGGCGTTGAAATTGCGGGGACCAGCTTGTTGAAGTTATCGGCTGGATTTAAGTACCCCTTGGTTGGAATTGTGGGCATGTTACTATACGGCCTAGCGATTTTTAGTTTCTCACGGGCATTGAGCAAAATCCCACTGAGTGTTGGTTATGCAATCTGGGCCGGAGTCGGCACAGCTGCGACCGGCCTGATTGGAATTTGGGCGTTTGGCGAAATCTTGACGGGATTGAAAACGTTGGGATTCATGGCGATTATTACGGGTGTGATTCTATTGAACATGCCTGCTAAGGCGACTAAACCGGCTACTGCGACGCCGCGCTTGGCACGGTGGCGGACCCGGTTTAACCGGTAACTAAAAAGATCGAGAATCTGGCTGATGTTTTAAGCGATTACGCTTGAAATGCGCCGGTTGATTCTCGATCTTTTTTAGTTGTTGTAATTAGGCTTCTGACCAGACTTCCTTAGCCGTACCAATGACTAACGCCAACTTGGCCCACTGTTGAGCCTCAGTTAACTGGTTACCTTCTTCAGTTGAAGCAAAGCCACATTGGGTCGATAGTGCTAGATTACGCAATGGCACCTTAGTGGTCGCAGCTTGAACTCGTTCTTTGATCACAGTGGTCTTTTCCAATTCTGGAAACTTAGAGGTAACCAGACCTAATACGATGCGTTTGTGGTCATCATGGTTCCAAATCTGGTCTAACGCTTCGAAGCCACCCGCCCGTTCGTTATCATATTCCAAGAACAGCCCATCATAGTTAAGCTGGCCAAGGTAGGGTGCAACCACGTCGTAACTGCCCGAGAAGAGGTACGTGGATTTAAAGTTACCCCGGCAGATGTGGGTCGTGACGGTCAAGTCGCTTGGCAGGTCAGCTAATGCTGCGTTAATCACTTTAACGGCATCGGTCGCCCACTTAGTGTAGGCCGCATGGTCAGCTTCGGGATCATTGAGTTTGCTAATTAAGAAAGCCCACGTCGTATCGTCTAACTGAATATAGCGACACCCAAGGTCATAAAAATGTTGAATGGTATCGTGATAAGCTTGGGCGAGATCATTTAAATAGGCATCCCAGCTGTCATAGAATTTGGTCCAATTGTCACTCCGATTATCACGGAATAACATAGTTGGTGATGGAATCGTTTGTTTAGCGAGTACGCCAGCGGGAACGATTGATTGTAAGTATTCAAAGGCAGCAAAGAACGGATGGTCGGGATTATACGCGACTTTGCCAATAAGTTCAGCGTTATCCGTTCGAGTATGGTCCCCCTTGAACTTATAGCTTTGATGGTAGTCGTACTTGCCAACACCAGTTAAGCCCCAAAGGAAATCTAAGTGCCACCAGCTGCGTGAAAATTCGCCATCGGTCACGGCTTTGAGCCCGAGTTTAACTTGTTCAGCGACCACTCGTTTGATTTCAGTGTGTTGGATTTCAAGTTCTTGATCACGCGTAATGGTACCGGCGGCTAATTGTTCATGGGCCTTTTTCAAACTAGCGGGGCGCAGTAGGCTGCCGACGACGTCAAAACGGAATGGGGCGGTTAAAGTTGTAGTTGTCATTAAATATCAAACTCCTTAAATTTTATTGGGAACGAAAAAACGTCGTCCTGAATAATATTAATCATTATTCAGGACGACGTTGGGCCGTGGTACCACCTGAGTTCTAGGCTAGTGAACTAGTCTACTCGATACAGCTGCCAAATGATTGGCAATTGCTAACGCGGGTAACGGTTGTTAAACCGGCTTTAGTTAATGCTGGTTACTTTGTTGCTCACCAGACACTCACCAAAACGAACTAGGGAGAAGACCATCTTCATTGGTTGTGCCGGTACCGTTTCACCAACCCGATACTCGCTGAACAGCGACACCAATTACTCATCTTTTAATCGTTCTTTAATTATTGACACCTATCATACTGGTAATTATTTTAAATGTCAAATTTAATTTAAGGCCGGAATCGGTGGGCGGGATTAATCCATAGTCATGCTATAATGCAAGTAACATGCGATTGGGGGCAAATTATGGATAGAATCATTCGGTTTTTTAAGCGGGATGACGTTGACTTGTACTTAACGTTGGCGTTATTAATCATCATTATTTATTTAATGCGCGGGTTTGCGACAGTTGTTCTATTAACGACGATTTTTGCGTATTTGGGCATTAAGCTTAGTCGGTGGTTAAACCTCCGAACGCACTTACCTTATTGGATTGCCGTCATTGTGGTCTACGTCGGCGTGATTGCGTTGTTTATCGGTGCGCTATCGTACGCGGCGCCTACCCTGGTCGATCAGTTGAAGGTCATTCCAGATATGCTGGCTAAAGCAATCACCAATCACCCGGTATTGAATAAGAATATTGATAAATGGGTCAACCAAGCCATTCATAGTAGTGAATTGATTCAAAACGGGAAGGCGTTACTCGTCACCGGTATTAAAGGACTGAGTGAGGTTGGGACTGGTTTTACGCACGTCTTAATGGCAATCTTTTTGAGTTTTATCTTTGCAGTTTCGCGGGGACGAATGATGGTCTTTGGCCGCCAGTTCTTGCAGTCGAAGTTTAAAAAGTTCTTCACGAACGTTTACTATTTAACGCATAAATTCGTTATGATTCTGGGGCGGATTATTGAAACGCAACTGGTGATTTGTACGATCAATACGATTTTGATGACGATTGGGTTCATGATTATTGGGATGCCAAGTATCATGGTGTTGTCGATCATTGTCTTTATCTTAGGCTTAGTGCCGGTGGCTGGCGTGTTGATTTCAATGATTCCGCTAACCTTACTGGGGTTTGCGTCGGGTGGCTTGATTCGAGTTGTCTGGATCATCGTGTTGGTTATTTTGATTCACGCCTTCGAGTCTTATTTCCTTCATCCACGGCTAATGGCGGATCGGACTGATTTACCAGTCTTTGTCACTTTTATTACGTTGATTATTATGGAAAGTCTATTAGGGGCCTGGGGCTTGATCATTGGGATTCCAATTGTTTCATTCTTCCTAGACATTTTGGGTGTGCAGAATTCTGAGCCGCGACGCGTGACGTCTCAAATAGCGAAACGTGAACCTTAGTGTGATTGTAACTGTACTTTACCGGTAGCAGACTTTGTATGGGGTCGGGTGATTTATATGAACAGTAGCTTGTGACTGCGCGTAAAGGTTATCAAAGATAATTGTAAGCTGGTATCTTCGAAGTGGATTACTTTCGAAGGTGCCAGCTTTAATTAATTACTGCTTAAAGATGCTGATAGTGACAATTACAAGTCAGACTGTTAGTGTTAAGCTATCAGCGTTCTAGGTGGTATAAGGTTGACTTATTTCGACTAAGTGTTAGAGTGAGCGGTTGGAATCTGTTTAGGAGGGGGCGATTACGATTAATCAATCAAATAATCAACATCCCGTGTTAGATGGCTGGCAAGAAATTGAAGCTGACCAAATTAAGCGAATGCAAGGTGCGTTGTGGCATTTGTTGGGCAATGCGATAGCATATTTAAGTCTATTTGTAATCGAACTAGTGCTTGCAACGATTGGTCATTCGCAATCTTTGCACGCGGATGCGTTTAATAATTTTGCGGGTATTGTTTCATCGGGGTTGTTATCGCTTGGTATCTGGGGTGGCATTCATAATCATCAATCACATCAAAGTAAAGTGACCGCTTTGGACGGCTGGGAGGCCGAACGTCGCAATCGATTGATGCGATTTCGTTTACAAGACTTATTCACGTTAATGAGTGGGGTCATTATGTTAGTTATGGCGGTACAAGTTATTGTGAGTGGTGTTAGTAATTTGTTTAAATCACACACCGTTCAAGCAGTGAGCGGTGTAACTGTTTGGGGAGCTGCAATCGCGAGCATCGTTATGTTAGTCGTCTGGTACTTTAATCGTCGCGGTGGGCAACAATTAGATAATTCGACGCTATTGGCTGCGGCAAAGGATAGTCTTAGTGATGCGTTAACGAGCATTGGCACTTTAATCTCATTAAGTGGGGTCTTACTATTCAAATTTGCTTGGTTAGATAGTGTTGCGAGTATCGTGATTGGATTCTTTATTTTTGCCGCTGGGTTACAAATTTTTCGGGACAGTGGGTTGCAGCTAATTAATTACAGTGATCCACAAGTTGAAAAAAATTATATTAATACGATTCAACAAATTGATGGTGTGAATCAGGTCAATGCAATTGATGTCCAGTATTCTGGGAGCTTAGTGGCCTTGTCGCTGGTTATAGCAGTGTCACCACGAATGACAGTGGCAGCCAGCTTTCAGCTCAGTGAAAGAATCGAGCAAGTGATGCGAAATCAGTATGGCATTATTGACACTAAGGTAATGTTTATGCCGCAAACATAAGTGTGTTGACTGATAGATTTTAATAATAAAAGACTAGTTTCAAGGTTGAATTCCTTGAAACTAGTCTTTTATTTATGGTTGGCGCGAATTCCGTTGCGGCGTGCGGGCATGGTGGACCGTCAAATTCGTTAGTGTGGCGTCTGTTGCTGGTTTCGTGAACAAAGGAATCGTCTCTTCCAAGACATCGCTAAACGCTAAGCCGTACCAGATAGCAGGAGATGGGGTGATGTTTTGTAGTAGAACGCGACCACCAATTAGTAGTCGATCGAACTGGCCCATAGTTGGGTTGCTAGCAAGGTCCATGATCTGCTGATTCTGAACGACAAATTTAAAATCGCCAACTTGACGAGGTTGTGTGATTCCGTAACGGGAATATTGGGGATCGATGCTGTGATCTGCAATTAAGTTCGTGACAATTTGGCGCAAATATAAATTAATGTGCTGTGATTTACGGAAACCTAAGTTGAGTTGAACTTCCACGATATTTCGAGTGCCTAGCATGTCAATGCTGTAACTACAATCATAAGGTCGGTTGGTTTCATTAATGGTAATAAACCAGTAAACCTTAGCGCGTTTAGGCCGCTTATCTAAAATCGAGTACAGAATTGACCGTTTAACCCGGTGTTGATGGTCGACCTTAGCCAAGTAGACTAAGTTCGTTGCAAATACTGGCAGGTGATCATCGTGGCTTAGCTGGATCAGTTGATTACGATAATCTAGCAGACTAATCTGTTCATTTGCCTGGTTGTAACGCAAACGCCGGCGATTACCAAAGAACCAAACGACCATAATCAAGAAAATGACGAGGGTCAGCCCCAAGGTCAAATAGCCACCGTGAATAAACTTGGTCAGACTAGCCGTTAGAAAGACGGTCTCCAGTGCGCCAAAGCCGAATAATAAAGCTAGCGCCAGCGCCCGGTGGCCCTTCATGTGAATCCACTGGCTAAGCAGGATGGTCGTCATCAACATTGTTAAGGTGATGGCTAAACCATACGCCGCTTCCATGTGAGCTGAAGTTTGAAATATCCAAACGATTCCTAAGGTGACCAGACATAACAGCCAGTTGATCGCACCAATATAAATCTGGCTCCGAACGTTACTGGGGTGCTTGATAATCATACGTGGTAAGAACTTTAAACCGACTGCTTCGTCAACTAAGGTATAAGAGCCCGTGATCAAGGCCTGTGACGCAATGATGGCTGCGGCCGTGGCTAAGATAATCATTGCAATTTGACCGCCCGCAGGAACCATGGCATAGAAGGGATTGACATTGGTGGCATTGCGCCATGCCGCATCCTGATAATGGGTTAACATCCACGCGCCCTGACCAAGATAATTGAGAATCAAAGTCGTGTATACGAACGGCCAAGTGGCGTCGATGTTGGCTTTACCAACGTGACCCATATCAGAATACAGCGCTTCAGCCCCGGTCGTTGCAAGGAAGACACTACCAAGAATGAAAATTCCCATTTTATTAGCCGGATTGAATAAGACTTGTACGGCGTAAACGGGTGAGAAAGCTTTGAGAATGACGGGTGCCTGACTGATGTTGATCAGACCGAAGATGCCGATGACGGTGAACCAGAGCAACATCATGGGACCGAATGACCGGCCAACGACGGCAGTACCAAACCCTTGAATCATAAAGAGAACCAGTAAAATAACCGTAACGGTTAGAGGCACGAGCCACGGGTACTGGGAAAAAGCCCCCAGTTTGGGTAATCCCTTTAAGCCTTCAACTGCTGATGTGACTGTCACAGCAGGTGTTAGGGTGCCATCTGCTAACAAAGCGGCGCCACCAATCAACGCGACGAAAATTAACCATTTGGCCCGGTGACGAACCAGCGCATACAGGGCGAAAATGCCACCTTCATGATGATTATCAGCGCGTAAAGCAATCAGGACGTACTTTACCGTTGTAATGAGCATCAACGTCCAAAAGATTAATGAAACACTGCCGATAACATAATCAGGTGTTGCATTCTTAAGTTGCCCCGCGTCATTGATCAGGGCGTTCATAACGTATAGCGGTGACGTTCCGATGTCCCCGTACACGACGCCTAATGTGATTAACATGCCAATCAATGAACGTTCCTGAATCCGTTGCTTACGCATGAATTATTGACCCCCACTTCAATTAGAACTGTGACTCATACTATACTAGCTTTTTTCAAAAGGGGTTAACCAGACAAACTAAAAATTTGCTCATGTTAACAAGTTTCAACTTACGTTTCGTTAGGTGAACTTTACTTCAAGTTGAGTACAATAAGTAATCCGGTTGTTCGTATTTAGAGGATAAAAAATGGGCCGTTTCATTCCAGTTGATAACGCTGAAATGAAGCGACCCATTAGTTTTGAATTTATTAGTCTAGTCAATTATTTCTCATCAGTGGCTGTATTCGTCTTCAACTGGGAGTGTTTAACGGAATAGCCAAAGTAAACGACCATACCGATGGCTAACCATACCACGAAGCGAATCCAAGTGACAGGCTTCAGGTTGATTAGTAGGAAGACACAACAGATGATTGACATGATTGGTACAAACGGGACCCATGGCGTTTTGAAGGGACGCCGAAGATCTGGTTGTGTTTTACGTAACCGTAAGATGGAGAAGGAAACTAGGGTAAAGGCAGTCAAAGTACCGATATTCACCAGTTCAGCTAAGTCAGCTAATGGAATCAAGCCACCCATGATTGCGGCAATCGACCCAAACAAGACGGTTGATTTAAGTGGTGCACCGGTCTTGGCGCTAATATCGCTAAAGACATGGGGGAGTAATCCATCCCGCGACATGGAGAAGGAAATCCGAGTTTGACCGTAGAGACAGACTAACATTACAGTGGTCATACCAAGAATCGCGCCAAGGTCAATGATTCCGGCCATCCAATTTTGACCGGAGTAAATAAGAACGGCCGAGATCGGATGATCAATGTACTTGGCAAACGTTTCAAATGGGACCACGCCAGTCATGATGGCTGATACAGCCACGTAGAGAATGGTACAGATACCAAGAGACAGTAACATGGAACGTGGGAGTGTTTTGGATGGTTCCAATGTTTCTTCAACGCTGGATGAAATGGCGTCAAAACCGATGAAGGCGAAGAAAACGCTAGAGGCTGCGCCGAAGACCCCTTTGAAGCCAAATGGTAATAACGGACTCCAGTTTGCCGGTTTGATGAAGCGCACCGCGGTAAAGATGAATAAAAGAACAACGGCTAATTTAATCACTACCATGACGTTATTGACGCGTTTAGTTTCTTTGACCCCGAGAGACAATAAAGTGGTAATCAGGATAATAATGGTGAAGGCCGGCAGATTAAAATAGCTGGTCACACCAGGGACGGAACCTGCAGCTGCCGACAAAGCAGCGGGCAGTTTGAGGCCGAAGCCCGCCAAGAATGATTGAAAGTAGCCTGACCAGCCCGCTGAAACGGTTGAGACAGCGAAAAGGTATTCTAACATCAAGTCCCAGCCGATAATGAATGCAACAATTTCGCCGAGGGTTGTGTAGGCATAGGTGTACGCTGACCCACTTTCAGGCACCATCGCAGCGAATTCAGCGTAGCAGAGTGAAGCAAACAGGCAAGCAATTGCAGCTAAGACGAATGAGATCATTAGGCCGGGACCCGCCGTCAAGGCCCCCGTACCAGTTAAAACGAAGATCCCGGTCCCGATGATGGCCCCAATTCCCAGCATCGTTAGGTCAAATGTTTTAAGTTCCTTTTTGAGCGGACTGTGATAAGTGGCTAACATTGCATTGATATCTTTTTTGCGGAGTAACCGCGTGTGTGATAAATCCATAATCATCGCCCCATTTCGATGTGATAGCTTTAGTTTAATCGGTTTTGACAAAGTTACGATGGTCAATCCGACCAAAATAAATATTCTGATGGGCTATAGTGACTAAAAGCCAAATAATTGGACGCAATCGCGCGACATCCTGCGACTTCTTATTGATTGTCTGACTAATCGTGATTAATTAGCTACGGTATTCAACGCCTATTAATAGGGTGATATAGCGAACATGGCGGGGATTGTTTTTCTGAAGGTTAACTTACCTTGTGATTGCGATTGTTAGTGGGGATTATTGAAGGACCTTAGAAAATATGGTTTTGGCTCACTAAATCGCCACTTGATTGATGCAACCTGAAGAACTGGAGAGAGTGAGCGGCTTATTGGAACCCTTTTTTATTGATATCGATTATATGAATAAAATGGGATTATGATTATCCTTAAAGTATTTTGATGAATCAAATTGGATAATTAATTTTCTTGCAGGTAAAACGGCCTACGGGAAACTGATGTGACTCGTCTCGACCTTCCAATATCAACATTTATTGACCACATTTGCATAAATTTTATTATTCCAAATACAAACTTGATTGCAATTCTAAAATTAACAAATACGAATGATATTCATTAGTTGGTGACAATGGGTTTGGCGTTTGCTATATTCAAAAGGAGAACGCAAATCAAGGCCTGACCAATATTAAAGGCCACTTGAAATTAGTGGACTACTGGGTCTGCTGATTGTTGCTGGTATCGAAGCTAGTGATTGCAATGACTGGCAGATCTTGAATCAAAAAAGGGGATAGCAAGCTGATTGGTTTGGTGTTGGTAATAAAAGTATTGATACTAGTACGTCTGCATTCATAATGTATAAAGCATTGCCAGACTATTTCCAGATAATAAAGTTGGGAGGCATTAGTCATGTCGTCATTTCTTAAAGCAAAGACCGTTACACATTACGTGCTTTTTGCAATTATCCTTATTAGTAGCTTCTGTTTATACGGGTACGTTAAAAATCGTATTGAGTTAAATCAAGCGAGGACTGTACTAACAACAATATTAAAAAGCAGTCCTTATGACGTGCGTGTCTCGAGAAACACAATAATCAAGGAAGAATCCGGCCCTTTTAGCGGCATTATTTGGTATGAATACACATTTGCAACCAGCCAAACATTAGCGGAAAGTAAGAAATACAAAAAGTTTTTGCATCAGTCATCAAAAAATATGACCCTGAAAAATTGCCCCATCGTCTATCGCGTAATCGTTAGACCGCCGACTAAAAAAATAAAGCATTGGACGGGTGAAATCTATCTCGATACCAATCAAAAACTCAGCGCAACGGGACGTTCGAATTACGTCCAAGCTTTAAGCGACAAGTCTTTGTGTGAACTAACGATTTCATAAAAAGCCATTAACCAGGTGGTTCCAATGATTTAGTTTACTATCGGCCTACATTGAAAAATGGGGTAGGTAATGCGTTAACTCAATCAGGCCATACAACAGATGTTCAGAAGGGGTGGTCGAATCGAGTTGTGTTGATTGTCTAATCAACGCAACTTTTTTATTTGAGGATTTAACTTGGTCAAAAATATTTGTTATGAGTTTCTCCAGTGGTAGCAGAGGTATACTGCAATGATTGAATAAACCGATCCGTAAGATAATGACCCACAAAAAAACAGCTGGGAGACTTCACCAGCTGCTTCAAAGATTTGATTTATTAACGATGTCGTCGATAGTAACGGTAGACGACCGCTAATAAAATAATAATTAGTAAAATACCAACGGCCGCTCGCGGGCCCGCAATGTGTTCGGTTAAGTGAAACATGCGAATGGGGCCGAGGCCGTGAATTCCAAGCATTGCAAGCATTGAACGCGCCCTCCTTAAGCATAATTATTAGCTATTTAATGATTAAATGCAAAAATTATATTCGCAAAAGATTATTATCTCACTACTATCTGCGGTAAAATAAAACCATCATTAATAAATTAGGTGGGTGCCTCCATTGCAATATATTCAGCCAATTTTCTATACAATTATCGTTTTAAACGCGGCCGCGGCGTTCGTTACCGTGTTCCGGGATCGTAATCGGGACATCGCGGCCACTTGGGCTTGGCTACTCGTGTTGATTTGGTTGCCGATTATTGGGTTTATCGCGTACGCTTTTGTCGGTCGTAAGTTACCAAAAAACCGGTTATTTCGGTTACGTAAAGAGACGCAAATTAGACTCGAACAGATGATTCAGCGGCAACGTGAAGCCCTGGGAACGGAATTGATGCCCGCAGATGCGGTCACTAGTTCGGTTCGTGGGATGGTCAGTTTATTCTTGAATTCCGATGGCGCGTTACTAAGCCGTAAAAACCGGGTCAAGATTTATACGGATGGACATGAGAAGTTCCATGCGATGTTCCAAGATATTGAAGCAGCTAAGAATCATATTCATATTGAATATTACACATTTTATAATGACCAGATTGGAAATGAATTATTACACCTTTTAGAGCGGAAAGCAGCCCAAGGCGTCGACGTTCGTGTCTTGTACGATCCGTGGGGGTCGATGGGCACGTTCCGCAGCTTCTTTAAGCATTTAGAAGAACTTGGTGGGCATGCCCGACCGTTCTTGGGTGCTCATTCAGCGATTTTGGACTTCCGTCTCAACTTCCGTGATCACCGTAAGATCGTGGTAACGGATGGCCGGGTCGGCTACGTCGGTGGTTTTAACGTTGGTGACCAGTACCTTGGTCGTAGTAAGAAGTTTGGTTACTGGCGTGATACCCATTTGCGGATCGTCGGTTCAGGAGTTTTTGAATTGCAGGAACGTTTCATTCGTGATTGGAACGCCACCGATGCGGAACATCGAATCGTGCCAGACGTTAATATGTTCCCAGTCATTCGCGTTAAAGGGAATACTTCATTACAGATCGTCTCCAGTGGCCCGGACAGTGATGCACAACAGATTAAATTGGGTTATATTAAAATGATTATGACAGCTCAACACCGTTTATGGATTCAGTCGCCATACCTAATTCCGGACGATTCCGTATTAGATGCGATTAAAATCGCTGCGATGTCAGGGGTTGACGTCCGCATTATGGTGCCGGACAAACCTGATCATGCCTTTGTTTACCGGGCAACTCAGTACTATGCCCGGGAGCTGGCAGATGCTGGTGTAAAAATCTATTATTATAATAATGGTTTTATTCATGCCAAGACCATCGTGATTGATGGTCAGGTGGCGTCAGTGGGCTCAGCTAATATGGACTTCCGGAGCTTTAAGCTCAACTTTGAAGTGAACGCCTTTTTATATGATGCTGATTTAGCACAAGAATTGGAACGGATTTTCTTAGAAGATCAAAAAATCAGTAGTTTGATTACCGTTCAAGACTTTAAAAATCAATCATTCTGGTTGAAGTTCAAGCAGACATTTTCACGGTTGTTATCACCAATTTTATAATTAAACAATTGAATAGATGATGCAAAAAAACTGATTTTGGAAAGTTATTGACTTTCAAAACCAGTTTTTTTAGTGTTCCTTAGTCGTTCAAGTACAATTGGCGCAAATTATTAATATCCGCTACGGATAACCCAAGCACTTCTCGTAAATAACCAATACCATTGCCGTAGAGGTCGTCGAAAACCCGAAAGACCATCTTCATATTGTCGGCTTCAACAGCCATGGCAACGTTGAATTGGCTAGCTAGGTCACCAGCATTGGCCTTGGTAATAATCGTAGCGGTATCCATACTGTCTGCGGCCATGAAGACGGCGTTAGTGAGCAGGTAGTCCTGCATAATCGTTTCACGGGGGACGTCTAGGGCCGTCATAATGAGCGCACCCGCGACCCCCGTTCGGTCTTTACCAGCAGCACAGTGAAAGAGTACCGATTGGTCGGGCTGGTCGTTGGTGAGGAGGGTCGCAAATAAATTTTGCCAGACTTTCACGGCATGACTATCCGTAACCATTTGCGCATATGTTTGTGCGTTGAAGGAATCATCGACGACCATTCGCTTGATGAGCCGTTTTAAACGGCGATCAAAGCGACGATTGTCAGTGAACGGATAGACAGACGTATTAATATACTTAGTATTCTTGGGATAACGGTCTGGAGACATCTCAGCTTCATTGGCTTGGCGCAGATCGATATCATAACGGAGTCCGTAGTTATCCAAGTAGGTGAGATCGCGGTTAGTGAGTAGTGACATGCCACCGCAACGCAGCAGTTTTTGCCACTTGATTGTCTGACCAGCGGTGTTCTCATAACCCCCCAGTTCTCGGAAGTTGATGCCGTGTTCTAGTCGTAAGACCCGATTGTGTTCCATAGTCTGATTACCTCGATTAGTGATTTAGCTTTATTATAACCGCTTTCATTTCCGGTGTCAGGGTAAAGTGGGTGCAAAAATTAGAATTGGATACTAAAAAAACTGTCAGACCAGAATTGGCTGACAAGTTTTTTTAGGTATTAGTGAGACTTAATTAGTCCCCGTTGTAAATCGAATTTTTAACTACCACATAGTCGCACTTAGTAATGGCCTTTAAATCCCGGCCACCGGCATATGAGATGGATGATTGTAAGTCTTCTTGCATCTCGTTTAAGGTGTCAACTAAGCGGCCCCGGTAAGGAACCAGCATTTGTTTACCCTCAACGTTTTTATGTTCGCCTTTTTGAGTTTCACTGGCGGAACCGTAGTATTGCTTATAAGTCTTACCATCGATTTTTAAAATGTTGCCGGGTGATTCTTGGTGTCCGGCCAACATTGAGCCAATCATGACCATCGTAGCGCCGAACCGAATCGACTTGGCGATGTCACCATTGGTCCGGACACCACCGTCTGCGATGATTGGTTTGCGAGCGGCCTTAGCACACCACCGGACAGCAGCTAATTGCCAGCCGCCAGTACCAAAGCCCGTTTTGACTTTAGTAATGCAGGCCTTACCCGGGCCAACGCCAACCTTAGTTGCATCGGCACCAGCATTTTCAAGGTCGCGAACGGCGGCTGGTGTGGCCACATTTCCGGCAATTACAAAACTATCCGGAAGGACGTCTTTGATGTGCTTGATCATCGCAATGACACTGTCAGCATGACCATGTGCGATATCAATCGTGATATATTCTGGCACGATTTGATTAGTAGCCAGGTCGTCGATAAAGTCATACTCGCTGGACTTAACACCGACCGAAATAGATGCGTACAGTTGCGCGGCATGCATCGTTTCAATAAAAGCACGGCGGGTCTCGGGGGCGAAGCGGTGCATAATGTAGAAGTAGTCGTTAGTGGCGAGCCACTTGGCAATCTCGTCGTTGATGACGGTTGCCATATTGGCAGGCACCACTGGAATCTTAAAACGACGGCCACCCAATTCTACGGTCGTATCGGCTTCCGAACGACTATTAATGACACACTTGTTCGGAATTAGTTGAATATCTTCGTAATCAAAAATCTCCATGCCCATGATGCAAAACTCCTTTAAGTTAATTCACGGTGTCACGTTCAATTAGCCCCAAATGTTGTGATCGATAACGTTAGTTTGTTCGCGATCGGGACCAACAGAGAAGGTGGCAATTTTAACGCCGACGAGTTCTTCTAATTTACGCAAGTAGTTCTGTGCATTAGTTGGCAGTTCCTCAAAGGTTTTAACGCCAGTAATGTCTTCGTCCCAGCCAGGAAGTTCTTCATAGATAGGTTTGCAAGCTTCTAATTCCTTCAGACTAGCAGGGTAGTGATAGATGGTTTCGCCGTTTAAGTCATAAGCGGTACATACCTTGATGGTCTTTAAGCCCGTCAAGACGTCTAAGCAGTTCAAACTAAGATGAGTAAACCCAGAAACTCGTTTAGCATGCCGTAATACAACGCTATCGAACCAACCAATCCGCCGAGGACGTTTAGTAACGGTCCCATATTCATGGGCCGTTTCACGAATGAAATCACCGACTTCGTCAAAGAGTTCAGTTGGGAATGGGCCGTCACCGACGCGGGAAGTGTAGGCTTTTAAGACCCCAACACAGTTATCGATTTTAGATGGGCCAACACCGCTCCCAATAGTAACACCACCGGCAACTGGGTTAGATGAAGTAACGTAAGGGTAAGTCCCTTGGTCAATATCCAGCATGACTCCCTGAGCACCTTCAAATAGGACGCGTTGACCGTTATCTAACGCATCATTAATGACAACGGAAGTATCGGTGACGAATGGTTTCAAAGTTTGACCATAAGCGTAATAGTCATCAAAAATATCTTCAAATTTCAGTGGTTCTAAGTCATAAAGCTTGGTAATAATTTGGTTCTTTTCAGCTAAGTTGCGCTTGAGTAACGCCGCAAAGGTGTCCTTATCAAGCAGGTCGGCTACGCGAATCCCAATTCGTTCAGCCTTATCCATGTAGGCTGGGCCGATTCCCTTATTAGTCGTCCCAATCTTGCCACCGGCTTTAGCTTTTTCTTGAGCGCCATCTAATGTGATGTGGTAAGGCAAGATGACGTGTGCACGGTTAGAGATTCTAAGGTTGTCAGGATTAACGCCCTTGTCCCGCAAGTATTGTAATTCTTCAACTAATGACTTGGGATTTAAGACCACGCCGTTCCCAATGACAGCTAACTTATCATGGAAGAAAATCCCTGATGGAATCAGCCGTAATTTGAAAGTTTGCCCATTAAATACGATGGTGTGGCCGGCGTTATCGCCGCCTTGGTAACGTGATACCACATCTGCTTCCTGACTCAAAAAGTCCGTGATCTTTCCTTTACCTTCATCGCCCCACTGGCTACCTACTACTACGACTGATGCCATATTCTTCCACCTCATTAAATAGTTTAATTATGAATAATTAATCCTAAAGAGTAGTTAAACGTTCACCACTCCAACAGGAAAGAGTATAGCAACTTTAACGTCAAAACGCAACCCAAAAGCCGAATGTTCTTGTTTTGAGCACAAATAATCGTTCATAATTAAGGTGAATTAGTTCGAAAACAAGTCCTTAATATGGAAACGAAGTGAAAAATAACAGTATTTTTTCATTGTTCGTCTCTATTAATTACTCGAGGGGTATGCTATAATAATGTTCGTGTTTTGTTAGTGAATACCTAAAAAGAAATGAGGATTAGCAATGATTGATCGTTATACGCGTCCCGCGATGGGCAAAGTATGGTCGTTAGAAAATCAGTACCAAGCATGGTTGGAGGTAGAGATTGCTGCCGACGAGGCCTGGGCTGAATTAGGGAAGATTCCAGCAAGTGATGTTGCTAAAATTCGAGAGAATGCCAAGTTTGATGTTGACCGGATCGCGGAGATTGAAGCCGTAACGCATCATGATGTGGTTGCTTTTACGCGCGATGTTTCCGAGTCGTTGGGTGCAGAACGTAAGTGGGTTCACTATGGGCTGACCAGTACTGACGTTGTCGACACGGCGCAAGGTTACCGGTTGAAGCAGGCTAACGCGATTATTCGCCAAGACTTACAAGATTTACGGGCGACACTAGCACAACAAGCGAAAAAATATAAATATACGGTTGAAATGGGGCGGACACACGGCGTCCACGCTGAACCAACCACATTTGGATTGAAGATTGCCCGGTGGTATTCTGAAATTAATCGGGATATCGAGCGTTTTGAACACGCGGCCGCAGGCGTTGAAGCGGGTAAAATCAGTGGGGCCGTTGGGACTTTTGCGAACATTCCACCATTTGTTGAAGAATTTGTCTGCAAACAACTTGGATTGCGCGCACAAGAAATTTCGACGCAAGTTTTACCACGGGACTTACATGCCGAATACATTGCTAGTTTGGCCTTGATTGCAACAAGCGTTGAAGTGTTTGCAACCGAAATTCGTGGTTTGCAAAAATCTGAAACTCATGAAGTTGAAGAATTCTTTAATAAAGGTCAGAAAGGCTCATCAGCAATGCCTCACAAGCGTAATCCCATCGGTTCTGAGAACGTGACGGGGTTGGCACGAGTTATTCGCGGCCACATGATGACCGCCTATGAAGATGTGCCATTGTGGCATGAACGGGATATTTCCCACTCTTCTGCGGAGCGGATCATCTTACCAGATACCACGATTTTAGTGGATTATATCTTAACTCGAATCAATAAGATTATTAAGACGCTGACGGTGTTCCCAGAACGGATGAAGC
This sequence comes from Lactiplantibacillus plantarum, assembly GCF_014131735.1. NCBI lineage: Bacteria > Bacillati > Bacillota > Bacilli > Lactobacillales > Lactobacillaceae > Lactiplantibacillus > Lactiplantibacillus plantarum. Next base: position 377,756 of record NZ_CP039121.1, read on the forward strand.
AAAACATGGATGCGACTTACGGGTTGATCTACAGTCAACGTGTCTTGCTCAAGTTGATTGATACGGGGATGTCTCGTGAAAGTGCTTATGACCTCGTTCAACCACTGACGGCTAAGTCATGGGATGAACAGTTACAATTCAAGCCACTTGTTGAAGGTAACGCCGAGATTCGTGAACATTTGGACCAGGCTGCGATTGATGATGCGTTTGACTATCATTACCATCTTCGCCACGTTGATGATATTTTCAAACGATTGGGATTAGACGATTAATTTAAAAACGATGAAGCCCCAGCGATGGTAATCGCTGAGGCTTTTATTATGATTAAAACGTGTTAAAAAGATGGGCTGTTTATTCGTCAGCCGATGCGCGTCCTATTCCGGCCTCCAGGGCTGGGGACGATTACTGGCTATTTTTGAGCTTGATAATGGCACGGTTTAATCATGCTTCATACTAAACGATAACTAGCGCAATGCGTGTAAGTACCTTGATTTCAGTTCAAGGGACCAAATGTTAGGTGCGTCGCAATCAGACCATACCCAAGTGCCATATGACGCTGTTCTTTGCGCGTGAGGCGCTGTAATTGGGTGTGAACGTATTGGTAGAGGTCACGATGCTGGCGTGGTAGAGTCATTGGGACCATATAGTTACGATAATAGGCTTGATATAGCTGGATGGTTACTTGCTGTGGCGAAACGTTGTTATTCAGGTCGATTGCAGCTGCCAGTAGCGCTTGGCGGTAGGAATCGGATGGTTGATTGGTAATCGGCTGATTATAAGCAGCATCTACTAAGGTAAATAATTTTTGAGCATCCACATCCATTGTTAGGACCAACCTTTCAATCGTTGAGATAGGCGCAATTATAGCATGGTCAGTATGCTTGATGTGCAGGCCCGAGTTGGTTTCTAAAGTAATGGAACGAACATAACCAGAGCCGCCAATGAGTGGGGGTCATTGGCGGCTCTGGTTATTAATAAGGGATTAATCAAGCGGCGGTCGCAGCAGTGTTTTCTGTTTTAAGCCCGGTGCCAAGCTGCGTAGCCGATGGTTGGGAAAATACCGATCAAACGGTCGATTTGTTCGCGGTCTAATTGATATTCGATAGCTGGCAGTAGTGCGTTGACGGCATCTTCAGCTTGATCACTGATTTCAGTCACGCCAACGAGATGGCCGTCTTGGTCATGGACCTGTTTACTAGCGGCAATCGGTTCCTTGGAGACTTGATAATACCAGTAATCTGCTAAATCGTTATCACTAATGGTTAAGCCGGCCTTTTCAGCAGCCGGTATTTTCATGCCGGCTTGCGCAATTCGTGGTGAAGTAAAGACGACCGATGGAATTACCGGATAGTCAATGGGAGCACTGGTTTGACCAGAGAACAAACGCATCAAGTATTTGGACTCAAAATAGGCTGCAGGTGTGACCTTTGGCAAGTCATTGGCAAGGACATCACCGGCTGCATAGATGTTAGGAACGTTGGTTTGCAAGTGATCGTTGACATAAACGCCGTGGCGGTCATATTTGACGCCAATCTGGTCTAAGCCTAAGCCATCTAAGTTTGGAATTCGACCAGTCGCATCTAGGATCCAGTCGGTCGTTAATTGCTGGTGGTCGCCATAACTAACTTGGAACTGGTCATCCTGTTTGGTAAATGCTTGCACGTTGGCATTTTTGATGAAGGTTACCCCACGTTCGGTTAAGTCGTCAACCACTTGTGTAACGAATGGTTGGTAAAAATCACGGAGGGCCTGGTCGCCATGTAACATGACTGTCACTTGGGCACCGGCCGCGTTAGCGATGGTGGCAAATTCCATACCAATATAGCCTGCGCCAATGATGACGATACTTTGTGGTAACCGTTTAAGGTTCATAAAATCACTACTATCGTGGGCGAGCTTGGTCCCCGGAATATCTAAACGATGGGGCTTTAAACCAGTCGCAATAACGATTTTTTCAGCGGTAATGGTTTGCTGATCATCAACGACAACGGTGTGAGCGTCCTTGAACGTGGCATGACCATGAATGATCGTTGCGCCACCATCTTCCAAACGAGCTGTCAGGCCTGCTGGTAAGGGATCAATAATCTCTTGTTTATGGGCCACGTTGGCCGTCCAATTAATGGTTGGTGCACTGCTCAAAATATCATTGAGGCGTGCTGCTTCCCGCGTTAATTTGACAGGTTCATCAAGAGTGATTTTGGCGTTACAACCACGATTAGGGCAGGTGCCCCCAATCAGACCACTCTCAATCACACCGACGCGAACACCAGTCTTGGCGAGTGGTGCGGCGCCATCAAACGTGGCGTGACCCGCACCAATGTATAACACATCGTAATCGTATTTGTTTGTCATGATTTATCAGCCTCCATTAAAATTTTGGTAACTTAAGCTTAACGAGTTTTAAGAAACCTGACAACTGATATGAATTGCTCGCGCCCGCTGTAATGATTATACTAAAAGTAATTATGTCAATAGGGAGACGTTAATATGCACGCTTTGATCGCAATTGATTCATTTAAAAATTCCATCACGAGCATTCAGGCCAACCGAATAGTGGCTAAACGATTTGCGGCTCACGGAATCACCGCTACTCAAGTTGCGATTGCCGATGGTGGTGAAGGAACGGTGGCGGCGTGGCTGGCTAACCATGCTGGTGGACAAGCTATTACGGCATCAACGGTGGATCTGGCGCAACGGTCAGTGACTGCAACGTATGGCTACTTTGCCACTGAAAAAATGGCAGTGATTGAGGTTGCGGCTGCATCCGGAATCCAGTTTGTCACGACGACCTTGACGCCGTTAGCAACGAATACCTATGGGACCGGGCTACTGATTAAAGATGCGATTGAGCGTGGCGCCCGTCAGATTATTCTGGGCTTAGGTGGTAGCGGAACGGTCGACGGTGGTGCCGGAATCCTACGTGCGCTCGGTTATCGTTTTTGGGCTGCCGATGGTCAAGAGTTATCCATGACTGGCGCTGATTTAAGTCGGGTCACTAAGATTGACGATCGACATGTGTTGCCACAATTAGCTGAAGTCTCGTTCATTAGTGCAGCGGACGTGACGAATCCGCTAACGGGACCGAACGGCGCAGCTAAGATTTTTGGCCCACAAAAAGGATTACCGGTTGCTCAAATTCAGGTTCACGATGCCGCTTTAGCTCACTATATGACGGTCGCAGCTGGTGCGGTGAGTGCCCACGAAGGCGATGGGGCTGCCGGTGGTATTGGGTTTGCATTACGTTACTTTTTACACGCCCGCGTTTGCTCTGGTTTTCAATTGTTAGCTGAAATGAGCAATCTTAAAACGAAAGTGGCCCAAGCGAATCTAGTTATCTCTGGTGAAGGCCAAGTCGACGATCAGAGTTTTATGGGCAAGGTACCAATTCAGCTCAGTCAGTTAGCCCAAGCGGCCGGCAAGCCTTGCTATTTATTAGTTGGTCGGCAGAAAGGTGCAAATGAAACATTTGCCAAACAGGGGGTCACGGCCGTTTTACCGATTGTCGATCAAGTCATGACCTTAGATCAAGCCATGGCGCAGGGACCAGCCAATCTGGAACGGATGGCGGACCGCTTAGCCCGAATCATTAGCCAGTCATAAAAAACTTAAGCGGTCAAAAAAACCGTATGCGTAGTGAATAGCGCATACGGTTTTTCGACTGAATTTTATTTATCAGGAACATAGTGATTTAAAAAGGCTGTAACATGTCGTTGATACTCGGCAGGATCGATCCAAAAACTCTCGGCGTGAGTGGCGTTGGGAACCTGCCACATCTGCTTGGGGCCCTTAGCGGCCTGATAATTTTCTTTGAGCATCCAACTTGGGACGTAGACATCCTTGTCACCGTGAATAAAGAAGATCGGTAGATGGTTATGTTTGAGCTGTTCGACAGAACTGACGTCGCTTAAATAATAGCCCATACGGTGGCGGTTAATAAAACTAACGATGGGCACAAACGGATACTTTGGTAAGTGAAACTGTCGCTTTAATAAGTAAGCGAGTTCTTCCTCGATACTCGAATAACCACAATCGGCAATGATGGCCTTAACTTGTGATGGAAGGTCTTCGCCGCTCATCATTTCAACGGTCGCACCACCCATGCTGACACCAAAAAGGATGATATCCGTGTGACGACCATTGATACGGACGACTTTATCGATCCAGCCTAAATAGTCGCGGCGATCCTGCCACCCAAAGCTAATGTACTTGCCGGCACTTTGCCCATGGCCGCGATCGTCGGGCAAGAGGACGTTATAGCCCATTTGATGGAACATATAAGCGTAATTTGCCATCGTTTCACCATCACCTTTGTAGCCATGGGAAACAATAACGGTTCGGTTGCTGGTTGTTTTAGCAGGAACGTACTGTGCGACAAGGTGATTGGCCTCGTCATTAGCGTTCAGTTGCCACTGCTGAACGGGCTGTCGGTGTAGCCAATCGACATAAGCGTAGTAGGCATCGGCGTATTTTTGTTTATCTGCCGAAGTTTCGGGCACGTAATCAACACGCTTGAAAGCAAAATCGTAGAGCTTCTCACTCGCGAATAGGGCGGCCGAAAAAATTGCCACAGGAGCACTAATTCCGGCTACGGCGCGTGTTTTTTTCATTAAATATCACTCCTCTAATCTCTCAATAATATGATACGCCGATTAGAAGTGAGATGTAACTATATTATTCTAGTAATATAAAAGGCCATCGCGGCGGGCGATGACCTATAAATTGCATTGGTCGCTAGGTGGCATCCCCAGCGAGCCTGTTTTTCATTAACTTTGGAGGAGTAAATGAAAAAGGTTCAAGTGGCTGAAGGAGATGTCCAGTCACTATATGTTTAGTATAGTAGTTTGATTGTTAAAAGGTAACTAAATCGCTTACTTGACTGGTGAAAAAACTAAAAATTATTTGTGGGTGGTCAATATTCCGGTATGGACAGATTTCGTCGTGCCAAGTATGATACCGATTCAAGTCGCATTAAGCCTCCTTAAGGGCTAGTTCATGCACTTTAGTGCTAACTTGATTAAGGACCTGCGTTTTACGTTCATCTGTCAAAAAGACGCGCTGACTTAAAATTGGGTAGTGTTGTTCACGTGCGATTAGCAATAATTCACGATAAAGCAAAGTGGCGGCTAATAGCGATGGCCGGGCGACGGGATCAATTTGTGGCATCATGGTTAATGCAGCCTCGTACTTGTTCATGGCAATCTGTGCTTCATGTTCCCAAAGCCGAATAAAATTGGCAGATGGGATGGGGCCATGCAAGTCAGTTGGATTGAGCTGATAGTGTGCCAATAGTTTTGATGGCAGGTAGATTCGGCCACGTTGGTAGTCTTCACCAACATCTCTTAAAATATTGGTGAGTTGCATGGCGCTGCCTAATTCTACGGCTGGTTTGACAAGTGATTGCGGGTTAGTTGCTAGCATTGGCAAAATCATCAGACCAACCGATCCGGCGACGTAATAGCAATAGTCTTCAAGTGCTTGCTGAGTTTGAGGTTGTTTAAAAGTCGCGTCTTGTTCTTGACCAGTGAGCATATCGAAAAAGACGTCAAGATTCATATCATAAGTCTCAAAAACGACGGCCAGTGCGCGCCACATTGGGTGGTCTGGGACATGACCATTGGCAAAGGTGGTCAATGATTGGCGCAATGCCATTAGACCATCAATATCATGGTCAACATCAACGAGGTCGTCGGCTGTTCGACAAAAAGCATAAACGGCGTAAATACTCCAAGCGCGTTCTAGTGGTAATTGCGAGAAGGCGGTGTAGAATGCGCTAGAAGACCTTTTAGTAATTGTTTGACAGTACGCAAAGTCAGTGCGATGTTGTTCGAATTTAGGCATTAGTTTGGTCATCTTTAATCAACTCCTCAACGGCTAATTTAGCACTTTGCATAACAATGGGAACACCGGCCCCAGGGTGGGTGCTACTACCACAAAAATAAAGATGGTCGGCATAGTCGAACTTGTTATGGGGACGATAATAATTACTTTGTTTTAACGTCGGTCGTAAGCCGAAAGTGGCTCCGTTATAGGCGCCAAACTGTTCTTTGAAGTCAACCGGTGTAAACTGCTTTTCGACAACGATATGCTGTTCAATATCGCTGAAGGTAGCCGTTTGTCTTAGTTTGTTAATGATTAGTTGACGATAGTTCTTCAGTGTTGTTGGTGACCAGTCATTAAACTTTGAGAGCTCAGGAACTGGTACTAAAACATAGAGTGCCTCACTGTTTTCGGGAGCTAAACTTGGATCCATCTTTGATGGAACATAGACATAATACGAGGGATCTTCTGGTAACTTGCCGTTGTCAAATAGATCGGCGACGTTTTTGCTGAAATCTTGTGCAAAGTGGATCGTGTGTAATGCTTCGGTTGGGTATTTTTTGTCTAGTCCTAAATACAAGACGAGACATGAGCATGAATAATCCATTTTGGCAATTTTTTGATCTGTGTACTGACCACGATTTTGCTCATTTGGAATCAGTGTCGTCATGGCGGTTGGAAAATCAGCATTACATAGGACATAGTCACTGTGGATCGGATGATTATTGACACGAATGCCAACAGTAACTTTATCTTTGATGATAATTTCTTGAACTGGTGTGGCAAGCTTTAACGTACCACCCTGTTCTTTGAATAACTTAACGAGACTATTGACAACTGTGTACATACCACCCTTTAAAAAATAGACCCCGTAGAAGAGCTCAATCATCGGAATAATGTTGTATAGCGACGGGCCCTGGTAGGGAGAAATCCCAATATACAGTGTCTGAAAGGCTAATGAATTACGTAGATTTTCATTCTTGATAAATTTTGCAATGTTTTTGTAGGCATTGTTAAAGGTGCGTAACTGTAGTCCTGCATACAGAGCGGGTAGGTTATAAAAGTCACGCCAGTTACGAAATGATCGTTCTAAAAAATTAGGCTTCGCGATGGTATACCGGTGATAAATATCCGCTAAAAAATTTAACATACCATTGACGTCATCAGGCGCAATGCGGTTAATCTCGGCAATTAATGTTGGGAGATCGCGTGACAAATCTAGACTAGATTGATCACCAAAGACAAGGTGCATCAAAGGTTGAACTTCTTCGAATGGTAAATAGTTGTGCGGATCGACCCCGCAAAAGCGAAAGACTTCTTCGTAGATGTCTTTCATCATGACGATCGTCGGCCCCACGTCAAATGTAAATCCTTGGCTAACAATCTGGTTCATTTTGCCACCCGGTTGCGCGTTTTGCTCATAAATCGTAACATTATAACCTAATTTTTGAAGCCGTACTGCAGCGGTTAAGCCACCAATACCAGCGCCAATAATCGATACTTGCTTCATCAGTAAATCTCCCCCTTAACAGATGAATAACTAAAAAGCATGGTTAATCATTAGTTATATTTTGGTTTAATAATGTAAAAAGTACAACAAATATGATTACTATGACGTATTAAAGTAGTCGGTAGGTGCGAATAGAGCGGACGAGAAAAACAAAAAAACCACCGTATCGGGGAATACGGTGGAAAAAGGAGTAGGGTAAACATGTGACGGGGAATCACATGTTACTATGAATTTCATTACTTTGGAGGAGTAAATGAAAAATTTTAGGTTGTGTTATAGCTGATTGAGTTAACCTCAATTGCTATGATGTAATCATACCGAGGTTGTGTGAAGAATTTGTGACTGAACATGGCGAATGTCATGAAAAAAAGGGAAAGGCTTTATTAAGAAGTGTGAAGAATCATCAACGTTCTTACGGAATGCCTTGGCGAGGTGCGATGATCGACTGTTTGGGGCCAAAGAAAATAGTCACTTCAAAAGTTGTCCTTTGAAGTGACTATTTTGATTCGCAATCAATGCTAGTAATAACAAGTTTGCGGCGACGCTAAGTTGATAGTGACCAAGCAGATTTTGGTGACTGGCTGTGGGCACTGCCATTTGGCGCGATTAGTTATCGTCACGATTACCACCGAATAGAATAATTAGTCGTAGTAATTGTAAGAATGTTGACAGGGCTGCAGCAACATAGGTTAAAGCCGCCGCGACAAGCACTTTACGCACCATGGGAACTTCGTCGCGAGTCAAAACTTGCCCATCAGATAAAATCTGGAGGGCGCGTCTTGAGGCGTTGAATTCAACTGGAAGCGTGACAAGTTGGAACAATAACGCCAGTGAGAAGAGTAAAATCCCAATGTGAATCAGTGTTTGGTTGTAACTCAATAAAACGCCGATAATGATTAGTGGTAATGATAAGCTTGAACCGATGTTCGTGATGGGCACGAGGGCGGTCCGCAAGCGCATTGGCCAATAGTTAACGTGATCTTGAACTGCGTGTCCGCATTCGTGGGCCGCAACTCCGATGGCGGCCACAGAGGTTGAATCTGCTGTGGCTTCTGATAGGCTGAGAATCTTAGTTTGACCGTTGTAATTGTCGGTCAGATCCCCGCTTATCTTTTGGACACCAACATCATTGATACCAGATTGGCTTAAAATAAAGCGAGCTGCATCGGTGCCGGTTGTGCCAGATTGACTACGATAGGCATCATAATGCCGGAATGTCCGATTAACGTAACCCGATGCGGCCATTGAGATAATCAGTCCAATGATGACTAATAGGTAAGTCGGATCAAAAAACGAATAGAACAAGGTCGACCCCTCCTAAGTGGTTTAATGTTAATCCGATTCTATCAGATTTAGCGTGACATTCCTACTGAAGAAAGCCATTGGAAAGTGTCTTTACTATCGAGAAACGACGTCAGATTATATAATTAGCCCAGTTAATCGTAATTGGCAAAGAGCGAAGGAGTTTTCTGATGGAAAAGACGTATCGAACCAAAACGTATGGGGAAATGCCGTTAAAGTTAGATACTGGGAAAGGCTGGATTTTTCCTAAAGGTGTTGAAGTGAAGGCGCATGTTGATTTAGAAACGGGACAGGTCAGTTTTTTTATTGCACCAGAAGATCTCGATAAGATGAAATAAGTATTAGGACCACGATACGCGGTAAGGTTGAGAAGTTTGTTTCTCGCCTTGGCGCGTTTTTTATGGTGGAAATTGGATTGGCAATGATTATGGTTAATACGGTGTTCACGCGTGAGCCACAACTACTTGAAGGCATTAAAAAACCTCCGTATCGGGGAAATACGGAGGAAAAGGGAAGTAAATCGGTAAAATGTAATTAAGTACACACACATCATTACTTGGGGAAGTAATCATTAAAGTTAGGGGGTCGTTAAGGATTGGGATTTCCTTAATGACTATAAACATAGTATAGCGGCGACGCGTGAAGAAAGTGTGACGCGAAAAGTTTAAAAGCATGATTTTCAGACGAAAAAGTTAGGTCATGGAACGAAAAAATATGACGATTTTTACAAAGTTTATAACGAAATGATGACCGTCATAAATCAATATGAGTGGCTAAATGCTGGTGTGACGCAGTTTTTATTGGTCCTAGACTCTGAGGTGCTATAATGAAGCACAAATTAATCGAAAGGTGTTTTCCAAATATGACAATTAAAATCGTCACCGATTCGTCGGTCCAATTAACGACGGCCGAGATTGCACAGTATAATATTAAAGTGGTTCCGTTACTCGTGGGGTTCGGTGGCGACTTGATTGCAGATACGGCAGTTAGTACCGCGGAATTTGACCAACAGATGGCAGTCAGCCCAGTCTTGCCAACGACTAGCCAGCCGCCAATTGGTGATTTCGTCAGTTGCTACGATGAATTGACAGCGGATGGTAGCCAAGTATTATCACTACATTTGACGGAGACATTGAGTGGGACGGTCAATGCTGCTCGCCAAGCTGCCAAACTTGCTAGTGGCGATGTGACAGTTATTGATACCCAGGCGGCTGACCGTGGGATGGCCTTTCAAGTGCTTACAGCAGCACGGATGGCTCACGCCGGTGCGGATATGGCCACAATTTTGGCGAAGATAACCGTCATTCGGCAGCATACTAAGACCTACTTGTTCGTGGATACGCTCGACAATTTGGTCAAAGGTGGGCGCGTCCCTAAGTTGGCTGGCATGGTCACGAATTTGATTAAATTAAAATTTGTCTTTGAATTAGAAGCCGGAAAATTAAAACTTTATACGCGGGGGCGCGGGAAAAAGGCGCTAATCAAAGCGCAGGAACAAATTCTAGACCAATTAGCGGATGCGACTCGAGTCGAAGCGGCTGGAATTTCTTACGTCGGCGAACCGAGCGTTGCGGAAGCGCCAGAAAAGCTTCTCCAACAAGTCGTTCCACAAGTAACGCCACTGGTTGCGCGTACTAGTCCAATTATTGCGACGCACACCGGTGTTGGCGCTTACGCATTGATGTTTTATACAGTTGATTAAATTTGACGAACTAACCTACTATTAAAAATTACTTTGATGTGTTATAATTAATTAATGATAAATGAGAACCGTGTTGGTGCACTGTTCTGAGCCTAACCACCATTTAATGATGACTAGACCCGGATGGGGCACCTTTTTTGTCACTCTTTTCACTAAAAGAAAGTAGGAACTTATGTGAGCTATCTTCTCAATAATCCGTTTTTCGGGATCGGACTGTCGATCTTGGTGTATGGGATTGGCGAGTATTTATATCACAAAACAAATCGCTTTGTGTTATTCCAACCGTTATTTTTTGGAATGCTGCTCGGGATTGGTTTATTGGTATTGATTGCGTCGATTCTAAAGGCACCCGTGCAAAAAGTTTATGAAGCGTACCAGGTTGGTGGCGACTGGTTATTCTGGTTTGTGGCGCCCGCCACCGTCTCGTTTGCGGTGCCACTATATAAGCGTAATGATATCTTTAAGAAACATTGGGATGTCATTGTGATTGCGTTAGCGATTGGGTTAGGGCTGTCATTATTTGGTATCTATGGGATTTCACGGTTGCTCGGTCTGACGGATGCAGCGTTAGGTGCCATGTTAGTACAAGCAGCAACGACAGCAATTGCTTTACCGGTGGCTGAGTCGGTGGGTGGCGATCAAGCCATTGCGGCGTTCGCAGTCATTCTGAATTCAGTTTTGATTTACGCGTTAGGCGACCATTTTATTCGCTGGTTCAAATTGCACAAGAATCCGCTCGGTGCCGGGTTAGGATTCGGAATTGCCGGTAATGCGGTTGGTGCCACTAAAGCGATTGAAGTGAGCGAGGCTGCGGGCGCAACTGGTGCAATCGCCTTTGTGATTGCCGGTATTCTTGTTAATTTTATGGTTCCAGGGTTTGCGCAGTTGATTGGTTTAGGTTAGATGGTCCGGGAGGGATTCGATGAAAAAAGGCGCGTTTATTACACAAATTGTGATTTATGGTTTGATTTTATTGGCTAGTAGTTTAATTGCTAATTTAGTCAATAAGATTTGGCCCGCATTCCCAATGCCGACACCGTTGATTGGGATGATTCTACTATACTTGCTGTTAACGTTTAAAGTGGTCAAACTTGAGCAGGTGGCGGGTGTTAGCAACTTTTTCGTCCAATTTATCAGCTTGATTTTCATTCCATCAGGGATCGCGTTAGTAACTAAGTTAGACGTGTTAAAGGCAGAAGGCGTTCAGATTGTGATCGTCATTATTGTTTCGACACTAATGTTGTTGCTTTTTACAGCGGGAATCGCGTGGGTTTTAATTCAAGTCAAGGAATGGTTCATTGCTCGTCGAACGAACAGCAATGTTGAGTTGGAAGAAGATTAAATCTTGGTGGCACATAATTTACTCGTGAGTAGATTGGGTACCAGTTGGATCTAATCGAAACAGGCAGTTGTTGAACCGCTTGTTTTGGCTATTACAAGATAATAGCAGGCCGTTGTGGGGATTGCATACCCATGACGGCTTTTTTAGACGGCAATAAAAAAGCCACCACATCAGCGGATGTAGTGGTCAAGGAGTAGGAAACATCAAAGTGGGGGCTTTGATGAACCCCATTCATCAGACTTGGGGGAGTCTATGAATGAAAGTGATTATTAGCTGCATTATGGCAGCAACGCACTAATAATCGAAAAAACTAAAGAATATTAAGGATTGACAGTCAGTTGGTCACTTTCTATCAATCTGCGACTATTATAATTGCAAAAGTTATTGGCTGCAACTAATTGAGCTGATTAATTAGTTTAAAGTAACGCGGGGCTGGAAATCAGCCGCAAATAAGCCCATGTGATAGAGGTCGATTCGTTGCCCATCACGCTTGATAGCACGCTTATTGGTGCCCTCAAATTCAAAACCACTATTCTGGTAAACAGCGATAGCGGCGGGGTTTGTTGCGATGACGTCCAAACAGACTTTGTAAAGATTCAATTCGTTAAAAGCGTAGTTCAAAATCAAGCTGAGTGTCTCGGTACCATAACCATGGCCGCGTTCGTCGGGATCACCGATTGCGATGGCTAATTGGGCAACCTGGTTATGCCATTCGATATTGAATAGGGTGACAAAGCCTAATAAGTGGTCGTCTTCTAAACTATGAACGTGAAAGTAGTATTCGGTATTCCGATCAAGGTTACGGTAAGTTCGTTCGAGTTCTTCACCGGTCAGTGGTCGGGCGGCAGCCGTATCCATTTTACGAACAAAATCGGCGTCAGTGTACCAGTCACTGATCTCATCAAAATCTTCTGGCTGGGGAACAGCAAGGGCCACATGGGGCCCGACAAACATATTTTTCAAAATAATCCCTCACTCGTATGATGTTATTAAAGCTTATCTTCATGGTGGCGGCAAAAGGTGGGCTTGTCAACCAAAAATTATGAGATTACGCGTCAGACTAGCTAGCTCAGTATGAAACACGGGTGGCATGTGCCAAGTGCTGATGTCAAGAACAACTAGCTCTGGGGGACGGCGAAATAAGATGCGGATATACTGAAGACTTACAGTAAAGCCGTTGGGCACGTGCTGCCGATAATGTGGTTTCAGTATAATGAGGGCAATACGGGTGATGGCTGAACTATTGGTGAAAGGTGTTGCTGTGGGGGCACTTTTCAATGGTGCGTAAAGAGAGGTTAGCACAAACTTTACAGTTACTTTATATGAAGATTGGTAAAACTTTACGTTAGCTCGCTATATTAGAGATAACCATCTGGTGATTAAAGTATGAGAGGGAGGATCGAATTGCGTCCTTTACAAGTTATTCAGATTTCTGATCTACATTTAACCCCCCGCGGCCAAGTACCGGCACATGGTCAGCAGTACGATCCCTGGGGCAAGCTTGCCAATATTATTGATGATATTCGGCGATTACCAACCATGCCAGATTTGATTGTTTTTACCGGGGACTTGATTCATGACGGTAGCGCTGACGATTATCAGCGGCTGCACGCAATCATCCATACGATGGAAGCTGAATTTGATTGTCATGTTCGAGTTATCCTTGGAAACCATGATCGGCGAGCGGCGTTTTACGAAGGGTATTTGCCGGCTGACCCGGGACCATACTACGCGAGTCGCATGCGGATTGGCAACAACGACTTTTATTTTTTGGATTCAAAGGTTAGCGGTTATGAGGCAGGCTGGTTGGCACCACAACAGCTACAATGGTTGGGAAAACATCTACGACAGGCACCGACAAAGCGGGCTTTTCTATTTTTGCATCACCCCCTAGATGGGCCGACGATGACAAATATGCACTATGCGATTTTACAAAATACGCCGGCGCTGTTATCGGTGCTTCGGGGACATAATTTAGGCGGCGTATTCTCTGGTCACGTTCACTTTGTTTCAAGTTATTTGATTGGAGATAATATTCTGAATGTGGTGGCCGGTTCTGCGGCCTATGCGATCGATTGCCATGATCCACATCATCATTATGTTCATGAGGGCAGTAGTTACCAAATCATTACAATCGATCGAGGACAGGTCGGTGTGACAACGCGCCAGTTACTGCATGGGAAAGCGGTTATTGATGAATTGACGATCCCAGACACTAAGTTTGTCGGGCGAGCCCCACAAGGGTATGAATCAAGATAGCGCTTTCTTAATTAACAAGGTATAATGTTGGTAATAATTAAGGGAGGCGTCAATATGGGACTATTTCGTCATCACAATCAAATGCCACCACGGATCAAACGTAAATTAAAGCAACGGTTGTTACCCGTTGCCGCCATGGAGATTACCGCAACCACAATTGTGGTTGCGGATGTCTTGACGGCGAAGTCATTTCGCCGAGGACATCGACTTGGCTGGTTGTTATTAGCCTTTGTACAACCATTTGGACCGTGGCTCTATTTTGCGTTTGGACAGGAACGTTAGGGTAATTAGTAAATTAAAGTGGGGTTAAGTTCGGGTGAAAGCTCGGACTTTTTTACGTTGATGGGCGTTTTTTGCACGTTTATGAATGTTTTTTTGAATGCAATCATAAGCGTGTATAATAAAAGTGTATATAAAGATACCTATAATTTGAAATTATTATGGTAATCCGAATCATATAGAGGGGGACTTTATTAATGCAGCGAGAATCAGAATTACGACAACAAGCTCAAGAGGCTATTAAGGGACTAATCGTCCGGTTAAGTGGGTGGTCTGATCAGTCGGGGGACTTATTGGATATTATTGATGTATTAATGCAGGTCGATAAAAAAATTACTACGACTAAGAACCCAGAAGCCTTAGTCAATCGCCTAGTAAACTATATTCGTAGTGTAGCCATTAAGGGACGGTTACACTTTCCAGATGAAGAAGAAAAGCTAATGATCGACTTAGGAATAATCGGGCAAAAGGCCGGATTGAACGGGGCCTATATGGCTGATTTCTCTGACAAGTCACAGTTCTATGGCATGCTGGAAGAAGTCCCACAACATTAATACCGGCCAGGGGGTTGAGGGCTACCGGTCGTGTAATTGCTGATTGGTATTCCGAAAGCGTCCTCCGATTGTGATGCTGATTAAAGCGTAAGTAAAATCAGCTTATCGTATAAATTAAAAGGAACACTTCAGGCTGTGATAGTCCGCTTAAGGTTGACAGGGACTAATACAGGAAAACTGAAAGTGTTCCTTTTGTTTTAGGATAACCAGCGCGCTAAATAGCCGGTTGCCATTGAACTGGTTCTATTCACTGTGCGTCAATTTCAATCGCTTTAAATCAGCTGTTTTAGTTACATTGAGTAGTTTCTGGCAGTCTGGGCATAATCCATAGACTTCCATATTGTGACCCGTAACCAAGTACCCAGAGAGTTCCGCCGCCTTGGCTTCGACACTGCGGAGGTCGGGTTCGAAAACGTCAGTAATTTTACCACAATTCTCACAAACGACGTGATAATGTGGTCGTCCGAAAAAGTCATAGTGGGTGCCAGCATCGCCATTTTGTAATTCAATTACGATTCCTAAGTCGACAAAAAGTTTTAACGTATTGTAAACCGTTGCCAAGCTCAGGTTAGGTAATTGAGTTGCTAATTCCTGATAGATGGTTTCGACGGATGGATGATTATGGTGAGTAATCAAATAATTAAGAATGATTTGCCGTTGCGGCGTTACACGGATTTTATGGTCCTTTAATTGCTGCAAGGCTTGGGTCAACATATCTTCTGCCACGACGCGGTTCCTCCTTTTATCATATTCACCCTTATTAAACCACACTTTTTAGAAGGATTCCAATTTAGAAACATTACTAGATGAAACTTTTGACAAAATTAATTAACGAAATAGCTGAAAAGGCTTTACTGGGGCTGAGGACGTGAGTAAACTAACGATAATTAAGTGAATGTGGATAGAGGTGGTAAAATGACGCAATTAATTGTACCAGCATTACCGGTTGAGCGGGTCCAATACGAACGCGCATATGTACTTGGCCTTGAAGCAATGATGAAAGTTATCCGGCAACTTACGACTACGGAAAAAGGACGGCAGGTACCCACTAATCAGTTCCCAGTATTTGCGGCGAGCTATGATGTTCCCCAAGCGTTGGCACAAGTTGCAGTCCTAAAAGCCGCTACTACTCGGTTGAAGGTTCGACCGATTCAGTTGACCGTGACCCGGCAGTGCGTGACGTTACGATTCCAATTACAAGCATCCGCTGGACAACCAGTCTGGGTGCCGTCCGCCGGGGCACTATGGCGCCTATATGATGGCTTTTTAAGTAATTTAGTTGGGAGCCCTTTCCAACACCTAGCAAATATTCAGATTGGCTTACAGCGCGTTATTGGACCACTGACAGTGACTACGCCAATACGCCCTAGTTTTCAAAATTATGATGTTCGACTGACCCCAAGTGGGCAAACTGGTTGCCTAGTGAAAATTCACAAAGCACCAGCAATATTGGCACGACGGGCACCGATATACCAGTTAAGTCATTACTCGGAAACGATTCGGCCGGATGACTAGTCGTCATTAGCTGGATGATTCTAAATAATCCATAATCACACTGATAGCCAGATTAACGGCGGCCATAAAAAATCCCAAGCTCATTTAGCTTGGGATTTTTTGTGGCCGGTATTTAAGGCCTATCAATTGACTTAATTATGCTTGGTGGCGCAACGTCACATTATCAGTTGTGGCTACTTGAGCATCTGCTTGTGCCCACACTAGCAGTTGAGCTTGAATGTTTTCCAGGATTTTCATGGATAACTGGTAGTCACGTTCGGACCCGGTGCTATTGAAGCTCAATGTACAGGTTCCGGCAAACGTGCTGGCGGCAATTTCCATAACGGGTGAGCACTGGAAGGCACCCGAGAAGACGCAATTGACGACCGTCAAGTCATGAAATTTAAGCCGTTCCTGGTCGACGACACCAAAGTTGGTATACCGGAGCGCAGGCTGTGGTAACCAGCGTTTGGTCATTTTACGCATGACCGTGATTGGCATTGTATGGTTCATTTTCTGTAAATTGCTAAGTCGATAAAGGAAGGCGACCCGCGTACGCTCGACCGTTAACAAGTCGTGGACTTGATTGACGAGCTCACTAAAAGGTGCATCAATATCTACCTTGATTGTCAGAAAAACATTGACGGTTAAATTAGCGATTTGGGTGACGTTCGCATCTTCAGTCGTGAAGCGGCGCAGGTCGATTGGGCACGGCAATGTCACGGTTGTATGACCAGTTAAAACTTGGAGTGCTTTAGCGTATGCCGCCAAAATGGCCTCGCTAATACCGACGTCTTGGGCCTTAGCCATTCGTCGGACGCGCATGAATTGCGTGCTACTGAGCATTACGTGACCACCGTGCCGCAAGTTAATTCCCGGATAATGGGGTAGTTTAACCATACCGGTAACAATGGGTGCATGACCGTGTGGCCGTGCAAATTGACGTTGCAACTTAGTGATAACTGGGCGTAGTCGCCGTTCATTATGCAAATTCGTGAGATCGGCATAATTGTAGGCTTGTGCGAGCAGGTACAGATATTCTTTAAACCCACGATTGTCCGTTAGTAGGTGGCTCATAAAGGCTTGTAAGACATCGTAGTCACCGTGATGAATGACAAATAACCGTAGTTGCGGACTATTCGTAAAATCAAAATCAGTGTTTTCAGGACTATACGGGCTTTGAACTTCCTGAATAACTTGGTTGACTGGTTGATCAGTAACAACGAAACGATTACGGTCAGCTTGATAATGACCGAAAATCTCGGGTACGATTTGTGCGGAAGCGAGCACGGCAGCCTTTAAGCGTTCCACGTCGATCTGACTGGAAAAAACGATTCGCGAACGCATTAATGGCGCGGCACCTGTAGTATGTAGCATATTCAAAAAGTCAAGTGCTTCACCACGATAATACACGATTAACCCCCCAATCAATTTCTCTAATCAATAGTATAGCAGACTCTATTCATCACACTAACAATGGACGTTTGGTTTTGAAAAAAGTTAAGAAACATTTGTGAAAGTTTATTAATCCTGTGATGGCGATAAAGCACTGCCTCGATTATTATGTCTGGTAGTTATTTCGATGAGCAAGCAATAATCAGGCCCGCTAATGAATGTCTCACCTCGTTTAAAATTAGACTTAAGATAATGGCAGTTACGCGGATGGGGGACTGGAATTGCTAAACTGACTGAATATTCAGCAGTTAAGATTAAAATTTTGATGAAAGCAGCTGGTTTTTTGTAACCGGTTCCGACTATTTGCCAAAAAAGGGGTATACTAAAAGTAATTACAACTTAAAGGAGTTTTTCACACGATGAAGATTATCGCACTCGTCGGTAGCATTCGACGTTCCTCATATAATCGTAAGTTAGCAACGTTTGTTCAGAAACGGTATGCCGATCAACTGGATGTCACGATTCCTAACTTGGGCGCGTTGCCTTTTTATGATCAGGATATCGAGCTAGAAGCCCCCGCGGAGGTGCAAGCCTTTAAGCAGACGGTCATGGACGCGGATGGCGTCATTTTTGTGACACCGGAATATAACCATAGTGTTCCAGGTGTCTTGGAAAATGCGATTGATTGGCTATCGCGTGTTGAACGACCGTTAATTGGGAAACCAGCTATGATTTTAGGGGCCACAATGGGACCCTTGGGGACAGTGCGAGCGCAGAGTCATTTACGGCAAGTTTTAGATTCACCCGGAGTTGGGATGCAGATTCTGCCTGGAAATGAATTCTTGTTGAGCGCGGTGCAGGACAAGATGAATGCCGATGGGGACCTTACGGACAATAAGGTCGTTGAGTGGTTAGACCATTGTGTGGCTGACTACCTTAAGTTTGCTCACCAGTTAGCCGCAAACGACTAATTCGGATAAAATAATTGATAAGGGGAAGTTTCAAATGAACAAAGAACGTAAGTTGATTTATGTTATTTTGAATGACGAAGATGTGGAATATGATCTTGAAGAATTACCAGATCAATATGTGGTCTATATTCGCCAACAAGCTGGGGATTCACGCGACTTGTCGTTAGTTAATACTGAGATTCAGAACCTGTTTAAGGATGCCGAATTGGACTTTGAAGAAAAGATCAAGCCTGAAAATCGGAAGGCTGACATTGTGCTAGCTGTTAAGCGCAGTACGGTGGTAGATGACTAATAAACAAGCGTAAACAATAGTTGTAGCGGATTGATGTTTTGCCGTTACGACTATTTTTTTGTAAGATCAAATTATTGGTCTCAACATTAATCAATTCATGTGAGGAGGGCTAACAATGACCATTGAGACACTGTATCAGCAGATGTTAGCTGCCATGGGGCCCCGGCACTGGCTCCAAGCCGGAATCCCACCTGCCGAGACGCCTTGGGAGATTCTCTGGGGCGGTATTCTCGTTCAGAATACCAACTGGCGCAACGTGGATTACGCACTGGCTAATTTAAAAGCAGCCACTGACTTTGAGCCTCGGCAGTTACTAGCATTGACTGATACTGAACTGACGACTTTAGTCAAACCTGCGGGCTTCTATACGCGCAAAGTTCCAACTTTAAAAGCCTTAGCAGCGTGGTGTGGACAGTATGATTTTGACTTGACCGTGATGCGAGCCTTGCCAGCAGAACAATTGCGGCGTGAACTAATCGCCCTGCGCGGTATTGGCGATGAAACGGCTGACTACTTTAGCATGTACGTTTTTCATCAGCCAACGATCATTATTGACACGTATTTGCGGCGCCTATTCGGCTGGCTTAACCAACCGTTACCGAGCAACTACTTAAAGGCCCAACAACTGATTATGCAGGCGTGGCATTATGATTTAACGACGGCTTGGGAGTGGCACGCACTGATTGTTGATTTCGGTAAACAGGTCAAAACGACGGCTGATTTCGAACGGTCCTTTCTTGCAACGCAAAGATTAACACTTGCTTCACAAAGTTTGGCAAACTAATTAAATAAGTTCCTAAATTCAAGTGAACCGCCTTAATTTAATCGGGTTTTATTGACCGACTTAATAGGGGCGGCTATTATTATGTTTATAAAAGAAAGCGCTTTTATGGTTAAGGGCGTTACTTGATTAGTTAGGAGGGCCTGACAGTTGGTCACTGGATGGATTGGCAATTATTAGTGATTTTATAACAACCAGTGTCCGAAATTAGTTTGTTAACAACGCGATTATTGATTAGTCAAAGGGGGAGAATCGCTATGAAGCAAGTGCATTTATTAACGCCAGTTGCAGGACAGTTAGTGCCACTCGAATCGGTTCACGATCCGGTGTTTTCACAAGGGATGATGGGGCAAGGATTTGGTATTGAACCGACAGATGGACAGGTCGTTGCACCAATCAGTGGTAAAGTAACGATGGTTGCAGCGAGTCTGCACGCGATTGGCTTTACGGGGAACAATGGTCTGGAAGTGTTGGTTCATCTTGGTATCGATACGGTCGAACTAGCAGATCGGCCACCGTTTAAAGTTAACGTGCAAGTTGGTGATACGGTCGAGGCCGGCGAAAAAGTGGCCGTGATGGATTTAGCGGCGATTACTAGTGCGAACAAGGATACCACGGTAATCATGGCCGTAACGAATACGGCGGATATGGTTACCAAACTAACGCCCGAACTGGGTGAAGTCCGTGCCGGGGTCGTCGGTGCTGTTGTTGAATTGAAAGAACACGTTGCCGAAGCATCGGTGGTTAAGGGTAAGGGCGGCAAGTACGATGAATTGGCGACTCAAATCATTGCTCAAGTTGGTGGACCGGTAAATGTGAAAAGCGTGATTCACTGCATTACCCGGGTTCGATTTTACTTAAAGGACGAAGGGCAGGCCAATGACGAGGTAATCCGAAACCTAAAGGGCGTTATCGATGTTGCAAAGGCAGGTGGTCAGTACCAGGTGGTGATTGGGCCAGCGGTGACCGACGTGTATGATGCAATCGTGGGTCAACTAGGCGCAGGCTTTGGGGATGCTGACGCTTCGGCTGTTGCGATGGAGAAGGAAGCGAACCGGGTAGCGTGGCAGAAAATGACGCCGTGGCAGAAGGTCAAACACGGTTTTAGCAGCTTGATTGGTATTATTACGGGATCCATGATTCCAGTGATTGGGTTGTTGGCAGCTTCTGGGATCTTAAAGGGGATTTTGTCGTTACTAAAGAACTTCAACCTCGTCTCTGCGACAACGCCGACCTACGTGATTATTAATGCGATGGGTGATTCCGTCTTCTACTTCTTACCGATATTTGTTGGTTTCACCGCAGCCAAGAAGTTAGGGGCTGATCCGGTTATCATGGGAATTATTGGTGGGGTCTTAACATACCCAGCAATTGTTAGTATGGCAACAACCGGAAAGGTTACGGGTCACTTATTGGGAATGGCAATCAATGCGAACTTCTTTGGCATTCCGGTTCACGTTGCCTCCTATACCTACTCGATTTTCCCGATGATTGCGGGGGCGTGGTTAGCAAGTAAGTTGGAACCATGGCTCAAGCGGGTCATCCCAACAGTCTTACGGATGATCTTCGTACCGTTGTTTGAAGTTGTGATTATTTCTGGAGCCATCATTATCATCCTCGGGCCAATCATTACAGCTTTGTCTGGCGCATTGGCCGCAGGAATTGTGGCGATTTACAAACTCAGTCCAGCCATCTCTGGCTTAATTATCGGTGGCTTCTACCAAGTGCTCGTTATCTTCGGTTTACACTGGGCGATTATTCCAATTGTTGTCAACGATATTACGACAACTGGACACAGTTACTTGAATGCCATTGTTTCCGCAACGATGGTTGCCCAAGGTGGTGCGGTCTTAGCAATTGCGCTGAAGTCTAAGTTTGCTAATATTAAAGAACTCGCTTGGCCAGCAACAATCTCAGCCTTCTGTGGGGTCACTGAACCTGCAATGTACGGGATCAATCTGAAATACGGCCGGGCATTCATTACCGCAAGTATCGGTGGTGCTGTCGGCGGTTTCTTGACCGGACTGTTTAACGTTAACATGTGGGGCTTCGCCGGATCATTGATCGGTGTGACCTCCTTCATCAATCCTAAGGGGCTTGATTTTAGTTTCTACGGTTTCTTGATTGCCTCTGCTATCGACTTGATTGTCGCCTTTACGTTAACGTGGATGTTTGGCTTTTCCGATAATGATGTCAAAAACGTTAAGAAGGCGCCTGAAAAGAAGCACCTTGGTCAACAGGTTGCAAATTAGGGCTTAACTATTTTTAGAAAAGCATTTCTTAGGGCTGCTCTTGTAATGAGGGTAGCCCTTTCTGTGTATTTAATTTTAACGATGTAGCGACGAAATGTTTCCGAATTAATGGCGGCAATGGGTGACGTTAATATCATAAGCGGCCGCTTTATTTGACAAATATATCGATATTTAGTTAAATGTAACTAATAAAGTTACATGAAAGGGCGAGTTAAATTGAAATATGCGATTACAGGTGCTACTGGTCATTTAGGACAACAGATTGTTGCCGCGATGAGACCGTTAGTCGCCACCACTGAATTATATTTAGGGGTCCATACACTCAGTAAGGCCCAGGTATACCAACAACAAGGTTTGCATGTTGCGGCTATTGATTACCAGCAGCCAGAGCAGTTACGCGCATTTTTCCAAGACAGTGATGTCCTGATCTATATTCCTAGTAAGAGTCATGATAGTTATTCGCGGGTCCAAGAATTTGAGAACGTCTTAGCAGCAGTCCAACAGGCGAATGTGCATCATTTCCTAGTCATGGGTTTCATTGCCGATCAGGTGAATAATCCATTTGCATTATCAGCATTTTATGGTTACGTGCCCCGGCGATTAGCTGGAAGTGATATTAACTATACGATTGTCCGGAATGCGCTTTACGCGGATCCGTTAGTGCCATATTTGCCAGAATTAATTGAACGGCACAACGTCGTTTATCCAATGGCTGATCAGGCCCTCAGCTTCATCAGTCAGGCAGATAGTGCAGCCGCTTTTGCTAAAGTCGCCACAACGCCTGATTTATTACAACGTGGTCGAATCTATACGTTAACACAGTCCCGAGCTTACACGATGCCGGAACTCGCCACTGTGCTTAGTCAAGTGAGCGGGCAATTGATCGGGTATCGACCAGTGTCCTTGCAAGCCTTCAGCGATATGTACAATCAGAATGGTGAGGGGCCAATGTTGGCCTCGATGTATGCCGGTGGCGCCCGCGGACTATTAGCCACAGTCAGTGATGATTATCAGCTGATTATGGATCGTCCCGCCCAGTCATTGCTGGATTACTTACAAACAAATTATCAGAAAAGTTAATTAATCACGGAAAATTCCAAGCGAGTTAATGGTTGCGACGAAATTCCATGCTATAATTTATATCAATAGCAACTTTGGAAAGGAGTCGCCAGTATGACTAACGGGACGCGTGCAGATTTACGTGAGCTTTTTCATAAAGGACAATTAACTATTGGCATTAGTGAACTAAGCAGAATGACTGGTGTCTCGCCACGACAACTACGGTATTGGCAAAAAAAGGGGTACATTATTCCTAAGAACGAGGATGAGCCGGGCCAGGCTCGCGTGTATACAATGAAAATGGTTATCAAGGCAGCCGCGATGAGTAATTTATTGCAGACTGGTTATACCTTGAAGGCGGCGGCCGCTCAGGTGGATGAGCGGATGCGACCAGCCCAAACAATCTATCATCTGCTTGCCGATCGTTACCAAGGATATGAAGTGGCGGATAATGGTCAGATTCTTGTCGACTTGGGGCCATTTGATCCTCAGCCTGACCAGGAACTATTTGTCAAACTCGTGGGGGATAAAGTTAAGTTTGAATTGAAGGATAATTCGAGACCAGATAGTTAGGCACCATTTGATAATGAGAGTTAATACTAGACTGTTCTGAGGAATATTGTAATTGGATAGTCTTAGCAGCGTGATTTCAGGATAATGAAATCACGCTGCTTTTTTATGATTGATATCAATAGTTAATTAATTCAGTAAATGATTTGTCTTCCTGTAAGATAACGCGCAAAATCGGGGTAATATTAGTCACAATAGGATTCGAGATTAAACTTCTAAAGCAATCTTCAAGTATATGGCCGACAGCACAAAGAATAATAACTTATGAAAGGTACACTAGCTACAAGTGTACTTTTATGAGCTTAAATAATGTATACGGTTACATTATCATATGAATTGTAAAAGTTAGGGAGTGATAAATTTGGCGCCGAATAGTTCACCAGCAACTCTTACACGAATGATTATTGAGTTGATATTGTCAAAAAGGATAGTTCACTATCAAGATATTATGGAGTATACGGGCACATCTCGTAAGACGATTGCTAAGTATCTGAATGAGGTGGAAAAGGTAGTCAACCAACAAGGTGTACACCTTGTTAGGAAAAGAGGACAGGGTATTCGTTTTAGTGGTAATACGAAGGGACTGTTGGCTGAGTTTCCGATACTGAAGGATAATAGCCAAAGTGAGCAAGAACGCAGAATTAGCATTATGACATTCTTGACACAGCAATCTAAACCAGTGTTATTAGATGATATTGCTGACCACTTCTTTATTAGTCGTAGTACGTTGGAACGTGATTTAAATGTTTTAAAAATGGATTATGGGTTGAAGCTGACGGCCACTACAGAAGGTGTTAAATTCAATAGTTCGGAGAGTGATGTTCGTCGAGTGATTGGTCAGCTATTACAGTCATATTGGGGACAAGAGATTAAGCAAAATCAACAGACTGGCAAAATGACACGCACATTTAAAGTGCCGCAGTCCCTGAAACGATATGTCAATAAACAAACCTTAAATCAGATGCAAAAAGTCCTGAATAAATTTGTGAAGATTTTAAAAGTTGATGTAAATGAATATCAATATGAGTCTTTACTGATCCATACAACTATTGCGATTCAGCGAATTAAGAATGGCGAGTTTATTACTCAAACGACGACACAGAATTTTGACACTATGGCAATATCTCCGAGTACCAACAAATTAGTTAAAATGCTTATCGTGGCCTTCAAGTGTGAAATTCCCGATGAAGAAATTGCTTATTTGAATATGCATGTCGCGGCCATTGAGGATGGGTACATTGATCTGGATAGAAGCGGCTTAGTTGAACGAACGATAGTCGACTGGCTACGTAGCGTGCTAACGGATTATGATAATCAGTTATTACGTAATCTAACGCTACACTTACGTCCGGCGCTGGTTCGCATTAAAAATGGCATTAGTATTACGAATCCGTATTGTAATCAAGTTAAAACGTATTTTCCCGTCGCTTTTGATCAAGCACTAGCATTAGCGATGGCGATTGAAAAGCAATACCATTTACAGCTAACTGAGGATGAAATTGCATACTTAGCACTGCACTTTGAATCGTTCATTGAGCGCCGAAAGGTCTTAAAACCAGATGTTGAGCTTGCAATTGTATGTAGCACTGGTTATGGTACGGCGGAGTTACTAAAGCAACGTGTCATGGACAAACTACCGGATGTTCAGATTGTTGGCACTTTGTCTGTGAATGAGTTGATGACTTCAACAGTGACTGCAGACATTATTATTTCGACTATCCCGTTAAAGATGAGCGGTACGAGGGTTATTCAAGTCAGTCCGTTTTTGAATGACCAAGAACTCAGCTTATTGGAAAAGTTAAGTCAAGATATTCGTCAAGAAAAGTATACGCGGAACGCATTTGTTAAATTATTAAGTCCAAACGGTATTATTACAAATTCAAAGGCAACTGAAAAAAAGATGGCGATTATTCAACTAACTGATCGGCTAGAAAAGTATGGGTATGTTGATAATCAAATGCAAAATTCAGCGTTAGCACGTGAACAAGTTGCATCCACCATTATCGATAAATTTGCAATTCCCCATGGTGATATCGACCATGTTTTGCAACCAACGATTGGAATCATGACGTCGAAAAAGGGAATTAAATGGGATCACGAAAATGTCCATATTGTATTTTTCGTAGCCCTGAATCGCACGGTTGAAACACAAATGGATGATATTTACAGTTATTTCTATAATTTGATTCAAGATGGGCAGCGAATGACGGCCTTAATAAAGGCTCAAAATGCTCAAGAAATTATTGATACATTAGCACAGCAGTGAAGGGGAAATGCAAATATGACAGAAATTTTTAAACAGAAGTATATTTTTTTAAAAGAACATTTTAGAACACGTGAGGATGTTTTTAGCTTTATTGCACATAAAGCAATTGAACTTGGCTTTGCAGATAACGAAGATGCAGTTTTGAAAGCGCTGTATCAACGAGAAAAAGAAGCTTCAACAGGAATGCAGGACGGTATAGCGATTCCTCATGCAATCTCAGAATATCTGCGGCAACCTGCTGTACTATTCATTCGCTCTACAATAAGCATTCAAGATTGGCCGACATTTGATGACCAACCAGTTAATCAGGTAATTGCTATGCTAGTTCCAAAAAATAGTGAGCAGGCACACTTACAGATTCTAGCTAACTTTGCGAGTGCATTAGTGGATGACCGTGAGCGTCAAGCATTACTTGAAAGTCAAACAGTTCAGGATGTTTACACTGTATTAACCAATAGTTCGGAAAAAATTTTATAAAAAGAGGATGACTGATATGGATTTTGTTGCAATTACATCATGCCCAGCAGGGTTAGCACATACACCAATGGCGGCGAAAGCGCTAGAAAAAGCAGCGCAGGAACTAGGTTTACAAGCTAAAGTAGAACAACAGGGTGCAATGGGACTTAAAAATGAAATTACAGTTGAAGAGGCGAAAAGCGCAAAGTTTTTATTGATTGGTTCGGATCAAAAAATTGAAAAGATGGATCGATTTGAAGGGATTCCAGCAGTTCGAGTTGATATTAATATGTGTATTAAAAAGCCGAAAGCTGTTATTGATAAGGTCAGCAAAGCGGTTGCTGCTCGTGTTAAATAAAATGAACTTAATGAAGAATGGAGGAGTGAGTTATGAAGAAAATATTGGCTGAGTGGAAGGGCTACTTAATGTCTGGTATTTCATATATGTTACCGGTTGTTATTGGCGGGTCCCTCGTAGTTGCAGTTCCTAAGTTGATAGGTCTATGTTTTGGAATTACAAGTTTTGATGCGTATAAAACTGGTTTTTGGTTTTATATGGGACAAATTGAAGCCGTTGGTTGGATTGGTGTTGGCTTAGTTAATTTAGTTTTGGCCGGTTACATTGCATATGCTATTGGCGATAAGCCAGCTTTAGCCGCCGGGTTCATTGGGGGCTCATTAGCATCTAGTTCTAATATGGGATTTTTAGGAGCCTTGGTTGCTGGGTTTGCAGCTGGTTATACTGCACGTTGGTGTCACAATAAGTTACATGTTGGTGAAAAGTTCGAATCTATTATGCCATTAGTTGTTGTACCGCTGCTATCTACAATGGTTGTGGCAATATTGATGGGAGTCATTTTGAAGCAACCGCTGACTTGGATTAATGTATCACTTGTCGCCTGGATTAAACAAATGAGTACAAGCGGTGTAAGTGCTATTACCTTAGCAGTTATCATGGGCGCTATGATTGGTTCTGACTTAGGCGGTCCTGTTAATAAGGCTGCATGGATGGCAGGAAACGTTTTATTAGCTGAAAAGATTTACACCCCTGCAATGATCGTTAATGTGGCTATTGCTGGTATTCCCTTAGGATATGCATTTGCGACGACTTTCTTTAAGCATCGTTTTTCTGATGAATTACTTGATGCTGGACGAAGCGACTGGTTCATGGGATTTATTGGAATAACAGAAGGTGCTATTCCGTTTACATTAGTTAACCCGTTGAAATTAATTCCAATTAATATGATTGCTGGTGCTGCTGGTTCGGCGACTACGATTTTACTTGGGGCTCAGGCTAAGATTCCTCCTGTTGGTGGGGTTTATGGATTTGTCACCATTACGAATGGTTGGGCCTATTTAATCGGTCTAATTGTTTGCGCTGCGATTATCGGTGTACTGGCACCATTGGCTGTGGACTTTAACCAAACACAGAGCGAAGAACAAGTCACTGATGATAATGAGGACGACATTAACATTAATTTTGAAGCTTAGATTGACTAAAACGAGCCGCATAATGGTTAAAGAGCCGTAGTGCGGCTTTTGTTACCTAAAATAACAGGGAGCGATACATTTATGACAAAAGCACATTTTGTAAATCATACTCATTGGGATCGAGAATGGTATTTTACAACTGAGGACGCACAGGTGCTAAGTGATCAGCTGTTCTCAAATGTTTTGAAGGAGTTAGAAACGCATCCTGAAGCTAATTTTACTTTAGACGGACAGACATCAATACTAGATGAGTATGTTGAAATGCATCCCGAAGATGTTATCCGGATAAAGAAATTAATTAACCGTAATCAATTATTTGTTGGACCATGGTATACACAGACTGATGCGATGATACCTGATGCAGAATCAATTATTCGTAACTTAGTTATTGGCATCAACGATACCAAACAAAAGTATGGGCAACCAATGATGATTGGCTATTTGCCAGATACTTTTGGATTTAATTCGCAATTGCCAATGCTTTTAAATCAAGTTGGCATTAATGACTTTATTTTTTGGCGGGGCACTAATTTTAAGCGACAAATGGACTCTGTTTATTTTAAATGGCACAGTCTAGGTCATAGTCAAGTCTATGCTGCTAATTTTCCGTTAGGTTACTATACTGGTCAAATCGCATTGGATTCGAAGAAAAACTTACAAGAGTTCGTTGCAAACCGTCTAGATCCAGGAATTGATTTTGAAAGTCAACAGGGTCAAAATAATTCGGTCCTAGTGCCTTCGGGAATCGATCAAATGAATATTATTCATAACGTATCTGAGACTATTAGTAAGATAAATAAATATAGTCATAATCAGATTGTGATCAGCAATTATCCGAAGTTTATGCGAACATTACGACAACGCAATGATTTACCGGATTATCAAGGCGAGTTGCGGTATCCAACTTATGCTAGAGTTCATCGGACAATTGGTTCAGTACGTTCGCGCATTAAACGGCAGAATTTCAAACTCGAACAGCAAATATTACGACGTGTTGAGCCACTGATGGTCATTGCCAAAAGATGTGGTATCGATGTGTCTAAGGGTCTTATTTTGAAACTTTGGAAAAAGTTGCTAGAATGTCAACCGCATGACAGTTTGGGTGGCAGTGTTTCTGATAATGTTGCTATTGATATTGACCATCGATTCAAACAAGGTTTTGAAATTGCAGACGGTATCGAAAACTATATCAAGAAAAGAATCGCACAACGGTTGAAACTGGATGCCAATCAGGTGCTAGTATTCAATACTGATCCACGCCCATTCAATGGATATAAGA
Organism: Lactiplantibacillus plantarum; assembly: GCF_014131735.1. Taxonomy (NCBI): domain Bacteria; kingdom Bacillati; phylum Bacillota; class Bacilli; order Lactobacillales; family Lactobacillaceae; genus Lactiplantibacillus; species Lactiplantibacillus plantarum. Next base: position 406,827 of record NZ_CP039121.1, read on the forward strand.
AAATCCGTTTCTTAACATCATCGAAAAACATTATGTTTGATGAAAAATATCAAGCAACTATTTTAAGTGCAAATTATGTGGCTAAGCGAGAAAATATCATGCAACAAACGGCTAAAGGCTTTGAATTTAAAGACGAGCCTGGTTACTATGAATTACAAGTACAAGTTGCAGTCCAGTTTGATGGGTTGGGCTACCAAGTAATTGACTTTAAGGATGGTGCAGAAGCTTTGCCAGAATTACAGTCTGAGCAACAAACGGCTATCCAAAATGAAAGTTGGAAAGTGAATTATGTCGATGGCAACTTTCAGGCAACTACTAATGGGAAAACTTACAAAAACATCATTAGTATTGTAGATTCGGGTAATGATGGTGATACGTACGATTATTCACCGCTTCGAGGCGACAAAGAGGTTGACTTGCCTTTAGCCGGCGTTGTAGCCATTTATGTTGGAGCTGGAAGGCAAGAACTGCGATTAAGCGGCAAGTGGCAGTTACCAGAAGGCTTGGCTGACAGGATTAGTCACGAACCAAAGCTGCACGATGTCGCATTTGAATTAACGTTGACTTTAACTGATGGTGACAATGTATTGGCAGGTCGTTTAACTGTCGATAATCAGGTTCTAGATCATCGATTACGGTTAAAAATTAATACAGCAATTGAAAGTGACACTGCAGTTGCGCAAGTTCAAGGCGGCTTTCAAAGAACACGTAATTTACCAATTGCGGAAAATTGGGAAGAAGAATTTGTTGAAAAACCGGTTAACCTTTATAACTTTGATAAAATTATCGGGATGCAAGGGGCTAGCGATGGCCTGTATTTAATTGCTAAAGGAATGAAGGAATACGAGTTAGGAAAGAAAGCATTTTATGTCACATTAATGGCAACCACTGGTCAACTTGGTAAGCCTAATTTACTGTGGCGACCAGGTCGTGCTTCAGGCGATACAACTAGTATTGGGCATCAGATGACACCAACGCCGTTGGCCGAAGAATTAGGAGCAAATACATTTGAGTTTGGGTTAGTTTCCACGTCTCAATTGAATGAAAATAAATTGGCAATAATTGCTGAAAAGTGGTTAGCACCCGATGTTAGTTATCAATTACAAAAATTGAATTTATTTGTAAATCGATTAGACAATAAAATTTGGGATGTTGAATTTGATGATTCATTACCAACTATCTCAGAGTGCGAGTCATTTTTGAAACTCGATCCACATGTCACAATTAGCACGTTGTATCCGGCCTATACTGTGCCAAATAGTTTTGTTATCCGTTTGGCAAATGAATCTGGTGTGGCTGCTGATTTGACCCCCTTATTAAAACAACATTTCATTCAGGTAAATGCTCTGGAAGAGGCTCAACCATGTTCGGAACAATTAGTGATTCAGCCTTATGATATGGTTACCTTGCTCATACACAATCAGGGGGCATAGCTCATGCGTTTGGGAAGTATTGAAGCTGGAGGGACTAAGTTCATTTTAGCAATTACTGATGAGCACTACCGTATCTTGAAGCGACAACGAGTAGCGACCACAAAGCCAAATGAAACGCTGGAAGCCTGTGTTTCATTTTTTAAGAAAAATCCAGTCGATGCGTTGGGAATCGGGAGTTTCGGCCCAGCCGATATTAAGGTGGATTCACCGACATATGGTCAGATTTTAAATACACCAAAAGCTGGTTGGTCTCATACGGACGTTGTACAGATGTTGAGGGCAGCTTTGAAAATTCCAATTACTTTTACAACGGACGTAAATGCTTCGGCTTATGGTGAATATATGATTGGACAAGGACAAGCAGTGCGTTCACTAGTATACTTTACTATTGGGACAGGCATTGGTGGTGGTGTTATCCAAGATAATCATTTCATAGGTGGTATGTCTCATCTTGAAATGGGACATACAATGGTCATACCTATGTCAGGCGATAACTTCAAGGGTGTCTGTCCATATCATCAAAATCGGTGCTTTGAAGGCATGGCTTCAGGACCCGCAATTGAGGCTCGAACTGGCAAACCGGGGGAACAATTGAAGCGAACCAATGAAGTATTTAAGTTGATCAGTTATTATATTGCACAGCTGGTCTTTGATGCATATCTTAATTTCATGCCTGAAAGAATTGTTATTGGTGGCTCAGTAGTAAGCGAAACTGAACTTCCAGTGATTAGAAGAGACGTTGAGCAGCTTAATAACAATTATGTTGAATTACCGAACTTAGATCATTTGATTGTTTTAACGGGAATTGCTAATAATGGTTCTGCAACGATTGGTAATGTCGCCCTGGCCAAAAATTTGATATTTTAGGTAAAAAGAGTCGATAACAAGTAACGTTATCGGTTCTTTTACTTTACTATGAATGAAAAATGGTCTGGAATACTTATTTATGACTTGATTCATGCTACAGTAGAATCTATAAGGATACATAATATAAGTCTACGCTTAGCATAGCCATGATTAACTTAACGGAGGAAAATCAATGATCAAATTAATCGTAAGTGATATCGACGGTACCCTAGTCGACAGTCAAGGACAGTTATTACCGGCTACAATTACGGGAGTTCAAGCAGCAGTTGCACGGGGGGCACAAATGGTGTTGGCCTCAGCACGTTCGCCTAAGGGGATGTTTGGAATTGCGCAACAACTAGGAATTAACTCGACCATGATTGCCTATAATGGCGCGCTAACGGCTACGACTGATGTGAATGATCGACTAACTGTTTTTGAAGAGCAAGCCGTTGACCCTAAACTAGCACAAGCTGTGCAAACGGTAGTAGCTCATGATTGGCCAGTTGCCTCAATTAGTATTTATTCGAATAATAACTGGTTGGTGGCTACTAATGGCCCGTGGGAACGGCAGGAAGCGACGGGAATTGGTTATGCACCCCATGTCACGGATTTGGGCACATGGTTGCAACGGATGCCGACGCCAGTGCATAAAATGATGATCATGGCCGATCCAGATATTATTCAGGCGATTGAACAACGATTAAGCCGTAATGAATTTAGCGGCTTAGCAGTTTATCGTTCGAAAGAAACTTATTTAGAAATCGTTGCGGCAGGCGTAACTAAAGCAGCCGCATTAATGAAATTATTACAGGATGATCAAGTTACCCCTGCTGAAACGATTGCGTTTGGCGATAACTTTAATGATGTTGCGATGCTCCAGACAGCGGGGATTGGTGTTGCGATGGCTAATGCGCCACAACCCGTTAAAGAGGCAGCGAACATAGTAACAACTGATAATAATCATAATGGTATTCAGCTAACCTTAGCTCAGTATTTTGCTGATGTTACGCGCTAATGAAAAGGCCATTTACGAATCATTAAAAAATAGGAAGCTCAACGCCATGTTCGTTGAACTTCCTATTTTCGTATTGTAGAAGATATTTAAGAGAAACCTACAGCTAGCTCGTTATTAGCGCGCTAAGATTTCTTTAATAGCGACGCTTGCTTCCAATGGTTGACGTCCTAAGACATGAGCTAAGTCGGCTGACTTTTCAGCCAGCGCACCATCATTGATTGGGGATTGGAATGAGGCAAACAAAGCAGCGGTATCATGATTTAGACCAGTCGTTTCAAGGAATTGCACGTACGCATCCTGACTGACTTGGGTAATCTTAACTTGGTTGCCAGTTGCTTCTTGGAGTGCTTGACCGAGTGCGGCATAAGTGAGGGGTGTCCCAGCAAATTCGTACACTTCTTGAGGGGCATCTGCCATCAAAACGGTTGCTGCCGCTTCGGCATATTCACGTTCCAAGGCCCAGCCAGCTGTATTATTAGCCCAGTACAAGGTTTCTTGGTTATGGGCACCACTTTGTAAGAAGCCCATTTCGTTTTCTAAATACCAGTTGTTACGAAGAAAACTGTGCGCAATATTAGTCGCTTTTATGGCATTTTCGGTGGCCCGATGATCATTGGCTAAGGCGCTGACTGCTGCCTGTGCGTTGGGAAAACTAGTGTAGGCGACAAATTTAACATGAGCGGCGTTAAGGGCAGTCACGACGTTTTTATGAGCGGTGGACCGGTCAACGGGACCACCAGGTTGTGATGAAACGAAGAGCACGCGTTCAACGTTCTCGAAGGCTTTCGTCATTGAGTCGACGTCATCGTAATTCCCGATACGAATTGGATTATCAGGAAACAGCTGAGCAGCTTTGTCCTGATTACGAGCAATTACTAAAACATTTTCTGCACCAACTTTAGCATTCAGCGTACTAACGGCGCTTTGACCAAATTTACCGGTAGCGGCAGTGACGGCGTATTTCATAATTAAACATCCTTTCAAATTGCTGTAGCAATAAAAATTACAGTGATTAGCTTATCACATGTAACTTCAAAGTCAACAAGTTTGCTTTCGATAACCGAAAGACTATCTTCTTATGCTGGAATATAATGAATGGCTAAGAAAAAGAAAAACGAGTATTAGTGCAAGTTTCTGTGACTAATGAAGTTTCATCGATGTGCTAAAGAATGTTCTTAGTTAGTTACCGCTATTGATTTATGTCCGAAAAAATAGGATTAGACAACTTGGTGTTATCTAATCCTAATTTATAAAAGTCAGCGATAAATGGTGGCGTGTTACTTATTATTCAACGACGTCAAAATTCGCTGTGATGCCTGTCCGTTGAAGTCATTGGTTTGTAACCGTTCAAAAACGTCCTTCATAATGTGCATTAATTGTTGATCGGACAAACCTTGGGCAGATAATGTATTGAGCATGACTTGCAGCAAGTCGATTGGCAGGACCGGTCGCTGTTCAGGATGCGCACTGAAGAATTCCTGAACGGCTTGGTCGTGTAAGCGCCAGTAAACTGGGTTTTGGACATCATCAAAAATCGTTTTTAGTTGCTCTAGGGCCGGTGATAGCGGAATGTTTTTGGCAATAATCGTCGTTAGCATCCCATCACGAGCCGGTATACGAACATCCGCCACGTAATCTTTTAATAGTAAGAAATGAGTCTTGAATGGTGGCCGTAACGTAAAGGTCATCGTTAATGCAATTTGACTATCAGTAGCTGCCATGATGATTCCCCCTCATATGATTGGCAGTGAGTGGCAAATTAATGACGCTTCGTGAAGCGGACGACGGCTTCGCAACGAGCTGTTTGCGGGAACATGTCGATCGATTGAATATAGTCGACTTGATATCCGCGGGTAAGTGCTTGTAAATCCTGAGCAAGCGTCGATGGGTTACATGAAATGTAGACGAGTTTTTCCGGTGCGCTTTGCAAGATGGCATCAATTAAGACGTTATCTAAACCAGTACGGGGTGGATCAACGACCATTGCATCGGGCGCAAAACCGCTCGCTAACCATTGCGGTAACAAGACTTCCGCCTCACCAACTTCATAATGAGCATTAGTGATTTGATTGCGTTGGGCGTTGGCATTGGCATCTGCAACGGCTGCTGGAATGGTATCCATTCCCCGAACTTCCTTAGCCACGTCGGCTAGTGATAAACCAATCGTTCCGACACCCGAATAAGCGTCGACCAACGTCTCGTTAGGCGCTAAGTTCAAAGCTTCGCGTGCTAAGCGATAGAGTTTCTTGGTTTGCTGCGGGTTCAATTGGAAGAAGGCCCGAGCAGATAAATCGAAGACTAGGCCGTCTAGCTCCTCCGTAATAGTTGGTTTGCCGGCCAGTAATGTTGTTTGGTCACCCCAGATCAATGAAGTTTTACCAGCATTGATATTTTGCATGACCGACACGACCATTGGCAGTTTTTCAGCGATTTTCATCAATAATTGATGCTTTTTCGGTAACTTGGGTGTATTTGTGATGAAGACCAGCTGAATTTCACCAGTGGCGGCCGCTTCACGCACAACGATTGTCTTGACGATGCCAGAATTATGTTCTTCATCGTAAATCGGTACTTGGAGTTCCTCCAGCCAAGCCACGACTTGACGCATGACTGTCATTGTCGCCGGCATTTGCACCGAACAGGTCGGTAAGTCGACTAGGTCATGACTATTTTCTTTATATAAGCCAGCAGCGACGTGCCCATCAATTAAACGAACTTGAAATTGGGCTTTGTTGCGGTATTCATAAGGATTAGTCATCCCAATGGTGGGCCGAACATCATAGTGTCGATAACCAGCTGGGCGGTATTTTTCGAGTGCTTGACGAATTAAATCTTGCTTAAAGGCTAATTGGGCCGGGTAGTCGAGGTGTTCTAATTCAAAACCACCGACTTCGCCCGCATAGGCATCGCGGGGATCGACCCGGTCAGGACTAGGCTTGCGAATACTACGAATCTTAGCTTCTAGGTAACGTGGGTGCACGGCGGTTACTTCAGCAACAACGACTTCTTCAGGAAGGGCGCCCTTGACGAAGGTGATGACGTGTTTGTAATAGCCAATACCTTCACCGTTAATGCCTAAACGCCGAATGGTCAGTGGAAAACGCTGGCCGATGTTAACGGTCGCTTGCACTTTTTCATCCGGCTGTTGTCGGCGCCGATCATTGTGCGATCGGGATTGGTGCGAATAATGATTAGATTGTGGCATAAGTTTGATTTTGACCTCGTTTTTCTGTGAACTGTGTTAACCTCCATTATAGCATGTGGAAAGACACAGGATAACTGAGGAGGATTGTTTGAAAGTCGCCTAACAGTCAGGTTATAATGATTCTAAATTAGTAATCGGGGGTGGGCATATGAATTCATTGATTAGTTTAGAAAAAGTTAATTATCAAATCGCTGATCAACATATTTTACATGATGTTGATTGGCAGATTCCAGCTGGGGCTCATATTACATTGACGGGACCATCCGGTGGTGGGAAAAGTACGTTATTACGGATCATTGCGGCCATGATTTCTAAAACAAGTGGGACCTTGATTTTTGATGGGCAGCCGATTGAAAGCTATGACCCAATCATGTATCGGCGGCAAGTCTCATATTGTTTCCAACAACCGACGTTATTTGGTGAGACGGTGGCAGATAACTTAGCTTTCCCGTACCAAATTCGTAAGCAAGTCATGGATACGCAACGAGTGGTAACGGCGTTAAATAATGTTGGGCTGTCCGAACGAACCCTGCATCAGCCGATTACCGAGCTTTCCGGTGGTGAACGGCAGCGGGTCGCGCTGATTCGCAACATCTTATTCTTGCCAAAAGTGTTGTTATTAGATGAAGTGACAGCTGGTTTGGATGAAAATAATAAGCAAATCGTGCACGCCTGGTTACGACAGTTAAATGAGCAGGATCACGTGACAACGATCATGATTACTCATGACGCGACAGAGATTGCTGCGGCAGATCAATTAGCGAAAGTGGTTGCTGGCAGATTGGAGGTACACGCATGAATTTAGCAGTTAATAATACGTCGCTATTTTTGGCGGCAATGTTAGTGCTCGTCGCGTTAGGAATTAGTTTGTGGCAGAAACTTGGCTTGGATAAGGACATCGTCATTGGTGTCGTGCGGGCTGTTGTACAACTATTTATCGTGGGTTACTTGCTAAAGTATATTTTCCGAGTCAATAATTTGTGGCTAACGCTGGCGATGATAGGCTTCATTATCTTCAATGCGGCTTGGAATGCGAAAAAACGGGGGCCGGGGATTGACCATGCATTAGCTATTTCGTTATTAGCCATTTTTGTTAGTACGGGGGTAACACTCGGCGTTCTCGTCCTATCTGGTGCGATTAAGTTTGTGCCATCGCAAATGATTCCCATTTCTGGTATGATTGCGTCGAATTCAATGGTCGCAATTGGGCTGGCTTATCGCAGCCTCAATAGTCAGTTTCATGACCAGCGGCAAGGGGTGCTTGAACGGTTGGCGTTAGGGGCTGGTCTACTCGATGCTTCGATTGCCATCGTGCGTGAGGCGATTCGTACAGGGATGTCACCAACCATTGATTCGGCAAAGACTGTGGGTCTAGTCAGTCTGCCAGGGATGATGTCCGGTTTGATCTTTGCAGGGGTCGATCCAGTACGGGCCATTAAGTATCAAATTATGGTCACGTTCATGCTCTTATCAGCGACTAGTTTGGGGTCAATCATTGCGTGCTATTTAGCTTACCGTAATTTCTATAATGAACAAAAACAGTTGAAGTAATGACTCCTGATTGCAGTCCCGCGGGGAGTCCTTTATGATGGAAGCTGAAATAAAACTTAATGCGGGGGTATTGATGTGAATGACGCAGCGGTTTGGGTTCCAGTTCCAGTAATGTTTTACTGGGGCTGGTTAGTACCACTCATATTTGGAACCATTTTTGGTTGGCGTTATCATCGCGATAAGGTTCGCCTAGGTAACGGTATTTGGTTTTCGCTATTTTTCTATTCGTTTTTAACCATGCTGGCAATTACAATTTTAGGTAGCAATATTCACTGGTTGATCATTATCAGTGGGACGTTGTTTGTGTTTCTGATCCTGTTGATTGGACTGATTTTTACCTTACAAGCTTTCTTGCTCTTATGGAATGCGTGGATCATGTGGCGTCATGAGAGTCATACGTTGGCGAATATGCTGACCTTGTACTTGGGACTGGCCATTCTGATTTTGCCATTTTTAGGCAATCTGTTGAGTAGTCATGTGCCGCAGCCCGTGAGTTATTTTTTGACGGTATTTCCGAATCTGGTCATTTTTTACCTTGGTTTTTGGTTTTATAACTATCTGACGATGCTGACGATTTATCAATTCAATTGGCCCCGTCTGCGACAAGATTATATTATTGTGCTTGGGGCTGGCTTGTTAGATGGAGACCGTGTCTCGCCATTGCTAGGGCAACGAATCATGCGTGGACTGCGCTTTTATCAGAAGCAACAACGCAAGACGCATCATCGGGCCGTGATGATTTTCTCAGGTGGTCAGGGTGGTGATGAAACGGTTCCGGAAGGCCAAGCCATGCTGGAATACGCCATTGCGCATGGCCTTCCTGCAACGGATGGCTGGGCGGAGACGCAATCGAAGACGACCTTGCAAAATATGCAGTTTAGTAAGCAATTGATTGCACAGGGCCCTGTTAAAAATCCACGCACGATTTTTGTTACAAATAATTACCATACCTTTAGAGCCGGGATGTTTGCCAAGCAAGCAGGTCTAAAAGCGGATGGTATTGGTGCGCGGACGGCGCGATTCTTCTTACCGGATGCGATCATTCGTGAGTATATTGCGATATTTGTCCGAAATAAATGGTGGCACGCGGTGGCGATGCTTGGTATCTTGATTGTGTCGCTATTATTGACGTGGTTTGATGTCTATCAAGCATCGTTATAGCGATTACTAAGGCTGAATCAGTAATTAAAATATTCCAAGTCAGGTGTACTCTGGCTTGGAATATTTTTTTGGCTGGAATGTTAAAAATGAAGTTATCGAAATGGCAGTATACTTCCATTTCAAGCCGAAAAACAGAAAAATGGCAGTATACTGCCATTTTTTAATGGTGGACTAAATGTTTTAAGGGCAACCGTTTTTAGTGAATTCATTTTGAAAAACCAATTTGTCTTGACAATTACTTGAAAGGTCGTTATATTAATTATGGAAACGATTCCAAATAGGGGGTGAGCCTAAATGACAACGATTAGTGAAATAGCAGCTGAGGCTGGTGTAGGTGTTGGGACTGTTTCGCGGTATTTAAACCATCGGCCTAGTGTTTCAGTTGCTAAGAAGAAACAGATTCAGGCAGCGATTGAAAAACTGGATTACACCCCGAATGCCATTGCGAGTCAGCTACGCGCGCAGAGCACTAATACGATTGGTGTACTGGTATCAAGAATCTCTAACCCCTTCTTTGCACAGTTATTTGATGCATTGGAACGGGAGTTAAACGGATACGGGTTTCAAGTGATGGTAATGCAGACTCATGATGATGCGTTGGCAGAACAACACTTTCTGGATAAACTCAAGCAGCAACAAGTGGATGGCGTCATTCTGGCATCCATTGAAAATCAACAACTAGTGGCACAATTGTCGGCGACGTATGCTAATCAGATGGTGCTGTTGAATGAAGAAGCTACTGATATTGGTATTCCAATGATCAGTTTAAATCATTATCAGGCAACTAAAGATGCTTTGGCATACTTATATCATCAAGGTCATCGGCGAATTGCCTATGCCACGGGTGGTGATTTTCCCAGTACGCATCATGGACGTTCGCGGACGCAAGCCTATTTAGATTTTTGTGAAGAGCAGCAGTTAGTTGTAAACAATAACTGGGTTTTCGCACAACAACATACGATTGCGGATGGACAAGCGTTGGGGAAGCAATTAGCGTCCTTAAACCCTAGTGATCGCCCGACAGCGGTGTTTACCAATTCTGATGAGGTGGCCGTTGGGGTAATTGATGAGTTACAGCAACAACATTTTCGCGTACCAGATGATATGGCCGTGATGGGATATGACGATCAACCATTTGCGGCGGTGGCCCAAGTTCCATTAACAACGGTTCGACAACCGGTCGCGGCAATGGCTCAATTGGCGGTCGATCAGCTATTACATCACTTGGGCCGGTTACAACGACCTGAGTTAACGATTGATCTAAGCTTAGACTTAATCAAAAGAAAAAGTGCTTAAGCCTTTTTCTTTTGATTAAAGTGGAATCGATTCCAAATATAGGAGTAGTAATTATGCAAAAAAATTGGTGGCAAAAAGAAGTTTTTTATCAAATTTATCCGGCATCATTTAAAGATGCTAATAACGATGGCATTGGGGATTTGCGTGGAATCATCCAAATGTTACCCCGGTTGAAACAGCTGGGAATTACGACTATCTGGTTATCTCCAATATATCAATCACCCATGGTTGATAACGGTTACGATATTTCTGATTACCAAGCTATTGATTCTCGGTTTGGAACGATGGCTGATTTTGATGAGTTGATGGAAGTAACTAAACGATTAGGATTAAAAGTCATTTTAGATTTGGTTATCAATCATACCTCTGATCAGCACGTGTGGTTCCAATCTGCAATTAAATCGCCGACGAGTCCGTATCGTGATTTTTATATTATTAGGCGTGGGGCACACGGCAATCCGCCTAATAATTGGCGATCAAACTTTGGTAAAGGCTCGTCATGGACGTTATTGCCAGGAAGTCAGGATGAGTATTATCACCATGTCTTTTCTAAACAACAACCGGACCTAAATTGGGAAAATCCGGCTCTAAGGAAACGAATCTATCAAATGATTAATTGGTGGTTGGCAAAAGGGGTTGCGGGTTTTCGGATCGATGCAATAACATTCATAAAAAAAGATCAAGATTTTGCCAGCATTAGTCCTGATGGTGTTGATGGGTTAGGTAAAGTCAAACGTAAAGCTGAAAATCGACCTGGTATTGAAAAGTTCTTAGCTGAATTGAACACGGCTACTTTTAAACCAGCTAACGCGGTGACGGTTGGAGAGGCTTCGGGGGTTAGTTATGACCAACTTGGACAATTTATTGGTAAAAAAGGTTACTTCTCGATGATTTTTGACTTTCATTACGCAGATATTGATATTGCATCCGGATCAGAGTGGTATCGACGAGTTAAGTGGACACCGACGGACTTACGGCGCGCAATTTTTAAAAGCCAACTGGCGATTCAAAATGTCGGCTGGGGAGCTAACTTTTTTGAAAATCACGATCAGCCGCGGAGTATTGATAAATATATTCAGACACCAGCTTATCGGAATGAAATTGGTGCCAAAGCACTAGCCTTACTTTATTTTAACTTGCGCGGTTGTCCATTTATTTATCAAGGACAAGAGCTGGGGGTGACAAATGCACGGCGTGACTCAATTACCATGTTTAACGACTTGAGCAGTCACGATAACTATGATCGTGCTATTGAAGAGGGATATTCAGCAAGCGAGGCGCTTGCCTTTGTAAATGCTCGTTCCCGGGATAATGCGCGATTACCATATCCATGGGATGATTCCGTCAATCAAGGCTTTAATCAGGGTGCCAAGCCATGGATTACACCAAAACAGTCACATGATAGGGTAAACTGGCAAAGCGAACAATTAGATTCAAATTCAGTTTGGCATTTTTATCAGTCATTGATTAAGTTACGGCAAATATCAAATTTAAGTCAGGATTTAATAGTCGGTGATTTTAGGCCAATTACTTGTGATTGTGACCAAGTGATTGCTTATCAACGTGGTCGAAGGGTACAGGTGTATGTTAACTTAAGCGCAAAACGGTTATTCCTAACGTTACCTAATGGCCGACCTCGATTAAATAATTACGCACATTATCGACTCAATACGTTGGAACCATATCAAGCCATTCTTTTTGAGGTGAATTCAAATGAGTAAAAACTATCAGGTACTTGCGAAAAAAATTATTGATATTGTTGGTGTTGACAATGTTGAATCGGTTACTCATTGTCAGACACGGTTGCGGTTTGTTGTTAAAGATCCTAAGCAGATTGATAAAGCAGCACTTGAAGACTTAGATGAGGTTAAGGGAGTCTTTTTCGGTTCAGGACAGTATCAGGTCATTATTGGCACTGGTGTTGTTAACGATGTGTATGACGCAATTGAAAAGTTACATTTAGTTAATGCAATTTATAGTCAGGAAACAACGACTACGCCGACTCCTGATGATCAGAAGTCACCATTGCAACGATTCATGGCAATGCTTTCGGGAATCTTTATTCCAATTATTCCGGTGATTGCAGCTACTGGACTTTTCTTGGGATTACAAAGTGCTTTGACTAACAATCAGGTTTTACAGTTGTTTGGAACTTCATCTGCCGCGATTCCGGCAAGTCTTAATACAGTAATTTCAGTTTTAACGGGGACTGTTTTTTCATTTCTGCCAGCTTTAATTGTTTGGTCCACATTTCGCTATTTTAAAGGTACACCAATTGTCGGTATTGTGATTGGACTCATGCTTGTTTCCCCTTCACTGCCTAACGCGTATTCAGTTGCGGGTGGTACAGCGAAAGCGATTATGCTTTTTGACAGGATTCCAGTTATCGGTAGTCAAGGATCCGTATTAACAGCGTTAGTTGCTGGTTTTCTTGGAAGTAAACTGGAGCATTACTTTCATAAACACGTCCCTAACGTTCTCGACCAAATTTTAACGCCCTTTTTAACGATGTTAGTTACTTTTGGTATTATGATTTTAGGGGTTGGCCCGGTTGTACACTGGATTGAAAATGTGATGATTAGTGGTGTTGAAGGGTTGATTAACTTACCATTTGGAATTGGTGGTTTTTTGATTGGAGCCGCTTATCCGTTAATGGTGCTAGTTGGTATTCATCAGATGATGATTGCCATCGAAACGTCACTATTAGCAGCCACCAAGCTCAATCCGTTAATTACTTTAGAAGCCATGTATGGCTTTGCTAATCTGGGGGTAGCTTTGGCGATGATTTTACGAGCAAAGTCACAAAAGGCTAAGGCTAATTTTATTGGCGCATTTTCCTCGCAACTATTTGGTGTTTCAGAACCAACCTTGTTCGGGGTCTTGATTCGCTATAATTTCAAGCCGTTGGTTGTAACCGTTTTAACCAGTGGGATAGGTGCTGGCGTACTGAGTGTTATGAGTGTGGCAGCAAATTCATATGGTCTAGCCGTTGTTCCCTCTTATCTGATGTATATTTACAATGCTCGTGATTTGCTGATTTATACGGTCGTCTCGTTATTGACGGTAGCAGTGGCTTTTATTGCCACTAATATGTTTGCGATTCCTAAGGACATATTAAAATCTGATCAAGTACAACCAAAGATTGTGGATGATACGATATTTTCACCAGTTTCTGGTAAAAGTATTGCCTTGAGTACGGTTAACGATCCGGTCTTTGCATCTAAGATGATGGGGGACGGCATTGCAATTAAGCCACAGGAACAGGGGCCGGTAAAAGTCTATGCGCCACAAAGTGGTCAGATGAGTGTTGTAGCCGATACAGGACATGCCTATGGGTTAACAACCAATAATGGAGTTGAGTTGTTGATTCACATCGGTATTGATACGGTGTCATTAAAAGGGCAAGGCTTTAAAGTTATCGTTAAACCGGGGCAAACTGTTCAAAAGGGTGATCTCTTAGGTGAGTTTGACGCAACGGTGTTAAAAGCTGCTAACTTAGATGACACGGTCATGGTGATTGTGACAAATAGTAAAAATTATCAACGGATAGAATCAGAACCTAATCAGTCTATTCAGTCGGGAGCAGCACTGCTGGCGATTCAAGGGCGTCCGGAAATGACGACTGCAACAGCATCCTAAACGTAAGTACGATAAAACCGCGATTTGCCATGAGCAAGTCGCGGTTTTATTTTGAAAATTTGAGTAAGTGCAGTACTAGCATGGACTAGCTAGCACTAACCGTAATATCACCATTGCTGGTCGTCAGTCGGTATTGTACGGCCGCCGATTGGTTGACCTGGTAATCACCGCCATCGGACTGGAGATGATTGAAAATATGCAAGTCCCCATCGCTAGTGCTAGCTTTAACACCGGTTGTCCGTGGCGCGGTTATTCGAATATCACCGTCACTGGCTGTAGCGGATAAACTTTCAGTGATGCGATTATTATTGAGCATAATATCACCTTCGCTACTTGTTAGCTTAAGGGCTTTGAACTGATTATTGGTTAGATGGATGTCGCTATCAGCGGTTATAATTTTTGAAGCAGTCTTGGTAAAATGACTGTCGGTGATGCTGATATCTGGATCGCTATTGATTTGTAGACTAGGCGCCGAGACACGAGTTAACCGTAAATTATCGCCGGTCAACGTCAGCGACTGATTGACTTTGACATCCGTTAAATTAATATCGCTATCCGTACTAAGACTTTTCAATTGGTCGACGGTGACGTTTTGCAACGAAACGTTACCACTTTGACTAGCTTTGGCGGTTATTTGATGAATAGTAGTTCCTTTAGGCACCGTAATTATTGTCGTGTCAGCAAATTGTCCGACGTTATCGAACATGAAGCCCACGGTTTTGGCGTTGTGTGTCGTTGAAGTAACAGTGACGTGACCATTGTTGGTCGTAACAGTTGGTAAGGCGCGCGTGGCGGTAACCGTGATATTAGCAGCTGTGCCTTGCTTAATAGTAATATTGTTGGCCGTTGCAATCGTGATATCTTTTAGCTGACTGACGTGGTAGCGCCGAGTCTTATGGCGAACAATGTGAAAACCCTGGTCCCAATAGACGCTTTGAATACCGTTATTGGCAATTCCAAACATGATTAGAAGCAGTCCAACAACTAATAAAATAATGCCAACTCTAATTGTCTTTCGCATGGTGGTGACCTCCTCGTTCCGCCCGATTTTTCTTAACAAATCGGTGGTATAGGTTTTGTACGATTTTGGCAATTCCTTGCAGAATAACGCTAATAAGCCAGATAAATAGTGGTAAAACTAATAGCTCGGCACCAATAATAGCAAGACCGCTACCTAGGTAGAATAGTGCGACCCATAGCGACTGGCCGAAGATACCGATGCCGGCTGTTAGCATGGCAAATGCGAGGATGGTCACGCCAATTAAGATGGCACCCGCTGCAATCACGAATGCAAAGACGGTAACGGCCAAGGCAAAGAAGACCGCTAAAATAGCTATTAATGCGGGAATTGTGATCGGTGTTGATAATAAAGCAAGCACAATTAGCCAAATCGTGCGTACGGTTGCTTGAGATTTTTGCCGTTTAGAAGTATTGGCATTGAGATTTTCGTTAAAACGAATCGAATAATCGGCTAACACTTTCCGAGCCAATTGTTTAGGCGTTCCCAGTTCGGCAACGCAGTCATCATAATTGGCGATTGCCGCGTCTAGTAAGTATTCGCGATAAAATTCAACAACCTCGTCGCGTTCATCATCGGTAAGTTGAACGAGTAACGCGTTAAATTTGGATAAGTAGTCGTTCATGGTTCATCCTCCCCCTGAAGTAAGTGGTTAATGGCCAAATAATAGGTTTGCCACTCTTGTTGAATCGCACTCAATTGTGTCAGGCCGGCGCTCGTAATCTGATAATAGCGTCGGTTGCGGCCTTGATAGGCCTGATCGTAAGTCGTGACCCAGTCATTTTTCTTGAGTCGTCGAAGCACTGGGTAGAGCGTCGATTCGGACACCGAGATGGCGGCTTGCAAGCGCTGCGTTAGCGCGTAACCATAGTAATCTTGGCCTTTAAGGCAGGCTAAAACGCACCCGTCCAATAACTCGGAACTAATTTGAATGGCCATTGCTATCCCTCCTGCTATATTATACGTCGTATAGTATTGCTCAATGAGTAGTATACAGTGAAGTGAAACTAACTGTCAAACTTAAATATTAAAATAATGATAAAAGGTAAACTACCTTTAGCCACTAGTAAACGCAAAATGTGCTTGCTAACGGTGACTGAAATAGGCCTTGTACTAAAGCTTAAAATCATGATGCTCAGCGAGTACCAGCTGTCCGGTACGCAAGGGTGATACTATACTGAGCTGATAAGGCCTAGAAAAATGACTGATTTCGATATATAATCATTATATTGAAATATTAATACAGTTAATTGTCATGGCTGAGTTAATTATTATCGATAATATTATGACGGAGGGCAATTATGGAAACGGACATGAAGAATTGTGTGGTTTGTGGTGAACGAATTCCCCAAAGTGCCCAGTATTGTGAAAAATGCGGCAGTGGACAACCGACAGTTGCTGAGGATAAGTGTAAAGACGCGGAAACGACGACTTTAAAGCAGCCGCATCATCAAAAAAAGAGCTTACGGACGTGGTGGTTTTGGTTGCCACCAGTTATCTGTGCGCTAGTCATTGTCTTTGAGATTGGATTTAATTTGTATCAGGCTCGGGAAGCTAATACGCTTGCAGCCAATATTCAATCAGAAATCAGAACGAATAAAGCTGAATATGGCAAGGTTAAAGTGAGTTGGAATGGTGGTGCCATGCGTGTGCGGATATCAAAGCAAGCGCCAGTTATTGAAAGTGTCGATCAAGGCAAGACCGCTTCGTGGCAGTCACTAGCCAAGACACTGCAAAGCCGCTCTGAAAAAATCGCGAAGAATCACAATCAAAAATATTCACATATTGAGGTTTTGTCGCCTAAGAACACCAAATATATGTGGTTGGAAGTCAATCATGGCAAGATGAAATTCAATATTGCAAATCAGTTGAATTAGCTGACCGGGTTCACGACATAAGCAATGGTGTAAATGGTCCCGGATGGTTTTTAGCAACACAATGAGTGATAAAAGATGGTCGCTGAAAGACGCCGATACACAAAAAAGCCCGGAAAACCGGGCTTTTTGTGACTATTAACTGGACGCTATCAAATAGATTGCGATGATTATTTGTTTGTGACGTTACCACCAAAGTATTTATTAGACAGTTTCTTTAAGGTGCCGTCTTGACGGAGTTCTTGAATCGCTTTAGACAGTTGTTTTTGGAGTGGGGCGTGCTTTTTAGTGACAATTGCGCCAATCTTTTGTGTTTTGATTTCTGAACCACCACTGATGAATTTCAAGCTGGCCTTTGGATTCTGCTTGAGGTAAGCATAGAACGCTTCCCGTGAGTTGATCGTTCCGGCGACGCGACCTTGGTTTACGAGGTCGATCGATTGTTGAAAGCCATCGGTCGGTGTGACGGTCGCACCTAAACGTTTAGCATCGGTCGCGTTATTACTAGTCGTTGTTTGGGCAACTTTCTTGCCTTTGATATCCGTGATCTTGTTAATTGAGGACCCCTTCTTGACCGCTAATTCGGATTTAGAGTAGATATAAGGCGTAGAGAAGAGGTATTTTTGTTTACGTTGCGCAGTTTCAGCGATATCGTTGATGACCACGTCGTATTTGTCGACATCCAGGCCAGCAATCAAGGAGTCGAATTTCGTTGGGACGAACTTTGCCTTGAGACCGAGCTTTTTAGCGACGGCTTTACCAAGGTCGACTTCAAAACCAGTCAACTTACCGTCTTTGCGATAGCTATAAGGCTGGAAGGTGCCTTCTAGCCCGATCGTCAACGTGTCGCTCTTTTGCAATTTGAGCTGACTACTTGTGCTAGAAGTGCTGCTTTTAGATGAGCTAGAATTACCGCATGCCGTCAAGGCGACTGTTAGTGCGAGTCCTAAAATTGTTAAACTTACTGCTTTGAGCCATTTTTTCATATCGATTACCCCCGTAGAGCTATATTTTTTTGACAAAAAAAGTCGTCCTTTATCGAAAAAGGACGACTGCTGATCGTGGTACCACCTTAGTTTCCAAGCGCGTGCACAACGCTTGGCTCAATGAGCTAATTCACTCAGTACGCTAACGGGTACGACGCGTTACTGGCTTGCTAATGCTCACCAATACCATTTAGAGACCATCTTCGTATCACTGTCCGACCGTTTTACACCAACCAACGGCTCGCTTTGCGTGGCAATCACACTACTCATCTCATCATAATGTTTAGATATTGAGACTAGTCTACAAGATTAAATAACAATTGTCAAATCGAAATCACATTTTATATTAATCTAAATGCCATTTGTTGTGAATGCGCCAGATCGATGGTTGATGTGAGACGCTAGGGGGTGCTAAAAAACGTGCATCTGACTGGGATTTTCCAGTTAGATGCACGTTAACTCAAATGAACGCTATTGGTTTGCTTTGTCTGAAATCGTGGTGAACGTCATCGCGGCTAAGAAGTCGGCAATTCGTTGCGTTGGCTGCTTAAAGAATTCAGCGGGTGTCCCGTCGAACAGAATTTTGCCATCTTCAACAAATAGGATCTTATCCGCAACTGCGCGGGCAAATTCCATGTTGTGAGTGACGATAATCATGGAATCTTCTTCCTGAGCGAGGGCTAGTAGAACGCGGAGCACACCAGCTTCGAGTTCGGGGTCTAGCGCACTAGTTGGCTCATCTAACAAGATGAATTCGGGATCCATCGCTAACGAGCGCGCAATCGCGACCCGTTGTTGTTGCCCACCGGATAATTGTTCGGGGTAGGCGTCGGCCTTATCTTGCAAGCCGACCCGGGCCAACAATTCTAGCGCGGACTTTTTAGCCGTCGCGGAATCCTTTTTTAAGACTTGCACGGGGCCTTCCATGACATTTTTAACAACGCTGAGATGGGGAAACAGATTATAACCTTGAAAGACCATCCCAGTTTTGCGTCGAATATTGAGAATTGTTTTATTAGTCAACGGCTTAGTAAAGTCGATAGTTTCGTCATTGAAGTGGTATAAACCTTGTTCGGGCCGTTCAAGCAAATTTAGTGACCGCAGTAAGGTTGATTTACCAGAACCCGAGGGGCCAACGATGACGGTCGTCTGGTGTTCTTTAAATTCAGTATTGATATCGGTTAACGCCTGGTGATTGCCAAACGTCTTATTTAAGTGTTCTAATTTGATCATTCGACAACCTCCTAATTAAGTGGCCGTAAGTAACGTGACGTCCGTTTTTCCAAGTAGCCTTGTAGCCAGCTGAGAATCGTACATAGAATTGCGTATAGGGCAGCAACCAGGGAGTACATCACAAGTGGTTGATAATTTTGAGCAGCAATTTGTTGGCTGACTTCGAACATTTCAATAATCGTGATTGAAGCGGCCAAGGAGGTGTCCTTGACTAAGCTAATAAAACTATTGGATAGTGGCGGTAGTGAGACTCGCGCAGCTTGCGGCAAAATAATTCGTTTGAGTACTTGTGACTTGGTCATGCCAATCGAGTAGGCCGCTTCCCACTGACCTTGAGGAATGGAGAGAATGGCTGCTCGAATCGTTTCCGCACAGTAAGCCCCGGTGTTCAGTGAAAAAGTGGCAATCCCAGCAGTCCAGGGGTCGAGCTGGACCCCATTTGGAAAGAGCCCTTTGATTTTAAGGTAGGGAAGCCCGAAATAGACGATAAAGAGTTGTACTAGCAGTGGGGTACTCCGAAAGAGCCAGACGTAGAAGTTAGCGATGGCTTTTAGAATTAAAAACCAACCACGACGAGTCGAAATCTTGACGAGGGCCGTGAAAATCGCAAGTATCAAACCGAGAATAAACGAAATAATGGCAATCGGAATGGTATATTTTAAACCCGCTGCAGCAATTTGCGGCGTTGATGTGACAATGATGTGCCAGATTGAATCCATAGGGAGCCTCCTGTAACAAATTAGAATTTGGTGCTATGTATCCCGCCATAATAGCGGGCAATGGTACGTTACTTATCAGTAACGTTACCACCAAAATACTTATTGGACAATTTCTTTAACGTGCCGTCCTTACGTAATTCTTGGATTGCTTTCGAGATTTGTTTTTGCATCTTAGGGTGTTGCTTAGTGACGATGGCCCCGATTTTCTGTGAGGCAATGTGATCGCCGGAATCAATCAGCTTAATGTTAGCCTTCGGATTCTGCTTGAAGTAAGCATAGAAGGATTCACGAGAATTAATAGTCCCAGCGACGCGGCCTTGTGAGACGAGGTCGATCGACTGTTGGAAACTATCGGTTGGGGTGATGGTTGCACCTAAACGTTTAGCATCCGTTGCGTTATTGCTAGTCGTTGTTTCGGCAACTTTCTTACCCTTAATATCGGTAATCTTACTAATCGATGAGTTCTTCTTGACGGCTAATTGTGATTTAGAATAAATGTAAGGGGTCGAGAAGAGATACTTCTTCTTTCGGGCCGCCGTTTCGGACATGTTATTCATGACAACGTCGAATTTGTTTGTGTCTAAACCAGCTACTAACGAATCGAACTTCGTTGGTACAAATTTAGCTTTTAGTCCCATCTTCTTGGCAACGGCTTTCCCGAGGTCAACTTCAAAACCAGTTAATTTACCGTCTTTACGGTAGCTATATGGTTGAAAAGTGCCTTCTAAGCCAATCGTCAACGTCCCCGATTTTTGCAATCCGAGGTCGTTAGACTTTGAACTGCTGCTAGTGTTACTACCACAGGCGGTCAATGTAACTGCTAAACCTAACCCAAGCACTGCAACGCTTAATTTTTTAACCCATGACTTCATGATTCACACTCCTAGAAATTTTTCACAACACTCCTAGTTTATCCGAAAATGAAGCTGTTAACAAAAAATAAGCATTGAGTGTCGCAAACGGACCAATGCTTATTTCATAATCGGCTAGTATAGCGTTAGTGTAGCGAATCAGAGAAGGACTGTCAAACCCTTTTTTATCAGTAAAAGCGACGCAAGCGCGGGTGCTCAAACTGATACAGTATAAATGGTCGTAAAGCGTACGGCTTATTTGATGTGGATCCTGATATAAAAAGTGCTAATATTCAGGAGCACGACCACTCATTACAGCTGACAGATGTAATCAAAAAATGCGACTAATCGCAATTATTACGGTTAGTCGCATGATGAGTGGGTCAAGTTAGAATTGGGGTGCGAACGATGCTGCTGGAACAATTACTGGTGCCGGTTGTAAGATGTGGCCAAGGCGTTTAATTCCCAGCGTAATCGTTTCGACGTCGAGACTGGTGAAATTCAACCGGAACCCGTTTTTAACCTTGCGACTTGCGAATTGGCAAGCGGATGGCACATAGGCAACGTGTGCTTGCGGTAAAACAACGTCATTGAGCAAGGTTTTAGCATCAATTCCTTCTGGCAAGGTTACCCAGATGAAGAAGCCCCCATTAGGACGGGTGTAGTGGACATTTTGCGGGAAGTATTGATCGAGTGCGGCTAACATCGCGTCACGTTTAATCCGGTATGAAGTACTAATAGTTGCAACGTGATCGTCGATGTCGTGTTGATCTAGGTAGCTGTTGATAGCAGCCAGTGTTACATTTGGCGATTGAACATCGATTGCGGATTTCAGTCCGACCAATTCGTGCATGATTGCGTCGTCAGCAACAATCCAGCCTGTTCGCAAGGCCGGGGAGAGAATCTTTGAGAAACTTGAGATAAAGATGACGCGGCCTTCAGTATCGTAGTGTTTGATAGCCGGAATATTTTGACCACTATAACGGAGGTCCCGGTACGGGCTGTCTTCCAAAATAATGACGTCGTACTGATTGGCAAGGGCAACGAGTGCTTGACGACGTTTGGCACTCATCGTCGTACCCGTTGGATTGTGGAAGTCAGGAATCGTGTAAATCAATTTGATCTCAGGATGAGCTTTCAAGGTTTTACGAAGTTGACGAATATTCATCCCATTATCATCAACTGGAATTTCGTAGTAAGTCGGTTCGTAAGTGTCGAAGGCGGCTAAAGCCCCCATGTAAGTCGGGCCTTCGACGACCATGGCATCTCCATGGTTCAACATGAGCTTCGCCACGAGGTCGATGGCTTGCTGACCACCTTGGGTCATCATGACATTGTCGGCACTAACTTGAACGTCAGCATGAGTCGCCATTCGATCTGCAATTTTTTGGCGTAATGCCGGCAACCCTTGAGTTGATGAGTATTGGAAAATGCCTTGACCATCGTGTTCAATAGCATCACGATAGGCTTGCTTTAAGTCGTTGTCAGGGAATAAGTGCTGATCTGGAAAACCACCAGCGAAGGAAATGTTTTCCGGGTTTGCACTATTCTTGAAGACCTCATCTAGGTCGGAAGTGTCATTGTTTAACACGCGATTTGCAAATAATTTTTTCATAATAATTTTCCCCCACTCAGTTTTTTGTACTTAAACTGTTTTCTTTGATTATCAATATGATAAAATAAAGCTTGTAATTAGTAAAACTCAACTTTTTCAATAATAAGTGAAATAAATTCACCTAAGAGAGGTAAATCATTATGGCAAACTTCGCATATGAAGTCTTTTCAACGGTCGTTGCCCAACACACATTCTATCAAGCGGCCGCTACGCTTAACGTTACGCCAAGTGCGGTCAGTCATTCGATCAATCAGTTGGAAAAAGAACTGGGTTTTCCACTATTCATCCGTAACCGTTCAGGCGTTGAACTTACTAGTGATGGGCGGCAGGTTTTACCCTATGTTCAAGAGATTCTGAATACGGAAAGTAACTTGCGACAAGTTGCCGATAATATTCAAGGATTGCACTCTGGATCGGTACGGATCGGCGGTTTCAGTAGTGTCTGTATCAACTGGTTACCCCGAATTATTCGCGAATTTAATCATAAATATCCTGATATTAAGATTTCAGTCATGCAAGGTAACTTTAATGAAATAACCAACTGGGCCAAGATCGGTACTATCGATATTGGGTTTACGTCGATGCCAGTCAATGAGAACTTATTAGTGCATTCACTGATCAATGATCCAATCTATTGTGTGACGCCCGCTGATTTTATCCCAGAAAATGGTGAATTCATTACGACTGATGACGTTGCGGATAAGAACTTTATTCTACAACAAAGCGATTATGACCGGGACACCAAGCTAGCACTGGACCACTACCACGTTACTAATAACTTTTTACGATTCTCGATTGATGATCAATCTATTATTTCAATGGTAGAATCCGGTTTAGGCATGGGCATTTTGCCTCAGCTAGCACTACGGAAGCTAACTGGAGATGTTAACACGTTTTCCTTTGCCGAACCTTATAATCGTGAGATTGCCTTAGTTGCCAACAAAACCCAGGCGGCCGCTCCTTCAACGGCTATCATGATTCGTGCTATTAAACAGTTTTTGACCAAGGAGTATCCGGATCAGATGTTATGGCAGTAGCAAAGTTAGGCAGAGCGTTGGCGTAGCCAGCACAGACTTCAGTGGCATTGAGCATGTTTCGGGAAGCCACTCGAAAGGTAGATGAACGACCGCCTAACTGGTGCAATTAGTCGTTAAATTATTATTTACTACTAAGAACTTTGAACAAATGTTAATGGGACATCAACTGTTTTGAATACCTCAGTATAAAGATCATGGAACAGTCGTAATTCTATTATCAGACTGACAGTTATATGGCAAAGTCGCTGTCGCTAAAATAGCCACGGCCAATTCATCAGAAACGGAATACGCACATGTCCGCCATTCGAACGCTATCCCGACTGGAAGGCGTTGTAGGACGCGCTCAACCAGGCAGGGTTGGCACTAACTTAAACTTTTTTCAGCGGACTTAAGCTGGCTGCTTTTAACGTTAAAGGCTTACTACGACCAGATCGCACAATTAAAGCTAAAAATAGCCGCTTTTCCAGTAGACCAAGTTGGTTGTCAGGAAAGGTGGCTATTAATCTTTTAGATATGTTTTAGATAAGCACTCTGAGCAAAAATGATGGCTAGGTCGATTGGACGGGTGAAATCAGTTTATAAACGTTTGAATCGTATTACCGATTTGATGGTTGTTGAGTAAGCCGGATTGGGTGCGCCATGAGCGCAACACTTTTTGTTGATAGACCTTTACCACTGGCTTGAAGATAGATTGACCAGCCAGGGCACTTTGCAGTGGTAGGGGTTGGTCAGCTTTGATGGCTTTTCCAGCGACAATCAATACCTGCATCTTGGAATCAATGGTATGGCGGTGTGCAATCAATTTAGCTAGTGTGGCCGTTTGCGACTTGGCGGCAACCGGCGTCGTTTGGCGACGATTGTTACTTTGGCGGCTGGCGCCGTTAAATGGGGTGGCCATCAGTACAAGGTGTTGTGGTGATAAGCTTGTTGTTGTGTGTTCGACATAGTTAGTGGCAGTGAGACCGCCACGACCGTAACTGACAAGGTTAAACCGGCGAAATTTAAACTGCTGGCGGGCGGCGGTTAGGAGTTGCTTTAATAAATGCGTTTGTCGGTTTGAATCAAGGTTCTTGGGCAGTTGCACTTGTATGTAGGGGCGGTTGTCACTGTCGAGCAATTGCCCTTTAAATGTCACGGTCCCCGTCGCTGTAATTTTGGCGGTGACCAGTGTCTGAGTGGCGCTACTGTTTTGAATATGGGCAGTTAATTGCTGAATCTGATTGTGAGTTAAGTGGTCATCTAGTAAGAGCACCATTGGAATACGTTCAGTAGAAGTCACTGTTATGGTGGTGACCGGTTTTGACTTGTGGACTTGTTGTTGCCAAAGCATGGTACCACCGATCATTGCTAGCAGAACTACTAGCCAGGTAGCGCCTGTCAATACTTGTTTTGTCGTTGCTTTCATATTTCCCGTTACTCCATATCTCCAAATAAACTGCACTTTTAATGTAAGCCACTCACAGTCAACTTGCAACTGTTTATACACACTTTTAGATAGCAAAAGTCCCGACCAAGTAAATTTGGTCGGGACTCCTTAAAGGTATCAGTCATGTGCTCCGAATAGGGCAGAGACTGATGCTTTAAGATCACATATGGTACTCAAAAAGCATCACCCCCTTTCATTAATTGTCCGTAGTTTAGTCCCATTTAATGGTCAGGTCAACTAATTAGTTCGCAAACGGACTAAACGCGGTATAATAGAATTCCTTGGCAGGGGCACTCCGCGGTTGCGGGGTACTTAACGACTGAATTTTCAGTTGTCATCAAGTCAGTTCATCATTGGTTTATTATTCAAAATGGGAGCTGATAGAAAAAGTTCGATTCAATGACGAATCGAACTTTTTTGATCAGAAAGCATGAATTACGTGTAAATTTTAATACGAGAAAATAGACTGGAGTTCTTACTGGTTTGATTGATTATGCAACCAAGCGTGTGATTGCCAAAGGATACTAACCAGTAGAAGCAAAAGGCCAATTAACGAAATTATAGCGCCCAATCGTAATCCGGGTGTATGATATTGTAATTTGACTTTATGCTGACCAGCGGGAATTTTTGCACCAACGAAACCTGTATTAACAACTTGAGTCTTAGTTGGTTTGTCATCAACTGTTAAGTGCCAACCAGTTGAATATGGAATCGAGGTAGTTAATACGCTGGCAGTTTGTGCTTGAGTGCGACCCGTAATGGTGTTGTTAGTTACCTTTTGTTGTTTAAGGCCGTGCTTTTGAATGGCCTTGATTTGACGCTGGTAGCGCCCCTTAAATCCAACTGCCATTAATTTTACATGATGGATTTTTAGTTCAGGCACTTGACTAAAACGAACGGTCACGATTCTTCGTAAATGACTTGAATAGCCTAAATTTAAAATAACACGTTTTCGAATCGAATAATTCGAAAGATTAGTTGGTGATTGTTGTGAAAAGTTGTTACTTCGATAAGCGGTTGATGCGGATAAATAGTAACCGCTGAGTTGCCAATCAGTATGAAGTGCCTGGCGAAACTGTTGAATCTTAGCTAATGTTGTATTGGGGCGATTAGCAAATACGGCATTAGCCGCATTATTTTGCAAAAATTGATTCAACGTAGGTTTGACCATTGTCATACCGCTAACCTCTAAATATAACTCTTTATTTTGCCACTTTTCAGGATGATCAAGAATTAAATCATAGGTCAATTGATGTCCCTGACAATCACTAACTAATTGATGTAGACCATCTTTGTTAGTGGTTTGATTGTCATTAACAATTTTTTTATTAGTAGTGACTAATTTCTGGCTTAGTCGGCTTGAAGAGTTGACTGGCCTGTCGGTAACATTCCTAACTTTAACGGTATAGGGGACAGTGGTGGCTATTTTTTGAGGTTGCACTTGTTTAACACCAGTTATTGGCTTATCAGTAATCGGCGCTTGTATCATTGCTTGCTCTTTATCAACAGCATTTAATCGTTGATATTTGGCTGCGCTAATCTGAGCGTTTTGCGTGGATACTAATGGTAAAAAGTTGTCATTAACAAAAACGATAGTTCCGGTTTTGTTAGATAATCCACCGGCCACTGGTTGATCTTTAAATATACTCACGTGCCCATCGTTGTTTTTTAAAGCATGATAGCCTACGGGAATATTTTTAGGGTCATAACGGTCTGCTAGTTCAAATATATAACGGACCCCCAGAAGGTTGCGTGTTGTTGTCCGACCATCAGCTGTGCTTAGTGGTGAATTAGGATCGGCCTCTTGATTGCCAATTGACTGTGAAAATTGGCTAATACTTCTATTCTGTACTGAGAAATAGGATGCAATATCATGGGTGCCGAGCAACATTGAGATGTTTTTCTTTCCAGAAGCAGCTCCTCTAGCATAGAATCCAGGGGTTAATGTAGTTCGATAGAAATTATCATTACGCGGTAAAGCTTTTTGAGCACCATCCAAATATTTATTAATCCAACTCGTGGCACTTCCACGATATAGTTGTTGTGGATTGGCAACTCCGGAACTGGTCATAGTTGCACCAAATCCAGTATTAATTAGATTAAGACATAGCAGAGTGAAACAGCCAATTATCAGTGTTAAGCGGCTTAAATGCATCGCACTTGACCCGATAAACCAGGTGATTAAGACGAATAGTAATATATATGATATTAGGTCGCGCGCACTAACGTTAAAAGTAAAACCATTTACGACCCAAATAATTATAATTAAGCCAACACTGGCGCCTAGAAATAGTCGGTAATCCCAACTATCAAGTTTTTTCCAGTCATCGATGAGTCGCATTGTAAGAACGCTGAACAGCAAAGTGCTTAATAATAGCCAACGATTGGAGGGCGAAGATAGAACGTTGAATGTGGCTGCAACAGCTGGAAGTAATAGGCCTACTAATAAAATAATGAGTAGACTATTTAAGTCCCATCGTTGTTTAAAATGACGTAACGAATGTAAAATAGCTAACCAAGTTAGGCTACTGATACCTAAAATGACCCAAAACGGCATCCCATCACTATTTAAAACCAAATTGGGTAGCGCAATATAATAACTTAATGGGTAGAGCGATAATCCGTTGGCAAATTGGCCACCTGTACGTGTCGAGTGCAACATGGCGAGGACGGTCGGAATAACTAACACTGCTGCACACGCTACACCGACTAAAACAGCGCTTAATAAGTGGTAAATCAATTGCCAAAATCGTGTATACGTTTTTGTTTGACGATATTGTTGCCAATAACGCCAGATTGTGTAAATAACGCTCCCGAGTGCTAATACGTAAGCAAAGTAAACGTTACTGGCAACCGTGATTGCAATTACTATTGCCAGGGGCCACCATGATTTTCCTCTGAATACTCGCTCAATTCCCCAACATAATAATGGGAAAAAGATGAGGGGTAATAAGAAGAAGGGATGATGCATGCCGATGTGAAGTGCAAAAGCAGTGAAGGTATATGTTAAAGAACCAATTAAAAGACTTAAGCGGCTAAAGTGCCATATCCTAGCAAATGTTAAAAAAGCTAGGCCCGTAGCATATAAGCGAATCAAAATCAGAAACTGATATGCAAATTCAATTTTAGTAGTTGGAAATAGAGCGACTAAGTAGTTGAATGGATCGCCGACAACGTAATACGCAAAAGTCGTCATTTGATCGGCTCCTAGGCCAAGATTCCAAGACCATCCAAATAATGATTGTGTGCCAATTCCCTTAAGCATTTTTTGGAATGCTGTTAGTATTGGCAAATGCTGTGAAATCCCATCTACTGTCCAAATCAAAGACCGTCCGTCCAGAAATAGTGGACTATAAATGATGCAAGTTAAAATAATAAAGGCTACTGTATAAGTAATCCAAACTGGTACTTTCCCCAAATGACGCATGAAATTCTCCTTTGTATATTGGCATAAAGTTTTAAAAAGATTAACTAAAAATAATTGAATGCAACCAACATAGAGATATAGTCAATCTCAATGATTCCCGGGTTGTAACAACAAAAGTCTATTATCTGCCAAGTAACTGGTGATTTTCAACTGTTATTTAATGATTTGAGGTATTTATTAACTGATAATGATTTATTAAATTGGCCCTTGATTGATACAATGACTTTGAATTACGGGTACTTGCGGTGAGAAATATAGGTAAATTGAATCATGATACTTTAATTTTACAGATTATAATGTGTGGGTTTTATTATTGCTATTAGTTTGTAACTTAACGACTTAGAGAATACTCAGATAGATTACTAAGTTAATAAATTAATTCTAGTCACAATAAGTTAACGGTTAATCAAGATGGGCCTAAATTTTCGATCTCTGATTAGCAGAATTACTAAAATTTAGAATGAAATTGGGCAGACATAACTAAAATTCCCACGGTTACCAGCACTATCTGGACGGGGCCTTTCAATAAATTGGTACGGCCTAATTAAGAACTTAAGCTTTTCTTTAAAAAGTGCTACCGCAAGTGCGTATTAAATGGTAAATTAATAGAAGTAGTTTTGTCATATTTCTTACATTCATAGGGAAGAGGGATTATTCACATGGTCTTTAACTTGGTAGTTAATATTATTGGGATTGTGGTTTTTATTGCCATTGCCTACTTATTCTCCAAGCAAAAGCACGCCATTAACTGGCGTTCAGTTGGTGTCATGTTAGTACTAGAAGTCTTATTGGCATGGTTCTTAACGGGTTCACAAGTCGGTGTCGACGCGGTTAAAGCAGCGGCAGATGGCTTCACTTGGCTCGTCAATGTATCATACGATGGGATCGCCTTTGCGTTAGCTAGTTGGGTTAACGTTAAGTCGATGGACTTCGTCACTAGTTCATTATTACCAATCTTGTTGATTGTGCCATTATTCGATATTTTGACCTATATTGGCGTATTACCATGGATTATCAAATGGGTTGGCCGGGGCTTAGCTTACATTACTGGTCAACCAAAGTTCGAATCATTCTTCGTTGTTGAAATGATGTTCTTGGGCAACACGGAAGCTCTTGCTGTTTCGCAGTTACAATTGAAGCAGATGAAGGCACAACGAAACTTGACGATTGCGATGATGTCAATGAGTTGTGTGACGGCATCGATCTTAGGGGCTTACATTAAGATGATGCCTGGTCAATTCATTTTGACGGCGGTGCCAATGAACGTCTTAAACGCTGCGATTATTGCTGCAATCTTGAATCCGGTCGAAGTTAAGCCGGAAGAAGATACCATTGCGAAAATCTCAGGTAGTGCGGCTGTTGAAGAAACTACTGCCACCACTGAAACGAGCGGTTCTGAAGAATTAGCTAATGAACAAGTTAAGGAAGCTAAACCAGCTCGCGAACCATTCTTCTCTTTCTTGGGTGATTCAATCTTAGGCGCTGGTCGCTTGATTTTGATTATTGCTGCTAACGTTATTGCTTTCGTAGCGTTAGCCAAATTAATTGATAAGTTGTTAGGTTTAATCAATAGCAATTTATCACTTGAAAACATCTTTGGGGTTGTCATGTTCCCATTTGCATGGTTACTTGGCTTTAACCCAAGTGATGCTTTCCAAATGGCTTCATATATGGGAACGAAATTAGTGACTAACGAATTCGTTGTCATGGGTGAAGTTTCCAGCAAAGTTAACGATTTTGCACCGCATTTCCGGGCAGTCTTAACGGTCTTCTTAACGTCCTTCGCGAACTTCTCAACGATTGGGATGATTATTGGAGCTTTCAAGGGAATCGTTGATCGTGAAAAGAACGATTTGATTTCACGGAATGTTGGTTACATGCTATTATCTGGGATCCTGGTCTCCTTACTATCAGCCGGTGTCGTTGGGTTGTTCGTTTGGTAGTCGGTGATATAATTTAATCTTGAATTAAACGTAAGAGTGTCAGCTATTCGGCTGGCCTCTTTTTTATTAATGAATCATCGGGTCATACTTTTATCCGGTGTCGTTTTTAACGGTGAGATGTTCAAGGCAGTTCATGAATTTGACTAGAAAAATTGCAAACTAGAATAGCTGTCAATGATGGCTGTAAAAGCAGACTTTTCAAGGGTTATTGCGATTTTAACAGCGGGGCTGTGCATTGATTTTAAGTGTTATTTACGTTAAAGTTATGAGGTGACGTGAAACATTGAGTTGTTTCACAAAAAGAGGACGAATGTGACCCCTTTAAGGAGAGCTATTACTAATGAATCCAGAAGAATTTAAACAAGCGTTAGCCCAACACGAGATTGCGCTGACGGCAAAACAATTGGCACAATTTGCGCTGTATTTTCAACTATTGGTCACGACTAATAAGCAGTTCAACCTGACCACGATCACAGCGGAACCAGAAGTTTATCTTAAACATTTTTACGATTCACTCACGCCAGCATTCTACGTTCCTGCGCTGCGTGATCAACCGCTCACGATTTGTGATGTTGGCGCTGGAGCCGGTTTCCCGTCGATTCCGCTCAAAATTGCGTTCCCACAGTTACAAGTGACGATCGTTGATTCATTGAATAAGCGAATCAATTTTTTAAATGATCTAGTCCAACAATTAGCCTTAACGGGCGTGCAAACGTTCCATGATCGCGCCGAAACGTTTGCTGGCAAGAAGTCTGCTCACCGGGAAAGCTACGATATCGTGACAGCTCGGGCAGTAGCGCGCCTATCAGTATTGAGCGAACTCTGCCTACCACTCGTTAAAGTTGGCGGCCAGATGATTGCATTGAAAGCAGCCAATGCCCGTACTGAAACGGCTGAAGGGACATACGCCGTTCAACAATTAGGGGGCCAAATTGCTCAGGACGAGGCCTTTAGTTTGCCCGTGACTGCTGATCCGCGCCATATCATTGTTATTGATAAGAAGAAGCCGTCACCGAAGCGGTATCCACGCAAGCCGGGGACACCGGCGAAACAGCCGTTAACGGCACCAATGTAAGGTGGGAGGTAATTTCAATGGCATTTTCATTATTTGGTTCTAATCGTGATAAACATAAAACCGAGGCGGCCACGACCCCCACGGAGCAACAAATTGTCCGTATTCCGGTCACTGCCATTATCCCCAACCGGTTTCAACCCCGGCAAGTCTTCGATGAAACTGGTATTGCTGAATTGGCTGCTACGATTGCGGATCACGGCTTGTTGCAGCCAATTGTCTTGCGGGAATACGAACCGCAGAAATACGAAATTATCGCTGGTGAGCGGCGGTTCCGCGCCATTTCTTCACTTCATTGGGCGGATGTGCCGGCCATCATTCAAAAGATGGATGATGGTGAAACCGCGTCAATGGCGCTGATCGAGAATTTACAGCGACAAGATTTAACGGCCATTGAAGAGGCTCGGGCCTACCAAGAACTGATGGAACTCAACCAATTGACGCAATCGGCGCTAGCGAAAGAATTGGGCAAAAGTCAGTCGTTAGTTGCGAATAAGTTGCGATTGTTGAAGTTAGCACAGCCGGTTCAAACGGCGTTGTTGCAGCGACAAATCAGCGAACGGCACGGCCGCGCACTACTCAACTTGGCTGTGGAGCAACAGGCTGCGGTTTTGAAACGGGTGCTTGCTGATCAATTGACGGTCAAAGAAACAGAACAGCTAGTGGCGAAGACCCAAACGCCGCCGAAGCCCAAACGCAAACGTGCACGGGGGTTGACCGGCGATACGCGAATTGCTGTGAATACGATCAAAAAATCAATTAAGATGGTAACTGATGCCGGCTTACCCGTGAAGACCCATGAAGAGGATACGGATGACGGGTATCGGATTACGATTGAAATTCCAAAAAATCAACCAAGGGGTGATCAATAATTATGGGAACCGTAATTGCACTCGCTAACCAAAAAGGTGGCGTTGGCAAGACAACCACGAGTATTAATCTCGGGGCTAGTCTGGTCGAATTAGGCCAAAAAGTTTTATTAATTGACACGGATGCGCAAGGGAATGCGACCAGTGGTTTAGGTGTTCAAAAGTCGACCATCGAACGTGAAATCTATGACGTTTTAATCAATGACGTTCCCATTAAAGAAACCATTATCCCAACGAGTCATAAGGGTTTAGATATCGTTCCGGCTACAATTCAGCTTTCTGGGGCAGAAATCGAACTGACACCGATGATGGCACGTGAGACCCGCTTACGTGATGCCATCGATGACGTGAAGGATGATTATGATTATATTTTGATCGATTGTCCACCGTCGTTAGGCTTGCTGACCATTAATGCGTTTACGGCTTGTGATTCGATTTTGATTCCGGTTCAAAGCGAGTACTATGCTTTGGAAGGGCTGAGTCAGTTATTGAATACGATCAAGCTCGTACAAAAACATTTTAATAAACAGTTGCGAATTGAAGGCGTGCTATTGACTATGTACGATGCCCGTACCAATCTCGGAGCCCAGGTCAACGAAGAAGTTCGGAAATACTTTAAGGACGCCGTCTATAAGACGATTATTCCCCGCAATGTGCGGTTATCTGAAGCACCTAGCCACGGCCTATCGATTGTCGATTATGATGCCCGTTCGAAAGGTGCGCAAGTCTACTTAGCTCTAGCAAAGGAAGTGTTGGCCGCTCATGGCAAGTAAAGATAAAGATAATAAGGCGCTGGGACGCGGTATTGGAGCTCTGTTTGCCGATGTTAACGAACCAGCTAGTGAAGAAGCCGTGGTTGATCTAGATCTTAAGGATATTCATGCCAATCCGTACCAACCCCGGCGAACTTTTGATCAGACGGCACTTAAGGAGCTCGCCAGCTCGATTGAAAAGTCCGGCGTTTTCCAGCCAATCATTGTACGACAACCGGATGCCGAGCTGAATAAATATGAAATCATTGCTGGTGAACGGCGTTTTCGGGCGTCGAAGCTCGCTCATCAAACGACTATTCCAGCCATTGTCCGTGATGTTACCGAAGAACAAATGATGGAAGTAGCGGTGCTTGAAAATCTACAACGGGAAGATTTAACTCCGCTTGAAGAAGCTGCGGCCTACGATTCGTTGATGAAGAAGCTGAAGTTGACGCAGGCGGAAGTCTCAAAGCGCCTAGGCAAGAGTCGGCCATATATTGCTAATTATTTGCGGTTATTGGGCTTGCCAGATGGGGTCAAACAGTATATCCAAAAGGGCCAACTGTCCATGGGCCAGGCTCGAACGCTTTTGTCTTTGAAGGATAAAACCAAGTTAGCGCCATTAGCGAAGCGCGTCGTGAAGGATAACATGACGGTCCGTCAGTTGGAACAAATCGTGGCGCGTTATAACGGCGAGTCCAAGGAGCCGGCCAAAAAAGTTGCACCCAAGAAGTCACCGTACATCCGTGCGAGTGAAGAACAATTACAAGAGAAGTTTGGGACGGCCGTTTCGATTCAAACTAAGGCGAACAAAGCTGATCAAGGGAAAATTGAAATTCCGTACTTGTCAAATGAAGATTTGACACGGATTTTAGAAATTCTCAGTATTGATTTAAATTAATTAATTTATAAAGGGGCGTTGCGCATGTATGATTTAGGTGATATTGTCGAGATGAAAAAGGCGCATCCGTGTGGTGTCAATCGCTGGGAAATTACCCGGATGGGCGCTGACATTAAGATTAAATGTACGGGATGTGGTCACGTGGTCATGATGCCGCGTCGTGAGTTCAATAAAAAACTCAAAAAGGTATTAGAAAGCAAAGCCGATCAAGCTTAATTATTAAAAAAGGAAGAGTGAATAACCGATATGGCACTTACAGCAGGTATCGTTGGGTTACCAAACGTTGGTAAATCCACATTGTTTAACGCAATTACGAAGGCGGGCGCCGAAATGGCCAACTATCCATTTGCGACGATTGACCCCAACGTTGGGATGGTTGAAGTTCCCGACAAACGACTAGACCGAATTCAAGAAATCATCCCCGCAAAGAAGGTCGTTCCCACGACTTTTGAATTTACGGATATCGCCGGGATCGTCAAGGGTGCTAGTAAGGGTGAAGGACTTGGGAACAAGTTCCTTGAAAACATCCGCCAAGTTGACGCAATTGTGCACGTGGTCCGGGCCTTTGATGATGACAATATCACCCATGTGACGGGTAAAGTCGATCCGCAAGATGATATTGAAACAATTAATCTAGAATTGAGTTTAGCGGACTTAGAAGCTGTTGATAAGCGTTTGGCTAAAGTGCAACGGGCTGCTAAGGGGAGCGATAAAGAAGCTAAGGCTGAGCTCGCTGTTTTGCAAAAGATCAAACCTGCCTTGGAAGCCGGCAAACCCGTGCGTTCACTAGAATTCAACGAAGATGACCAACAAATCGTCAAGGGCTTATTCTTATTAACGTCTAAGCCAGTGCTGTATGTAGCCAATATTGCCGAAGATGACATGGCCGATCCAGAAAACTCTAAGTATTTCCAAGTGGTTGCGGACTATGCTAAGCAAGAAGGAGCCCAAGCCATTGGTGTTGCTGCTGAAACTGAAGAAGAAATTGCCGAACTAGATGATGACGACAAGGCCGACTTTTTAGCAGCTGAAGGCGTTGAAGAGCCTGGCTTGAATAAGCTGATTCGGGCTTCTTACAAGCTATTAGGACTGGAAACCTTCTTCACGGCTGGTGGTAAGGAAACCCGGGCTTGGACGTTTAAACGCGGTACTAAGGCCCCTCAAGCAGCGGGAATTATTCACTCTGATTTTGAACGTGGATTTATTCGGGCTGAAGTGATGTCTTACGATGCTTTGGATGAAGCCGGTTCAGAAGCAAAGGTCAAGGAAAATGGTAAGCTGCGTTTGGAAGGTAAGGACTATGTCATGCAAGATGGCGACATCGTCGAATTCCGCTTCAACGTTTAAGCTGAAAGGAGCAATTGTATAGTGAGTGAGAGCGAAACTTCAAAGACACCTAGGAACGCCGCGGCCGGGGCCAAGCAGGCTCAAGCCGCAGAACGGCCAGTTCACGAAGCGACTGAGTTGACGAAGCGCAATGCTGAATATATGCGTCAGATGCGCAAGTCACTTGATGCCACAGCGTTGAGTGGTGAGAAAAAGACGGCAGTTCTGAATGAAATGACGTCTACATTGTTAGCGGAACAAGGTCGGGGAACCACGGCTCGTCAATTATACGGGACCGTTCAAGAACGGACCGAAGAGATTGTGAATCCAAAAAAGACACCGGTAGAACGTCAAAAGGCGAACTATTGGGTCACGGCGCTGGACAATGGCTTGATGCTATTCATGATTTTCTGCTTAATGTACGGGATCATGGGCTTCATCGGCACGAACGCTACTAAGAATTCAGCTGGTGCCAACGGGATCACCGCTATTCTGATTACGTCCGCCATTGGTGGTTTGGGCGTTGCTAAGTTATTCGAATACTTAATGCCTGCTAAAGATGGCAAGAAAGTTTCGTTATGGAAGAAAATCGCGTGGTCAGTACTGGCTATCATCGTTTGGATGTTAGTCTTTACAACCATGTCAATGATTCAAGGACCATTGAACCCGGTCTTACCAGGAATCGCGTACTTGATCATTGCCGTCGTCGTCTTCTTCGCCCGGATGTGGTTGAAGCGGCGCTTTAATATTACGACGAGCATGTTTTAGGCTCGGACTGAAAGACAAGCTGATGGCGTGCATTGGCTTGTCTTTTTGTCGATTGCAAGTGGTCATTGCTTGTTATTCACCTAGTTAGCTTTTAAACTGGTGATACGGATGTAATGACTGAATGAAAGTTGTGTGTGAAGTACGCTCGGCCCAACCTGGAACATTCGGTTGGGCGTTACAGGCTTAAAATAAGAACTTTCTGAAAATCTGCGCAACCCCTTGCATTTATCGCGATGTTTTGTTACCTTTACAGATAAAAATAAAAACATAAGGAGCTAACGTTCAATGTCTAATTGGGATACAAAGTTTGGAAAAAAGGGTTATACGTTCGATGATGTACTATTAATTCCGGCCGAAAGTCATGTTTTACCGAATGAAGTCAATTTAGGTGTTAAACTTGCCGATAATTTACAGCTGAATATTCCAATTATTAGTGCGGGAATGGATACTGTTTCAGAATCCGCAATGGGAATCGCGATGGCCAACCAAGGTGGCTTAGCTGTTATCCATAAGAACTTAAGCATTGAAGCGCAGGCTGAAGAAGTTAAGAAGATCAAAGCGGTCGTTAAGGATGATGATCACCCACACGCTGCCGTTGATGCCAACAATCACTTGTTGGCCGTTGCGGCTGTTGGGGTCACTAGTGATACCTTTGACCGGGCTGAAGCCCTATTTGCCGCTGGTGCGGACGCCATCGTTATTGATACGGCTCATGGTCATTCCGCTGGTGTGCTTCGGAAGATCAAGGAAATTCGGGCCCACTTCCCTAAGCAGACATTGATTGCTGGTAACGTTGCGACGGCAGAAGGCACGCGTGCTTTATTTGAAGCTGGTGTTGATGTTGTTAAAGTGGGGATTGGCCCTGGTTCAATCTGTACGACCCGGATTGTCGCTGGTGTCGGGGTGCCACAATTAACAGCGGTTTATGATTCTGCCAGCGTTGCTCGCGAATACGGCAAAGCTATCATTGCTGATGGTGGGATCAAGTATTCCGGTGATATCGTTAAGGCCCTCGCTGCTGGTGGCAACGCCGTGATGCTTGGGAGTATGTTAGCCGGAACAGCCGAAGCACCGGGTGAGGTTGTCTTTGACGATGGCCGTCAATACAAGTTCTATCGGGGCATGGGTTCCGTTGGGGCGATGTCACAAGCTCATGGTTCGTCTGACCGGTACTTCCAAGGCGGCGTGAACGAAGCGAACAAGTTAGTTCCAGAAGGTGTTGAAGGACGTGTGCCATTCAAAGGCAGCGTTGATGATATTATCTTCCAAATGTTAGGTGGTTTACGTTCTGGCATGGGCTACGTTGGCGCTAAAGACATTGATGCCTTGATCGAAAACGCCCAGTTTGTTGAAATCTCTGGCGCTGGGCTCCGCGAATCACATCCACATGAAATTCAAATTACAAAGAATGCACCGAACTATTCAGTCAACGGTTAAAATGACGATATCGTATGAGTCAGTCTGATTGGTTTAGTTGAATAAGCATCAAGTAAGCGTAGAACATCAACTTTGTTCTATGCTTTTTTTGTCTGGTGAGTACCAGCGGAAAATATAGGCAGATGTAACGTTCGTGTAGATTGACCGTAGTGCTTCTTTCTTGTTAGGACGTTGATACTAGCTCTGTACACGATTGTGTTACTTATTAAGTTC
Source organism: Lactiplantibacillus plantarum (assembly GCF_014131735.1). Classification (NCBI taxonomy): domain Bacteria; kingdom Bacillati; phylum Bacillota; class Bacilli; order Lactobacillales; family Lactobacillaceae; genus Lactiplantibacillus; species Lactiplantibacillus plantarum. Next base: position 444,443 of record NZ_CP039121.1, read on the forward strand.
ATTAGATTTTTAATGATATCGTGGTATTAGTGATGCAAAGAAAGGGGCTAATATAAATGAAGTATCGGTTAATAGGGGTAGGTGCGAGTCTAGTCATCGCAGTCATGTTAACAGGGTGTCAAGCGAAGGCTACGACATTGGTCAAGTCAGATGCTGGCCAGGTCACACAAGCGGAAGTATTTAAACAAATTGAAAACCAGGCGACGACGCAACAGGCTGTTCAAGAATTGACTCTAAACAAAGTCCTTAATCAACGATATCATGTTTCACAAGCTGAAGTAACTGCTAAATTAAAAGCATTCAAACGGCAGGCAGGCGCAAATTATCACATGATTTTAGAACGTAATCATGTCACTGAACCGCGTTTAAAATCGCAAATCAAAGCGAATTTATTGATGGAGAAAGCCATTAGTGCTAAGTATCCAGTGACTAAAGCACAACTAAAAAAAGCCCGAGCAGCTTATATGCCAATGACAACGGTTCAACACATTGCGACGGCCAATGAGAAGCAAGCGCAAAAAATTATTGCTGAACTGAATGCGGGTGCTAGCTTTGATTCGCAAGTGCGAAAATATCAGAATAATCGACAAGCGCACACAACTGCTGGAAAATTAGCGCAGTTTGACAGTTATAATCAAACTCTAGCACCAGCAATTGTACAGGCTACAGCCAAACTACGAGTGGGACACTATGTCACGAAACCGGTCAAAACAGTTATGGAAACTGCCGACACGAAAGACAAACCAACTTATGAAATTATCAACGTTGTCAGTCGTCGATCTAAGACTGCGGCTGTAACTGATGATAGCGGTAAGCGGATTGATGTGACAAATTATTTGCGTGAAAAAATCCAGCAACAGCGGATGATGGACAAGCAGACGCAAGTTGCGACGATTCGGTCAGTTTTCAAAGCGGCCCACGTTAAGGTAGTTGATGCCCATTTCGCACCAGCGTTTAATGATTATTTAACCACCCAAAATAGCTAACAATAGAATCATCAGCAATGATGTGATGATTATGAACGCGTCTCTTAACCTGTCATGGGTTAAAAGGCGCGTTTTCGTTAGGTACTGATGATTAATTGCGCTATGATGGACTTATTAAAACGTATTGTACCAGTTTAGTGAGGTGCCAAATTCAACATATTAAGTAGGTGAGTAGATGCAACGGTTTCAGTCACGCCATTTATTCCAGTTACGAGAAATTGGCTTGGGCTTAACCTGTATCGGTGGCTTTATTGACGCATACACATTCATCCAACGGGGTGGTGTCTTAGCAGCTGGTCAAACGGGTAATTTGATTTTTCTCAGTGTTGATGTGGCACAGTGGAATTTACCGGGTGTGTTGACTAAATTAGCAACAGTCCTCTTTTTTACACTAGGTGTAATTGTTGTGGGTATACTGAAACAATGGTTGGGCGCGCGATCACACTACTGGCGCTTGCCCGTTTTGGTGGCAGAGCTGGTTGTTTGTTTAATGGTCGGCATGCTACCAGCGACTGTTAGTAATGCGATGGTGGTCCCACCACTCGCATTCGTGATGGCGATGCAGACGACAGCCTTCAGCGCAATCGCCGGCCACGGCTATAATAACGTGTTCTCTACTGGTAATCTCAAGAAGGCAACGATCGCGCTGACGAATTATTGGTTGACAGGCGTGCGCACGGAGCTTGACACTGGTTTAGTGTATTGGGAATTAGTGTTGAGCTTTGCTACGGGCGCGATTGTTTCGGCGATATTGCAGCGGTGGTGGACATTACGGACGATATGGGTTGCGGCGGGATTATTGATTTTAGTAGGTGGATACTATACTTGGTTATTAGTTCACCGTACGGCAAATGACGCGGAATAGTTGCGTTTTCTCTAAAATCAATCGTTAACTGCCAAGCCCGGCCGCTTTTTTGGTAAAATAAAAACAGAATTATTTAAGGAGAAAAATAAGATGAAAATTTTAGTAGTCGATGACGACAAAGAAATTGCACAACTATTAGAAATTTATATTAAAAACGAAGGCTATGAACCAATTAGCGCCTATAATGGCCGTGAAGCTTTGACTAAATTAAATACGAATCCTGATATTGCGTTAATGATTTTGGATATCATGATGCCTGAAATGGATGGGATTGAGGTCATCAAAGAAGTACGGAAAGATTCCCAACTTCCAATCCTAGTCTTGTCGGCCAAGACTGGTGATATGGACAAGATTCAGGGCTTGATTACGGGAGCTGACGATTACGTCACCAAGCCATTCAATCCGCTTGAAATTATGGCACGGGTCAAGTCACTATTACGACGTTCTGAAAATAACGTGACGACTACCGAGCCTGATATTTTGGACATTGGACCGTTAACGATCAATAAAGATTCGCACGAAGTTAAAACGTTGACGGGTAAGGATATTCAATTAACCGCGTTAGAATTTGGTATTTTGTATTTGCTCGCAAGTCATCCTAACCGAGTCTTTTCAGCTGATGATATTTTTGAACGTGTTTGGCAGCAAGAAAGTATTGTCTCAGCTAAGACCGTGATGGTGCACGTGAGTCATTTGCGGGATAAGATCGAAGAAGCCACGGATGGAGAAAAAGTCATTCAGACCGTTTGGGGCGTTGGCTATAAGATTGAATCGCGTTAAGAGTGAGGGTTAGCTTTTGAAATTAACGGGACGCGAAAAAAGTGAATTATTTTTTGAAGGGGTAGTGACGGTGATTTTGCTACTCCTTTTAAACTTGTCGATCGTAGTACTGATCAACAGTACGATTGCGCATAATCCGGGGTTACAGAGCGGTATTTTCCAAATTAAACGATCGATTACCATTGGTCCCAATAACTACCAGCTATGGAGTTATGAAAACATCTTTATTGGACTGATGCTGATTGCGGACGGTTTCGTATTATATTGGCGATTAATTCGACGATACAAACAGATGCAGTTACGACATATTATTAGTGAGTTGCATTATATTGCGGCCGGCCACTTTGACCATCGGATTGACTTTAATCTGACTGGTGATACACAACGAGTCGTTGAAAGTGTTAATGCCTTAGTAGACTCGGCAATCCACTCGATGGACGAGGAACGGGAAATTGAGCGGTCTAAGGATGCGTTAATTACGAATGTCAGTCATGATATTCGAACGCCGTTGACGTCAATTATCGGCTATTTAGGCTTAATTGAGAACAAACAGTACCAATCAGAAGAGGATTTAATTAAATATGCGCATATTGCCTATTTGAAGGCAACACAAATGAAGTCACTGGTTGAAGATCTGTTTGAATATACGAAATCACGGCAGACAGAGACACCGTTGGCCATTAATCGGTTAAACTTGACGGCCATGTTAGAACAGTTAGCGGCAAGCTTTGAGCTGGAAGCGAACAAGAAGCATCTGAAGATTGAAGTAGAAAGTGGCACGCAGCCTATTTACATTGAAGCCGATGCTGAAAAGCTGGGGCGGGTCTTCAGCAATTTGATCACTAATGCGTTTAAATATGGAACTGGTGCTAAAAACGTAGTATTACAAGCTGAACAACGTGGTGAAGAAGTCGTGATTCACGTCACGAATGATGGTCAGCGTATTCCAGCTGAGTCGTTGGGACGCTTATTTGAACGGTTTTATCGGGTTGAAGAATCGCGTTCTAAGGCGACCGGGGGTTCTGGACTGGGCTTAGCGATTGCCCAAAGTATCGTGGATCACCACGGTGGCTATATTTATGCGCAAAGTGATGATGAGCAGACAAGTTTTGTTATTCATTTGCCAGTTAAACATGACCACCCATTAACAAAAAAACAATCGGATATGATAAATTAACTTGTTTCCACAGACATAATTATTTAAACTAAAACTAGCATTAGCAATTAAGAAAGGGATAATTGAGAAATGAGATTTGCGGGAAAGTTAAAGAAAGTTATGATTGCCCTCGTTGCGGCAGTCACGTTTAGTACAGCTGGTTTAGGCATTGCGGGGGCTGACCTCCAGGCCCAAGCAGCCAGTACACCATCGATCTCTGCGAAAGCCGCCATTGCGGTTGACGCGTCGACCGGTCAGATCCTGTATGATAAGAACAGTAGTAAGCCAATGGCGATCGCATCAATGACGAAGATGTTAAGTACATATTTAGTGCTTAAGGCGATCCATGAAGGTAAGTTGTCTTGGAATCAAAAAATCAGTGTTAGCAAGGCAGTCGCTAAGATGAGCCAAAACACGGAATATGCGAACGTACCGTTATTATCAACGAAGACGTATTCAGTGCGGCAATTATATAACGCGACTGAAATCTATTCCGCTAACGCCGCTATCACAGCCTTGGGTGACGCGGTAGCCGGGACGCCCCATAAGTTTGTTAGCTTGATGCGGAAGACGGCTAAATCATGGGGGATCACGGACGCTACCATTATTAATGCCAGTGGATTAACCAATAAAGAGGTTGGCAGCACAATTGGGTACAGTAACGTTGCCGCCAGTGCTGAAAACGAAATGTCAGCACAAGATGTTGCTACCGTTGCGCAAAAGCTATTATCAGATTACCCAGAAGTTTTAAAGACTTCTAGCATTGCCCATGCTTGGTTTGAAAAGGGCACTAGTTCAGCAACCAAGATGGATAACCGAAACTACATGCTCAAAGGATTAGTTAAACATTACTCCGCACTTCCTGTGGATGGTTTGAAGACTGGGACTTCCACTAAGGCTGGGAATGCCTTCACTGGGACCGTTAAGTTTAGCAATGGTAACCGGATCATTACGGTCGTCATGCATGCCGGTGCCGCTAACGATAGTGGGACGGAACGTTTCACTCAAACGGCTGAAATCATGTCATATGTTTACCACAACTACACGACTACGACGATTAACAAGAATGGCAAGATCAATGGTGTGAAAGCCGTTGATGTCCAAGATGGGAAGTCCTTAACGTCGCAACTCGTTTCAAATAGTGGTGCAACCAAGATTTACTTGCCAACCGGGACGGATGCTAGTGCCGTTACTGGTAAGGTCAGCTTGAAGAAGTCGGCGACAACCGATGGTAAATTACAAGCACCCGTTAAGAATGGCAAGACTGTCGGTACTGTTAACTTGAACCTAAGCAAGAAAGCTATCAAGGTAGTTGACGGAACGACTAGCAAGAATATGACCATCAATGTAACGCCTAAGAAGTCCATCGACAAAGCAAATATCTTTGTACGGATGTGGCGCGGGGTTAAGAGCTGGTTCAACTAAATTATAGCAGTTAGTGTATTAGATTCTGTGGGTGCATTAGCTTAGTAAACGCTACGAGATATTTCTTAAAAGATATATTCCTCTTTGAGTAGGCAAGCTAGTAATTGAGACTTGCCTGCTCAAGGAGGATTTTTTTGTTGGCAATAGTGATTCATGACAGGCAACTAATGACCAGGGCTGTGCCACTGATTTAGCTAATTAAAAATAATTAGCATCCAGAGTAATTTCAAAAAGGCACTGTCAAGGATGACCAAGTTGAACGGCTGCGGATGTTATGATAAAAAGAGTATTAATAGTCTTCATTTGGCGATGCTAAAAAAGCAACGTTTAAATCGGGATAATTATGAGGTGCTTTGTTAAAAATTATTCCCTAAATTAGGCCGTGTGCCTATCTTAGTCACTACTTCGACTATTCGCTACAAGCGTTCCAGTTTGAGCGTTCTTTCTTTTTTTGCTAATATTTGAATGCTAGCTTTGCGGATAAATTGCGATTCCATTTATGTAGAATTTGTTAGCATGATCCACGATTAACTGTATAATGAAGACTGATAACAGTAGTTAAACCGAATGGAGTGAAAGTCACCTATGAGCGTATCATTACGAACTGCAACCATGTCAGATTTACCCATTATTGTAGATATTTACAATCAAACGATTCCCAGTCATCAAGTGACGGCTGATCTTAAACCAGTTACGGTTGAGCAACGTCGAAATTGGTTTTTGAGTCATACCCCTGAACACTATCCGCTGTGGGTTGTTGTAAAGGACGACTCAGTGGTCGGTTGGGTTAGTCTGTCACCATTTTATGGACGGGCAGCGTATGCAAAGACGACTGAAATTTCAGTTTATTTGGATCGCAGTGTTCAAGGACAGGGAATCGGTAGCCAGGTTTTGACATTAGTTCCTAAACAATTACCTGTGTTGGGATTAACAACGATTATCGCTTATATTTTTTCAAGTAATATTCCAAGCATTAAGCTGTTCAAAAAGTTTGGGTACGAACAGTGGGGGTTTCTGCCAGAAGTCGCTGAATTAGGTGGCCGACCGAATGACTTAGTGATTCTGGGACAACATTTCAAGTAAAAAATGGTATTGATACCGCTTACATACACTTAAAAACTTAACAAGGTGTAGGATTGCAATAAAAAACATGTTAAAATTAAGTCCGAGTGTCTAAGTAATTTGACGCTCGCTGTTGTTGCTAGAATTCTTTACTGGTATGGTACTGGAGGCATTCTTGGTGAAAAAGAACGAGCCAAATTGGTTAGTGGTATTACGAACAGTAATGCCACTTGGGCTTAGCTATATTCCCATCGGGTTAGCTTGTGGGGTTTTATTGCATGCGGCCGGGTTCAACCATCTACTGACGGCGTTAATTTCGGTAATGGTCTTTTCCGGTGGCGCCCAATTTTTAATTGCATCGATGCTGACAATTAATGCACCGATGACAACCATTATTTTGATGATGTTTTTCTTGGAGTTACGGTACGCCTTATTAGGTTCCAGCTTATCGCGCTATCTGAAGGGGCAATCATTACCGTTCATTTTTACGTTTGCGTTTTCGATGAATGATGAAAATTACGCGGTCAACTATTTAAAGTTTGCGACGGACAAGCATTGGAAGCCATCGCAGGCCTTAATGGTCGAACACTATTCGTTATTATTTTGGACGGTAAGTAATATTATTGGTAGTTTGATTGGCAGTGCATTGACGATTAATCTCCAAGTGGTGGATTTTGCGCTGACGGCACTATTCATTTATATGGCAATTATGCAAACTAAGAGCCGTTTGATTATCTTAGTGGCAGTTTTGTCTGGCGTTCTAACGATAGGTTTTCTGGTCTTAATGAAGAGTACGCTGGGCCTAGTGGTGTCAACACTACTCGCGTCGTTGACCGGTTACTTTATTGAACGTTACTTGTTGGCACATAAGCCAGAAAGTCATTTACTCTATAAGGTTCACGATCCTACTGGCCAAACAGCCATGGAAGAATCTGACAAGTAGGGCACAGAGGGGTTTTTCTTATGCAATCAGTCAGCTCAATGAGTAGTATGGACCATTTTTGGTTGGTCATTTTTTGTGCGTGTGTGGCTTTCATACCACGCTTTTTCCCGCTACTGTTCTTTACGAAGCGGAAGATCCCAGAATGGTTTAATGAATGGATGCGGTTCGTACCCGTCTCACTATTCACGGCGTTAGTTGTTAAAAGTGTCTTTATCGATAGTAAGTACGCAGTGATCACTTCTGGCAATCTGGGGATGATTATTTCTGCTATTCTCGTTGGATTTGTGGCTTATCGCACGCGTTCAATGACTTTATCAGTGGTGATTGGTCTAGTCTCAGTGATGATTTTTGTGTTACTAATTCATATTTAGATTTTGTTGGAACTGGGTGACCCGGTTCTTTTTTATTATGATGAAAAGAGGATACGTTGATGGTATGGTTATTGGTTTTCTTACCCGGATTATTGGCTGGTCTGGTCCAAGGGTTAACGGGCTTTGGTGCGGCCATCGTCATGATGATCTTTTTACCACAGTTGTTTCCGATTGCTCAAAGTGCGGCCGTGGCGGGCGTTATTATGGCAGCCAGTGTCATAACATTAGTTTGGCGTTATCATCAGCATATCCACTTTCGTCAGATTATTGTGCCGTTTATCGTTTATGCCAGTGTGGCGGCCTATTCGGTACATCTTGGTCAAGTTTTAGATGTGCAATTATTGCGACGGTTATTAGGTGCGCTGTTAGTTTCGTTAGCCGGGTACTTTAGTCTGAGCAAACGTGCGGCGAATCAGACTTATCCGTGGTGGTTAGCCGGTCTCTTCATGATTATTTCGGGGTTCTTCAATGGGTTATTCGGTATTGGCGGCCCGCTGATGGCCCTTTATTTTCTATCACTTGCCGATACGACTGCGGATTACTTGGGAAATTTGCAGACTTTCTTTTTGATCGATGTGGTCTATATTTCGACAGTCCGCGTACTGAACGGTATTCTGACGCCAGTCTTGCTCCCCCATATTATGATTGGTATGGTAGGTGCGGTCATTGGGACGGCGCTGGCGGCACGAATCCTGCCGCGGCTACCCATGACGACAGTCCGGCATTTGATCTACTTGTTCATTGGACTTAGTGGCGGGTATTATTTGATTGCGCCAGTTTAGAACGAGGTATTTATCACCTTCATTACGAGTTGATTTTAGTGGTCAGGCGCAATGCGTTTGGCCTTTTTTGATGGTGCAAATCGTCCAAGTGTTAAAAAATATTTTCAGAAAGCAGCGGTAGCACTTCGACAATCTGTCTTCGGTTATAAACGAGTTAATCCCAATGTATAAATTTAATATTATTAATTTAATAATCAAGAATTTGCCAGCTACAGCTGGAACAGCGCTTATCTGTTTTGGGAGCAGACGTGGATGCGTAAGATAGTGCCGTTGAGCGTACCTGACTGTAGCTTCTTAATCGGCCTTGCGCACGGTTCTAAAGTTGAACAACCGGGATTGAAATATTTATTGTTGAAGATTTTTTATTTTAACGATGCTTAATTACAGGTGCTACATAGCTGAAAAAAGCATTGGCTTATTGGTTTCCTTTTAGTATAGTTTTATTCTAAGAACTGCTAAATTGGGGAGATATATGAATAGCTACAGACGAATTCAAGTTATTGCAGGGATTTACTTGCTGATATACATTGCGGCACTTTACTTTTCGACGGGGGTTCAGGTTGGATTTAAGCTGGATAGTAATCAGCTCACTGGGTATGTGAGTTGTGGGCTGTTGCTGGCCGTAATTATGGGGTCAGAGTTTGGCAAACGATTAAGGATAAAAAAGCTATTTTCAATTTTGATACTAGTTAGCTGTTTGATTATTCTAGGGATAACTAGATTCAATGTTGTGAGTTTTAACGAGGCCTTCTGGTACTTTATCTTATTTGTTCGATACATCCCGTTCATTGTATTGATTGAAACCATCATCTTTATCTTTGACCTAGATTGAGCAAACCAGGCCCTAATGAGCATTCAACTCATTAGGGCCTGGTCTTTTAGTATTCTAGAACCTGGTTATGCCGAACTTTTAGTTGGCGTGAGTCTGCCATAGGACATTAGTGTGGATGTTGGCAACTACGCTAATCTTCGTCGGTAATCGTGCCTAGACCGTATTGATAAAGTAGTTCATCAGTACGATTAAGATCAAAGCGCTGACTAAGTGCGAAGATGACCAGAGCATCCCATTCATCCTTAGCATAAAGGACGGCGTAACCAGTTCGCTTGAGCATCGTGTTAAGCTCGGTCAGGGTCAGTTGAAAACCGAATCCGAGGGCGATGATGCGAGCCCGGTTAGGTCGGCGCTTGCCATCGAAGTACTGGTAACCGATCGAGGGCGTTAGATTAGCGCGCCGAATGACTTGGCTTTTAGTGACGTGTTTGATTTGAATAAGCTCGGCGAGGTATTCCGCCGGATTGGTACGAATAAAACTAGTGGCCATATTTGTCATAAATTGGTCGGCCTCACTTGCATGTTTGATTTCGTTAAATAGTTCCTTAGTTGCGCGTTCTACCACGGTTAGTGCCCCCCTAATACTCCTTCTTAATTAGTATTAGTGTACCAGAAACTACTGTAATTTAAAGGTCAAATGCCGATCACTGAAGTAGCTGGGATTGTAGATGAGTTCAACGGACCCATCTGCTTTGGCTTGACCAGTCATGGTACCACTGACAGAGCCACCAGCGGTCAGGTCACCACTATCTAATTGGTTATTTTCATCAATGTTGATCTCATCTAGGCTAGTTTGGTTACCGGCGGCCTTGATTTTAAAGTCAAACGGGTTATAGCTGACTTTATCTCTACCGCTATTTTTCAATGTTACGGTGACCGTATAATATTGATTGCCAGTTTTAGGCTGAACATCATTGAGCGTCGTTGCGGTTTTAACATTATTAACCGTTACTTGCACGTGATCGATGGTGGCTGTCTGCCCGACTTTATAAATCGTATTTGCCGGGGTTTCCTTAGCGGTGGACTTGCTAGCGCTGGTCTTTTTGGTCGTCGCTGCTTGTGAGTTTTTACCGTCTTGTGGAGAATTGACGAGGCTGATGACAAAGAAGATGCCAAGGAGAATCAGGACCCACGCCCACCATTTTTGATACCAAGCTTTCGTTTTTTGCATGAGCTTACCTACTTTCTTAGTGCTAAGCCGCCCGCAATAACAATGAGCAGACCGCTTAGAATCCCGAAGAAGCTGACAAAGACGAAGTTAAGAATCCCACAAAGGATGATCAACCAGCCCATTAAAACGTGATTGCGATTAATCATGACACTTAAAATAATCGCGAGGACAGAGACAATAATGCAGCCAACGCCAAGATTGCTGACCCCAGCCGATCCGCTGGTTTCTAAAGCACTACCGATGCCGCCGATGGTCATCGCCAGTAAGCCGGCAATGATACCGAAGATACCGCCAATAATTCCTAAAACTAATTCGGCTGTTCGCGAATGGGGTGCGACTGGTGTGACTTCGTTATTCTGATATTTTGACATTGTAATTCCTCCAAAAGTATGGTTATGATAAAAGTTAGTAATTTTGATAAAAAGGGGGGTGTCACGGTGTTACCGATTGTTCAAGCAATGCAATTGTTAAGTACGGCTGGTTATGAACCACTAGGACCATTAGTTGCGCAACGCGAGTTTCCGTTACTGGTTAAGAAGCAACAGGTTGTTTCGGTAGCTAAACTAGTAAATCCTGATAATATTCCTGTTCTACAGCGTTTGAAGCAGCAGCCAATTCCCCGAATGCCCCGGATCGAAGCATTATTAACGGCGGCTGATTGCATTGTAAGTGTTGAGACCTTAATTAATGGTCAAACACTAGCGGATCGATTGGCAACACAAGGACCGTTTTCCCCCGAAATGACGGTGCGCGTCGCACAAGAATTGTTGATAACGCTACAGGCGTTGGGGCAACAACAAATTGTGCATCGGGACCTTAAACTAAGTAACGTGATGTGTTATCGGGATCACTACTATTTGATTGACGTCAACGCAGCACGACAATATCATGCTGAGCAAGACAGTGATACTCGTTTATTAGGCACGATCGGTTTTGCCGCACCTGAAAACTATGGCTTCGCCCAAACGGATCAACGGAGCGATCTATATTCGTTAGGGGTCGTTCTAAACTGTTTGTTGACTGGTCAAGAGCCGAGCGGGCCGTTAGATACAACGACACTGACACAGGATTCAACATGGGCCCCGATTATTATGAAGGCCACGGCCCTAGACCCACAGCAACGATATCAAAGTGCGACTGCAATGTTAGCAGCGTTACCTGGTCATGAGCATTATCGGCCGCACCGTCAATCAATGATTAAGCGAATACAGGCCCGGCAATGGTGGCCGAAAGTCAAACGACCTTTACAAATCAGTTTGTGGGGCCTCTACATCTTGCTCGTAGTTGCGACCATTGGTGCTGGCTTTGATAACACGACTTGGCCCGCCCGCGTCGATTTTTGGACCGAGGGTTTTATGATTATCGGGGCGCCACTGATTGCGCACTATGCCAATCAGTGGCTAAAACACCATTGGTCGGTATTACGCTGGCACCGATATCGGTGGTGGTTACGAGTAGCAGAAGCCATCTTCATATTTTTGATGTTAGGCCGTAACGGCTAGTGTACGTAGGCTGGTTAACCAATTACTAGTACGATAAATAGCATAACCGTTTAGTTATCAAAAGGCTTATGCAAAATGCATAATTTTCTGACTGCGGTGTTGATAACGTTGCGACTGCGTTGGCGCGACGACTGAATTCGACTGGGTAAGACTTTACTCAGTCGAATTTTGATTTAGAGGTCAGGAAAGTGGTTGAAAATAATCCTGAAAACTGTTGATGTGTTTTCAGGATTATTTGAGGAGACGATTGTATTTATGGTACAATGCTAGTCGTTGACGTTTGATAATATAAATATATCTAATTAAATATAAGAAAGGAATATTTTGTCGAAATGGATTTAAAGCAAAGCGATGGTTGGCGATACTTAGCTGGGTGGAGCTTCATTCTATTAATGGTGGCGAGTGCCACATTGCAACATGATGCGGAAATCATTTTACCCGAAATCGGTGCTCTGACAGCCGGGACGTGGGTTTATCGTAAGACGGCGTGGACTCGGCAACCCTTAAAGTTATTCTTAGTACCATCTGGAACTGCAATTATTGGCTTCTTAGTCAATCAACTACCTTGGTCGTACGCCCTCAAAGTGCTTGTCGGTCTATTACTGATGCTATTATTATTGAAGGGGTTAAAATCGAATTTGGCGCCAGCCTTTGCTACTGGCTTACTGCCAATTATCATTAATGCAACGCACTGGACCTTTATCGTAGCCATCTTTTTCTGGACTATTTGCCTGATGATTGGGGCTTGGATTCAACGACCGCGATCAATCTCACGGGTAACCGAAGCTTCTGCTAGTCGCTGGCAAATGCTCGGCTTTATCAGCCTAGTTTTTGTCTGGGTGGGTATTGTTTGGCTAGCGGGACAGTCCCAGATGGCCGCAATCCCACCCGTGATCGTCGTTTTCTTTGAAGCGGCTCAACAGTCTGAATATACGGTAACGACCGCACTTAAGCAGTGGCTTGCATTGTCGGCTGCTGCTAGTATTGGGGTCGGCATTCACCTATTGATTGCTTCGTGGCTATTAACGACGGTCATTGCCTTACCACTTGTGTATTTGTGGTTACGGGCGCTTAACTTACAATTGCCAGCAGCGTATGCCTTTCCACTATTAGCCTTAGTGTTACCAGCCAATATGTTTAACAAACTACCGACATCCGCCGGTTTAGCGGCCGCTTTCTTCCTAGGATCGTTACTCATCTACCATCAGATCTTGGGTTGGGTACGCATGGCGGTGACTGAAAGCTAGTTGTCAGTCATTCCTGAAAAATGGTCAAAAAAATACCAACTATTTCGAAATAATCGAGATAGTTGGTATTTTGGCATTTAATTAAGCTTTATTGATTCGGTTATCCGCATACATGTATTTCCGGGTCATTGGTAAGGTTCGTGATGAAGCACCTTTAGTTACGAGGTACTGCATGACGTCAATGTTACCAGACTGGAAGGAAGCGGCACAGGCTTGTAGGTAGAGATCCCACATGCGAGTGAAGCGCACGCCCATCTTTTCTTCGATGGCAGCGCGCTTAGCGTTAAAGTTTTTATCCCAGATTTCAGTCGTCCGTTGGTAATGGCGACGGAGGGTTTCAACGTCAGCGACTTGTAAGCCGGCGTCAACAATGTGTTGTAAGTTTTCGGTCATCCCAGGAACGTAGCCACCTGGGAAAATGTACTTATCTAACCAACCGTTAGTGGCGCCACCTTGTTGCCGGGTGATGCCGTGCAATAAGGCAACGCCGTCAGCTTTAAGATAGTGGTTAACGCGTTCAAAGTACATTGCTAAGTTGTCCTTACCGACGTGTTCGAACATCCCAACACTGGTAATGTAGTCGAAAGTTTCGTCGCCAAGTTCACGGTAATCTTGTAACCGGACTTCAGCAACATCACTGAGGCCTTCATCCTTGATGCGTTGAGCAACTAGGTTATATTGTTCTTGTGATAACGTGACCCCGACGACTTTTAAGCCGTATTCTTTAGCGGCAGTCAACATCAACGTACCCCAACCGCAACCAATGTCTAGTAAGGTCTTGCCAGGTTGTGGGTTGAGCTTTTGAATGATGTGATGAACCTTATGAATCTGGGCTTCTTCTAATGTATCAGTGTCATGTTTGAAGTAAGCACAAGAATAGGTCATGGTTGGATCAAGCCACATCTTGTAGAAGTCGTTACCCACATCGTAATGGCTTTGGATGTCTTGTTGACTCTTCTTTTCAGAGTGAGATTGTTTAGGCATGAACTTCTTGAACTTAGAATTGTTGAAGAAACTTTCTGCCGATTCATAGGCCGATTCAATTAATTTTTGAATACTGCCATCAATTTCAATCTTGCCATCCATATAAGCTTCACCAAGGGCAATTGAAGCGTTCTTGGTAATTTCACGCATTGGAATGGCTTCTTTAAAAGTCACCGTGACTTCTGGTGTGCCTTCACCATAAGTTTCACTACTTCCATCCCAGTAGTTGACTGTGACGGGCATATTGAATGAGTGGCTTAGAAGGGTGTGGTAAAAGGTTTTTTCTAGCATTGCAATAAGGATCCTTTCTTCGTAAAATACACTAATTATTATACGCTTATGAAAACAGTTTTGTAAGCACAACGAATCGCGACCTGATTCGTAAACATGTTATAATAAATTAATTACAAAATCAGTTGATGGGGGTGTCGTGATGAAAAGATGGATGTGGATCGTGTTTGCAGTAATTATCGCTGTGGGGGTTGGTAGTTATTCATATACGCGGTACCGTCTGCAGGAAGACTCATACACGGCTGAAATGCGAACTGGTGAGCGGGCACTGCAAGCGCGGAATTATACGTTAGCGGAGACGAGTTTTACACATGCGACCAGAACGAAAGCTAGTAGTACTGAGGCGCAACGGTATTTAACCCAGACCCAGACTTATGTGGCTGGTCAAGAAGCATTGGCTGCGCGGAAATTTGACGTGGCTAAACGTGACTTTATGACGGTTAAGACGACCAAGCACGGTGCAGTTACGTTAATTAATCAGGCCCAAGAACAACTTGCCTTAATAAAAAAAGTGCAACAAAAACGCAAGACTTATCAACAACAGTATCAGAAAGCTGCTGAGCTGAATAAAGCGAATGAGTTTACGGATTCTAACGTTGTAATTGCTAAGTTATTGCAGGATAAGGCGTTTAAGCAACGTTACTATCAGGATATTCGGAAAAATGTGTTGGATTTACAGAAACAAAATAATGCGTCACTCAAGACATTGACCGGTTCAGCACCGGTGATCCCGAGTGCGGCACAAGCGGTTACGGGGATGACCGGAAGTCAGCAACAAACGCAACGCACGCCAGCCACTAAACAGCAGGTGGCTGCTTCATCATCAACTTCCTCAGCTAACCATTCGATGGGCTCGTCAGCTGCAGCTAACAACAGTTATGGTGACAGTCAAGTGCAGACGACTCGTGCTGAGTTGACTGCGCAAGGGCTCGACGGCAGTAGTTATAGTGATGCCCAAATTCGTGCTATTCTGCAACGAGCAGCGGCACAACACCTCTCACTGGCGCAAGCTGCCCAAACGATGAATTATAGCTCTGATCAGATTCAGGCAACGCGTGCGGAGCTAGCGCAAGCTGGATTTAATGCTAGTCAGTATACGGATGCCCAAATCGAGGCCATTTTACAACAAGCCAGTTTACAACATATGTCTCTGGCGCAAGCAGCGAGGTCGTTGCAGTAATATAAACAATTTAATAACAGTATGGAAGTCCACTTAACAATCATCGATAAAACACCTACTTTTAGGTGTCAATCGGTGATTTTTTTATAAAAACTGTTATAGAATGTAGGAGTAAGGACGGAAAGTTTTCGTTCTTGATATTTTGGTTCTACGGGGGCGGTCATTTTATATCGGTATTGGCCTTTTTTTAACGTTCATATGTCAAAATGGGTATAAAATTGACTATTTTGTGTACTATTTTTGTTTGATGCTATAGAATATTAACAGATTAGGGGGTTAAGGTGCCCGTTGATGATTGAATTAATGGCAGACCAAATTAACATGATTTGGTAAAGTAGTTCGATTGTCAATGGTGGGCATCGAAATTCAGTATGATTATTAATAAACATGTAATGCGCAGTACGAATGAAAAGCAAGTTCTGCAGCAGGTTATTAACGAAGGACCGATTAGCCGGAGCCAGATTTCACGGAACTTGAGTTTGAATAAAGTGACGGTTTCAGATATTTATAATCAGCTACTGCGGACCCAGTTCATCAAGGAAATTGGCTGTGGTGTCAGCACGAAAAACGGCGGTCGTAAACCAGTGATGGCTGAGCTGAACGTGAACTATGGTTTTGTGGCCAGCATTGACATGACGGCTGACGCAGTCAAACTTATGTATTCACGGTTGAATGGTAAAATTTTGCACTTTCAAAGCTTTAAGACGAGCGATATGACGTTGACGGATGTCATTGATTTGATTGAAGATCAATTACGGAACGTTGATGACTATGGTACGATTCATGGTCTGATGGGGGTCGCCATTGCGCTGGATGGGATTATTTATGAGAATAAAATCCTCAAGACACCGATCAAGGGACTAACACACTTTGATCTAGCAAAGTATTTACGTGATAAGCTACGGATTCCGGTAGTTCTGGAAAAGAAAGCTAACTTAACGGCCGTTTTTGAACGTGATTTCCATGACAATGAGATTTTCGATAACGTGGTTTCAGTAGTCGTTCGCGATCAAATTCATGCGGGAATCGTGGCTGATTCGCGACTATATTCTGGTCATGAAGGCGAAGCAGGTGAAGTGGGGACTGCTTTGTTAGAAGATCGGCACGTTGAGGACCACTTGGCATCCGTTAACGATTATGCTTCTGAAAAAGCCTTGTGGGCTCGGTTGAAGGCCATCAAGCATGTTGATCGATTAGATTTAACGACGGTCAAGCATGACTACATCAATCATGATCCGGAAGTGACAAAGGTCTTCGATGACTTTGTTTACTATCTATCTAAAGTGATTGCGAATGTTTCCACGGCGTTCGCGCCAGATGTGGTTGTGTTGAACACGACCGTTCTAGAAATCTTGCCACAACTATTGACTAATGTTCGGGAGAGCACGGCCAAGCTAACTTCGCCAAGTCGGCAAGTTCCGATCATTGCAACCAAGAACGTACAGTCGGCGGCCTTGTTGGGTGGCGCCTCAGTTATTATTCACCAAGCATTAGGATTAGAGAGCTTAAAGATGCAGTTCTCATAAGTCATTAAGTGTTTATTTAAACGAACGTGTGAAGTTTATCGAGTGATTAGTGATAAACTTGACACGTTTTTTGTCGATTCACAACGGCCTTTTAATTTTTATTGCTGAGACTTTCCGTTAGAATAGGAGTAAGGGATAGTAGAGGGGTGGATGTTGTGGAATTTTGGTCACAGTTAATACGAAATGTGCGCTGGCGGCGCGCCTGCGTATTGGCGTTGATTGTGTTAACGCTATACTTGGCATCAAGTATGATGAGTATCATTTTATTAACGTTTATTTTTACGTTCTTAGTGACGCGGTTAGTTCGGGCAGTTCGGCGGTGGGTGAAGATTCCACCGACGATCATTGTCCTAGTGGTCTACGCACTAGTCATTCTTGGAATTTACTTTGCTGTATCGATTTATTTACCGCAGTTGATCAAACAAACTTTTTTGACGTTTGAATCAGTCTATCGGTTTTATCAGAACCCATCACATGATACTAACCAAGTGTTGACGTGGGTGACATCGTATTTTCAAGAGTCGGATATACTCAAACAATTGAAGGGCGGTATTTCAGTTGTGTTCCAGTATATTACTAATATTGGTAATATGGGACTAACCTTCTTCTTGTCATTTATTTTGAGCTTCTTCTTTACGATTGAGGATCATCAGATGCGGGTCTTCACGAAGCGCTTTTTGACCAGTACGTTTGGCTGGTTCTTTCAAGACGTCCATTTCTTTGCCAAAAAGTTTGTGAATAGCTTTGGCGTTGTTTTGGAAGCGCAGTTCTTGATTGCGATTGTCAATACGGTGATTACGGTAGCCTTCATGGCAATCTTGAAGATGCCTCAACTGATTAGCTTGGGATTAATGATCTTTATTTTAAGTCTGATTCCAGTCGCTGGGGTGATTATTTCAGTCGTACCGCTGAGCTTGATTGCCTATTCGGTTGGCGGTTTGCGCTACGTGGTCTATATGCTCTTAATGATTTTGGTTGTGCACGCCTTAGAAGCCTATGTCTTGAATCCCAAGTTTATGTCGAGTCGCACGGAGCTGCCCATTTTTTATACGTTTGTCGTATTACTAGTGAGTGAGCGTCTGTTTGGTGTCTGGGGACTGATCGTCGGTGTACCGATTTTTAACTTTATTTTGGACATCATCGGCGTGAAACCGGTTCACCGGCCGCGACCTAACATTAATCTGAAAAAAACGATTACTTTCCACCCGGATTCTGAAAATAAGCGCTGATATTGTTTTGATTTTTCGCTTTTTCAGTGTAAAATAGGGTGAGTAAATAACTTAAGAAAGAGGTCATTAACTGCTATGGCAAAATTAGTATTGATTCGTCACGGTCAAAGTGAATGGAACTTATCTAACCAATTTACTGGTTGGGTTGACGTTGATTTAAGCGAAAAGGGTGTTGAAGAAGCTAAGGCTGCTGGTCAAAAAGTTAAAGAAGCAGGCTTAGAATTCGATTACGCCTTTACTTCAGTTTTGACTCGTGCCATCAAGACTTTGCACTATGTGCTTGAAGAATCCGACCAACTCTGGATTCCAGAAACCAAGACTTGGCGTTTAAACGAACGTCATTATGGTGCATTACAAGGATTGAACAAGAAGGAAACCGCTGAAAAATACGGTGACGACCAAGTTCATATCTGGCGTCGTTCTTATGATGTTTTACCTCCATTATTGAGTGCCGATGATGAAGGTTCAGCCGTTAACGATCGTCGTTACGCTGACTTAGACCCTAACATCGTCCCTGGTGGCGAAAACTTGAAGGTTACCTTGGAACGCGTTATGCCTTTCTGGGAAGACCAAATCGCACCTAAGTTATTAGACGGCAAGAATGTAATCATTGCTGCCCACGGTAACTCATTACGTGCCTTAAGCAAGTACATCGAACAAATCAGTGATGATGATATCATGGACCTTGAAATGGCTACTGGCGAACCAGTTGTCTATGACTTTGATGAAAAGTTAAAGGTTCTTGGTAAGGAAAAGTTAGGCAAATAATTTAATAGTTATTTACTAGTTTTTTGGAGCACTCCGCTGTCTCAGGGGAGTGCTTTTTTGGGCGCTGAGGGCCGATAAGAGTAATTTCTGGAAATAAGACCAGCTCCCAAAACGGCAGAATGAGAATAAAGCAGAGAATTGGAGTTAAAGCTAAATATGAGTGAAAAAGTAGCAGCAGATGAAGTGACACAACGTGAAATGATCCGGATTATTGGTTTGTTCCGCAAGCAAGGTTTCAAGGGGAACTACCTGAGTTTTCAACATGTGGCTGATGAAGGTGCCGCGTACTTCGTGGTCATGGGTGACGAAAACAATGGTAACCAGGGCTTGTTCAAAGCTAACTTATTGACTGGTGACGTGGCGTTCCAGTACATGTTGGATGAGGACCATGTGGTAAGTAAATAGATACCGGATAATTAGTATAAAAGCGTAATCGTTAATTTTCATGATGAAAGAGGCTATATCTGTCGTAGCCTCTTTTTTGTGTATCGAGTTTTATGAATGTTAATTTAAAAACTGGTATACTTACGTATAATAATTAGGTTGAAATGGATGTGCACTACGTTATCGTATAGCTATGTTTTATGAAGCTGTATTTAACCATAAAATAAGTAAAAAAGATAAGTTCAGACAAGCTTGAAATATGAGCTTGGTGCGGGTTGCACAGTGTAATTAACAGAATTACTGAGCTGGACAAAACAAGCGAAAAAGATAAGCTGAGATAAGGTTAGATAAGCTTGAAATATGAAGCTTGGTGCGGGGTTCACTTTAGTGCCAGCCAGAGATTTTCATCTTTGGATTTTTTTAACTCAACTATCTGATTGTACCTAATGTCAGCTATTCTTTTTCTGTAAGAATAGTTCTGATAACATGCCGTAAAGGCAGGTACCAAGAATAAAGATGGCCCAAAATATATCGGTAGTGGATTCAAATCCATGACTGTAATGCATCAGGACAGGAATAAAGAGAAGTAAAGAAATCCAGAATCTAAAGCTACGATAAAAATTTTTTTGAAATTTAAATTTCATTTTTATTGCCTCCAAAATGTTTTACCATACACTAATGCTGATGGAGATATTAGTCCAATCATTAATGTTTAAAGAGATGGTTAACGAATCTTCACAGTGACAGTTAGTTGTTAAAGATTTCAAACAGCAAAATAAATTTTCTTTGAAGTTAAGTCGCCATTTTTTAATGTTCTTCTATGCTTACTATTTATCAGCACTTCTGGATGATTTGTATCATAATTTCTATTATATAAAGTACCCCCTTGAGTTGAAGTAAATCCAGACTCAGGGGGGTATTATGTTTTCAGCTAAAATAAAGCAACAAGTTTTAAGTAAATATCTCCAGGGAAATTCGTCCCTGTTACTTATGAAAGAATATGGTATCAAAGGAAGTGCGACGATTTATCAGTGGCTCACTCAATTTGAAATTTTTGGCATTCAAGGATTAGAGAATTGTCGTAGGAAGACATTTTATGACTATTCCTTTAAAATCAAGGTTATCAAATGGTGACAAGAACATCATGCCTCATATCCAGTAACGGTAACCCATTTCAGATTGAAGCAACCGATGATGGCTTGGGACTGGGAACGAAGACTGATTGAGGGACGTCTTAAGCCATCCAAAGGATGGTCTTTAAAAATGACAGATAAATCTAAACAATCTAAGACATTGAAACAACTTCAGGAAGAAAACGAGCTTTTACGAATCCGGTTAGCATACTTGGAAAAACTCGAAGCCTTGGCACAGAAAAAATCTCAAACCAAGAAAAAGCCAGCTAATCACTGAGCTAAGGCGTGAATTCAATGTTAAATTAGTTGTGGTTTTAAAAGCAGTATACATGCCGAATAGTAGTTACTACGATGCACTTCACCGTAAATATCAATCAGGATCATCAACGTTAATCACAAGGCAGTACTTTGTATTATGCGTGAAAATAATCTCCTTTGTCAGGCATTCAATCGTCGAACGAAGAAATATAACTCTTATAAAGGAACTGTTGGTACAGTTGACCATAACCGTTTAAACCGTCGTTTTAAAACGGATTGTCCATTTCAAAAAATCGTTACTGATGTAACGGAATTCCGTTAGGGGAATCAAACAATCAACGAACGTGCATACTTTACAGCTTATATTGACCTTTATAACGGAGAAATTCTTGAATGGGCCATTGGTCGTAGACCAACGGTAGCCTTCATCACACGCCCCCTTGAACGATTAGTGGCACGACGTTCGGGCTTACCATACCGTATGCAATTCATTAGGATCAGGGGTTTCAGTATCAGAACTGTCGGTACGTGAATATTTTGCGACAAGCTCGCGTTTTCCAAAGCATGAGCTGCAAGGGCACATGCCTAGATAATGTGGTAGCTGAAAGTATCTTTCACATTCTTAAAGTTGGCACGGTTCACAATTAGCAGCTTAGAAATTCACTCCAATTTATGGGGTTCACTTCAGTTGTGTTTTTTATATAAGGTTACTGAAGAAACGAAGTTAGAGCGGTATTCAGCCGACTAATTGAATCGAGATTTTTAACAAGAATTTAAGCTCAATATCTGCGGAAAACTACAATTTCTTAATAAAGGCTCTTGAAATACCAGATAAGAAACTAGCACACTTGATCTTATTTGTGAGTATAATTGACTTATCAGGTTAACTTGGAGGTTGATGGCATGCAAGTGAGTCAATATCAAGATTTACGTGTTCAGCGAACAATCAATAGTATTTACGATGCTTTTAAACGGTTAATTTGCGAAAAAGAATATTCAAAAATTACAGTGACCGAATTGGCTAAGATGGCCCAGATCAACAAAAAAACATTTTATCGGTATTATCCGACTTTAGATGATTTACTGATTGAATTACAGACGCGATACTCTCAAGCCTATCTAAAAGAGATTGGTAATTTACAATATCCACGAGATCTAGCAAAAAGTGTGGAAGCTTTTTTCACCTATTCCGCTACTCAGGGTGAGGCATATGATCGAATTACGACGTGCTCAGTGGGGTCTTACGTTGGCATTCGGCAACAAATGATCAACGAAGTCATGACTAAAACTTGGGGCCAGTCCCAGGAGTTTAATCAGCTTGCGGATTGGAAACAAAGAATTTTACTAGATTTTGTGGAGCAGACGGGACTGAAGGTTTATACAACTTGGGTTGCAACTGGTAAGAAAGAACCCCTTGAAGCAGTTATTAGCGCTGCTACCGAATTAATGCAAGGCGGTGTAGAACAGTATTTAAAATTAGAGCAGTGAGTCAATTTTCAGTTTGAGTATGAGTATAAGGGTCGAGATTGTTAAAAATACAGTCTCGGCCCTTATTTTGTATATTGAAAGAATTTTGACGATTTTGGAAGCCTACTAGCGATTAATGTGTACTCTAAGGATGTTTATTACTTGATTCACGTTTTAATGGACGAAAAAATAATCAAATTGATATATTTTATGCGCCAAATTCAGAAAAAGTGTGGCATAAGTCCCGCTTTTAAAAATACTGCCCATTTTTTAGTGACGGAATCCATCGCATAATGAATCCATCAGCAACGAAATAACGGAGGCTATTAAATGACAGTTAAAATTAATGAAGAACGGGCAGTTGCTCGTGTTGTTCACCAACAAGTTCAGGGAATGTTAGAAAAAAATCTTGAATTGCTTGATCAGGTAATCGCACCAAATGCTAAGTTAGTGCACATCACAGGAACTGTTCAAAGCAAGGCTGAATGGCTACAACAGATTAGACTTGGACGCATGCACTACTTTAGTAGTCATGAGGTTTTGTTTCAAGTGGTTGTAAAAGGGAAGCAGGCGCAAGTAGTCATGCGTAACGAGTTGGATGCACGCATCTATGGATTCCGGAATACGTGGCCTTTGCAATCCAAGGTCGAGTTAGTTAAGGGACCACACGGCTGGCAAATTATTGCCTCACACGCGTCGATGTATTAGAAGGAGAAATGATGACAAAAAGAAGAATGGCAATCGCAACGATTGCGTTGTTAATTGCGAATTTTATGGGTGGCTTAGATGCTACCATTGTTAATACTGCATTACCGGCAATTACCAGTGATTTAAATGGGATTCGCCTGATTGGCTGGATCAGCTCAATCTTTTTATTAGGGACAGCAGTTACGACGGTTTTATGGGGCCGAGTGGGTGAATTGATTGGTAATAAGCTCACCTTCCAAATTTCGGTTGTGCTATTTATCATTAGTTCGGTAGTTGGTGGTTTGTCTACTAATATGGTCATGTTAATTATTGCCCGAGCCTTTATGGGAATTGGCGCTGGTGGAATGGTTTCCATCCCATTTATCATTTATGCGGACTTATATGAAAATCCTGCTGAACGAGCACGAGCCTTGGGATGGGTCACGGCGTTTTATACGTTATCCACCGTTGTCGGTCCCTTGATTGGTGGCTGGCTCGTAGACACATTGTCTTGGCATTGGGTATTCTTTATTAACTTACCCATTGGAATTATCTCACTCCTGTTATTGCAATTCTCTTACCGTGAGAGTGAGCATGAAGCTACTCAAAAACGATTTGATTATTTAGGATCAGGACTGTTGATTGTAACCCTGATTGTTTTACTGTTTGCTAGTGACGCAATCGCTCCAAATTTAACTCAAGCGTTGGTTTTACTGGTAATTGGTTTGATCTTAATGGTTATTTTTTACCAAGTTGAAAAACGGCAAAAAAATGCATTGGTACCCACTGAATTACTGAAAAATTGGCGTATCCAATCGCAAAATGTCATCATGTTTCTGATTAACGGTTTCTTCATCGGTTATAGTGTCTACGCACCAATGTGGTCACAGGGACTGTTAGGTACTAGTGCCACGTTAGGTGGTTTGACCCAGATTGCTGGTTCGATCCTATTATTGGTGGGGACAAGGTATACTGCTCATTTGATGGTAAAAATGCCGTATAAACGAATCGTTATGTTTGGAATCCTTAGTGTTTTACTATCAGCATTATCGATGGTGATGGCGACCCAATTTGCGCCTTATTGGTGGTTATTAGTTAGTGGTGGCTTTAATGGTTTGGGAATGGGCTTATCGTTTACACCAATGCAAGTTTCACTACAGGATGGCGTTCGACGAGATCTAATTAGTGTTTCAACAACTTTCGGGTTGTTATTCAGAACACTTGGTCAAACGTTTATGTCTTCAATTTTTGGTGCGATTTTGAGCATTAGTACTGCTAGCCAGATTGGTGGGAAAATTACGACGCAGATGATCAATAAGTTAACGGATGCAAGTTCGGCACGCTCGTTACCACAGAACTTGTTACCACAGCTCCGCACCATTTTATTTAATGGTATGCATTTAATTATGGTGATTGGTTTGATTTTGGTGGTCATTGCGTTTGTAATTAATCTGACTCGCAAAGAACCTGCCAAGCAACCACGGTAAAATATTTTAAGCGTCGGTTATGAGTTAAGCGTGGCATATGTCTCAATTTTTAAAACATTGACCATTTTTATATAAGCCAATTTACGCGATAATCAAGGTGTAATCAAGAAAGGAAGTCCCAAATATGATGGATATTCAAGAAGTTTCAGATCGGTTAGCTTTAAAGCAGGTTGTTGATTTATTTTCAAATTACTCAGACACTAAAGAAAATGAGAAGCAGGTTCAACTCTTTTTACCAAACGGTAAAGTAAATATTATTAATGATGGTAAAGTTACGTTTACGCTGAATGGGCGTCAGGAAATTCTGAACGCTTTCAGTTCTTCAATGGACGATTACTCAGCTGTCTTTCATATGAGTGGACAACAAACCGTTAGTTTCACGGACGCAACCCATGCGGATGGCATTGCTTATAATTACGTTACGCTGGTTAAAACCAATGAGCAAGGTCAAACGGTGACGACTAATGAAGGGGTCCGTTATCAAGATAAGTACGGAAAAGTCGATGGTCAGTGGTATATTGCAGAACGGAATTCTAACTTCATTTGGCATACGGAGGACGTGAAATAAATGAAAAAAGGTTTAATTATTGGTGCAACCGGATCAATTGGTAGTGCCGCACGTAAAATATTGTTAGCAAAAACGGACGTACAGTTGACTTTATATTCGCGCCGTGCAGACCGGTTAAAGTTGATAGTTGATCGTGAAACGGCGGTGGCAGGGAGTGTCACTGATGATGATCAACTAGATCAAGCGATTAAAGGACAGGACTTTGTTTTTGTCGCATTAAATGGTGATATGGATAGCTTTGCAGCTCATATTATCTCAGCGATGGAACGCAATGGCATTCAACGATTAATTTTTATTACAACGATGGGAATTTATCAGGAAATTCCAGCGTGGTTAGGTGATTCGCCGGAACCTTACCACAATCCGATTTTAAAATCGTTTCGGCAGGCAGCTGACCGTATTGAACAATCAGATTTAAACTACACAATTATTCGTCCTGGTTGGTACAATAACGGGCCAATCAATTATGAAATTACGCAAAAGGGCGAATCATTCGGTGGTCATGACATTTCACGCGATAGCATTGCCGATTACGTCATGAAACTAATTACGGAACCAGCGCTCGACAACCGAGCTAGCGTTGGAATCAATACCCCAGAATAGGAGCAGCTAATATGAAAAAAGAAATCACATTAAATAATGGTTTGAAAATGCCAGTATTAGGATTCGGAGTCTTCCAAATCCCCGATTTTGAAGAATGTAAGCAAGCAGTCTTGACTGCTTTAAAACAAGGTTACCGGTTGATCGATACGGCAGCTGCGTATGGCAATGAACGAGCGGTCGGCGCCGCCATTCGTGAGAGTGGCATCGCCCGTGAAGAAATTTTTGTAACGACTAAGTTATGAGTTATGGGTCCAAGATGCGGGTTATGAGCAAACACAAGCCGCTATCCAGGCCTCACTTACACGTCTTGGACTTGATTATATTGATTTATACTTGATCCACCAACCGCTAGGCGATGTTTATGGTTCATGGCGAGCAATGGAAGCTGCTTACCACGATGGTCAATTAAAGGCACTGGGAGTGGCCAACTTTGAAAATGACCGGTTACAAGATTTGATTATGCATAATGAAGTCAAACCCACAGTCGATCAGATTGAACTTCACCCATTTTATCAACAACCACAACGGGTTCAGTGGTTATTGAATCATGACATCGTACCGGAAGCCTGGGGCCCATTTGCAGAAGGCAAGAAGGGAATTTTCACAAACTCAGCCATTCAAGAAATTGCTGAAGCACATGGGAAGACGAACGGTCAGATTATTTTGAAATGGTTGAACCAGCGTAATATTGTGGTGATTCCTAAATCCGTGCATGCAGCCCGCATTGTTGAGAATTCTCAAATATTTGATTTTGAGTTAACTCAAGACGAGATGCAACAAATGACAAAATTAGACGAGGGCACGAGCCTATTTGGCAACATGCATGATCCTGAAACGGTAGCGCAATTGGGTGGCTTTAAGTTTGACTATTAATTGGCGGTGATACGTAAGAAATCAAAAACTGCTTAAGACCAACTTGTTGACTGGTGAAGTAGCGTTTAAATCTGTATTGGCTGAGGAGCACGTGATAAGTTCAAATTAATGATTGATAGTGAGCACGATTACTGATTCTAGTCATTGTGCTTTTTACTGTAAAACGTGTAACTATCAACTTTTCAGCTAATCGTTACGCGTTTGGCAGGCTTCGTATTATTACTGGATATGAACAGGTGTGTTTACTGGGATATGCTCGTACATCCACTTAGCATCCGAAATGGACAAGCGGACGCAACCATGTGAATCGGACCTTTTGCCGAGTAAGGCTGCCTTGCTGGCAATATAGTGATCGGATGCGTCTACTGGAACCGAGTGAAAGAGGTAGACGCCGTGATCCTTAAATGAGACCCAGTAATTGGCACCTTCGTTCAAGCTAGCATTGTAAAAATGCAGGCCGCGTTCAGGTTGGATAACGAAATCGCCTTTGGGAGTTGCATTTGCACCGGGTTTACCGGTAGTGGCAAGCATTGTGTACAGGAGCTTATTGCCAGCTTTCAGGTAGACCCGCTGTTTTGCAACGGAGACATCAATCCTCAAGTTGGGATAATTTTGCACATTCGGATAAGGATGGTTGGATTCAGAAGGGCCGTGCCAATCAACCGGGGTTGCCGTTGCAGCGGCTGTTTTATGGCTGACACTACTTTTACGCGTTTTAGATTTAGTATGGCTTGAATTAGAGTGGCTTGTACTGGCAGCTTGAGCCCTAGTTGCTTCGAAAGCAAAACTATTTCTAACCATACTTCTAATCCCAAATAGTAGCACTATTCCGGAAAAAGATAAGGTTAGATATAGAATAAACTTTGTTGTTAGTTTCATGTAATCATACTCCTTAATTTTACATTACTGCATAGCGGAGGGTGCCAGAGCCAGAAATGTATTGTAACCAAGTGTAACCGTCAGCAGTAATCTGGGCGTTATAAATAACAGAGTCACCGGGGTAGTAGACCCCAACTATTGACGCTGACGTTGATGGTGCAGTTCGGATGTTGGTTTGTTGAGTAAAGGTAAAAGTACCCGAAATATTGTTGGTATTGTATTGTGCTGAGGTGCCACTCATTGCAACGTAACGCGTATTGCCAGAGCCGGAAAGATACTGTAACCAGATATATCCCTCAGCGTTAACTTGACCTGTGTAAGTAACTGAATCACCAGGATAGTAAGTACCGACAACGGGTGCCGATAGTGAAGGTGCAGTCCGAATGTTTGTGTTCTCAGTAAATGTATAAGTGCCAGATACATTTCTCATAGGATTGGTTGGCGTATATGTCGATGTTGACGGAATACTTATCGTACTTGGCAAAGCAACGTAATGGATTGCACCGGTACTAGCAATATATTATAACCAAGTATATCCTTCAGCTTTAATCTGACCTGTGTAATTAACCACGTCCCCAGGATAATAAACACCAATGATAGGTGCAGATAAGGATGGTTCTGTCTGGATATTCGAATTCTGAATAAAGGTATAAGTGCCGGACCTGTGGTTACCGGTGGTTGTAGTTGTCGAACCAGTATTGCCCGTAAAGGCTTCTTGATCCCATTCCTGCAGATCGTAATCTTGAATGGCATTAATTAATGAAGTGGCATAGTTAGGTGCCGTTGCGTAGCCATCGTTTTGCAAATCCCATGCAACGGTCGAATAATTTTTTACTCCAAGCAAATTACGGTAACGAGAATTTTGATTAAGGAATGCGCCATGATCAACAATACTAGTTGCCCAGTCTGGGTATTTTCGAAAGGTAGCCTCAATCGTTACGTCTTCGCCATTTAAATATTCTGTTGTTGGCATTTCAATAGAATGACCATGATATGAGCCTTTGATTCCAAATAAATTATGACCTTGAACTGATAATGTGGATTTTCCTCAACCACTTTCGAGTAATGCTTGTGCTCCAGAAATGGATGGTAGAATATGATATTGTGACCACCCAATCATTGCACCAGGTTTAATTGCAATGAAAAAGTTTTTTACATAATTTGGAACGCCTTGTTCAACGTCATCGCGAAGTAAAGCAACATTAGGAAGTGTGAAGCGTAAAAATTGACCTGGTTTAAACGAAAATGAACTATGTACTGTAAATGGTCGAACATGGATAGAATTAGTTGTAACGGGTGTCGGGGATGTGATAGGGGCTGAATCATCAATAAATTGCGTGCTATGACTAGGAATAGCTGGTGCTGCTACCGTTGTCGGAGTATTTGCAATAGTTGACTTGATGTTGTCGGTGAAACTGACATTGGATTTTGCTGGTATATATGGTGCCGTACTGGCTACGGAGGTAGCCGCGCTATTACTTGTAGTTGCTGTCTCATTTGAATTTAGCTTACCAGTAGTGGATTTAGATATTTGTTTGCTTGCTGTAGTTGTGGAAATATTACTAGTGGCTGAACTGGCCTGCTGGCTAGTAGTAGTTGCTGTTGAAAATTGATGGGTTGCTGAAGACACGTTAGTAGCACTGTTAGCCGTAATTGTACTAATTGATGATACTTCTGAGGTAGCACCTGAAGTTGCGGCTTTAACTTTAGTGGTACTAGGACTTGATGTTTGATCAGCTTTCCCTTGTACAGGCTTTGCTAATATAATTCCTAAAACACTGCTCATTACGACAATAGAACTGAGTTCGACAATCTTATGACTAGTGTTCTTGTTATACGTACTCCATTTTTTCATAAAATATTCCTCCAATTTCTGTGCGATAAATGAAAAAATCACAACAGCCACGTGATTATTTCCACGAGTTGAATCCTAGCACCTGGTTATTCGGATGGAAACGTCAAATTAAATGAATAGTTGTAAGTAAGGTTCGTCTTGATGATTATAGCGGGTGTAAACTGACTTGCTTGGGTAACTGTGGATTTTTTGAGACTGATACGGTGTGGAAAAATCATAGTCAGGAAAGTTTCCAAATTAATTTAGGGTCGCAGTCTTTTAGGGTGGGCGCTAAGTGGTAGTGATGTGATTGTTGGCAGTAAAGTGGTAGCCGTGTAGGTATAATAAGACTAACGACCATTGCTTGCACCTTTAACGCGTGACTACTGAAAGTACCAATGTTTTGTGGCGATGGCGATAAAAACAACGGTTATTAGAGGTTGCTCAACGCGGACTTGCTGATTGGCGAATGTTTACGTTATAAGCCAAACACAAATAAACCAGCAAATACCAATGTCCCTGATTATTCAGGACATCGGTATTTGCTGGTTTTTAAATTAGATGAATAACAAAATTAGTTAATCAACATATTGCGCGTAGTCGATCCCTAGTCGCTTGGCGATTCCGGTAACTTCTGCGAGTGTCTTGTCATCAATCTCGATGCCGTTAGCTGACCGGTCTTGATACGCGGCAGCTTCCTTATCGCCGGCAACGATGACTGGTTTGCCGGGAACGGATGGTAGGTCGCGAATGGCTTGCAAGTAAGCTGAAAACTTAGCAATAATGGCATCCTTATCACCAAAGATTGAAGGGTCGATGGCGACAAAGCTCTGACAAGGGCCCATGGAAAGGTCGTCCGGAGTAATTTCGTTGGAGGTGTTGCCCATTGAAAGGATTGCTGTGAAAACCTCGACGATGACACCGAGACCGAACCCTTTGTGGCTACCGGTGTCTTCGGTAACGCCACCTAATGGAGCTAAACCAACATTGGAATCTAAATCACGGAGGGCATCCAAGTCTTTGGTATCGTTATGGCTATTAACGGGCGTTTCGCCATCCTTAGCGACCCATAATGCGGGCATATCTTTACCTAATTTACGATAAACTTCAATTTTACCTTGTGGCACCGTCGTTGTGGCCGCGTCGAAGATAAATGTGTTCGGGTTGGCTGGCATGGCAAAGGCAATTGGGTTGGTGCCGACCAATGCTTTGGTAGCATGAGTGGGTAACATCGCTGAACGTGAATTGCACGACGACAGGCCAATCAGACCTTCTTCGGCAGCCATGTTGGCATAGTAACCTGCAATACCATAGTGACCGGAGTTACGAGTCGTAACGATACCGATACCGTGTTGTTTTGCTTTTTCAATGGCTAGGCGCATGCTATAGATACCGTTCAATTGACCCAAGCCAAAGTGCGCGTCAACGACCGCACTAACATCGGTTTCTTTAACAACTTCTGGCCGATTATGTACGCGAATCTTACCGTTACGAATGAAGTCGTCATACATGATCATTCGCTGGACGCCATGGGATTCAATGCCAATCAAATCGGTGTAGATCAACATGTGGGCGACTTCTTGGCTTTCTTCTTCGGTAAAGCCGTAACCTTTGTAAATATTGTAAATCAGTTGTTCAATTTTTTTGCTATTGTATCGTTTTACCATTACATTCACCACGTTATTTGAAATAGACTTAAGTGACAGCCCTGTATATTATAATATGATAATAATAAGGACTTTGAATGTCAATTGAATTTTAATAATCCGTTAATCGTAAACTAATTAAAAGTGTCATCATATAACAGGTCAACCTGAGTCTTCAAAGCGCATGGAATTGAGGTCAGACTAACTCAAAGCTAATGCCGGGTCATATGGCACGGACCAATCATAAATTAGGTATAACTAAAGGGGTCATCAATAAAGTGTGCCGTTAACTGATGGCCTGTTTAGGGTGGCCCTCATTAGTAGCTGGCGATGAATTGGACGAAATAAATTGTGGCTGCGACGTTGGCTGATGCTAGCGCTGAGACCGCGAAATTGCGGTTTAGGTATTGCTGGTCAATGTGCAGACTAGAATGGTAAGTTAAATTATTTGCGAATGGTTGCAGTTGTTGCACACGTGCTTGTGGATAAGTTAAAGGAATTAGATGACAAATCGGTAATTAGTTGGGACTAATGACTGTAAATGTTAATAACATGACTTATTTGTGGGTAAGTGCATGAGTATCTGGGGATAAGTAAGGAAAATGAGGATAATTGTGGTGAATCCAGCCATCCACAGTGCATAACTTTTATGATGTAGAAGTTATCAACAGATTTATTAGATATGATGTGAAATTGATTACTGGGTTAAGCGGAAAAATGAGTGTCGTAACATAATGTGAAATGGTTTGGCATATTAAGCTGTCCCGAAAGCAATGCTTTAAGGAAAATTACTTGAATTTTCAACAGGTCGCTGACAAAGCGTATCGTTCTTTGCTATTATATTTGCTTATTGAACCGATCAGCAACCCTGGCATAGTAGTCGCATAAAACTGAAAACATTTGACAAAAGAACGACTCATAAGCGCTAATTTATCCCATATCTATCCCAAAAGATAGTACCTATTAATAAAAATGGTACTTACATTATGCCTTAGTATCATCTATAGTAGCAGATACTTTAAAGCTAATGAATGGAGCGATAGTAATATGAAAAAAATTATTGTTAATGAATATGGTTCAGTTGATGTTCTGCAAGAAGTTGTCGCACTGAAGCCGGTTCCAGGAGAAAAAGATGTGTTGATTAAAGTTGCCGCAATAGGAGTCAATGATCCAGATATCGTGATGCGCAAGTACGGCCCGTTTCCAACGATGCCGGCGGAGTTTCGGCCGACGTTGCCGCACATGCTAGGTGGCGATTTTTCTGGAATTGTTGAGCAAGTTGGTGCTGAAGTCACCAAGTTTCAGGTCGGTGATCATGTGATGGGCTATACTAAACGGGGGACGTATGCGCAATACATCGTGCTTGATCAAGACGATTCGCTATCGCAAGTCCCTGACCAGCTAGACTTGATTCCACTTGGGGGACTTTACTTAACGGCATTAACAGCTTGGAGCGCCATTATGAAGAATGGGCACTTGCAAGCCGGGCAAAAAGTGTTAATTCATGGTGGCGCTGGTGGTGTTGGTAGTATGGCAATCCAGATTGCTAAGGCCGCGGGCGCAACTGTAATTACTACGGCTCGTTCGTAGCATAACGCTTATCTAAAAGGTATAGGTGCGGATCAAATCATTGATTATCAAACTGAAGATTTTACAGAATTAGTTCACGACGTTGATCTTGTGGTGAATTTGACGGGCGCACAAACCTTAGCCGCTAGTTACCAGGTGGTGAAACGGGGTGGCCGCTTGGTCTCGGTTAACGGGGTGCCAGATAAGAAACAAGCAGCAGCGCTTGGAATTACGGCAGTCTATGCACTTGGCGATCTTTCAGAGGATGCTCGCAAGGCTATTCTTGACTTGTATCAGCAAGGTCAATTAACGGTCACTGTTTCGAAGGCCTACCCATTTACGCTCGCCGCGGTCAAACAGGCCCATCTTGATTTTGAACAGGGTGGTAATCAAGGTAAACGGGTAATTGTCTTTGACCAGGAAACGACCAATGTTTAGCTGGTTTTATCGTGAGCGGACGCGCTTACCCGAGCAGTTACCCAGATAAGACACTAGAAGTGGGCAATGACACGAATCAGCGTGCAGCCGCGCACTAATCTGTTCTAAACTAGTATTAGTAAAGAAATAAAATAGCTATCTAGACAAATACGGTATCATGAACGACGGTGGCCGGACAATCTTTAGTATAATAGTGGTTATCAGTTAACGTCGTACGATTGATTAATTATGAACAGGGATAGTAAATATTATGAATGAATCGGTATCGGATGAAAACTTTTTGGATTGTCCATTTGCCAGTGTTCAAAAAGTCGTTCGCGGAAAATGGAGCATGGTTATTCTGTATTTCCTTAGTCAGCGGGTCTTGCGTTTTGGTGAACTCAATCGCAAGGTTTATCCACCGGTGTCACCAAAGGTTGAATATTCACTCACCCCATTAGGAGAGAAGTTCTTGCCTGTTTTGAATGCTTTGGAGAACTTGGCGGTAGACTATCAGGATTACCAAGCTTAATTAAGTGAAATCGGTTAAGAACGAGCATGCTCCGGTTTATTCACGGCACTAATTGTCGTCATAAAAATTAAAAAACGAGATCCAGCGACGTCTTCATACGTGCTTGGATCTCGTTTTTAGGTAGAACTAAGTGACTATCGAGCCCAGAGTTGGGTCGAATGGCGATGTCACTTGGCCTTGAACCGCATAACTAAAATGATAATATTGCTTTTAAATTCTGAAAGCTAATGAACAACTCTTCTTTGAAACTTTTATTGGGAATATTGTTTTATTTAATACGCATGATTTATCTATCCAAGAAGGTGTCTGCATTATGCGGCAGAATTTGGCGCGAGTGTTGACGTTGTTTTAACTGACAAGATTAGTTTTTGGAAAAACTTAGCCGAACGGATTACCATATTTTTGACAGTATTGGTAAAATTCTAAGCGGTATAGATCGATAGTTCGGGTTAGTTCTTCACTAGATTGAAAATGAATTAGTTGTAAAACGGCGGCAGTAAATGCCAGTGCCGCTGTGCCGTTAGCTGTGACTAGATTCTTGTCGCTAATGACTTGCTGTTCATGAAAGTCGGCTGAGTTTTGATAGTTAGGATAATTGTGCCACATCGCCAGTGAATTGCCGGTATGCTGATAACCAGTTAAAAAACCGTTTTGGGCTAAGTAATCTACCGCACCACAGATTGCGCCAACTGGTTTTGAGGCATTGAGGTGTTGCTGAACTAGTGAATATAATAATGAATTATTGATATTCCAAGAGTTACCACCAATTAGGATTAATAAGTCAATAGTTGGTAAACAATCCAGTTGATAGTCAACTTTAGTGGTGAAGCCACCAATTGACGTAACCAATGGTGTTGTTGAAGTCGTTTTAACTTGCCAGTCAGTGCTTTGATTTAATTGACTAGCTAGATAAGAAGCTTCCCAATCTGCGTATTGATCTAGCATTAGAAATAATGCAGTTTTCATGTTGACCTCCAGAGGAAAATATATTTTCAGAACCGAATATGTTATCCTTAATTATAGGAACGTACGTTCTAAAAAGCAAGTGCATGATTAAATGTTGGAGGGCAGTAAATGAGCAAACAATCCGTAATTCTTGAGTTAATTAGAACACATATTTGCTATACACCACGGGTCTTTCAACGTATTAATAAGAAATTAGCCGTTAATTTAAGCGAAGTTGAAATTAAAGATTTAGTCAATCATATTCTGATACAACCAGATGAAATCAAAAGGTGTGGGAAAAATTATTATATCCGAAGCCGTAAAGCGCGGATAGAACTAACAGTTAATGCTGGTAATTATCGCTTAATTACAGCCAGTAAATACACAGAAGTCGACGGCTTTTAATTAATAAAACAGCTAAAAGTAATGAAAATATTAGTGAATCCGTGTGGTGGTTGAGTATTTTGGCAATGGAAAATGGGTTTGACTTGGATGATGCAGTGAAGTGCTTCTTACGAAATAAAGCGGAATACTTAAAAAGTTAATTAATGTTAGCTGAGAATAATTACAGGAGTGCAGAACATTTTAAAAGCAATAAAATCCCCTCATCAGGCTAGTGCGGAAGTCTAGCTGATGGGGGGATGTGTATTTATTTTGACGTGATTTAATTACGAGCTGCCACCGATTTTACGAGTTAAACAGCTTATAACCAGTATTGATTGATAACTAGTTTAAATTAAGCGTTGTATCAAATGTCTTATAAGCGTTATCGTCGTCATAATC
Source organism: Lactiplantibacillus plantarum (assembly GCF_014131735.1). NCBI lineage: Bacteria > Bacillati > Bacillota > Bacilli > Lactobacillales > Lactobacillaceae > Lactiplantibacillus > Lactiplantibacillus plantarum. Next base: position 479,608 of record NZ_CP039121.1, read on the forward strand.
GTCAGTATCATAACTAGCATCCCATTTTAGACGAATACTAGTGATGTCTTTAACACTGGATAGTTTTGACAAAACAAAGTATAGGTTACCGTCAGAATCGGTACCGCTGTTTAAATCACCGTCAAAATCATCGCTATCCATGTCGGCTTCGACTTGTTGACCGTCGTTAGTGCTGAGTTTGGCCTGGGTCGGATAGGCTGAAATATCTTGCCCAGCATGGATACTCATGTGAACTTTTACGACGCCGTTAAAATCTTTCTTGTCATTGCCGCTACCGCTAGTATAAGTGCCATCAGTTTTGTAGACCGTGACTTTATCGATTTTAAATGTGGATTTCGCCCAGCTACTGTCGGTAAATGAGGTACTGTAAGCTTTTTGGTCGGCAATATCGATGTCGTCATCACCAATAGTGATACTGTCAGAATCTGATTCTGAATCTGAGTCATAGTCCGTGCTATCGCTAGATTCTTCACTATCGCTATCGCTGTAACTGTCGTCAGAGTTAGTTGTAGCTGACTTGGAAGTTGTCGTTAGAGCAGCGTCCATGGCAGTATCACGGGCCGTTATGTTAATGAGAGCGGCGTATCCCAATGTCAATAAGACTAGCAGGCACCAAGTCCACCATTTGTGTGTCCAAGGTTTTGGTTGGCTAGCTAAACGGTCGAAACGTTTTCCAGCTGGTTCAGAGCGTTGGCATAGGAAAACAATGATTAAAATGGGGCCGACAAGTGGAAGCAGATAGAACCATAAATAATGCGCTGATCGATTAGAGTCGTGAAGTCGCCGCGCACTGGCTGTGAATTGCATCACTGAAGTCCAAACCATGAGCGCTGAAAAAATCAATAACAGCACGGTTTGTAAAACATTAACGTGTAATGGGCTGAGGATAAAAGCTGGATAACTGTATGCTCTGATACCAAGTACGATGGTTAAAACTAGGGAAATTAGGACCAAATCTAAGTAAAGCCACCAATATTGAGGCCGCGTAATCCGTTGTGACCAAGTAAAGGTTTGACGCATTCCTAGCTTTAGTGCGGTCCACATATTGACATGTTCTGGTTGATTAGGTGTGTTGTGCTGCTCGGAAGTAATGGTGTTCTGATCTTCAGTGGAAGCGACTTTGTCCTGAGTTGCGCCACAAAAAGGGCAAAAGGTCGCGTTAGTAGGAATCGCTTTTCCACAGTTAATACAATACTTTGTTTCTGACATCGATGTTCCTCCTGGAGTACTTATACTAGGCGAAATGTTATGAATATAAGTAGAATTTTATTATATGGCCGAGTGAATGATTATGGCAGCCGAAAACAAGCATATCATAACTAGTTAAAAATATTAACAAAATATTAATACTAAATTCATATTTTGTTCAATAATAGACTTAAATAGTTATTTATTTGCTTTGTTGAAAACTAAAAGCGGTAACTCTAAGCCTCAGTAAAATAACAATGAAATAGAGATTAACTTTGAACGGGAGCAACGTTGAACTATCGATCCTGAGTTCAAAAGTAGAAATGGTCTACTTCCGGACGGCCATTATGAACAAAGCTGATTAATTGAGTTATCACTCAACGGTATCATCCGTGATTAAGTAATAGTTTGAAAACTATAAGACTCCTGAAGGCATGCCAATTATATGGTGTGCTTTTTGTTTTTGCTATTTATGGTGTTCAAACGATGTATCTATATTGTTATTTGCTGCTTAGATTAGTAGTCTAAAAGAACGAGATGCGAGTATTTTACATTTGTTTTTTGAACATAGTAGGTGAAATATAGAATGTTTATCTTTCTTTGAATCATACATTTCTACCTAACAAGCAAATTTGCACAAAGTATGACTGAAAATATTGCACTTTTTAAAAATGATAGCGTTTGCAATAATGAGCAGTGTAGGAGGGATTAAGCCATGGCTGACAAACTTACTAATCAAGAAAGACGACTTCTACAAGTGTTAGCAGAAGGATCACACTATTTATCTACTGAAAGTTTAGCGGCATCGTTACAGGTTTCACGACGCTCGGTCTATAACTACTTGAATAATGTTTCAAGAAAATTAATTAGTGTCGGTATTGAACCACCACGAAATGTTAATGGATCAGGGTACTACTTAACACGTGACAGTAAATTATATGTTAAAGATTTAATAAATGGAAAAGATGGTGAACCTGATAAGCGAGTGCATCGTGTGCAGTTCACAGATCGACGAAATATTTTATTATTAGCACTATTTGTTGGAGAACGTGATATTACAATCTCGCAACTTATGAATATTACAGGTGTCGCTCGTAATACTGTGATTTCAGACTTGTCGAGAGTTCGAAAAGAACTTGGCGAAAACCGGATTGAATTAGTTGGCACGAAGGATGGACACTCACTAAGGGGACAAGAGCTTACGATCCGTAACTATTTTCAAGTTCATTTTACCGCTTTAATTGATGGCTATGATTGGGTCCAGAAATATCAAGCGGATAATTCATTCTTTGCGGGCAAAGATACGGTTGGACTTAATACGATGTTAAATGACTGGATGCATCTGGTTGAGCGGCAAAGCGAGCGGGCATTTTCCGATGATGCCATCAGAATGATTGAGTTTTATTATGCGTTTGTCTTAAAGCGTATTCTGTCAGGATGTTTTATCCCACAAGATACATTTCCAAGCAATATAGATGATCGAAGAGAGCTACGAAACAAAAAAGAATTTGGACTAGCTAGTAATTTGTTAGCTCAAGTGGGCGTTGAAGTTGGAAGCCATGATTCAGAGGCTTTATATCTTGAAAGCTTGTTATTGAGTGGACAATTACATTCTGTTGAGCCGGATGAGCGAGACAATGTTAAGACTAAAGTTTATAAGGCTGCAATTGAGGTCGTTGAGAGTTTCCAGCAGATTACAGGTTTTTCATTTTATGATCGTCGTCAATTAACAAGTGAGCTATATGTTCATTTACTCTCTACTTATTATCGAGTGAAATATCATCGACAATATCGAGACGGCATGGTGAAAGCAATTGAAGAGAATTATCCAGATATTTATACCTATACTGAGTTATCAATTCGCCCATTTGAGAAATTAAACAATTATCCATTGAATGAAAATGAGTTGTCATTGATTGCTATCTATTTTGGGTCGCAAATGTATCAAGATGAATCGCACTTGGGATCAGCTTTACTGGTTTGTTCAACAGGACTTGGAACTTCAAGAATGCTGAAGGTACAACTTGAATCGGCGTTCAAAGGTTTAAAATTTGTAGGACCAATTACGAAACGCAATTATAATAGCCTGACTCAAATATCTGAGAGTGTTGTGCTTTCCACAATACCACTTGATAAGAAAAATAGAGAAGTACTAGTGCTACATCCTATCATGAATGATCGGGAAATAAATGAATTAACAAAACAACTTGCTGTTCAAGGGATTGTAATGCCGACTTTGTCGCCTAATAAAATTTCAGCCTTGTTAGATGTAATTTCTGATAATGCGAAGATTATAAATCAGACTGGTTTAATTACAGGTATTAAAGAAGTGCTTAGCTTTTCTGTTAAACCATATTCTAAATATGAGAGGGGGTATCAACCGTTGTTAAGTGAACTGATTAATAAAAATACAATCCAGTTTGCAACTGCCAGTCATTTAGATTGGCAGCAAGCAATTGCATTAGCAACATTACCACTTCTCAGCAGTGGTAATGTTGAACAAAGCTATATTGATGCGATGATTCGAAACGTTTATAGCAATGGACCTTACATTAATATTGGTGATCGAATTGCATTCGCACACGCAAGACCAGAAGAGGGTGTCAATAAACTCGGAATGGCATTGTTATGCTTAGATGAACCAATTGAATTATTGGATAATCAGCACCGAATTCAGTTAATTTTTGTTTTAGCAGCATCAAATGATCGCTCACACTTAAAAGCGTTGGCAGAATTGGCCAGTATGCTTGGAGATAAGAACCGTTTAAAGCAGTTATTAGATGCTAGAAAGGTTAGTGAAGTTGAGAGCGTTATTGCGGAAGGAGAAAAACAGTTATGAAAACATTAGCAGCTGTATGTAGCACCGGACTTGGTTCAAGTTTTATGGTTGATATGAACATGGCAGATATTGTTAAGGGATTAGGTCTAGAAGACCGTGTTAAAACGACCCATATGGATATGGGGAGTGCCAATGAAAATTCTGCTGATCATTTCTTTGTTGGTAAGGATTTAGCGGATGCGGCTAAGGATCGTCTTGGAATTGATAAAGTGACTGTTCTAGACAGTATTATTGATAAAGAGGAATTGAAGACTAAGGTTACGACATATTTAAAAGATGCAGGTATTGAAAATAAATAGGAGGTATTGTTTACGATGCAAGCTACATTAAATGCCATTATTAGTATTGTTCGTACACCAGCTATTTTGGTTGGATTAATTGCTATTCTAGGACAGGCATTACAAAAGAAGTCCTTTTCTGACACAGTCAGCAGTGGAATTAAGACCTTCATTGGTTTCTTAGTTTTGAGCGGTGGTGCTGGTATTGTCAGCACTTCATTAGCGCCGATGAGCAAGATGTTTATGCATGCTTTTGGTGTTCAGGGAGTTGTTCCTAATAATGAAGCCGTCGTGGCAACCGTTTTAGTCGAATATGGGACAGCAACGGCTTTAATTATGTTGGTAAGTATGATTGTTAATGTAATCTTGGCACGATTTAGTCATTTTAAATACATCTACCTTTCAGGCCACGTAATGTTGTATATGGCTGCAATGCTTGCAGTTATTATGCAAGTAGCAGGTTTTGGATTCGCTACAGAAGTGTTATTCGGAGGTCTTATTTTAGGAATTTGGGATACAGTTAGCCCTGCTTTGGTACAACCGTTTCTACGTGAAGTAACAGGTGGCAATACAGTGGCGTTAGCACATACCGGTGATTTTGGTTATGCGTTTGCTGGATTAATCGCTAAGTTTACTGGTGACAAGCGTAAGTCAACTGAAGACTTAAATATTCCAAAGAGTGTATCGTTTCTACGTGATTCAACGGTTGCAATTACCATTACAATGGCCGTTATTTACATTATTTTGGCTTTGTTTGCCGGGCCAGAATTTGTTGGAAAAATGAGTTCAGGGATGAATTATATTGTATTTGCCTTAATTCAGGCCGGAACTTTTGCAGGTGGTGTTTACGTTATTCTTGCAGGTGTGCGGTTAATTTTAAATGAAATTATTCCTGCATTTAAGGGGATTTCGGAAAATCTGGTGCCTAACTCTGTACCAGCACTAGATTGCCCAATTATTTTCCCATATGCGCCAAACGCAACGATTGTTGGCTTTTTTGCTAGCTTTATTGGCGGAGTTGTTAGTATGTTCATTATGATTGGCTTACACACAGTTATTGTCATTCCGGGTGTTGTTGCACACTTTATGTGCGGTGCTACTTCTGGTGTCATTGGCAATGCTGTTGGGGGACGGCGTGGCGCAATTATTGTCGCATTTTCTCAAGGTATTTTAATCAGCTTTCTTCCATTAGCCTTACTACCGGTTCTTGGAAAAATTGGTTTAGGTGGTGCAACCTTCTCAGATGCTGACTTTGGTGTGATTGGTTCTTTGATTGGCTGGTCGGGTGTTAACGGTGGCGTTGTAATGATTATTGCCGCGATTGTTATTTCGCTCATCTTATTTATTGTTGCTTCGATTATTGCAAGTAAACATAGCGCTGATAAGACCGGGCAAAATAAGGCTAATGCCTAGATAATAATTCTTTTCTTCTGAGTATTCTTATTAATAAGGTGGTAGAAAAATGAGTTTTGATGAAATGGATACAAAAGCAGTCAATGCGATTCGAGCACTTAGTATTGATATGATTGAACATGCTGAATCCGGGCACCCCGGTATGCCGCTTGATGCCGCGCCGATGGCTTATGTCACGTATAAAAAGCATTTACGGATTGATCCTAAACATCCAAATTGGCCAAATCGCGATCGATTTGTATTATCTGCTGGGCACAGTTCGTCGATGTTGTACGCGATGCTATATTTGGCAGGTTATGGTATAACCGTAGATGATTTGAAAAACTTCAGGCGTCTTGATAGTTTGACACCAGGACATCCAGAATTGATTACACCTGGTGTTGATGCGGCCACTGGACCGCTTGGACAAGGCCTTGGTATGGCTGTTGGGATGGCAATGGCCAGCAAACATTTAGGAACTAAGTATAATGTTGATGACATCAAAATTTTAAATAGCCGTGTCTATGTAATTGCCAGTGATGGGGACTTAATGGAAGGAATCAGTCATGAATCGGCAAGTTTGGCAGGCCATTTGAAACTGAATAATTTGATTGTTATGTATGATTCAAATGACGTAACGTTAGACGCACAGGCAAGTAAAACGTTGGGCGATGATGCAGGAGAACGATTTAAGGCATATGGCTGGAATTATTTGCGGGTTGAAGATGGCAATAATCTAGATGAGATTGACAATGCTCTAAAACTAGCTGAGGCTGAACAGGAACGACCGACGATTATTGAAGTTAAAACGGTTTTGGGGTATGGATCGCCACATGCAGGTGAAAACACTGTTCATGGAAATCCACTTACAGCTGGTGAATGTCGACAGACAATGCATGATTTGGGCTGGGATTATGAACCATTTGAAGTTCCTGATGAAGTTCATCAACGTTATGCCGAAATTTTGCAAGAAGGACAACAACGATATGTATCATGGCAAAACGAATTGCATAAGCTTAAAAAGGTAAACGAAGAGCTGGCACAAAATTTTGAAGTTAATTTTTCTAATCAAGCCGCTACGGGAGATATCAGTTTACAATACAATGCTGGTGATACAGAGGCTGTGCGAATGACGGTGCATAAACTCATTCAGAAATCAGCTCATACGCCATTGAATTTTTGGGGCGGCTCGGCAGATTTGTCCAGTAGTAATAAAACTTATTTTGAGAATGATGATGGTTTTGAACCAGGTCAGTATCAAAATAAAAATGTGTTTTATGGTGTACGAGAATTTGCACAAGCAGCAGCTGTAAACGGAATAACGTTATTTGGGGGAAGTAGAACGTTTGGGAGTACATTCTTTGTCTTTAGTGATTATATGAAAAATGCGATTCGTATGGCAGCTTTGCAAAGAATTCCTGCAATCTTCGCGTTTAGTCATGATTCAATTGCGCTAGGGCAAGATGGGCCTACGCATCAACCAGTTGAACAATTGGATGGATTACGTGCGATGCCAGGGTTGACTGTATTTCGGCCAGCAGATGCGATTGAAACACAGTCAGTATGGGACTATGCATTAAATAAAAATCATGGACCAGTGGTGATTGCAATGTCACGCCAAGCACTTCCAGTACTTGAAGGTTCATTAAAGTATGCAAAAGAGTGTGTTAAAAGGGGTGGTTATATTGTATCACCGTCTGGTGTAAGCAATTCAGATGGGATAATAATTGCAACGGGTTCAGAAGTAAGTATTTCAATAGAGGCTCAAACCAAATTGAAAAGGCAAAATATCAATGTAGAAGTAGTTTCCATGCCAAGTACTGAGCTGTTTTTACAACAACCTAAATCATATCGAGATAAGGTGCTTGATCCGACCGTTAGAAATCGCATGTCAGTAGAGATGGGCTCTACTCAATCTTGGTATCGATTCACTGGTCTTGATGGTGTCAATATCGGTTTGGACCACTTTGGGGCTAGTGGGCCGGTTGATGAAATTATTCAAAGATTTGGGTTTTCCTCAGAGAATATTGCTCAAACTTATTTACAACATTTTCGTGGATAGTTATATTCAATTCGAAGTTGAATGATATAATATTAAGCATGTAATTTTTAAAATGGCATGGAGTCCGTATAGGATACTATGCCATTTTAAATTTTTGTGTGAAATAATAGGTGATCATCTGACCTATGTCATTACTTTTGGATTCTATTCAGGGCTGCTTGGGGAATGTCTTTTTGATTAACTTTTTCCCAGTTAATCACTTGTTGGCGTTTGTCATTATAACCGACTTTGAGATAAGCGTGCATCTTGAGTGAGCGTGGTAGGACGCTATCAAAAGTGAGCTCTTTCTTAACACCATTGTCGCTGTATCCAGGTTGTGAGTAATGATAGTAGACATAGGGCTTGCCGGAATCATCTTTCCCGGTTTTACGTTCACCTTTAGTCGTGATTTGAGTATAGTATGTTTTTGTTCCGTAATTTGAGTGGTACCAGTTGAAACCGAGACCAACTGGTACTAATACGATAATAGTGATGATTAGTCCCAAAATCCCCGCTTTTTTCATTAATAATCCCTCCAAATGATTAATTGAAATCTGATATTAATCATAAGAGATATAAGAAACGGTGGATAGCAGTTTATGCAATGCTAAACGAAAAACAAGTAATTAAATAAAAAATTAAAAATAAGTCAATCATTCGGATGGTAGCTTGTTGGAAAGCTAAGACTATTCGATAGACAGTGGAATAAAAAAATTTGACATTTTTAATGTAAAGGCTTACATTGTTATTTGTAGATAAATAAATTAGACATGTAACTGGTAATGCAGGCAGGATCTAAAAAAGTAACGGGCTTAGTCCGGATAACTTTTTAGGTCCTGTTTTTTGTCGTTAGGAGTGATTAAGATGGATTTTAATGATAGTGCACAGGCAATTATTTTAAACGTCGGTGGAGAAAAGAATATTAACTCGCTGATTCATTGTTCGACTAGGTTGCGTTTTACATTGAATGATTTTGCTAAGGCAGATTTGGAAAAATTGAAAACGGTTGATGGCGTTCTTGGCGCTGTTATTGCCGGTGGTCAATGTCAGGTAATCATTGGTAATGATGTTGTTGAGATGTTTGATGCGGTTCAGGCATTGTTAGGCAACAGTACACAGCAAAATACTGCCAGGGGACCCAAGCAATCATGGGGAAAAGTTGTCCTTGATTTTATCATTGGTGTCTTTCAACCGTTAGTACCAGCAATTGCTGGTGGTGGGATTTTAAAGGCCGTGTTAATGCTGTTGGCCATGTTTGGTTGGATCAGTGATAAGAGCCAAACTTATCAAATCCTGAACCTAGTTGGTGGAGCGCCGTTGTATCTACTGCCAATTCTAGTAGCAATTACAACGGCTCAGAAACTTAAAGTAAACCCGCTTGTGGCAGTGTCAACAGTCGGTGTGTTGATATTACCAGACTTAGTAGCAATGCTGACTAAAGGAACTACTTTGTTTGGATTACACGTTACGAATGTTACTTATAGTTCGCAAGTATTTCCCGCAATTTTATGCGTTTTGTTTTATGCATTAATGGAACGTTTCTTTACAAAGTATTCACCTAAACCAATCCGAATTTTCTTTGTGCCCATGATGTCAATGCTGATTACGGCACCAATTACGCTACTATTCCTTGGACCATTGGGTTATGTTGTTGGGGAAGGTTTTGTCAGTGTTATTTTATTCCTAAATACGCATCTAGGCTGGGTAGCGACAGCATTATTAGCCGGTGTTCTACCATTCATGGTCGCAACTGGCATGCACAAACCGATGATTCCATACGTTGTGTCGACGTTTAGTACAGTTGGCAAAGAATCATTGTATTTACCTGCATCATTGGCACACAACATTTCAGAAAGCGGAACATGTTTTGCAATTACACTTCGTACCAAGGATACCAAACTACGAGCGGTTGCGCTTTCTGCTGGAATTTCGGCGCTGTTTGGTATCACTGAACCTGCACTGTACGGGGTTACCTTACAACACAAACGAGCACTCATCAGTGTTATTACTGGTGGCGTGATTGGGGGTGCCTACGTTGGAATTGCCGGTTTATCTGGCTTTACGATTGTGGGACCTGGATTAGCGAGTCTACCGATGTTTGTAGATAAAAGTAATCCAGCTAATTTAATTCATGCTCTGATAGGATTTGGAATCTCATTCGTTGTTTCATTTGTTATCGGTCTAATTATCTGGAAGAATGATGAGGAGATTAGTTCTGCAAGCGATACTGGCGAAGCAACGACAACTGTAGTTGCTGAAGATTTGATGGCACCAGTTGCCGGAAAGATTTTATCGTTAGCTGATGTTCCTGATGATGTTTTTTCACAAGGACTAATCGGTCAAGGGATCGCCGTTGAACCAAGTGAAGGAAGCTTAATTGCACCCACAGATGGTACCATTGAGATGGTTTATGAGACCAAACACGCATTAGGCATGCGTACGGATAATGGGGCAGAGCTACTGTTTCACATTGGCCTGGATACTGTCCAGTTAAATGGAAAGTATTTTGAATCTCACGTGCAAGTTGGACAACATGTCCAAGCGGGTGAGTTACTTGAGACTTTTGATGTGGCTAAGATCAAAGCGGCCGGATACAACCCTATTACTATGATGGTTGTGACTAACCAAGATAGTTATACCGTTGCTGTTGATGAGAGTAATGAAACACTTGATAATCAATCTGTTATGAATATTGCAAAGTTAGGAGTTTAGCTAATGGGATTACGAAAAGATTTCTTATGGGGTGGCGCGATAGCTGCCAATCAAGTAGAAGGTGCATGGAATATCGATGGAAAAGGGTTATCAGTTGCGGATGTTGCGACGTATAAGCCCAATGTGGATGTTAAAGATTATCGCAAACAGGTTGGTGTTACAAAGTCTGATATTGAGAAAGCAATCCAAGATACAGATACTAAGTACTATCCTAAACGACGTGGTATTGATTTTTATCACCGTTACCCCGAAGACTTGGAATTATTTCATGAAATGGGATTTAAAGCATTGCGTTTATCCATTGCCTGGACACGGATATTTCCAACAGGTGAGGAATTTGAGCCCAACCAAGCTGGTTTAGACTACTATAAAGCAATGTTTAATAAGATGCATGAGTTAGGAATTGAACCAATTGTGACATTATCACATTATGAAATGCCACTTGCATTAGCGTCTAAATATAATGGTTGGGAAAATCGCAAAGTCATTGATTTATTTGTTCGTTTTTGTAAAGTTTGTTTTGAAACTTACAAGAATGATGTTAAATATTGGCTGACATTCAATGAAATTGATAGCGTTACGCGTCATCCATTTACTTCAGCCGGTATTATTCCTGATCAGACTGATAATTTGTTACAAGCAGAGTATCAGGCATTCCATCATCAATTCGTGGCGTCTGCGCTGGTAACAAAATCTTGTCACGAAGTTATCCCTGGTAGTCAGGTGGGATGTATGCTAACAAAATTGACAGATTACCCGAATTCATCTGATCCGCGTGATGTGTTAGCATCATTCAATAAAAATACAATGAATTATTTTCCAGCAGATGTTCAAGTATTTGGTGAATATCCACCCCTAGTATTGAACTACTTCAAAAAACAGAAAATTCACATTGATATGACTGCATCAGACCTGGAAATTTTGAAGGAAAATACTGTAGACTTTGTAACGTTTAGTTACTATATGTCACTAGTATCATCATATGATGAAAATAATTTGACGTTGACGACTGGTAATACGATTGTTGGTGGTAAGAATCCACATTTGCCGGTTACGGAATGGGGATGGACAGTTGATCCGGTTGGCTTAAGAATTTCGTTGTTACAGTTATATGATCGCTATCACAAGCCGTTAATGATTGTTGAAAACGGAATGGGTGCTAAAGACGAATTAACAGCGGATCAGAAAATTCATGATGACTATCGCATCAAATATTTCCGTGCGCATTTCAATGAAATGATTAAGGCAGTGGACGCCGGTGTTGATTTATTAGGTTACACTAGCTGGGCCCCGATTGATTTAGTAAGTGCTTCAACTTCGCAAATGTCTAAGCGGTATGGTTTTATTTATGTAGACGAAGATGACTTAGGTAATGGTTCGCTTAAGCGTTATCGCAAAGATTCTTTTACATGGTATCAAAAGGTAATTCAGACAAATGGAACTAGTCTAGATTAGTGAAGGTGTGGTGATCAAATGCTACGGATTAAAAAGGTGCTAAACTCCAGCGTCGTTTTGGTTACCGATGAACATGACCAGGAGTTTATCTTGTTAGGTAAGGGGATTGGTTATGGGAAAAAACCAGGTGCTGTGATTATGGATGGCGATTTTAATCAGGTTTTCGTGGCATCACCAGATCCAAACGTAGAACAATTACTGGCAACAATCGCGTCATCGTCACCGCAATTGATTGAGATTACTCAGACAATTGTTAGTGAGGCGACTGAGCAGCTTCAGAGTAAGTTGAGTGATACGTTGTATGTTGCTTTGCTTGATCATTTGAAATTTACTCTTGAACGTGCTGCTAAAGGGATTGTTATAACCAATCGAGTTTATTGGGAAATTAAGACATACTATAGCCATGAATTTGAGATTGGCCAGTTAGCAGTTAGATTAGTTAATCGGGCGTTTAAAACTGACTTTTCGGAGCAAGAGGCTGCAAATATCGCTGCACACATTATTAATGCCGAAAACGGAACTGATGAGCGTAAGGATGCATTAAAGGCTGGCCAATTGATTGGACGGATCATTAACATCGTCAAGTATCAGACTGGTGGAATAGTCAATGAACATGATTTAAATTATCAGCGGTGTGTGGTACATGTAAAATTTTTAGTTGAACGGGCTATTGCGGGAGAACTGTTGGATGATGCAGATCCGGCAATGGTAGCTATAGTCAAAAGTCAAAATTCACGTGCTTTTGCAATTGCTGGAAAGGTAGCTGCATACATGAGTATGAAGTTTAAGATGCCACTGCCAGATGAAGAAGTGATGCTAATGGCTATGCAGATTCAAAGATTATTGCCATAGGTTAGTCTGGCATACTAACTAAATTATTATATTAGAATACATACCATTTCGAATGAGGGGTGAGGTGGTATGTATTTTTGTGAATAAGTCTGGCTATATAACAAGTTATAAATGATTCGTGATTGACAATTTATAACTTGTTTTTTGTTAGAAGAATTTTAATTATAAAAATATTTATTAACGGTGTAACTAGTTTGCATGGACACTCTATGGAGATTTGTAACCTAGATTGTTAGTATAGAAGTAAATGTGTATTGAACGGGGAATCTAAATAATGAGAAAGAAAAAATATATTAGTCAGCGTACACGTGCAACTCATACCTATTCTTTTTATCGTCAGCGTCGGAATGATCCTAATTGGCGGGCTGATTACCTGGCGGCTCGGGTATGCCGACAACGTCATATTTTGATCAGTCTTATTATTATCTTAGTCTTAATATTAATTGGGGTTATTGGATATAGAAATCGAGTAGTGACATTGTTGAATGGGTCAGAAACAACATCTCAAGTAACTACAGTGAAAAATGCTAGTGGGGAAGACTCAATTAAAGATTTTACCAAACAATCGGTTTCTAACGAGCAAACTAAAACAATAGATAATGTGCAAAAAACAGTAACGATTAGTGATTATCAAAGATATTCAGCTTATTCTGGCGAATATGGAAGTGAAACACAAACCTGTTCACTTGATTTTGCAACGGGTGAGCTAATGACCACTGGACCACAAAAACAACAAGTTTTTTATTTTGATAAAGTCATGTTGCATCCTGATAAAAGTCTAGTCATCAACATGCATGGCAATTATCATTATAATGCTTATGATGGTAAGGGTGAACGGTATAGATTGGTTCACCTGAGTGTCTTATTTGCACCCCGTGATCAGAAAATTACACAAAATTGGCAGACTGGAAAGTCACTTGAGGATGGTACTAATACGGCTGTCAATCGATTCTCGATTGCGTTGTCAAATGATGGCGGTAAAGTGTTTCAAATGTCACCAGCGTATACAGCATTTGAGACTAATCAAACTAAAGGTGATACATTAGCAGTAATTTATTCCGAAGCTAATTGAGAAGAGCTATTTTAGACTTAATATAACTATCGTAATTATCTTCAATACATCTCAATATGGATTAATTTCATGTGAAGTAGCAGTTGTAGTTAGTTAGTAATACTTTCAATGTTTCAAACTAAGTATTTAAGCTAAGTTAGCTTGTTTTAAAGTGCCGTTAGTTCCAGAACTAAATTGGTTTCCAGTATAATACGCTAGTAGATATTATTTAACGGTTATTTAATATTTGTACTTCAATCTGAATAGGGCAGTTTATGCTAAATCGATATAGGAAAAATCATTATGGTAATGCAAGGGGGAATAATGATGAAGACAGATATCATTTTACGGGTTGTGCTTGGCTTGCTGTTTACTTGCTTAGGCTGTTTTCAAATTTTTGCTGTGAGACGGTATTTTCGCCAGTTAAAACTGCACGGAAACGCTGAAACGTCCGCTTTTGCACCGCTGGCTTTGTGGAGCGCCTTTGTAATTGGCTTGATTTTTATTTTCGTTGGCATAGCTGCGGGCTTTGGGTTGATTTAACTAATATTTGTTGGGATTACTAAAAACACCATAAACAAAGTGCACTGCGGATAATCGTAGTGCACTTTGTTTATGGTGTTTTGAATTAAAAATATGATTTGATGGTTACGATAATATGATTTTATTCATCAATTTCCGGCGCCGACCCAAGCTCTGCCTGAATCATCCAGATTTTCTTTTCAATTGCGGTTTTGAGACCAATGAAAATATCTTGGGTACTGAAGTCTTTTTCAACATCGGATACTTCAATGCCGTGTTGGTAAAGGTCTTCCAAGTAACGATAGCCATCAACTAAGTGTGCGAGGCGTTCTGGGGTTGTTTTGTCCCATTCACCAGGCCAGTCTTGAATCTTAGTGTTTTCGGCCATTTCTTTTAAGGTCGAGTAAGGACTGCCATCAAGCGCAATCAGCCGTTCAGAAATGACATCGAGTTGGCTGTCAATTTCTTCCATGAACTCATCCATCAAGGGGTGCAACTTTAAAAAGTTGGGTCCACGCATGTACCAATGCGTCTGATGGATAATCATTGACATCTGGCTCAAATCGGCAACGAGTTGATTTAATACTGCTTTGGTTTTCGTATATTTCATTAGATTGATCTCCTTTCGATATGGTTATTATAACTTAGTGGTAGCTTAATCTGAAACGTTATACACTGGCAAATTAAGTTATTTATCGCCCGTAGAATTAAGTCGTTTTGAAAAGATGGGGGCGTTATATGGTGGTAATTAGTGCTAACAAAAACGACCACCGTATGGGTGGCCGTTTGGGTATCTTAATCAGTGTCGAATTAGACTTATTCCCGTTTCTTGAACTTAGCTGCCAGTCCTAGCCAACCTAATCCAGTAAATAAAGCGGCCAAGATACCACCCAGTGTTGCGCCGTGTTCAGATTGCTCACTGGTTTGCGGTAATTGGCCCGAATTGTGCGTAGCAACTGTTGCTGGTGCTTGCTGTTTTCCTGGTTGAGCCAGGGCACTGACTGGTGCAATCGGTGTTGGCTGTGGACTAGTCGTTGGCGACGATTGTGAAGTCGTAGTGCCTTGTGACACGGGCGCTTTTGCCAGCAATGAACTCCCTGGCTGTGGTGCCGGGTTTGGCTGCGGCACCGGGCTCGGTTGTGGTGCCGGGTTTGGTTGTGGTGCCGGGCTCGGTTGAGGTGTAGGGCTCGGTTGCGGCGTTGGTTCAGGCTGAGGTGCTGGTGTCGGCTGTGGTTCGGGCACAGGTTCTGGTTCCGGACCCGGCGTCGGTTGTTCAGGCCCACTCGGCTCCGGCGTGTAAGTGTAAACGACGTGCTGGGCGGTGGTGCCAAAGGTCCCGATCGTTGGACCGACAACTTTGTTGAAGACGTAGCCTGGAATTGACAACTGTTCAGTTTGATAATTTTGACCAAAGTCACCACTTAAAACAATATCCGCGTGAAGTGGCTTTCCATCCGCATCTTGATAACTAACGGTGACGGGCAGTACTGCTTGTTTTTCATAGACGTAAAGGACATGCTGCGGTTCCTTGGTAAAGCTACCGGTCGCGTTAGTTGGTGTCTTGATGAGTTGATAGCCTGGAATCTCTAGCGCTTTAGTCTCATACGCTGCGCCGATTTCACCAGTGTGGGTGATATCAGGTTGTAAGGTTTTACCATCTTCGTCTTGATAACTGGCAGTCACCGGCTGTGGAATCTGCTTGGTATAGATGTAGGTGACTTGTTGCGGTTCCTTGGTAAAGGTACCAGTTGCGTTGCCGATAGTCTTAACTAAGTCGTAGTCTGGAATCTCTAGCGCCTTAGTCTCATACGCTGCGCCAATTTCACCAGTGTGGGTGATATCAGGTTGTAAGGCTTTGCCATCTTCGTCTTGATAGCTGGCAGTCACCGGCTGTGGGACTTGTTTTGTATAAATGTAGATAACGTGCTGCGGTTCAGCTGTAAACGTGCCGGCCGCGTTGTCAGGTGTTTTTGTGAGATCGTAGCCCGCGATTTCGAGCGGCTTGGTCGTGTATGGATCACCAGCCAAACCGTTGCAAGTCGTGTCTGGCTGCAGGGTCTTTCCTTGTTCATCCTGATAGCTGACCGTCACAGGGGCTCCAGCTGTTTTATCATAAACGTAAGTGACCGCTTGCGGTTCCGCACTGAAAGTACCTTGTGGGGCGCCTTGGGTCTCGACGTGGGTGTAGTTCGTAATATCAGCCGGGGTGCTTTGATAATCTTCACCAACGAGGCCGGTCAATTCTTCCGAATCGCGCAGAGCGGCACCGTTACGATCGATATGGTGAATGGTTACTGGGGCCGCTTTGGCTGCTAATACATAGGGCTGAAAGACATGGAACACCGGTGAACTGCCATCTGAGCCTTGAGCAACCAAATAAAAGTTTTTATCATTTGGGACAACGTTGATGCTGACGCCATTAGTGACGAACTGACCGTTGGCATCACCAGTGAAGCCTGGAATCTGTGGTACTAACTGATTGAATGTCAACCCACCTTGACCGTCGGGTACCACGTTACTCAGGTCACCATTCACGGCTTTTCCCGCGCCGTTGAAGTAGAACCGGTAGTAGAATTGGCCGTTAGGAGTTAGTTGAACTGGTTTCAAAATGGCGGCTTGCGATTTAAGGACAGCTTGCTGCCCGTTTGGTAAATAAAAGCGGTTCTTTAAGGTTGCACTGGTCGTGTCTTGATCGACATAAACGAGCGGTTCTAGAATTGTCTGCCCAAGATAAGTAGTTGTCTTGAGGTTCGGTAAGTCTTTAAAGACTGACAAATCAGCAATATGGTTGTAAGCGACGTCCAGTTCTTGTAGGTTTGTCAAATGCGCAATCGGCGATAAATCACTGACACGGTTATGCTGAATATTCAGCACAGTTAATTTGGTCAGACCGGCCAATGGTGAAATGTCAGTCACGTCGCCGTTATAATAACCGCCAAGTGCGTTGAGACCGTTATTGAGCCAAATGGTTTTCAGGTTCGTCGCGTATTGCAGCCCTTCCAAGGAGTATGGTGTGTGACCATCAATATAAGTGTTTTCCCCATAGAATTGGGTTAATAATTGCATATCATCTTTAGTAATATCGTTAACAGATTTAAACTGATGGTCGGGGAGCTTCAACGCTTGTAACTCGCGTAAAACGGCTTCTTGAAGGTGCTTGTTCGGCATCCAAGTATCAATAGATTCAGTTGGCGTCGTCGCTGCGGTCGGCACGACTGTACCAACACTAGTCGCGGGCTTTTCAGCTGTCGTTGCCGCTGAAGCAGCTTCTGCGTTAGCTTGTTCGGCATATTCGGAATAGGTACTGGAAGCTAAGCTATTAATAACACTGGTAATTTGAAAAGTAGTCGCTGCCGAAGTCGCGGTGCTAGCGGGAACAGTCGCATGCGAAGTGTCAGGTGTTGCGGCGCTTTCGACACTAGCAGCACTAGCGTCGGCGGAATACGTGCTGGCAGCGATACTATTGACGGCGCTGGTTATCACGCTAGCCGAGGCGGCGCTTGCCGCACTAGCTGCCATCTTAGCACCACTAGTGGGTGCAGACGAGCTGCTCGAAATAGCACTCGTCATTGGATGAATAACCTCTGAACCGTCAGATATCTGGCTTGTACTTGTAGTGCTTGCTGCGGCTAATTTTTCTGAGCTAGTCTCACTGGAAGTCGAAAGCGGCACTGACTCGGCAGCACTATCAGTTGTCATCACACTAGTAGGAGCCGTGCTGTTGGCTGCCGTACTATTAGTGACGCTTGGTGCAGCGGCACTAGCCGTCTCGGCGACTGAAGTTGGTACGGGCATACTTGCAGAGCTAGCAGGGGTCGTTGAATGAATTACACCAGAACTGACAGTTTGCTGGCTTGTACTCATAGCCTTGTTGGGTGTACTACTTTCAGCACTAGTTAGACTGGAACTAGCATTAGGCGTTGCTGTTGTGTCTGTTGGATACTTAGTGGTCGCAGAGCTGGCCATGGCCGCCGAAGTTGGGATCAGGTTATTGGTGCTTGCTGCCTCGGTCACACTTGAACTAGGTTCGGCGGCGTGACCACTTGTCGCTGAAGTGCTAGCCATTGCTGACATCAATGAGCCACTAGTAGCCGTTGATTTCACGGGCATTGCTGCGGTACTAGTTGCTACAGGACTACTGGTTGTAGTACTGCCAGTTGCGCTACTACCAGTTGTCGATGTTAAGGTAACTTGACTGCCGGATAGCGGGTTAGTCGGCGCTGTTTGCTGGACAGTAGGCGCAGTGGTGGTGGGTGCTGTTGTCGAATCAGTGGCCGCAAAGGCGTCTTGATTGGTCAAAATAATGCTGGCCAAAATCGTGGCCGCAATCCCAGTAATTAAGTGCCACTTTGGTGGGTTATTAGTGATAATTTTTCGCTTGTTCAAAATAATCATACTCCTTTTGATGATTGATTTAGTCATAAGCACACTAAATTAGTTAAAGTGTAGCACCATTATTTTGGCGGGTCTAGCCAGTTTGGTGGACGTCTTGTCACTTAGTTGTGAATGGCTGGATGCCGGTGCTTTTCAAAATCATGAAACAAACCGTTATTTGACGGTACTTAACGCCGATGTTGAGCTGAGTTAGAACGGATGGACATTAAGAAGTGCACGCTTTTAGCGCTGAAATGCTTGTTTTTTTAAAGTTTGGTGGTTCGCAAAGGCAAGTTGGTAAACTTGCCTAAGAATGGCGCTCAAGCCAGAGCTACCGATTAACTTGCGAGGTTGCGGTGAAATTGGTAGTCACTAAACTGCCCATCAGCGTATCAATGTGAAGACAGCGTAAAACGACCTTTCCGGATAAATTCTGGGAAGGTCGTTATAGGTTTATAAATAAGGAATTAATGACTAACGATTGACTGCTGGTGCGTGTATTGCGCCGCGTGCCGACCGGAATTGCGTCCAGAGTAGAAGGCGTAGCCAACACAGGTTCCAGGCATGTTAGGACCATACGTATCACCAGTTAGTCCAGCGGCGTCGTTGCCAGCAGCGTATAGACCGGTGATCGGCTGACCAGTAGTGTCTAAAACTTCATTATTAGTGGTTACTTTGAGACCGCCCATGGTACAAAAGGCACCAACATTGAGTTCAAAGCCGTAAAATGGACCTTGCGAAACTTTAACGAGATATTCAGGATTCTTGCCGAAATCATCGTCTTGACCATTATCACAATATTGGTTGTAAGTTTGAATGGAATGGGTGACTTGATCAACAGGTAGGTGCATTTTGGTCGCCAGTGCTTCAATCGTATTGGCTTTAAAAATAAATGGTTTATTGGCGGCCACGGCTGCATCGATTTCAGCCTGGAGTTTCGTCATTTTTTCGCCCCGCCGAACGTAAACACCTAAGCCCATGAAGTTCCCGTCCTGAGCCATTTTGTTGATCACACCTTGGTCGAGAATGCTGAATACTTGGTTTTGGGTGTAGAGCGCGTTGCCGGCGTATGAGAAGTTATAAACGACAGCTTCATCGACAAATCGTTCCCCATGTTCGTTTAGCCAGAGCAACGGTTGCTGGCCGGCCGCTGTTTCCATCTGGGAGGCCATGTACTTAAAGGAAGGTTCGCTCGGATCTTTGAGGTAACCGCCAAAGAGCATCGCCATCCCCGTGCCATATTGTTGTGCACCGGCTTGCCACGCTAGCCGAAGACCGTCACCAGTTCCTTTACCTGAACTAACTGGAATTAAGCGGCGCGTGTCATAGTGGGTCAGTTTCTGCATCATGTCGGGATTATTGAGGTAACCACCGGTAGCAAGAATGACTGCGGCCGTATTGATGACTTGGGTCTCATTAGTGGCGGCACTTTGAATCGTTACACCGGTAATTGCACCGTCAGTGGCTTGATGTAGCGTGATGGCGGTCGTGGAAGTCAGTAGTTCGACCCCCAGCTTTTGTGCTTGTGGTTGTAAAGCGTCATGTAAGACAGCTTGGCCCATTCCTTTATAAATATGCCACGTGGCTTCGCCGGCACCCATTGCTTGTACGCCTTCGTATTCGACACCTTGATCTTTAAGCCATTGCACCGTGTTGGCGCTATCGTCCAAGTAACGACGCCAGATTCGAGAATCAGCGCGATATTTAGAATAGTCGACTTCTTCTTTTAAAACGTCAGTGGCGGAAACGTTGATGTTTTGGGCCTTTTGTAAGTATGAGTCGACGGCAAAGAGACCCTCAGTGTAATTGCTGCTACCGCCAGTATGGCGTCCTTTTTCGAGTAATAACACGGACGCGCCGTGTTGTGCGGCTTCTAGGGCTGCCGCTGTTCCTGCTGCTCCGGTACCAACGACGACAATATCGTATGAATCATGTTTTGCTAACGTCATGTCAATTCCTCCAAACTGATTTGTTATCTAATGAGCATTTGACGGCTAAATTCACCATTACTATAATGAAGTAACCGCTATCACACCCTCATCATAACGGGGGTATGGTGGTTAGCAAACAGACAATTTGGTTCGGCAGGCGAATCAATCGTGCGGATGGAGTTGAAAAAATGGATCTTGACCGGCTACAGACGTTCTTAAAAGTTGTTCAGTATGGTAGTTTTCAGCAAGTGGCTGCCCGTGAATATCGTTCACAGCGGACAGTATCAAAGCAAATGACCCAGTTAGAAAATGAATTGAAAGTGACGTTATTTGAACGTGGACAGAACAGAATTCAATTGACTCCTCAGGGGCGGTTATTTTGGGCATCTGCTCAGGATATTGTGAACAACTATACGACGGCCTTGACGGAGTTACGTCAATTTAATGTTCCTACTGATCAAATCTTACGAGTCGGTTATTTCTCAGCCTTTGAGCAGCGGCTCCTATTACCGGCCTTATACGATTTAAAGCAACAGCATTCGGAGCTGCAACTCGTTGTTCGCCAAGGTAGTAACGAGCATCTGGCGCAGCAAGTAGCTGATGGTTCACTTGATTTAGCACTATCGATTAATTATGGCCGTCCCGCCGTTACTCCAGAATCACAGTTAACCGCTGTCCCAATTTATCATAATCAAATGGTGATTGGGGTGAGCCGGCTAAATCCACTGAGTCGATTGTCACAATTGCCACCGAGTGCGTTGGCGACTTTGCCCATTTTATATTACAGTCCAGAAAGCTCAACATTTTTATTAGAAAGTTTTTTGGCTAGTGCCCCGTTTATTCAAGACTATGAGCAGATTCGGCGAGTATCTAGTGCAGAACAGATGCACTTGTTAGTTGCGTTGAACCAAGCTTTGGCATTCTATCCTGCGGGGTTAGTGCCAACTAAGCATGATGAACAAGTCGCGTATTTGCCGATTACGGATGCTGCGCAACAAGGCTATGACATCGTGGCGTTATTAAAATCAAACCGGTCCCGGCCGTTGATAGCCAAATTGGTACAGCGGTTAAAGGCGAACGCGAAATCTGACGAGTAGAAGATTAACCTCACGGTGAGAAGGTACTGATACGGTGAGCTTGCTTAAGTAAAAGGACCGGCTGAGATTGCAGGCCTGTAAAAATTCAGTGACTCCGTTATAATAAAACCATTGTTCTCAAACTAATGAATTTATACAGGAAAGTGGGCCCAACATGTTTCAAGATATTCAACCACACGTTTTAAAAAATCAGAATGATCAGCAGCGGGCACCTCGGTCGGGCGATTATATCTTAATTGGTCGTCAACAACAGGTGCTTTTAATGAATGGAACCTTGCCCAAGTACGAAGATATCGATGCGGATTACGCGTTTAGCCCTGACCAGTATCAGTATTTGCTGGCTGTCGATCAGGCGGCCTTTTTCTGGGTCGATGTTGATGCGGTTGCGAATGATAACTATACCGTTGGCACCACTCGAGGGTTCCGAGACCTAACACCGGCCTGGTTGGCTTTCAGTAGTGCGACGGCTGCCCATTTGGCTTGGTGGTATGATACGAAGCGGTTCTGCGGGCATTGCGGCCAACCATTACATCCAGGCGCTACGGAACGGTCACTGGTGTGTGCAGCGTGTGGTCAGACGATTTATCCGACGATTATGCCTGCGATTATTGTTGGCGTGACGAATGGTGATAAAATTTTGATGACCAAGTTTTTATCCGGCTACAATCATTTTTCACTGATTTCAGGTTATACCGAAATTGGTGAGACCTTTGAAGATACCGTTCGCCGGGAAGTCTTTGAAGAAGTCGGCCTTGAAGTTCATAATATTCGGTACTTCGGTAGCCAACCGTGGGCGCCATCACACTCCTTACTGGCCGGCTATTTTGCGGACCTTAATGAGAACGTGGCAATTGAGCTAGAGACGGACGAACTATCGAAAGCCCAATGGTTCCAGCGTGACCAAATTCCTCATAATGATACGAACACGAGCCTGACATGGACGATGATTGAAGCATTTCGGCATCATCAGGAGAAGTAGAATTATGCTACATTATACCGAAAATTAAACGGAAGTTTTTAATAAGATAGCGTACTGAGAATTGAAAGCTAAATTCTTGGTACGCTATTTTGATGTGATGGTCGAGTCTAAGGCGACTTTCCTACAAACAACCATTATTTAAAACGATGGTAGTGACGATATAAGCAGTTATTTAGTGGGCTATGAGATCATAGCTTGAAGTCAATTAATGCTAGTGTCATAAAGTGTGGTTACTTTACAAGATGGGCTAAACTGATAATAATCAATATTAGTTATATTAATTAAAAAAGGGTGAAGCAGAATGGCACTACTTATTTCGACTGGTGTGTTAGTGGTTGTGGCAATGGTTAGTATTGTAATTAACCGTCGTTGGCTCCCACGACTATCGGTCAACTATGTGAGCATGTTTATTGGAGCGGGGATTGCGGTTATCCCGTTCTTAAATGGCCTTATCGAAAAGTTCAATTCAGATATTTTTATTGGACTGATTGTAGCACCATTATTATATTTTGAAGGCCAGAATACGCGGCTGAATTTAGTTGGTCGTCACGTACGAGAAATTGTGAGTCTTACAGTTGGCATGGTGATTTTATGTGCAGTCATGGCTGGACTCGGCACTAGCCTGCTAGCGGGTGTTGGACTACCATTAGCCTTTATCTTGGCTGCTATCAGTACACCAACTGACGCAACGGCTACTGAGTCGGTGACGATGGGCCGGGTGCTACCGCAGCGTGAACAGACTAGTTTGAAATTAGAATCATTGTTTAATGATGCTTCGGGAATCATTCTGCTAAACATGGCTATTCTGTGGTATATTAACGGTTATATTAATTATTCGCAGACCTTATGGGATTTCGTCTATGCAGCTGGTGGAGGGATTGCTTTTGGTGGCCTTGTAAGCGGCTTAATTGTTTATATTCGACAATTAATGTTGCGCTCTAAACTTAATTTTATTAATAACACGTATAATAATGGTACTCCGTTAAAAGTGATTTATTTAATGACACCATTTGTGTTGTACTTTGGTGCTGAAGCACTTGGTGTTTCCGGTATCATTGCTGTTGTATTTGCGGGATTAGTTCATAATGCTGAAGGGGAGCGGAGTGCATTAGCCAATCCTCAGCTCGCCAGTGATATTTATCAATTAATTGGCCTATTGAGCGATATTTTAAATAGTGTGGTCTTTATTGTATTGGGAATTATGTTATTGCGGACCGCGTTGGATCATTCCGTCTCTTATAATGGATCACTGATCTGGATTGTAATTGGTGTTATTTTATACGTGGCCAATCTATTAGCACGTTATGGTTACGTTCGACTTATTCATCATGTCCCTAATCGAGAAGCGTGGGTATTTGCTTTGGGGGGCATTCATGGTGCTGTGACGTTTGCGTTGGCCTTTACCGTTGCGGAAACTCAAGTTAAAACGACTGATTTCAATTTAGTCTTGATGTCTGAAAGCTTATTGATTATTTTGAGCTTATTAGTACCAACGATTGTTTTTCGCTGGCTATTGCCGAAAATTAAGACTGATACGGATGGTGCGGCCAAAATGGCGGTGATTAGAGAACAGATGATTGAAGCTGGAGTTCATGATTTGTGGCAAATGCCGATTTCACAAGAATTTAAAGCTGCGGTGACGTTTGACCTACGTTCACAGAATGGACACACGACAGTTCGACAGTTTATTTCGGAATGGCGTCGGATGGTCCAACATCCTGAATATACTGCTGATGAAATGCGTGAACTAATGGTTATTTATCGACAAGTATTTCAAACGGAACGCGATTATTTGCAGCGACAATACGATGCGACACATGCCATTAGCGAAGACTTGTTTAACCGCTTGTATCATGAAATTACGATGGCTGAGATGGTTGTTCTGGAATATGGTGTGAAGTAAGCGGGATAATCCAAGATTGGTGTGGCAAGTCGAAATATTGATTGGTGATCGTCTCAAATGTAAAGGCACCCCAATACTTATTCACTGTGAATAAGTATTGGGGTGCCTTTTTAAGACTAGAAACCTGCAATTAAATAGTTGGTAATAAATATTAAGTTGGCTGTCAGTGTTTAAATCAATAAGGGGGAATTTTTGTTGATTGCCAGAACTTGATGGGGATATTGCAAGCGAGTGTGATTAGTTGTTTGGAAAGTTCGGCAATGCCACCACTTGATTCATCCGGGGACTGATATTGTGCATGATGTCAAATATGGTCATTAGGATGTCAGTCAAAACAATGACTCGCCGGCGAGTGTCATAATAAAAATTAATGCTGGGTTGTTTAAACGTGAAAACCAACGTCTGATTGGCTGCATTGCAAGGGCTAGTTTCACCCGATTGATTGAAACCCAGAAATCAACGGATGGTCTAACTTGATTAAAGGCTTAAAATTGCATTAAAAACACTTTGTGGCAGCTTAATCGTATTTTTGGACGCGCGGCGTTTATTAGCGCTTTGCCGTCGTAGTAGGGCCGCTTTTTTGGAAATACTGTGTTGTTCGCCGTTCACCGCTGCATTTTTACGCAATGGTGGGACATCGACGCGGGCGATAACCTTACCTTCAACACGTGCTTGGACGGGTGTGGGATATAGTTGCCGTGGAACCGTCGTCTTCAGATTGGCGACCAATTGCTGCGTCATGTTGGGGGCGTCTTCACGATGGACGATGAAGGTCAACGCATCTACGGGCGCATAGTTGATATCAACTTCAACTTTGACTAGATCACTGACTTCATTAGCCATAAAGGCGGTGCTTAAACTCGCAAAGCCATGTGAGACTGATTTTAGTTCTGAGAAAAAGTGGTAGGCGATTTCTGACAAGGGTATCTTGAGACTTGCAACAATCAAGTCCCCGCTGTTTGCCAAGTCGATCAAGGTCCCTTTATGCTGTTCCGCAAGCTTTAATACGGCATTTAGATTGTCAGCAGGCATCGTGATCTCGGCTTTCATAAAGGGTTCAGTCACTTCTTTAATGAGACTGAATGCCGGAAACTGAACGGGATTATTGACGATCACTTGCTGACCATTGGTGAGTGTAACGTGGTAAGTCACATTGGGAGCCGTTGTTAGCACGTCGACCCCGTACTCATCGTGGAGTCGTTCACGAATGATTTGGAGGTGAAAGGTTCCTAGAAATCCGCAACGGAAGCCAACGCCAAGCGCCTCGGATCGTTCTTCAACATAGGTAAATGACGGGTCGTTCAAGTTCAATTTTTGAACGGCTTCCTTAAGTGCCGGATAGTCATTATTCTTAGGATATAAGCCCGCGAAGACCATTGATTTGGCTGGTTGGTAGCCGGCTAGCGGCCGCTGCGTGGGGGTGGCGACGGACGTCAGCGTATCACCAACACGGACTTTTCGTGGATCTTTAATACCAGTGACCACGTAACCGACGTCACCAGCGCTTAGCGATTCTTGGGGGTGCATTTGAGGCGCGAAGACACCAATGGCCTTGCCGTTAAAATCCTGTTGTCCTTGCATTAAGCACAGTGCTTGTTGTGATTTGAGCTGACCATCAATCAGTCGGACATAGGCAATGACACCTTGATATGGGTCATACAACGAATCAAAGACTAAAGCTTTCAGCGGCTGGTGTAAGTCGCCTTGGGGAGCTGGCAACCGCTGCTTGATGGCTTCCAAGACGGCCGGCACGCCTTGCCCGGTTTTAGCGGAGATTTGCAAGACTTGCTCGGGTGTGAAAGCTGAGTCGAGGTCGTTCAATTGGGCCAACGCAGCGTCAATATCCGCAGAGGGCAGATCAACTTTATTGAGAACTGGTATCAAGGTTAATTGACGTTGTTTGGCAATTCGGTAATTGGCAATGGTCTGCGCTTGAACGCCCTGAGTGGCGTCTACTAATAGGATGGCACCCTCGGTAGCAGCCAAGCTTTTAGCCACTTCGTAATTGAAATCAACGTGACCAGGGGTGTCAATTAAGTTATATTCATATTCTTGACCATCATCGGCCTGATAGTAATTCCGAACTGTACGTGCTTTGACAGTCACGCCATGAGCCTGTTCAACGGTCATATCGTCTAATAATTGGGCGTGCTGTTCACGCGCACTGACGGTCTGGGTCAGCGACATGATTTGATCCGCCAACGTTGATTTACCGTGATCAATGTGGGCGATGATGGCGAAGTTACGGATATGGGATTGTTTCATTTGTGCGAAAACTCCTTCAAATATTGGGTCAAGTAGTAACGAATTTGTTGTTGGGCCTCCGGTATGAGTCGAATTTCGAAGTCGGGATAATCAACGGATAATTTATGATGATTAAAGCTGGTCAAAGCCGCCATATTTATGAGCCCACTGATAATGCCACTTTGAATAATGAACAGGTGGCTAAATTGGGACTGGTCTAATAAGTGGTCTGTTTGGATAACGAGTTGTTGTCCTAAGCGTTGACTGGCGCGATACAGGGCCTCACGTTGTGTGATGGTTTCCTGCATGTTAGCTTTGCCTTCTAGGATTGGTCCACGAATGGCATTCAATCGAATCAGAACGCTATGTTCTTCAATTAATTGGCGAGTTTGGGTGGTCAGCCACGCGATAAAGTCGTCAGCTGATAGTGGTGGTTGCTGGGCTAAGTCGGTCGTGAGTTGGGTAAAGTATTGTTGATAGTCTTCCAATAAAATCGTCATGAACAAGTCTTCTTTGGTCGTGAAATAGCGAAAAGTCGCCCCCTTAGAGCTACCGACGGCTTCCGCAATTTGCTGCATGGTGATTTCGGGATAGCTCCTATGGGCAAATAAATTAATGGCAGCCGTCATGATGGCTTGACGCTTGGCTGCTTTTTGACTGGGCGTATAGATATTAGCCATGTCGGATCCTCCTAATTTAAAAATGACCGATGGTTATCTTTGAACCAGAATACGCCAAAAATAACCACGGGTCAAGATTGAAGTGGTGAGTGCTGGGCTAAGTCGGTCTTGAGTTGTGTAAAGTACCGCTGATAGTCTTCCAATAAGAGCGTCATGAACGAGTCTTCTTTGGTCGTAAACTAACAAAAGGTCGTTCCTTTTAATATTTAATTATTAAATATATGGTATTAATTATAGTTTCTATTGGAATAAGTTCGGAGTTAAAGGGAGAGCAGAGCTGCATTATTTAGTGGGATTTATCATTACAACTGGCAATGATTAGATAACTAGGCAGGTTGGGTGATTAAAAGCGCTATGTGTAGTTTGCGAATATTTTGGAAAGTGATAATCAGGCCGAATATTAATGGTGTCCATCCGGTTTATTCGGTCTAACTGTCACGTAAGCCTTCTGGATTAACAGGGGTGGATAAATGCAATAAATACGTTAAAATTTTTAACCATTATAAAATAATAATGTTATAATTATACGGTAAACAGGGGAAACAATACTGTCTGTTATCTATTGTTGATAATAAGGGTATCAGCGCGATATTAAATTTATTTTTATAATCAAACTGTGGATGAAAGGTTAACGGCTGAGCCGTTAGTCTCTAATAAAGGGCGATAATGATTAAGAAACGGTGCAAAAAGACGCCAGTACGGATCAGAAGTCCAAAATAGCCTGCGTTATATTGTAACTACCGTGCAGGCTAATCGTTGGCAAGGCCGGTTACCACCGACTAGTGAGCAAGTGTGCCAATGGTTACTAGTTGCATTAGGTGTTCTACTACTGGGACTGTTATTGATTGCTAGTTAGGGTAACTATAAATGTGAGCGCTATCAATGACTGAAGTTAAAAGATTACGCTGTCACATAGAATTGCTGATTAAAAGGAGATGGTCGGGTGCGGCGAATATGTAAAGTATTAATGGTAATTATCAGTATTATTTTAGGAAGTAGTGCGCCATTGAATATGGCAATACCACCGTTATTGGCGCTGGCCGCGCCGGACACTAGTAGTTCTTCGACGATGAGTAGCAGCGCAATTAGCAAAGTTACTGATACCAATGTGATGGCCGTGAGTGCGGATGTGACGAGTACAACAGACACGTCTGATACGAGTAGCTCTGACAGTACGTCGGCGACTAGTACCACGACGGGTAATGATACCACTGAGACGGCAGACACGGCAGTGGAATCTGGAACTGTTGGGACGGTAGCATGGACCATTGACGACGCAGGGGTGTTAACGCTTAGTGGTGGTAGCTTTGCTGATTTAACTGGTAAACGTTCGCCTTGGTATGATTATGCTTCATCGATTACGAATATAAAGATTACGGATGAAATTACGGTCACAACGGCTTCGAATTATGGATACTTGTTTGCTAGCCTCGCTAACGTAGCAACAGTCACAGGTTTAAATAAGCTTTCGATGAGTGGTGTAACTAGTACCCAGTCTATTTTTTATCGTGATAGCAAGTTAACTTCAGTCGATTTTGGACAGACCGATTTTTCAACAGTGACTACTATGGAATCAATGTTTGAAGGGTGTAGCGTGTTAACTAAAGTAAATACTACGAACTGGAATGTCAGTCATGTAAAGAGTTTTAAGAGAACATTTTACATGTGTGGAAAACTCACTATGCTTGATGTGAGTAACTGGGATGTAACACAAGTAACTAATTTAGACAGTACATTTTCTGGCTGTTCTTCACTGCCTGAGTTAGATGTCAGTCGCTGGAATACTGCTAATGTGACAACACTAGCGTCTACATTTTATAGTTGTTCTTCAGTAAAGATAATAAACGCAAGTGGTTGGGATACGGCACGAGTAACCGATATGACTGCTACTTTTATGAACTGTACTTTGGCAACTGAACTTAATGTTAGTGGTTGGGATACAGCGAAGGTAACTAGCATGTCTCGAATGTTTTTTTATTGTGAAAATGTCATCCAACTAGACGTTTCTGGATGGATCACTTCCCAAGTAACTTCACTGGGGAGTATGTTTCAAAACTGTTCTAAAGTAGTAACGCTGGATGTTGGTACTTGGGATACTAGTAAGGTTACGGATATGTCATTTTTATTTGGAGGCTGCAGTTCTTTAACGACTTTAAATCTTGAAAAATGGGATACTGGTTCTGTAACAACTCTTTATTCCACCTTTTATAACTGTTCTGGGTTGACTAGTTTGCTGGTTGATACTTGGGATACTAGTAAAGTTACAAATTGTTTTTGGACGTTTGGTGGTTGCTCATCATTAACAACTCTCAATCTTCGTAGCTGGGATCTTCAATCTGCTACCGCCAGTTACGGGAATTTTTTTAATGGTTCAAAAAAATTACAGCATTTGACACTAGGTCCTAATTTTACGTTTCATAATGATAAGACGATGTACTTGCCGGAGCCAAGCAAACAACTACCATACAATGGGACGTGGCAAAGGAACAATGATGATCCAACCTATACGTCGGCGGAACTAATGACTAATTATGATGGCGCAACCATGGCGGGGACCTATAACTGGGTTAAGACAAGTGGAACGGTGCTTGTCAAATACGTAGACGGCGATGGTGTTGAAATTGCGGATGAAGAGACGTCATCCGGGACATCGGGTGATGCTTACCAAACAACGGCCAAAACGATTGATGGTTATACGCTTCATGCAACGCCAACTAATGCAACTGGAACGTATGACGCTTCGACGATTACAGTAACCTATGTGTACGATGGTAACTTATTCTTCAATTCGTCACCAACAATGCTCGATTTTGGCAGTCATACAATATCGGGAACAACTGAAACTTATGCGCCTACTCTGGATAAGACACTTGCGGTTCAGAACAATGGGCAAATAAGTTCAACCTGGAATTTGACTGCAGAACTCGATAGTTCAGGCTTTGTGGGAGCGGACACTGGAAAAATGTTGTTGGCTACATTATATTACCAGACCGATGATGGAAAAATGACCTTGTCACCTGGGGTAGCCGTACAAGTCTACTCACAGACAACGACTGATCATAAAAGTGTTGATATTTCGGAACATTGGTCCAGCAACTTAGGATTGCTACTAGAAGTCCCAAATGGGGCTGCCATGGCTGACACATACCAAGGCACGATTTCATGGCGTTTGAATAATACCGTGGCCAATAATTAATTAGTGATTCATAGTTAAAAACACAGCTTAGTTTGAAAGGAAGCGTATTGTAATGAAGAAATTCGTTTTGGGATTAATGATTTCTGCAGGACTTTTGGGAGCCACAACGGTTGTGGCTAATGCTGATACGACTGGTTCTTCGACCGGTGATGTAACATTTACTGGGGGAACATTGTCAATGAGTGTTGACGCTACTCATTTAGCTTTCGGTAGCAACACGATTAGCTCCAGTGATGCCACCTTAGCCACTTCATCGACACCAACCGTTACGGTAAGTGACTTACGTGGGACCAGTGCAGGCTGGACCTTAACGGTTGCTCAGGGGCAACAATTCAATACAGCTCTTAATGGGACTGGTTCATCGCTGATTAATGCTGCTTTGACAGTTGCGGGTACTGAGAGTGATTCGGCAGTGACAAATGGCAGTACTACGTTAACGCCGGGGACAACTTCTGCCGCGGGTGCAGCTGGGACCGTCGCTTCTGCTAAGAATGGGACTGGTAACGGGGCATCAACGGTGACATTTAGTGATTCTAAGCTGGCTGTTCCTGGGAAAACGACTAAATTAGCTACGGGGTACACAACCACGTTAACTTGGAATTTAAACGACACACCAGGTAACTAATCCGGGTGAACAATTAGCCGATGTTGGCTACGGCCAATGTCGATACATAATCTGAGAAAAAGGCGGGGTTAAAGTGCAGAAACGATTGCGATTATCTTTGGGAATGTTATTGGCGGTTGTCGCTAGTCTATTAATGATGGGACAAGTAGCCTCTGCTGATCAGGGCGTTGGTTTTGAAATCACGCCAGTCCAGTCTAGCAGTCAGGTCGATAAGCGTCTCTCTTACTTTGATTTGAAGTTAAAACCGCGACAAACACAAACCGTTGCGGTCAAAATTCATAATACGGCTAGTGAGCCCATTACGATCAATATAGGTATCGCTAAGGCCACGACAAATATTAATGGGGTTGTGGAATACAAACATACGAATAATCGCAGTGCGAATTTGCCGTATGATATTAGCAAATTAGTGACAACTGATGAACCACAAGTCAAGCTGGCTAAGGGGCAAGTCAAGACGGTCAAGTTTCAAATTAAGATGCCGGCCCAAAGTTATCAAGGCATTTTAGCAGGTGGGATAACTTTCCTGAAAAAGGCCACGGCAACTGATACTAAAAAGGCCGTGGCAGTCAATAATCAATACGCTTATACTGAAGCTGTAATTTTGCATGGTAGTAAAGACCTAACGACCAATCAGCTGACGATGAATAAGATTACGGTCAAACAGCTCAATGGGCGCAATGCTATTAATTTTCCGTTAGTCAACCATACGGCGGCTTACTTAAATAAAGTACAAACTAACATCAAGATTTATCATCGGGGTGGCAGTCAAGTTGTCTACCATCAAAAGTTAGCGAACGGCCAGATGGCACCTAATTCAATCTATAAATTGCCATTGCAGACAGGAGAAAAAGCGCTAGCAGCTGGTAAATACACGGCCGTCGTGAAAGTTACTTCCAAAAAGCAACACTGGCAATTTAAGCAGAATTTTGTGATTACAAAGGGCCAGGCGGATACCTTGAATAAGACAGCGGTTTTGAAGCAAGGGCCTAACTGGTGGTTGTATATCGGGATTGGGTTATTACTGTTATTATTGATTATCCTAGTGATCTGGTATATTTGGCGCAAACAGAAGAAAATTAAATCGTTAGAGAAACAGTTAGCTGAAAAGAACCGTCAAGATAGTGAATCATAATCAAGACGCAAGTGCAGTTTAATCGATTAGCACAGATTAACAATTAACATGAATAGTGGATATCAAGGGCGTTTTTGGAATGTAATATTCTGAAGATGCTCTTTTTGAATTGTTTGATATAAAACAGAAATTAACGAACATTGAGTGACTAGTAACCACCTGGAAAATACCGGCATACTATTAAAGTAATGTTGCGAGGATTAGATGTTTTGGCGATATTTATAATTAATGTATAAATGTTGTTGGAGAATATGGTTCTATGTTTATCTAAAATAGTTATAGTATATATCATGACTATAGGTGCTGAATTGAAGTTGAGTTCTCAGTAAAGTGTTGTTATATCAAAACTTTGGTGACCATTGATTATTAGGTTTACTGTTAGTAAAAGGTGTATACTGATTGATAACATTAGATATATAGGGTATTAATACTGTTATAACTAATTGAAAATGTTTCGGGGTAGATATAATGCAAAGACGACGCTTACAACGAGCACAATTAACAGAAAAACGAACTTATAAAATGTATAAAAAAGGACGCCTGTGGTTAATTGCCGGGTTGAGTACTTTCACTTTGGGTGCTAGTCTGCTACCGATGACGGGGCGGGCAGACACGACTAGTACGCCTGCTGAGAAACAGGGGACGAGGACAGAGACAACTGGCAACCAAATCACATTGGCTAGTAAGTCGGTTGGTAGTAGTTCGATGGCCAATGATGGCGAAGAAAAAACTAATAACAGTCAGGTAGAGACGAGTAGTGAAGCTAGTAATGTTACTGCATCGACTGAAGCTAAGTCAACGGAATCAACGACTCAGACTGTGGTTGATTCCACCGTGACTAGTACGGCTACTGAAACAACACGTGCAAACGGTGCTACTAATCAGACCAGCAAAATGTCCATAGTCGATACGACGTCTAACAACACAGAACAGAATCAAGCAGTAGGTGGTACAACAGACAGTACGGCAAGTACCGCAACTATTGAGGATCAAGCTAAGGCCGCCAACAGAGCAACCACTGATGGCAAGATAAATACGGCTACAGTAGCTACGAAAACAACTACAACTGCCAGTTATGCAACCGCGGATATTAGTACGAATACCATTCGCAGTGCGCAAAAGCTAGCACGAGCTACTGTGGCCACCGTTGCGACAGTAAATTCAGCGACTAAGACGTATGATGGTAAGATAGATACACCAAATCGCTATACGATTACGCTAACTGACGGAACTAAGGCGCCCTCAGATTGGGCTGTAACGAGTACTGCGAATGTTTATACGGTTACTGACTTAACGGACGTTGATACGTCCAAGTTTGGATCGAGTGTTGGAACATACACATTGGCACTCTCAACGGCTGGAATTACTAAGCTAGCTGAAGCTAATAGTAGCGCGGATATAACGGCTGCTAACGTGGTGACAGGAACACTAACAATCAAGCAAGCTCCGGTACCGACTGCGATAATTACCATTGGTTCAGCTAGTATTGACTATGGGGATGCTAAACCAAGTACGTATACAATTACGGTGCCGAGTCAGTATGCAGTTCCCAGCACCTGGACGTTAGCTAGTTCGGCTACTGATGGAACGACTAATACTTATATGATTGCAAGTTCTAGTGGCGATGTTATAGTTCCCACAGCAACCCAATCTGGAACGTATCAGCTTGTGTTGTCAGATCAAGGCTTGACAGCTTTACAACAGGCTAATCCTAATGCTGCTATTACTGCTGATACGATTATTGCTGGTAGTTTAGTTATTGCGGCACATGACATTATTACGATGGGTGCGACGACAATTGTCGTTAATAAAACGACTAGTACGGTTCCGGTGACGGTCAATAGTCGTACTATTGTGGTTCCAACAGGTTGGACAATTCGTTACGATGATATTCAGACTGATGCGATTGTGTATGACGTCCCCGTTTCCGATACGACATATTCGGAAGCGGTTAATACTGCTGTGGTTGATAAATACACCATTACATTGACTGATGATACGATAGAAACATTAGCTAACCTTAACAGCAGTACGACTTTTAATAGTACGACGGTTGGTAAGGGCGTAGTGCTTGTCAAGGCTAGTGCCGCAGTTGCCATCTCACCTGCAAACTATGGCGCGCAGGCTAGTGCCGAAACTCCGGTAACAGGGCTGACAATTTCACATGCCCGAACAAAGGGAATTGATTTAGCATATGGTCAGGCGCTGTATTTGATCTTGCCGCTTATTAATATGAATCCATCAGGAATGACTGTGGCTAATCTTACTGATTATGTTATTATTCCATCTGGTTTTAAGGTTGCTACTAATAGTGAAGGAGCTATTAACATAGCGACTGATCCAAGTAGTGTGTTAACGTCTGCTATTGAAGCAATGATGACGAAAAATGATGTGACCTATCAGGGGTTAAAGGTGACCCAACTGACAGACTACAGGGGTCGCCAAACATTTAAAATTCATTTTGATAAAACCACTGTTTATGACGGTGGTGCATTTGCAACGCTAAAATATGCATTATTACCGGTCATTGCTGTTCAAAACACTGGGGTGACTAGTGGTTTAATTGGTAATCAAGTTTCAAGCCCGGATTCGGCGGTGGTTTATGTTACTGATGATTCTAATGAAAATAATGGTAGTTATTCGTTGAATTTGCAAAATTATACTAATATTGACAGTGTCGCTGATGCATTAGGAATTGCGGATGCTGTCACGATTGGTAGTGGTTTCACAAGTTACCTATATCATTACACGCTATCGGCCAAAACGATTACCGATACTTATAGTTTAGTAGGAAACGATGGCACGTCATTAGGCGAAGTAACTTTTACGGGCGACAGTGGTAAGACGTATGTACCGATGACTAAATTACCCATGACAATTACACAAAATGGCGTGACGTATTATTTGAACACTAGTGCAGTTTCGTTAACTCAGACATATTCTGGTGATAGTAATTCAAATTACACAGTTACTTACCAGCGCTACGTCACAACGACGACTGATACTGCGGCCAAGATAACGATTGCACCAGCTTCAAAAGTCTATGATAACAACGCCACGACTGATCCAAGTCGCTATACGGTATACTTGCCAACTGAATATACGGCCCCAAGCGATTGGACTGCTGATAGCGCGGCGACGGCTGTGGATGGGACGACGGCGTACCAAGTCAGTACCGACTACCTTAACACCACTGCAATCGATCAAAACGTGGGCACTTACGCTGTCACGCTGAATAGCGCCGGGATGGCAGCCTTATCCGCTGCTAATCCAGATTTCTTGATTGCAGGCGATGTGAATGTTGGTGGGACTCTGACGATTACTCAACGTCCAGTGACGATTACTTTGCCGGATACGATTCTGTGGGCCAATGGTCAGGAACAAAATATTACGCCGGTCATTACTGGTGTTGTTGCGGTGCAAAGTTTGGATTACACGTTAACGTCAGGGTTAACTGATCCGGACACGACAACCATTACGGCCACGCTGACGAATGCCGCTGCTAATAGTAATTATAAATTGACGAATTCACCTAGTGGTCAGTTGACGGTGGGCGCCGTAACGGTTGTCTATCAGTATGGGTACCGCGACAAAGCGGGGACGCTACACGTGGTAACAACGGCTAATGGAACGGCGACGCACGGGACTGATGTTACCGCTAAGGACTATTTGAGCTACACCACGAGTGATACGACTGCTACGCATGCCAAAACTGGTTATACGTTACAACCAGAAAGTACCGGTTACCAAGCCGATGGCACTCTAGCGGACGTTGGTGGGCAGGTCGTGTACACCTATTTAGCGAACACCGAAAAGATTGCGGTCGTTTACGTCGACCAAGATAAGAACAACGTGATTTTAAAACAGATTCCCCTCAGTGGGAGCTTTGGCACACCCACGAATTATACGACAGCGCAGGACATTGCGGCGTATGAAAAATTAGGCTACGTGTTAGCTTCGGATAAGGTCCCAGCGCCGCTTGAGTTTGATCAGGATACTGAACAGACCTACTACGTATACCTGAAACATGGCACCATCACGGCGACGGTTGATCAGCCAGGTAACGTGGCCGTTAGTGATTTGATGAAGACCAGTCAGCGAACGATTCATTACGTTTATGCTGATAACACACCCACGGACTTAGCGGATGTGCTTCAAACGGTCACGTATACGCGCACGGCAACGGTGGATGCGGTGGATAGAACGGTCCTTTCGTACGGTAATTGGACGACCAATGTGAATAGCTATCCGGCCATTGAGTCGCCGACCATTACTGGTTACACGGCGGATCAAACAACCATCGCGGCGGCTGTACCCGCTAGCATGGGCGAGACTACGGAAACAACGGTCCGATACAGCGTTAATTCTGAAACGATCCGGGTTCAATTTGTCGATGGAACTACGGATAACCAAGTCTTAAGTTATATTGATTTGAATGGGAAATACGGTGATGCTGCCGACTATACGGTCACTGCTGATATCGCGAAGTATGCAAAATTAGGCTATGAACCAGTTAACTCGGACTTGCCTGATCAGCTGATTTATAAGCAGAATACCCAAGTTTATACGGTTACACTAGCGCATCGTCACGTGACGGTCAGCGTTGATCATCCGGGCCAACCTGGTCAGGCCATCGATGCTGATTATCCAGCCGGTCCTAAATATCCGGCAGGCACTGGTCGTGATTCGTTGGAACAAACAGTGACTCGGACGATTACGTATCAATATGCGTCAGGTGAATCAGCGGCTGAAACGGTTAACCAGTCGGTCACGTTCAATCGCACGGCAACTTTCGACATGGCAACGGGTAAGCAGCTGACTTACGGTGACTGGACAGTGGCACCTGGTCAGTCAGCACTATTGGCCGCGGTCACGTCACCAACGATTACAGGTTATCAAGCCAGTGTTACAGAAGTCGAAGCAGCGTCGGTCACTAGTCACGATAAGCCGCACTTGATTGCAATCACGTACACGGCCAAATCACAGACCGCAACCGTTGCGTTTGTGGATGTAACGAGTGGTAAAACACTACCTACGATGGTAGTAACTGGTGCTTATGGCACTACGAATAGTTATTCGCCCGTTTCACAAATTGCTGCGTATGAACAACTGGGCTATCGATTAGTTTCGAATAATGTTCCGACGACTGGTATCACCTTTGATCAAAATGACGTCATTAAGTCATACACGGTCAAGCTAGCGCATCAAATGACGACGGTCACGCCAACTAAGCCTGGTCAACCAGGTCAACCAGTTGATTCCGCTCATCCAGAAGGGCCCAAGTACCCAGCTGGTACTGGGCTTAAAGATTTAACAACTAGTGTTCAGCGAGTCATTACCTATGTTTACAATGATGGTCAAACTGCGGCGCCAACCGTCACGCAAACGGTCAGTTTTGAGCGCAAGGCGACCTTTGACCAAGTGACAAAGGTGGTGACGTATATGGATTGGCGTACACCTGAATCAGCGTTGACGGGGGCATACGCAGTCGTTGAATCGCCAATAATTGCTGGCTACACCCCGAACGCAACCCGTGTTGCTAGTGTAACTGTCAGTGCCAAAGATACTGAGTCGCGACAAACGGTTACTTACCAAGCAAATCTGGAAACGGCGATGGTGACTTATGTCGATGCCACGACGGGCCACCGACTGGGTACAAGCGTGACGTTAACCGGACGATTCGGTACGCAAGCGGATTATCAACCAACGACAATGATTGCGCAGTATACCCAGGCAGGCTATGTCTTGATGGGGAGTGATTATCCGGCAACGGGTGTTACTTTTAATCAGGCGGGCGTCGTTCAGAAGTATACGGTGTACTTGGCTCATAACAAAATCGTGATTACGGCACCAGATCAGCTCACCAAAACGATCACGCAAACGGTTCACTATCAGGATCAGGCTAGGCACACGCTTCAAGCTGATACGATCCGGACGCTGACGTTCACGCGTTCTGGGATTGAAGATGCGGTGACTGGTGTGGCAACGTATCGTGACTGGGCACCGACCGGGTTGAACTTTACAGCCATATCTGCGCCAACAATTGCGAAATACCATGCGTTGACGGCGACCACTCAGGCCGTAGCCATCACGGCTGCTAGTGCTGATGATGTCCAAACGCTAACATATGCGCTGGACGTCCCAACATCGATAAAGCCAGGTAAGCCGACAACATCGGACGATTTAATCAAGCCAACGACGAAACCAATCACGGCTGCTAAACCAACGCAACTCACTAAGCCGGCAATGGTTGTGAAGGCTGTTCAAGCCACAACTGGCAACCAGACGCCAGCTAAATCGACAAGGACGTTGGTATCGAGTCGCATTAAGGCTGTCAAAACAGCTCCGGTATCAGCAGTCATCAAGCCGGGAAGTAAAGTAACGGAGCCGGCTCACAAGGCTCAAGCAGATACAACGAGTCGATTGCCACAGACTGGTGAAACGCGGTGGTCTGAAATGGCTGCTGAAACACTAGGGCTAACACTAGCAACATTATTGCTGGGCTTTGGTGGCTTGAAGCGTAAGCGGCATGAAAAGTAATGAATTTTTTTAACTGTGCATAACAAAAAACGCTTAACATCCTAGCATTGGCGAAAAGTCAATGGGAATAGGGCTTGTTAAGTGTTTTTTGTTGTGTTTAAGTATCAATGGATTGATGTTCAAAGTAGTCGATTTTAGTTGCCAATAACTGATCGATTGCTTCCAGATGCCGGATGCGATCCCGAATGACTTGTTGGTACTGCTTGAAAGCGACTACTTTTGCTTGACCATCTAGTGCTAGATGGGCTGGTGTCAATAGACTTAAATCGAGATCTAAGTCCCGAAATATTTTAATGAGTTGGAGTGTTTCCAAGTTTTTGTGGGAATATTGACGGTAATTGTATTGGTTTCGCTGAACATCAGGCAGAATGCCAAGGTGCTCGTAATATCGTAACGCATCCTTAGTCATTCCAGTCATCGCGGTGACTTCCTTCGTAGTGAAGTAATGCTGTTGCTCAGGAATTTTAAACGTTAACAAGAGCGTCTCCTTAATATTGAGAACTGAGTCTCCATAAGTCGTTGGCCTTAGAGCGAGTGTACTGCTTAGATAACCGAACTTGACGTAGGCGGTCATCGTAGAAGTGTCCACTTGTGTGAGTGAGTTCGGGAGCAGTAGCTAACCATGCACCAATCGGGGAATTTTTGCGAGAGAAACTTTCACCCAGTATCCGACCAGCCAAACGACTCACCCAACTACCGCCAGCACCAAAGTTAGAATCTGGGACATAGCCGGGGTGGAAAATGTTGATTGTCACGTTGGTTGCTGTTAAGCGTTCACTGAGAGCTAACGTGAGTAGTACGCGCGCAGCAGTGGCCTGGGCTGTGACGGTCATGGCATTGTACTTGGATGTGGCCGGGGCGTCAAAGTCTGGAAGACTCACTTTAGCATGGTTAATCACGAATGGCAGGGCACCAACCAATAGAATGCGCGCTTGGTCACTGTGCTTTAGCAACGGTAACAAGGCTTGAATGGTCCAAAAATGGGTGAGGTAATTTAAAACTAGGTTCAAATCATAACCATCTGCCGATAAATGTCGCTCAGGTAGCATCACACCAATACTATTGAGTAGAATATCGATGTGATCCGTCATGGCTGCAAGCTGATGAGCAAATTGTTGAACACCAGTTTTGGTACTCAGATCGGCCAAAGCCAATTGGACAGCTTGATTGCCAGTTGCTTGACTAATATCGGCTTGAGCCTGTCGTCCTTTGTCAGCCCGACTGCCAACGATAATCACATGATAGTTTTGGTTGGCAAGGTCAATTGCGGTGTGTTTACCAACGCCAGAAGTCCCACCAATAATAACAGCTAATTTTGATTGCATGTCAGTCACTCCTTCAATTCGATGATTATGCGCAAGTATAAACTATGGGGTCGACCCGATAGCAAGCATTAAATTAATTATGACGTGCAGTAGTTATTGGCGATTTAAAACATAATCAGCAGAGTTCTTCTATGCTTTAAACCTATGAATGTGTATTTAACATAAGCATTTCACATATATAGTGAACGCTCGTATACTGAATTTAACTTAATAAGGGAGGGACGCATCATCAAAGCAAAGTATTTAGATCAAGATTATCTGCAAACAATTCAGCCAATTGTCGATGCTAATCAGCGCCGCATTCAAGCGTTGAATGTAACCCGGGAACCAAGTGAAATTCGTGAACGTCTTGCGGAGATAACGGGTCAAACTATCGATATTTCAGTCGAGATTCGCGTGCCACTGTGGACAGACTATGGGCGGAATTTAAAAATCGGCAAACGTGTTTTTATTAATGATAATGTTCAGATCACTGATTTAGGCGGGATTGAATTAGCGGATGACGTGCTGATTGGTCCGGGTGCGATGTTACTATCCGTTAATCACCCGTTAGATCCTGCTAAGCGGCATGCGGTTGAAGTTCAGCCAATTCACATTGAACGAAATGCCTGGATTGGTGCTGGTGCCAAGGTATTAGCTGGCGTCACAGTTGGTGAAAATGCTGTTGTGGGTGCCGGCGCAGTTGTGACAAAATCAGTGCCAGCAAATACGGTGGTGGCCGGCGTCCCTGCTAAAGTAATTAAAACAATTGAGCAAGTAGATTAACGGAGGTTTTATAAAGATGAGTATTAAAGGTAAAGTGGTTGTTATTACGGGTGCGTCCAGCGGTATTGGTGCCGCCACGGCCAAGTTGTTAGCGGCTAAAGGCGCTAAAGTTGTATTGGGGGCGCGTCGAGAAGAGCGGTTACAGGCCTTGAGTCAAGCGATTGGTGACAACGCGGTCTATCAAGTAACTGATGTAACAGATCGGCAACAAGTTCGCGCTTTGATTGACTTGGCCGTTTCCAAGTTTGGGCGTGTCGATGTGCTATATAATAATGCCGGTACGATGCCCCAGGGTAATCTGAGTGACCGTGAATACGATAAGTGGCAGATGATGTTGAACGTGAATATTATGGGGGTTTTGAATGGAATTGGTGAAGTATTGCCAATCATGCAAAAGCAACATGATGGTTTGATTATCGCAACGGATTCAGTTGCCGGACACGTTGTTTATCCCGCATCAGCGGTGTATAACGGGACTAAGTATGCGGTCCGGGCCATTATGGAAGGCTTGCGGCAGGAAGAAAAGGAACACGGAATTCGTTCAACCATCGTGTCGCCAGGTGCAGTTCGGACGGAGTTGGTCAATACGATCGGCAATACGCAAATTCAGGCCGGTATCAGTGAGCTGATGAATGCGGACGATCGTCAAGGATTGGCTTTAAATCCGGAAGATATTGCTAACGCGGTATTATTTGCGATCGATCAGCCTAAACACGTCGCCATTAGTGAAGTGTTAGTACGGCCAGCACAACAGGAAGTTTAATCATTAAATCAAGTGATTTAAATAGTCGCGGCTTATCTGTAAGATAGGTCGCGACTATTTTGATAGGTGCTACTGATTAGATAAGTCTACATGTGGAGTGGATAATAACGTTAAATACAACGACATTTTTAGACAAGTGTCGCTATCGTGAATAGTATGGATACTTTGTTGCTGTCTTTGCGCTGTGATCATCGTTAAGATAGAAGGCAACGAAAGCCTCGAATTAGGTGTGTCACAAGTATTGAATATTGAGGATTAACTAAAATAGTGCATATGAGCGGAGATGGTTATTGATGAAAGTGTTTATAACAGGTGGTACGGGATTTGTAGGTAGTGCGGTTGTACAAGAATTAGTCGCTAATGGTTTTGAGGTCGTCGGACTAGCTCGTTCTGAGACGAGCGCTCAAAAACTCATTAGTTGGGGGGCTCAGCCTGTACGCGGAAGTTTGACTAGTTTGTCAACGTTGGCGACGGCTGCTGCTCAGGCAGATGCCATTATTCATTTGGGCTTTAACAATGATTTTCGGCATTTTTTTCAGGCTGGTGCAATGGATCGGCGGGCCATTGAAACTATGGGGCGTGCCATTAGTGGGACTAATAAGCCGTTGGTCGTTACGTATGGGACGACGGGCATTAGAAAGCATGTCGAGACGGAGCATGAAGTCGCGGATACTGGGCTACTCAAATGGCTCACACCGAGAAAATCTGAGATCGTCGCACGTCAGTTAATGGCTCAAAATATCAATGCGTTTGTCGTACGCTTATCACCGGCTGTTCATGGTGCGGGTGATAAGGGCTTTACTAGAACAGTGATTGAGCGTGCTAAAAAAAGCCACCGTGCTGAGTACTTTGGCTTAGAAACACATGCTTGGAGTGCTGTTCATCGGTTAGATGCGGCGCACTTGTTTTATTTAGTCACGATGTATGGCCTTGAGCATCCAACAACTAACGAGCGCGTTTTCAACGCAGTTGCCGAGGAATCGATCACAACCGCGGCCATTGCGCGTACGATTAGTCGTAAGTTAAATGTTCCATTAAAGGCTAAGTATAATCCACTGAGTTTTGGCGACACAGCGATGCTTTACCTAATCAATTGTCCGACCTCCAGTCAGCTTACACGACAAATATTAGGTTGGGTTCCAGTACAACCAGATTTATTAACTGATATTAGTAGTTCACGGTATTAAGTGGGTTACTAAAAATATTGTCCAAGGTAGCCGTATCCGTGAATATATTATAAGGCGCATTGCCCACGGTTATCCATAAGGTGAGTCCCTTGATACGGCCAACAGCTAGAAACCGGACTAGTCGTTGATCATCGTCAACAGTATCTTTACACAGATGGATTAGATAATTCAGGAATGCATCGCGAAAGGCGTCATCGTTAAATTGATGACGCAATGTTTCTTGAAAACGCGCATTGCCGAATGAGTTGAGCGTTTCAAAAGGATGTGTGAAGATCTGGTCAATAGTTAGCTTCGATTGCTGCCGCTTTTGTTCAAATAGGGCTTCCAATAAATCGTACTGATCTTGAAAGTGCTTGTAAAAAGTTGACCGATGGACTAACGCTGCATCCGAAATATCTTGAACGGTGATTTTTCGAAAGGGCTTGTCACTCAGCAGGTTTTCATATGCCAGTAGAATCGTGGCCTGCATCCGTTGATTTCTTTGATTAGCCATTACGAATACCTCCTCGAAATTTAATAGAATACGATTAGTATAACCTGTCCGGTGTGCCGATACAAAGATGTGGTGTAAGCATTTGAAATTCAGAGCGCTTATAAGCATGTGCCCTGCGGCGGTATAGTCAAGGGACTAGAATTGGTAAGCCAACCAAATATTTTAATGATTAATCGTAAAAAAACGAGTGCAATAGTTGGTATGTTCATGCATACGACACGATTGCACTCGTTTTAAGGTTTATTTATCTCCGCACTAACAGGTAAATAAAATATGGCGCTCCAATCAATGCGACGAGCACGCCGGCTGGCAGTTCAGTGGTCGTGGTGATTAGTTTTCCTAAGGTATCGGCAGCGAGTAATAACGTACTCCCTAACAGACCAGCTAACGGCAGCTGATAGCGTTGTCGGGACCCCACGATTCGTCGTGCCAGGTTGGGGGTAATCAGGCCAATGAAACTGATACCGCCACTAATGGCGACACTGACGCCGGCTAACATGGCGGCCACGCTAATCAATCCCAATTGTTGGCGTTTCAAGTTGATTCCCAATGTTTGGGCAGTGGTCGTACCGA
Organism: Lactiplantibacillus plantarum; assembly: GCF_014131735.1. Classification (NCBI taxonomy): domain Bacteria; kingdom Bacillati; phylum Bacillota; class Bacilli; order Lactobacillales; family Lactobacillaceae; genus Lactiplantibacillus; species Lactiplantibacillus plantarum. The sequence continues at coordinate 523,748 of NZ_CP039121.1, forward strand.
GTGTAAAAGCGTCGAGAACGGGTAATTGAATGAATAGAATACCACTACCGACTGCCAGCCATGGAAGCGCCCAGCCGATATAAGACCAATCAGTGCCCCACAAACTACCGGCCAACCAATTCATGACAAATTGATAGTTATCAGGTGATAATTTTAGTGTCATCAACACCATTAAGGCTGAAAAACAGCCGGACAAGGCGACGCCGACCAGTAACAGGCGCTTAGACGAGATCCCTCGTTGACGCTGATTCGCTAATAAAAAAATCAGGGCCGTACTTAACCACGCCCCAGCTAACGCAACGATAGGTAAACTCAGCGTTAACGAAGCGTTGGTGCCTGCACCAATAATGAGTAACATAACGGCTAGTCCAGCGCCGTTATTAATTCCGAGTAGACTAGGGTCGGCCATTGGATTGTTGGTGACCGTTTGTAAGACGTTACCGGATAATGCCAGGGCCCAGCCAACCATGATAGCGAGCACGATCCGTGGTAAGCGAAAGTTGACTAAGACTAGCATGTCGGTCGCATTACCGCGACCAGTTAAAATTCCCAGCAGAGCGGGCCAGCTGATGGTCATTGTACCCGTACTAAGGTTGAGAATCGCTAGTCCGAGCATGCTAGCAGTTAAGAGCAGTGACCAAATAATTAAGCGACGATTAGGGCTCATGCTTTCATCGGCTCCTTTCGTGCAAGGTAGATGAAGCACGGTACCCCGATTAAGGAGATAATGATGCCAAAGGGCGTTTCATGTGGCGGATTAACTAGCCGTGCAATCAAATCCGCACCGACCGTCAGTGTTGCACCAAGGATCAACGTTAATGGCATGCTATTGCGGTAATTAGCGCCCGCTAACCAACGCGCCATGTGGGGAATCATCAGGCCAACAAAAGTAATCGTGCCAACTAATGCCACTGAGATCCCGGATAAAATGACGGCACAGATGAGAGCTAGGCCTCGCAGTAATGGGAGACTTTTCCCTAAACTCTGTGCATTGTCGTCAGTAAGATAGGCTAAGTTTAGTTGCGGTGCGAGTAGTAGGGTCAGTAGCAATCCCAAGACTAGTCCTGGACCGAGAAACTTTAATTGTGTCCAGCTGACGGCACCCAGGCCACCGAAATACCAGAACGCGAGGTCCTGTTTGAGCTGCAACACAAGGGCCAGCCCTTCGCTCAGAGCTGTTAATAGGCTACTGATTGCAATCCCAGCGAGTACCAGAATCGTGGGATCGAGTTGAACATGGCGGGCGGTGCTGATACTGAAAATCAGTCCGGCACTGGCTGCCGCACCAATAATGGCCCAACCAGTCGTTTGTAAAGTTGATAACTTTGGAAAAAAGGCTAAACACAGCGTTAGCATTAAGCCCGCTCCCGCGTTAATCCCCAGTAAGCCTGAATCCGCTAACGGGTTACGCGTCACTGCTTGCATTAGGGCGCCGCTACCAGCAAGAGCTGCCCCAATCAACGCCGCTCCAAGGACGCGGGGCACACGAATGTGCCGGATAATTTGTTGATCAAGATTGCCAGTGTGTGTGGTCGTCAGGGCGTGCCAGACGGTGGCCGTACGCATCTGGTCAGCGCCAAATCGCAAACTGAGCCCCATGACGAGAATGAGTACGCCGGTACTAAGTGCCAGCCACCCCCAATATCTGGACGTTGACTTCATGCGGGGGCCACTTCCTGACAGCCGTTATAGGTCAAAATCAGTGGGGTACCGTGGTAGTCAACGAGGGTGGCATCAATATTGAAAATTGTTTTTAAGTTAGCGGCCGTCATGACGGTGGACACGGGACCGTGGGCCAAAACGTGACCGTCCTTGAGCGCGATTAATTGGTCAGAGATGCGAGCCGCATGGTTCAAGTCGTGTAATGCCATAATGATAGTTCGGTGGGCCTGTTCGTTGAGCTTTTTGACGAGTTGCATCACTTCTAATTGGTGAGTCAAATCTAAGTAGGTGGTGGGTTCATCCAGAATAATCGTGTCAGTATCTTGAGCAACGGCCATGGCGATCCATGCCCGTTGACGTTGTCCGCCAGAAAGGGTGCTTAGGGGCCGTTGGCGTAAATCTTGGAGGCTGGCCTGAGTGAGCGCCCATTCGATTTTTTGATGGTCAGTTGTGGTGAGCCCACTTAACGGCCGCCGATAAGGTAAGCGGCCAAAACTCACCAGTTCTTCTACGGTGAGATCGTTAGCCGTTTGGTTTGTCTGTGGTAAGACTGCAATCTTTTTCGCAAAAGTTTTGCTTTTGATTTGTTGAATGTTTTGATGATCCAGTAGAATAACGCCGGTTGTTGGTGGCAATAGGTGGGCGATGGCACGAATGAGGGTCGATTTACCGCTACCATTCGGGCCAATCAGCGTAGTGATCTGACCATGCGGAATCGTAATTGATAGCTGATCGACGATAACCTTGTCGCCATAACCAATACTAATATTTTGGGCTTCAATGGTATTCACAAATAGGATTCCTTTCTTAAAGTTAAGCGTTCAAGGAGGTTCGCTTAATAAGTTAACTAATTTTGTTTAGTTGTGCACAATCTTATTTTGCCAGCTTGTTTGTTGGAAAACGTGATTAAAACAACTGCTAACTAATAATTAGTGTTCAATTGATAGTCTTATCTTAAATGTTTTTATTGACAATTGATAGTGTTTTCACTAATAATTTTGGTAGCGCTTGAAAGGTGGAGACAGTTGTGACAAAACGGTGGCAAATTGTAAAATTGGGATTAGTATTGGGGTTAATGGGAAGCCTACTATTAGGGGCGTGCGGTGCGAAGCAGCCGACAAGTACGACAGTTACACGAACCGATTATTTGAAGCATAAGGTCAAGGTGCCGAAGCATCCGAAACGGATCGTGGCGAGTTATTTGGAAGATGATTTAGTGGCTTTAGGCATTAAACCGGTCGTGCAGTGGTCGGTCAAAAATGGTAGTGGTACGCAGGCTTACTTGAAAGAGCAGTTGAAAGGGGTGCCGCTAATTGACTATTCGTTACCATATGAAGCGGTGACCAAGGCCAAACCGGACTTGATTCTGATGGGGACGAGTAGTGCGGTCGCCAATGGCAAGTATGCGCAATATAATAAAATCGCCCCGACCTACGTGGTCAAAAATGGGACTACGGTAACGTGGCGCCAAACTTTCCTTGATGTGGCTAAGGTGGTTAATCGCCAGGCTAAGGCCAAAAAAGTCCTTGCTAAGTATGACAAGCAGGTCCAAACGACGCGACAAGCGTTGAAAAAGTCTGGTCAGCATAAAGTGGCGGTGTTGTGGGTCACCAATAATACGGCCTACATGGTCAATGATAATTCGGCCAGCGGGGCCTTACTGTATCAAGATTTACAATTGGGTGAACCAAGTTTAGTTAAACAAGTGTCTAAGTCGGCCACGGCGGATTGGTCGGCGGTCTCGTTAGAAAAGCTAGCTAAGTTAGATGCGGATGATATTTTCTTAGTGAATAGTCAAAAGAGTGCGTCGCTATTTAAGGACCCGCTGTGGAAAAATATCAAGGCCGTGAAAAACAACCATCTGTACCAGTATGGTGACAGTAGCAGTTGGCAGTATTCGGGACCAATTGCTTATTCACAAATGATTGATATGGTGAAGACGGACTTGTTGAAATAATAGTTAGTCAATCATTATAACGAAAAATAATAGGATTGAGATAAAAATTTAAAACGCGTAAATTACTCACAGTAAAATAAGTAATTTACGCGTTTTATTGTCTATAGACAGCGGTAATCATCAGCCCAACGCGTGTTGATAGGCGGGGACTAATAAATCATCGACAAGTAGATGAAGGGTGGCATCAGTAATCGGTTCATTAGCAAAAGCACGGTAGCGAAGCCAGTCGAATGGCATCAGTTGTAAGTCGCACGATAAAGTTCCCGTACGCAGTTCCCCACGTTGCTGTGCACGCTGACACACGCGTTCAATCGCATGGGCATCAATCTTTTTCACAGCATTGAGCAAGTCCTTAACTTCTGGATTTGCTTGTTGATCTAGGTGGTGAAACCAAGTGATAACCAAAGCTTGATTGAATGTATTAATACTGACAGTGAAGCGCTTGAGTACTTGGAATAAATCTTCAGAAAGTGTCTGACCGGTCAAGTTCACTTCGTCTAGTTGACCATGGTTTTCCGTAATGATTTGGTCCTGGATAGCCGCAATTGCAAGCTCTAGTGGTGAACGCCAGCGTCGGTAAATGACAGGCTTACTGGTGCCGGCCTGTTCCGCGACGTTAGCGAACGTCAATTGTTCAAGACCATCTTGATTTAAGATGTCACGGGCGGCTTGATAGATGGCGTTTTCGAGTTCAGCGCCACGACGACGTGTTTTAGTCATGTAATCCCTCTTTTTAAATAAGATACTTTAAGTTTCTTATTGACTTTTTCTTTATATAGCGTATTATACCAGTTATGCAAATAAGACACTTTTAGTTTCTTAATTAGGAGGATAATATGCAAGCAAAAGCAAAAATTTCAAAAGCAACTATGACGATTGCCTGGGTCGTAGTGTTTGGTGCGATGGCACCATTATTAGATTCAACCATGATCAACATTGCCATTAACAACTTAGTGACTAGTTTTCATAGTAGCGTGACGACGGTCCAGTGGGCAGTTACAGGTTATTTACTGGCAACGGGGGTCGCGGTGCCATTTTCCAGTTGGTTACTCAATCGATTTGATGGTAAAGCAGTCTTTGTGGCTGGTGAGATTTTGTTTGGTCTTGGCTCGATATTTGCAGCCGTAGCACCGAATATTCAACTATTGATTATCGCTCGGTTAGTTCAAGGTTTTGCGGGTGGCTTGATTATGCCACTCTTGACGACCTTGCTTGTGCAAACTGCGGGTGCAGCAGTGATGGGCCAGATGATGGCAACAGTTGGGCTACCCATGATTTTAGGACCATTAATCGGACCGGTCATTGGCGGAATCATTATCAAATTTGCATCGTGGCATTGGATTTTTTGGATCAATGTCCCAGTAGTCTTGATTTCAATCGCTTTGATTTTGTGGAAGATGCCGAATTATCCGGCACAAAATCGAACAGCGAAAATGGACTTTATTGGTATCTTGCTACTAATTGTGTCCTCAAGTGCTATCATTTATAGTTTGGTTAATGCCGCGCATACTGACCGTTTTAATAACGCGACAAGTATTGAGATGTTAATTCTAGGGGCGATAGCGTTGATTAGTTATGTCGTATGGGCCGCTTGGCAAAAAGAACGGGCGGTAGTGCCACTGCACTTATTTAAGTTTGCATCATTTGATGGTGCTGGCTTAGGATTGTTTATCGCTGGGACGGTATTGAACGGCGCAATGTTGTTACTACCACTCTATTTTCAAAACGTTCGGGGAATGAGCGTGATTAACGCCGCTCTAGCGCTATTACCTCAGGGAGCGGGAATGCTAGTTTCGCGGACGTTAACGGGAAGGCTAACAGATCAAATAGGCGCTAAGTACGTGGTTCTGGGAAGTGTCGTCATCACGTTTGTCGGTACCTTACCGTTTTATTGGTTTGGTCAACAGACGTCTTACTGGATTTTGGCACTTATTTTATTTGTGCGGGGAATTGGTGCTGGTGGTATTTTAATGCCGTTAATGGCCGATGCTTATACAGGAATGCAACCTGGACAAGTGCCAGCTGCAACAATTGGGACCAGAATTATCCAAAATATTGGGAGTGCGTTTGGATCCGCTTTGATTACGACGATTGTAACGGCGTATTCCACACACCAAGTGAATGTGTTTGAACGACACCTAAAAGCAGGAACGTATCACGTCGACGCAGCTCACTTACAAGTCTTTACAACAAGCCATTTGCAAGCAATTCGCTTAGCAGCGTTTCAACAAGGCTTTCTAGTGATTGCAATTGCCGCAATAGTTATTATTTTGCCAACCTTATTGCTGACTAACAAATTGAAGGCGGCGAAGTAACAAGCTAGGAGAAAAAATAATTAAATCCGCTTGACTTATAGTCGGCTCTAACAACTATTATTAGTTTCGTTGGCAGATGTTTTTAACTATAATTCATCAAAAAGGGGATAACAATTATGAAGACAATTCAAATTGGCGCTAGTCAGCTCAAAGCGTCTGCGGTTGCGCTGGGTATTATGCGGATGGTTCGTTTAGATACCGATGCGGCAGCGAACGTCTTAGAGACCGTTCATGACCGGGGCGTTAACTTTATTGATTCAGCGGATATTTATGGTAACGGTGATTCGGAACGGATTTTCGGGCAGGCATTAAAACAGTCGAGTTTAAAGCGTGAAGACTTTTTTATTCAATCTAAAGGTGGTATTGTACTCGATCCTGAGAAGAGTTCTGGTGAACTAGTCTTTGGTCAACGCTATGACTTTTCTAAGCAGCATTTGATTGCAACGGTCGATAAGATCTTGCAACGGATGCAGCTGGACTACCTAGATTCGTTTCTATTACACCGGCCCGATCCGCTGATGGATCCCGCCGAAGTCGCCGCGGCGTTTGATGAATTGCAAGCTACTGGTAAGGTGCGTCACTTCGGTGTTTCCAACTTTAACCCGATGCAAGTCGAGATGTTACAAGCGGCAGTCAGCCAGAAATTGATGATCAACCAATTACAATTTGGTGTCATGCACACCGGTCCAATTCAGTTTGGGTTGCACACGAATATGCAGGATACGGCTAGCCTTAATCATGATGGCGAAATTATCGAATATTCGCGGCTACACCACATGACGATTCAAGCTTGGTCACCCTATCAATACGGCATGTTTGCTGGGACCTTTATTGATAATCCGAAGTTTCCAGAATTGAATGCGAAATTACAGGAATTGGCTGATCAATATCATGTGACTAAAAATGCGATTGCGACGGCTTGGATTTTACGTCACCCGGCCAATATGCAGGTCATTTTAGGTTCAATGAATCCGCAACACCTTGATGAGAGCATTGCGGGGACCGATGTGACGTTGACACGCCAGGAATGGTATGACGTTTACTTTGCAGCGGGCAATGATTTACCTTAATTTGAATAGTCCTTGTGATGATTAATTAATCATAATAGGTTTAGGTTCTTTCGAAACGGTTACTAGTCTCGAAAGAACTTTTTTGTGTGGTGCAATTGTGGTTGTTATAACTTGGTGTATTGATCAATTGCTGAATAAAGTCAGAATTGACTTTATTGGTAGTTAAGCGGTATTAATCATAAAATTGAGTAATGATAGATTATAAGGAGGAACGATTATTTGAACAAGGCAAGATTAGAGGCGTTTACAGATGCGATTATCGCGATTGTTTTAACGTTATTAGTATTAGACTTACCGCGGCCTCAAACTCCTTCAGTGCGGGCACTCTTTGCGGAATGGCAAAGTATTTATGTTTATATCATTACATTTACATTATTGATTTCAATTTGGCTTAATCATCACGATTTATTCGTGCAGGTCAAAAAAATCGATCGGGTTGTTTTTTGGGCGAATAGTTTCTGGTTGCTATGTCAGTCTTTTATTCCATTCATGGCCTCATGGATTACTAAATTTCCGCATTCAAAATGGCCCGCAGTATTTTATATTCTTACGGGTTTTGTTTGGATGTTGGCTTATCAGTTACTAGTAGCCGCCGTTAGAAGATTAAATCCACACATTCATCGTATGAGTAGTCCGGCATTAAGTGTTGTTTTTGGTGGCTTTTTAGTGGTTCTAACAGTCGCGTTAATTAATCCCGATGTGGGCTTGTTCCTAATCCCCGTTCACGCATTTGCTAGTGTTATTTTGGCGACTAAACGTAAGTGGCATTTACGCAAGTATTTTTAATATAAAGATGAAATTAAAAAGTAGGCTCATATCTGGTTTAGGCTAGTATCGCAATGATAACGAACGACAACGCCCGCAAGGTTGAATACTGAGTCCAATCTTGCGGGCGTTGCCGGTTAGTATTTAGTTGGTGTTAGTAGGAGTATGCTTATGGTTTGGTGACGATTCCTAGGTCAATCATAGATTGGGCGGTTGCAATAATCGATTCCGCAGCGGGACGGGGATGCCAATCCAACAATGTTTGGGCTTTATGATTGCTCGTTTCCGCGTAGGTGCCAACTAGTGAGGCGACCATTCGCAATTCTGGTCGGGCCTTAGCGGCTAGCTTAACCGCTGCATTGGGAATGGTTTTGGTTGGTAGCTGACTGGCAAAAGCTGGAAAGGCCTGTCTTAAGACATTTGCAACGTCAAGCATGGATAGCGTCTCACCCGTTGTGGCTAGAAAACGTTCGCCGTTAGCTTGCGGTGCGGTCATGGCAAGCAAGTGCAGACTAGCCACGTCACGAACATCAACATAACCGGAATCAACGTTTGGAACGGCTTTAACTTGGCCTTCTAAGAATTGTTGGATTTGAATATTGGAATGTGAATATTTGGCGGACAACACCGGACCCATGACGGCAACGGGATTGACCGTTGTTAATTCTAACCCGCGGCCCTCATGGTTAATAAAGTCCCAAGCTGCTAATTCAGCACGTGTCTTGGATTCTTGATAAGGATGGATCGCTTTCCAGTTGAGATCAGACCAGTCAGCTTCAGTGTAGGGGGTCGTACGATTTTTGTGACCAGCAAAGATGGCCCCGTACGCAGACGTTAACACGACTCGTTTAACGCCCGCATCACGACTAGCAGTTAGAACCCGCCGAACACCGTCAACGGCTGGTCGGATCATTTCAGCTTTGTTTTTGAAGTTGAGCTTTGGGGTTGGGGAAGCGACGTCGATCGCATAAGTGGCTCCGGCCATCGCTTCCGACCAGTGTTCATCATGCGCCAGGTCGGCCACAACAATTTCGAGAGCTGATAAGTCGGTGATACCACCATTGGTCAGCATTTCTTTAATAACGGGTGCTTTGGCTAATGAGCGGACCGTTGTGCGGACGGCGTAGCCTTGTTGTAATAATTGACGAATGATATGAATGGCGATAAAACCGCTACCACCAGTGACGACGACTAATTGTTTTTGCATGGGACTACCTCCAAATGAATTTATGAATTGCTGTTACACTTGTAACGTCTGTGCCAGTATCTTACAATGGGGTCACGACGAATACAAGGTAATCACGAGCATCTGTGACAGAATGGAGGAATTGTTATGGCAGCGACCAATCACGCGCAAGCAATCAAAAAGGATTCACAAACTTATTTAACTACGGCCTTATTACAATTATTAAGGACTCATGATTTAGATACGATTACGGTGACCCAAGTTGTCAAGCGAGCTGGGGTCAGCCGGATGGCCTTTTACCGTAACTTTACGACACTCGAAGATCTTTTGACAGCGTACTTCGCCCCGGCGATTGCAGCGCGGTTTCAGGACGTCTTGCAGCATGTACCGGCCAATCGGAAGTTATTAGCGATGGGTCAATTTTTTAGTGATTTTGCGCCGACGTTACGACTGGCTGAGCAACGTGGTTTTGAAAATATTATTCAACAACTTTTTAACGCTAATATGACTAATTATTACCAAACAACGATGGCAAATGGGACGCTCACGGCGGTGCAACTTAAGTATTGGACAAGATTCATGAGTGCCGGGGTATACGCAATTTGGCGCGAATGGCTACTGGGTGGACAGTTGGAGTCCTTAACAACGATTCATGAATTACTAGCAACTTTGCAGACGGCAACGATGCAGGCGCTGACTCAGGCTCAAAAATGAGCAGTGGAAGAATGATCCTAAATTAGCGGTGTGAGGAGGTCGAAACGCCGATTTTAGCGTGTTGATTGGGTACTTATGAGCAATTGTAAAAGCCACCTAGCCATGCACCGGCAGAGCTCGGTGCGGTTAGGTGGCTTTTTTAATCAAATGAGCTGAGATTAAGCATCTTGGGCCGTGGCAGCAATGTCAACTTCACGGATATTGACATTTTGCGGCATGTCATACATGAACTTGACCGTGGCAGCTACGTGCTTGGGGTCCAAAGTCAGGCCACCCATGGAAGCTTTCCATGCTTCGTAATCGGACAGTGCCGACTTGCTAGTAACGTGGGTTAACAGCTCAGTTTCGGCTGCACCGGGGGCTACCAGCATGACGCGCACGTTCTTCGGCGCATTTTCTTCACGGAGTGTCTCGGATAGCCCGTGGACGCCAAACTTGGATGCAACGTAAGCGGCGTGATTGACGAACGTTTTCTTGCCAGCTAACGATGACATATTGAGAATCGTTCCATGTTCCCGGTCACGCATGTCATTTAGGACAATTTGAGTGCCGTTTAAAACACCCATCACGTTCGTATTAAGCATGGTTTGCCACTCTTGTGGGTCCTGATTTTGAACATTTCCTAGTAACATTAATCCCGCATTATTAACTAGTAAGTCGGTCTTGCCATACTTGGCTTCGGCCTTGCGAACGGCAGTTTCGAATTGGTGATAGTTGGTCACATCGACTGTGTCGATCATGGCATTTTCAAAGTTCGCAGATAAGGCGGCTAACTTTGCTTGGCGACGCCCTAATAGTAACAGTGGGTAGTTGTCAGCGGCGAATAACTTGGCAATCTCGGCACCAAAGCCAGAACTGGCTCCAGTAATGACGACTAATGGTTTCATTTTGTAATTCCTCCGTAATTTTGGATAATGGTTTTCGTTTGAATTTTCAACGATTTACAGTATACTTGGCTAGATTAAACGCGACAAGTACGCACTTTTAGGTAACCACCAATTGAGAGCAGGGAGTTAATAATGTTAAAAGAACGGGTAACTGCGCAACCACGCTACCGAAATGAATTTGATGCCACGATGCAGTTGATTCGTGGTAAGTGGAAAATCATGATTTTGTTTGAACTGGCCGAGGTTAAAGTCAGCCGTTTTGCTGACTTGCAACACCATATTCAAGCGGTAACGCATAAAACACTGGCGAGTCAATTGAAGGAATTGGAACAAGATGAGTTGATCGAACGGCATGATTTTAAGACCGCTCAGCCGCATGTCGAATACCGGTTGACCGCTAAGGGGCAGAGCTTGATTCCCATCCTAGATGCGATTTGTACCTGGGGTGATCAACATGTTGATCCAGCTTTGATTGAACGTTCACTGTGTGACGAATAGGCTAGTCTAAACGGGAGCGTGGGCTTTGTACGGCGCCATGGGAAAAGTACGTTGTCAGTCAAAAGCAACTAGCGGCGCTGTTTTGATGACCATTACTAAATAATCGCTTCAAGAATTTCTAATGACATTCTTGAAGCGATTATTTGTTATTCAACTAACTCGTGCTGTTTGAAAGCTGACAGCCAGCTATACGGGCTGTTTTATAAGATGAACCAACTATTGCCGCCGGGATGGGGGTGGGTCGTTATCATAGACGAGTACAACGCGGAATCGATGATTTGAATTAATCGATTGCCGTTACGGTGACAGCGACGACATCGCCAATGCTTTTGTGGAGTTTTGCACGAATATCCTTACGAATACCTAAGATATAACAAATACTACCATCAAGGTTTTTAACACCCATATTAACGATAGAACCGTTGTAAGGGACCTCATCGAAAGTGGCATGGACTTTGACGCGCCCCTTACCGAAAAGGTCGCGAATATCGAAGGGACAGGCCACGTAAGCCCCACCTTTGCCAATTGTTGCGGCTTGAATCGGTGCGTCAAATTGATAAGTCTTCATTATTATATGACCTCCGCCTAAGCGTAATTATGGAACGGCTTCATTTTTATAATCAGATTTCCATATTATCATAGCAAATTAGCAATTGTTGGTGAACTAAGTGGTCACTCACAACTAATTATAATTAAGGTGAACCGCTATTTGCGTGAAATATTAACCGGGTATATCGTTGGTATCAAAAATATTTATCGAAAAGTACAATTATTATACTAAATCCCCTTGCGAGCGGGGCAATCAACCGCTTATAATTAAACTGCTTTAAGTAAATTAAAAAAGGGTGTTTACATGAATTTTAAATCACAAAATCCAATTGATGCAAGTCAGTCGGAAAGATTCAAGCTTTATAAGTCGGGGAAACTTTGGCTGGTTGCTGGATTAACTTTCTTCTCATTTTTAGGAGGTTCCGTTCTTAACAATACAAACGTGCACGCTGATGCTACAAATGCAACGACAACATCGTCTTCAGCTGCAAGCACGGCCTCTAGTGCAAGTGTTGCAACGAGCTCTGCTGCTAGCGATGCGACGACTAAAGCGACCTCAGTTTCGTCAAGTGCTGCGACTCAAGTAACGAGTGCGGCAACAACTAAGACGACCAGTCAAGCAGCGACGGCATCGTCGAGTGCGGCCACTAGCCAATCGACCAGTACAGCATCTAGCTCGACTAGTCAAGCAACTAAGACGGCTTCGAGTGCAGCCACTAGTACTTCTGCAACGGCTACAAGCCAAGCAACCAGTGTCGCTTCTAGTACGGCAACCACTACTCAAGTAAGTCATACCGCAAGCAGTACTGCTGCCAGTGCTGCTTCAAGTACTGCAACGGTCAAGGCTGTTAAGGCCGCTTCAAGTACGGTAAGTAGTGCGGCGACGACCGCTACTAAAGCCACAGCTAAAGTTGCTGCCGTTGCTTATACCGCAGCAACGACGTCTTCAACGGATGTCTGGACGATTGGGGATACGACTCGGCCACGCGTTGATGTTGTTGACGTGGCGTCATATCAAAGTACCATGACGCAATCTGATTTCAATAAGTTAAAGGCTGCGGGTGTTAAGACGGTCATCGTTAAGTCGACTGAAGGCACTGATTACACGAACCCAGCTGCACTGAACCAAGCAAAGATGGCTAACAAAGCTGGCTTGAACGTTGATTTCTACCACTATGCAACGTTTAGCACGGCTGATGCGGCTAAATCTGAAGCGACTAACATGGCTGGTTTCTTAGTTAAGAACAATGTTTCAACCAAAGTTCTCTTGTTCGCTGACATGGAAGATTCATCTTCATACTCAGTTAACGCAACGGCGAACTTGAACGCGTTCTGGTCAACGTTAGATTCCTTTGGTTACAAGAATCACGGCGTTTATACGTCCAACTCATACTTATATCGGGATGCTGTTGTTAAGACAGTTGGCCAATCACGTGTATGGCGGGCCCAATACCCATACACACCTTCTGCTAATAACCTTTGGAACACCAATGATGGTGCATGGCAATTCTCCGATACGGCACTCTTACCATCTGGTTCAGATTATACCGGTTACATTGATGTCAGCATCGATTACAATGGTTTAACTGAAGATAGTGCCGGGACCAATACATTCGTAACGACAACTAGTAGCAATGATACGACGACTAGTGAAGTAACGACTGACACTAGTGCTACGACCAATACGTCAACTAGTTCAACGACTAAGAAGGCCTCTGGTTGGTATACCTTTACCAAGAACACAGCCATCAAGAGCGCTGCCAGTGACAGTGCTAAAACCGTTGGAACTTACAGCAAGGGTAACCGCGTTTACTATAATGCTGAAGTTACAACTAATGGTGAAACTTGGTTACGTTACTTAAGTTACAGTGGTAGCGAACATTTTGTTAAGATTGCCGCAGCTAAAACGACCACGACTAAGCCTGCCGCAAGCACTAGCAAGACGGTTACCAAGAATGAAACTGGCACTTACAAGTTTACTAAAACGACAGCTATCAAGGGCTCAGTTAGTGACTCAGCTAAGACTTTAGGGACTTACTACAAGGGTGACACGGTTTATTACAATGCCAAGGTTACTAAGAATGGTGAAACTTGGCTCCGTTACCTGAGTTACAGTGGTGCGCAACACTACGTTAAGATCAGTGGTGCAGCTACGTCAACGACTACCACCAAGCCAGCTACTAGTTCTAGCAAGACGGTCACTAAGGCTGAAACTGGGACTTACAAGTTTACTGGCACCACGGCCATCAAGGGTTCAGTTAATGATTCAGCCAAGACTTTAGGGACTTACTACAAGGGTGATACGGTTTATTACAATGCCAAAGTCACTAAGAACGGCCAAACTTGGCTTCGTTACTTGAGTTACAGTGGTGCGCAACACTACGTTAAGATTAGTGGTGCAGCCACAACAACGACGACGTCAAGCAAGTCAACGGCTACGGCTAGTGCTAAGACAGTTGCGCAAAGCGGGACTTACAAGTTTGCTAAGACGACTGCCATCAAGTCTTCAGCAAGTGACGCCGCGTCAACTGTTGGGACTTACTACAAAGGCAATACGGTCAATTACAACGCCAAAGTAACGACTAACGGTCAAACTTGGTTACGTTACACGAGTTACAGTGGTGCGCAACACTACGTTAAGGTCAGTGGCGGTGCTGCAACGACCACGTCATCTTCAGCAAGTAAGACGACGGCGGCTGCTGGTACGTACACGTTCAAGACCACAACGAATATTCGGACCGCTGCTAGTCTAAATGCCTCAGTTGTTGGCCAATACTACGCGGGCGAATCCGTTTATTATATCGGAACGGTTTCTGCGGACGGCTATCAATGGCTGAAGTACTTATCTAACTCTGGTGCTTACCATTACGTTGCTAAGATTGGCTAACAATTAGTTACCAATTACTAGTGCAATAACAAAACAGGCTTTGAGATCACGTCAAGCGACGCGATTTCAAAGCCTGTTTTGTTGTGTGATTGAGTTAGTGGCCTGTTCATCTTATTTTGACAAAAGTCGGCATAGACGCACTTGACAAAAAGTTTATACTGATTCGAACTTCTTTCAGTGGGCCTAAGCTGGTAGCTTTTGACACTAAAAGTTTGAAGCATGCTTCGTATTCAAGCACGTGTAATCGGTGCTGTAGTGAGGGGCTAATGTTTATAAAACAACTAAGCCACCAGCACCGTTGTCGTAGTCAGGTTTCTGAGCAGTGACAACCAGTTTTTCGTTAACAAAGGCCATTAAGCCCAGGCTGCTTAACTCGCGACCATAGCCGGAGCCCTTGACGCCACCAAATGGTAGTTCTGGTAAGGAGCTGAGGAAGGTGTTAACGAAGACCATCCCAGTTTCAATTTGTTGGGCAACCGCTTTGCCATGCGCCGCAGTTCCGGCGAAGACGATGCCACCTAAGCCCAGTTCAGAGTTGTTGGCTAAATCGATAGCTGCTTGTTCAGAATCAACTTTGAAGACTTGGGCAACTGGACCGAACATTTCTTCGTAAAAGAGGGGGTTGTCTTGATCAATGTCCGTTAAGATGGTTGGTTGGAAGAATTGGCCAGGTAAGTCGATTGGTTCGTTGCCATAAGCAACGGTTGCACCACCGGCAATGGCCCGGTCAACTTGGTCTTGTAGCTTTTCCTTAGCGCGTTTGGAATTCATCGGTGCCAGGGTAGTTTGTGGGTCCATAGGATCGCCAGGGACTAATTTGGCAAAACGTTCCTTCAACTTTGCTAAGAAATCATCGTACACATCCGCAGCGACAATAAAGCGTTTTGATGAGGTGCAGACTTGCCCAGCGTTGTATAACCGGACCCGCCATGCTAAGTTGACTGCTTCGTCAATATCAGCATCCGCTAAGACGACGAAAGCGTCCGAACCACCTAATTCCATAGAACTCTTCTTCAAGTTTGCACCGGCCGCTTTGGCAACCGCTTGTCCACCACGCTTAGAACCAGTCAGTGCGACGCCTTGGATGCGGGGGTCGGCAATAATATCGCTAACTTGATCATAGTTTAAGAAGAGGTTCGTTAGACTACCAGCGGGAGCACCAGCTTCTTCGACAATCTTGGCGAAGGCCGCAGCCGATCCCGGTGTATTAGAGGCGTGCTTTAAAATCATTGGATTGCCGACCATGTAGTTCGGTGCGAAGACCCGCATGATTTGGTAGTATGGGAAGTTCCAAGGTTCGACCAACATCAGGACACCGGTTGCTTGTTTTTCAATTTCGGCATCGCCCGTTGCTTGAGTGCTGATTGGGGTCGGTGCCAATAATTCAGCACCGTGATCAGCATAGTAATCAGCAATCATGGCGCATAGTTCGACTTCACCTTGAGATTCACTCAGTAATTTACCCATGTCGATTGTTGCAATTTTAGCTAATTCATCTTTATGTTCACGTAACAGTGCGGCAATCTTATGGAGGCTGGCTGCACGGGAACTAACGGGTTCATGACGCCATTGGTGATAAAGGGCGTCGCCGGTAGTTAAGGCCTGTTCGATTTGGTCAGTGGTTGCGTTGTCGTAAGTTTTAACAACTTCATTGGTATATGGATTAATTGTTTGATAAGCCATAGTAAACTCCTCCTATAAATGTTCAGGTATTGTAAACGGTTAATCTGCGATTGTATGGGACTGGTAACCGCCTTCACTATTGTACGCTACCACAAAAGTACGGACAAAGTCAGCTAATTTGACTTGACCAGCGCTAGTGTCAGAAGCATTTAGATCTGCATAAAGTCCTTCAGGTTCGCGCTGATAACGACTAGTTTGGACTAATGAAGCGGCAATTTTAACGGGAACACCGTGGTTCGTCAAGTTAGCTTGATATTGTTCATCTGAGATTTGTACCCATTGTAGATCGGGCATGTTTAAGGCGTCGCGCAGATCAGCAACGAATTGGTCACCGGTGAACGTATCACTGAAGGCATACTTGACGGTGATACCGGCTGGCGTGTGATCAATTAGGGGATAAACGACACTGGCAATGTCCTCGGGCGCAACGTATTTTTGTGCTGAAGCAGCAGGCGTGCTGGAATAAATTTTATGTTCAGCCTTGATTGTTGCTAAGTTACCGAACAAGTTAGCATAAAATCCGGTTGGACGGACAAAAGCCAGGTTAACCCCGTCAAGTTGTCGTAATTCATGTTCAATTAAGTTGTAAGCATGCAGCGAGCCAGCCACTTCATCGGCATCTGCGCCGATGCTACTGAGGTTGACGACGTTGGTGACGCCGGCATTTTCAATTGCCTGTTTCCAAATTTTAGCCTGAGCCACGGCCCCTTCGAAGGGATCATCACCGATACCACCAGAAAGCATGAGATAAACCACATCTTTGTCAGTAAAAGTGGTGGATAAGAAATCAACATCAGTCATTGTACCAATGGCGGCATGGGCGCCGACAGCTTCAATTGAAGCTTGGCGCTTAGGACTAGTTGAGATAACGGTGACGTCATGACCGGCTTGGACGAGCTTAGGAACAACGATCCGATTAATGTTTCCTAATGAACCTAACATTGCAATTTTCATAATTATAGAACCTCTTTAAAATTTGATTTTTATTTTTAAAAGATAAATCTATCTTTCAACGATTACTAGTTTAAAAGATAAATCTATCTTTGTCAAGCTTGAAAAAGATATTTTTATCTTTTATACTGAAGACATGAAGAAAAAAGATATGAACAAACAAGTTAAGATTCAAGATGCGGTTGCGGCTATCATTCTCGCTGAGGGTCCAGCCGGGGTTTCAACGACTAAGGTGGCTAAGCGCGTCGGCATTGCACAATCCAATGTTTATCTCTACTTTAAGAATAAACAGGCTCTGATCGATAGTGTCTATGCGCGTGAGACGAACCGAATTCTTAGTACTACCGACTTAGACCGATTAAGTGATTCAACAATCGATGTGACGACTCGGATTCGATTATATGTACAGCAGGTGTATGACTATTCGTTAGCCAATCCAGATAGCTTGACGATCATTCAACAGATCAAGGCATTGAATGGACAGGGGATGACGATTTCGGCGGCGGATGCCGATCCGAATAATATTGTCGCTAACTTATTAACGGCGGCTATCGATGCTAAGGTGATTAAGCAGTTACCGGTTAGTTTGCATATGGGGGTCGTGTTTTCAACTATTCATACGCATACGACGAATATCAGTAAGGGACGGTATGCTCAGGACCAATATACATTTGGTGATATTTTCCAAATGATTTGGGACGCGATGAAACAAGATTAGGAGGTTTAATGACAAAAGACGCGACTTAATTGATAGGCACGAGTGGATATCAATTAGGTCGCGTCTTTTTTTGCGTTCATGTAGCGATTAGTCGTCTTGAAATGACGGTTTAGTATCTTAAAGGCTGGTTGAATAATTCGGTTCATTGTGTATTCTTTTCAAGTGTCGGTGAGTGTTTTAAACTGTAGGTACCAGTTTGAGCAACCAATATGTAAGGGGGACTTTGATGGTACAGTGGGCAAAACGATTCAGTGAAACGAAGGAACCGGTTGTATTGATTAGTCATAATCAAAATAGGTGTGCCGGCAAAATAGTGGTGTTAATGATGAGTAGGCTGGAGTTGTGGGGTAGCTGATGAAGATTATTTTTGTGCAAACGCTGTTCCTATTCTTGTTTGTTAAGGTGCTTTTGCGTGATTGGCGGGTACTTAGTATTTGGGATATCAGTTATGCGGTGGTCAGTAGCCTAGTGAGCGGCTGGATTTTTTCAGTAATCGGGCAATATGCAGCATTGCCATTATTGGGACTGGTGGTGCTGTTTACTTGGTGGCATACACATAGCTTCAGTGAGTCATTATTTGTTAGCCTACAGGTGATTATCTGGTCAATTGTCGTCGATCATATCAGTTCACTTTTAACGTATATGTTGAAATTAGATGACGGGTATCTTTTGATTTTTATGGGATTACAGCTGGTTGGTTTAATCACATTGAATCTGATTTTAATGAATACGCATATCCAGACGACATTCAATCGTCCCAGACTGAACCGGGTTACGGCCTTGCTGCTACTCGCCATCTATTTATACATTATTGTCAGCGAGGGCCTCGACAGTGAATTGAGAATGGTCGTCAGTAACTTAGTTGTGTTGTTGGTCGTTATGGGGCTCGCGATTGCCATCTATGATGAGTATCGGGTTACGATTCGGGCCAAGTACCAGGTTCAACAACAACGCCTGCAAATCAAAAATGATACACGGTACATGCATGAAATCGAAACGCATTATAATGAATTGCGCCGGTTTCGTCATGATTATCAGAATATAATGTTGTCGATTAATGAGTATTTGAAAACGGATGATTTGGCAGGCTTACAGCAATATTACCAACAAAATATTGCCCCAGTGACCAAGCGCGTTTCGGATGAGCAGTATAATCTCGAAGATTTAAGTCGTGTTCAGGTCAAATCGGTCAAGAGTATTCTATTTAGCAAACTCAGCTATGCGCAATCACAGGGAGTTAAAGTTCAATTTGACTTGAAGCAAGTGCTTAATGGGGTAACGACGAATGAATTAGACTTGGCAATTGCGCTAGGTATTATTTTAGATAACGCGATTGAAGCCACGGCCGGTCACTATCACGGTGAGCTGATGAGCGCCATTTTTGTTACGGCCCACAGTACGGTGTTCTTAGTTCAAAATAACGTTTTTGATTCCTTGCCACCTTTATGGCAGCTAAAGGAAGCGGGGTATTCGACTAAGGGACAAGAGCGGGGCTTAGGCTTGAGTCAGCTCAGCGCCATTGTTAATCGAAATGAAAATATGATATTGGAAACGCGGTTATTGGCCTCAGCCTTTGTTCAGCGTTTAACGGTAAAGCGGGAATGATAAAATGATCAAAGTATATATTTGTGAAGATGATACTAAACAGTTACAAACCTTGCAGCAACTGGTCAGTAAAGTGATTATTGATCGTCAATTGGATATGGGATTTGGCCTAACGAGTGTCGATCCGCATGAAATATTAGCGCATGTCAAAAGTCAGCAACCAACTCAAGCCGTCTTTCTTTTAGATATTGCGTTGAATTCGGATATTAATGGCATTCAGCTTGCCAGTCAAATTCGTGATTTAGGCATCCGAAGTAAGATTATCTTTGTGACGACGCATACGGAGCTATCATTGACGGTGTTTCAGTATCAAGTGGAAGCCCTGGATTTTATCTTGAAGGATTTTCCGGATCGCTTATACGAGCGATTAAATACCGTCTTACGCGTGGCACAGGAGCGTTTCAAAGCTGAAGACAATGATCAAAATAGTTATATCCAAATCAAAATTGGCGAGACGATTCGATCGTTGGACGTGCAACACGTGTTATTTTTTGAAAGTTCAATGAGTCCACATAAGATTATCGTTCATTTAGATGATGGTGAACTTGAATATTACGGTTTATTAAAGGATGTGCCGGATTTGAATTCTGATTTTTATCGTTGTCATAAGTCATATGTCGTTAATCTGACCCGCATTCGGTCATTGGATAAACGGTATCGTCAACTAACGATGGCTAACGGTGAAACCGTCCTGTGTTCCGCAGCGGCCAGTCGCTACTTAGTAAGGCAGATTGGCAAAAACAATCGCTGATTGAAATCTTAGTCGATTTATATTGACGGCAGTAAAATTCAGATTGGCAAGATTCGGTTTGCTAACTAGTAAAATAATCGTTTCAGCAATTTGATTTCCCTGAAACGGTTATTTTTTTACGCTTTATTCAGGTGTATTGAATTATGAACCTGAGCTGGGCCGTTCCAATCAATTCGCTTGCGTTTATTTTGAACTTATCTTCAACGGGCCAAATAAGGTCTTAATGGTTAGTCTGCCTGTCTTAAAACGGCCGTTGCGACGGGCCACACTAAATTATAATTAGAAGCAACCAGTTTGAATCAAGTGGGTTATGTTCGCTACAAGTGCGGCTGTTAATTATGGTCAAGGCGGGCTTGCCGTTATTCCGCAAGTCAAATCGCTGTACTGGGCATTGCCTATGATTTGAGCGTGACTTGTGATTGGTCACTAACGATAATATTGGTGATTAGTCGTAATAACTTAAGTGTGGGAGTGAATAGAATGTGTGGATTGGTTGGGTGCTTAACGGATCGGCGAAAAGTTGATAATGCCGCGTATGATCAGGTTGTGCGGGAAATGACTAAAATGATTGTGCATCGGGGCCCGGATGATGAGGGTTACTTTGCGGATGATAATATCACGATGGGGTTTCGCCGATTAAGTATTATTGATTTGGCGGGTGGTCATCAACCGCTGTCATATGATAATGAACGTTATTGGCTAACGTTTAATGGTGAGATTTATAACTACGTTGAGCTACGTGAACAGTTAATTCAAGAGGGCTACACGTTTAAGACGGATTCCGATTCGGAAGTGATCTTAGGAATGTACGCCAAATACCAGGCCAAGTTGACGACCTATCTGCGGGGAATGTTTGCCTTTGTAATCTGGGATAAGCAGGAAAAAACGTTATTCGCGGCGCGTGACCAATTTGGAATCAAACCGTTTTATTATGCGATTGCCGGGGATGATTTTTACTATGCGTCTGAGAGTAAGGCGATTTATAAGATTTTAAAAGATAAGCATTTTGATCAAGAGGCATTACAAGATTATTTGACGTTCCAATATGTGCCGGAAACTGAGACCCTGACAAAGGAAATCAAGATGCTGGCGCCGGGCTGTTCATTAACAAAACAGTTGGGACACGCGCCGCAAATCAAGCGTTATTATCATCGGGAGTTTCATCCAGTCGTCCGTTCTGAACAGGACTACGCGACACGGCTTAAGGAGACGTTGATTGATTCGGTTAAGATCCATATGCGTTCCGATGTCCCAGTTGGGGCGTTCTTATCGGGCGGGATTGATTCGTCAATTGTGGTGGCGATTGCCAAGCAGTTCAATCCAAATCTCAAGACGATCTCGGTGGGCTTTGAACGACCTGGCTATAGTGAATTAGACGTCGCACAGGAAACGGCTGCTAAGTTGAATGTCGATAACGTCCAAATGACCATCACGCCGGAAGCATTCATGGCAGCCTTTCCACATTTTGTCTGGAGCATGGATGATCCGTTAGCTGATCCGGCCGCTGTCCCGCAGTATTTCTTGACTAAGGAAGCCGTCAAGCACGTTAAAGTTTGTCTCACCGGTGAAGGGGCTGATGAACTTTTTGGCGGGTATACGATTTATCATGAACCCGAATCCTTGAAAGCCTTTCGGTATACGAAGCCAATCAACGGGGCCCTTCAACGGATAGCCGCGATGATGCCAGCAGGAATGCGGGGTCGTTCGTTGCTTATGCGGGGGACGACACCGTTAGAGAAGCGATACGTTGGCAATGCGTTTATCTTCAATGAAACTGAGAAGCAACAGTTCATGAAGCACTACAATCGTGACCATTCGTTCCAACAGACAACCCGGGTATTTTACGATGAAGCCAAGCACTATGATTTAATCTCTAAGATGCAATTTATCGATATGCACACGTGGTTAAATGGGGATTTGTTGCATAATGCGGACCGGACGGCGTTAGCCCACAGCCTTGAATTGCGGACACCCTTTGTTGACCGGGACGTGTTCAATCTGGCAGCGGAAATTCCAGCCAACTTGCGAATTAGCCACGGTACGACGAAGTACATTTTACGAAAAGCGGTTGAAGATATTGTACCCGCGCACGTGTTATATCGCAAAAAGCTTGGTTTCCCAGTACCGATTCGGTTGTGGCTCAAAGATGAGATGTACGATTGGGCTAAAAATATTATTGTGACGTCGCAAACCGATCAGTATTTTGACAAGACATATTTCTTAAAACTATTGGATGACCATCGAGCGGGTGTTCGTGATAATTCGCGTCAATTGTGGACCGTGCTGACCTTCATGATGTGGCATAAGTTATACGTGGAAGCTGATATGTTAATGGATAGTGTAACGGCCAATCATCTTGCTGAGCAAGTCGAAATCGGTTAAGCTGTTCATATTAAAGCTAAATAAGAACTCGTTCAACGTGCCAATGAGAATAAAAATCATCCAGCGACCTGATTGTCTTAATACAAATAGGTTGCTGGATGATTTATTTTGGTGGTTTTGTAGTTGTTTCGTTAGTCGATGACGACTTTAGTGCCATACTTGATGTTGTTATAGACCCACTTGGAATCTGCAACGCTCAGATGAATGCAACCGTGTGAAGACGGTCGCTTGCCAAGATCAGCAGCGTCTGATTTGATAAAGTGACCTTGGGCATCTACGGGTGTGGAGTGGAACAAATATTCACCATGGTTGAGCCATGAGACCCAGTAATAGGCACCTTCATCAACACTAGCGCTATAAAAATATTTTCCCCGTTCGGCTTGCACATGATAGGTGCCACGGGGTGTTTTGCGGTCAGCAGTTGGCACGCCACTGGATGCATACATTGTATAGAGAACGTGGTGATGGTTCATCAAGTATAGCCGTTGTTTAGCCAACGATACGTGAATCCATAAGTCCGGATAGCGGTTGACATTGGGATACGCGACTGTTTCGGATGATTGACGCCAGTTGATTGGTGTGCGCATGACCGTTGATTTAGCCGTGGTTTTGGCTTTCGTTTTTGACACGACTTTTTTTGTGGTTACCGTTGATTGGCTAGGTCTGTGGGCATCACCAACAACTTTGACAGTGCCGACCGCCAGTAAGCCGATAACTAAAGTGATGCTAGTTAATAAAATTAATGTTGATTTGCGTTGCATGTTGCGCCCCCATAGTTGGTTGGTTCTGTCTGGCTCTGACTTGATAGTTAGTGGTAATAGTCAATACTGACCATTCAATCAAGACCTTCTCAGTAAAAGTGGAAACCAATCGTATATTACCGTTATAGCTTTCTGAAAGTGAAAATGCAACCCAGTCGAATGCTGGGTAAGTCGGTTTTACGAACAAATCGGGGTCGCGATAGTGTAAAGCGGGCATATTCAGGCTTTAAGTCAATTAACACAGCCTAAAATGACAATAATTGGTCTTCAAATAACACTGAAAATAAACAATAAATTCCAACTAAAAGTAGGAAGGCCGCCGGTGAAAATCGGGACGATTCATTGCTAGCACTCTGAGTCGCCTATTAATGAGGTTCCTGAACTAGTGACGGTTAAGTGGATTTAAAAGATAGTGACATAAAGAAAAACACTCAGCCTAGCGATAGGACAACCGAATTGGTGGTCATTGTTAAGCCGCTAAGCTTAGTGTTTTCGATGACCGTTTAAGACGACTACGGGTCATTTAGTTATTAATTTTGAACGCAATGCCGGTCGGTGCTTTTTGCGGGCCGCGCTAACCAAATTAGACCTAACAATAGGACTAAGCTAACAGCAACCATGATGGCACCAAAGATCGGTGTCCAGCCTAAGCCAAGGTTGGTCGTGACTTGACCACCAATACCGGAGCCGAGTGCGATACCGACGTTAAAAGCGGAAATATTTAACGCTGAGGCCATCGTAATATCGTGTGGTGTATTCTGTTCAGCTAACTGAACAATATAGAGTTGGAGCCCAGGGACGTTCATGAAGGCAAAGATTCCCATCAGTAGGACGGTCAATAGTCCTAACCAGTGACTGTACCCGGTGACACTTAGAATGAGTAAGGTGATGAGTAACCCACTGAACATCTTGAATAGTGCAATTAAGGGCCGTGCATTGGCCCAACGACCACCCAGTGTATTACCAAGGGCGACCATTAAGCCGTAAACGACTAGAATCAAAACGACAGCGCTCGCTGACCAATGCATCTGCTGTTCTAGTAGTGGTGATAGGTAGGTGTAAACTACGAAGGTACCACCGTATCCCAGCGCCGTGACGAGTAAGGCGAACAGTAGTTGTGGATTAGTGAGTACGCGGATAATCCCCCGGACCGTGGCTTTACTGGGTAACGGCAGATTACGTGGAATTAACCAGTAATCAGCTAACAAACCAATGACACCAATCATGCTAATAAAGATAAAGGACCAGCGCCAACCGCCTAATTGACCAATCATCGTTCCCAACGGAACACCAGTAACCGTTGCGACAGTCAGTCCTGTAAACATGATGGCAATCGCCGAGGCCCGTTTGGCAGGTGCGACCACGTCAGCGGCAATTACTGAGGCGACGGTCATAAAAATACCGTGAGCCAAAGCGGCCACGACCCGGCCTGCAAGTAAGACACCAAAGGTTGGGGCACTTGCTGCGAGTAAGTTACCAATAATAAATAAAATCATAATTAACATCATCAAGCGGTGACGGTTAAGCCGACCGGTGAGTAATGTCATGACGGGCGCGCCAATCATGATACCAATGGCATAGATCGAGACGGTCAGCCCAGCTTGCGCCAAGTTGATGTGAAAGTTGCTAACGAGTAGTGGCATTAAACCAACACTAATAAATTCCGTTGACCCAATGGCGAAGGCACTGATTGCGAGTGCAAAAAGTGTCCAACTGGGATTAAACTGTTTTGTCATAAGATAAGCCTCCTGCTATTGCTAAGTTAATAAATAATGATTATACTAGCAAGTGAATTTTAGACAAGTACCGACTTTAAAGTGGGATACCCACTAAAAAGTAAGTATGGAATGGAGGGACAATTATTGGAAACCAAAACGTATCATATTGGGGTCGAGGCCACAATGGAAATTATTGGGGGTAAGTGGAAATCAATTATTCTGTGCCATCTGCGTACTCAGACGATGCGGACGAGCGAATTGGAACGCGCGATTCCACAAATCTCGCAGAAAATGTTAGTACAACAACTTAGAGAGTTGGAAGCCGCTAATATTGTGACGCGCAAAGTGTACCAACAAGTGCCACCGCGCGTGGAATACGGACTAAGTGATTATGGCCGGAGTTTGTCCGTTGTCTTACATGAGCTGTGCGTGTGGGGTGAGGATAATATTGATCGCCGCCGAGCTGCGGGTGAAGAGATTGCCTTGTTACATCGAGACGATTTATAGACAATGAGTTTAAATTAAAAATGGTGCGTCAAGAATGAAAACATTCTGGCGCACCATTTTTGATTAGGGGGAGTTAATGTTGGGTCGGTTGACGACTAAATAAACAACAAATCAGTGGAGTTAACTTATTGCTACTAGCTATTGTGTAGGGATTTGGCTAGGAGTTCATCTGCGAAACTCACTGGGTTGTTACTAAAGAACTGCGGGGGTATTTTACTATGCTTACTAAATATATAGAAATTCGCACAAATTCTGTACTAACCAGATTTAGTTTTGAAACTTAATATTAGTAGTAATGACTCCGCTTACATTTTCAAATGGTTATGATAAGCTTAGATTATTGACGATAAATAGACTGGAGTTGGTGAGTATGACGAAGGCAGTTATTTTTGATTTAGATGGATTATTGATTGATAGCGAGGTTATTTCATTAAAGATGTATCAACGAATCGTACAGGATTATGGGCAGACGCTTTCCATGGCGACTTATGCACAGGAATACAGTGGTAAGTCGGCGGTGACGAATATGCAACACTTGATTGAACGTTTTGACTTGCCGTTTAATGTTGATACTGGATTAAAGCGGGCGTTAACGTTGGAAAAGACGTTTATGCAGGATGGCGTTGAGCTCAAACCGGGAGCACGGGTGTTGTTACAGTTTTTACACCGGAATCATTATTCAGTGGCCTTAGCTTCATCTAGTATCAAGTCGCGGGCATTAGACATTTTGACGTCCCATGATGTGGCGCAATATTTCGACCAGTTTACCTTCGGACCGGATGTCGATCGTGGTAAGCCATATCCAGATATATTTTTGATGGCATGCGCCAAACTCCAACAACAACCTGCAGATTGTTTGGTTCTGGAAGACAGTGAAGCTGGCATTCAAGCGGCGACGTCCGCGAAGATTCCGGTAATTTGTGTGCCGGATATGAAACGGCCTAACCAGCCCTATGCTGATCAGGCGACTGCGATTGTACCGTCGTTAACGGATGTGATAACGCATTTAAAATCAGTTCGATAAGATTCAGTTGTAATTAAAGCATAAAGATTATTAAATTATCAATAAGGAGCGGTTGTCCGATAGAAAAACTGCTATACTACGAGGCGTAAATAAATCGCTGACAAGTTAGCCAGTGGAACGAAGGAGTCTTGATCAATGAAGAAATTGATGATTGCTGTAACTGGTTTAGCCATGGTGGCAACGCTGGGAGCAGCGGTACCCGTTACAGGGATTACAGCGAATGCGGCGACTAAGAAGACAACGGCTACGAAGAATGTCGCACCAAGTTTGAAGGTCAATGCAATTTACAATAATACGACGCAAATTACAGGTACGGCAACCAAGGGCGCTAAGATCACCGTAAAAAGTACGGCCAACGCCAAGAAAAATCTTGGAACTGCAACGGCCTCTAAAACGACGGGAAAGTACACGGTTAAATTAGCCAAGACATTGAAGGCGCAAAGCAATGTTTATGTGTACGCCACGAATCCAACGACTAAGGCTTATTTCTACCGCGTCATCCGTGTTCAGACTGCCAAAACTACTGCCTCTTCAACTAAGAAGACGACTAACAAGACAACCACGACTAAGAAAGTGGCAACTAAATCGACGGCGGCCACTTCGTCATCCAAGAAGACGACTAAATCGTTTAAAGTCAACGCGCCAGCGGGTACTTGGAAGTCGAATACGACTAACAAGTACTCCCAAATCTTAACGTTTAGCGCTAAGAATGGATTTAATCAGACGCTTTATAAGAATGGCAAACAAGTTAAAAAGCTGGTCTCGTATGCGAGTTATAGCATGACTGCCAAGACGCCAACGTTCTGGAAAGTCAGCTATAAGTCAGGCTCGACTACTAAGACCCTATATTTACGCTATACAGCAACTAATAAGTTTACGGTCGTTAATGCTAAAAATCAGATCGTTAAAGTTAAGGTTGGCAATGCCCCAGCAGCTGTTTGGACGTTTACCAAGAAGTGACGGGTCGTTAAATATCTTAAGTACGAACAATTCCTCGGTATTTTGGGGAATTGTTTTTTTGTTGCTTGCTGATCAATTAGATTGAACGTGGCCTAGTGAATATTAAAATAATTGAAAAAACGCAGATAGCTTATCGTCATTAGCAGGTTAGGTGAGCGCATATAAATTGGCCAATTTGGGCTGTTCATAGTGACCATGATGGAAAAGGCACTACAGCGTTGGTAAGCCATCTAGTTCGCTCGAAAAATGACTTGGTCGTGAGTCACTTCAAAAATGACCATCGTGCAGTTGTATCCATGAAGAATACTGAATAAACAAGTAAATGAAAATGGGTGTTCGTTAGCTGATACTTATCATTTAATTACGGTTATTAACACAAATAATATCACGGTGATAAAAATTTAATATTCGGATATCTGTAAAATTGTAAGTCTTTTTCTGAACGTCACAAACTGAAAATAATGTAAGATAATTAACGTCAAGAGATGTTAAAATACTATCTATGTGAAGGGAGCGATAGGCATGCAACACCGGCAATTATGGTATCGGGGCGGCCTGGGACTGGCACTAGCGCTAGTTGTGGTTGGATATCGTGGATCACGGACAGTTATTCGGGCGGTTCCCCGCGCACAATTGAGTGTTGATCAGAAAATGCCATCGACTAGCAGTGTTTTTTCTGCTTCGAAATTGACGTTGCAAGATGAGGCAAACAACTCGGCACCACAAGTGTCACCTGAGGCCCAGGAAAGTTCGGGACCTGACAAGCAGTCGGATTTAACATCAGGCAGTAGTACCAGTAGCAGTGGTATCAGTAGTGGCAATAGCAGTGGCAGTACAATACTGGAAAACGCTAAAAATAATCAAACATCAGAAACGGCGACGACCAAAGCGGCAGAAATGGTCAATGGGACGGTTAAAATGACCTTAGATACTAATGGCACATTGCATTTGAGTGGTGGGTCATTTGGTGCATCGCTAGGGTCAGCCACGGGGAGTTGGATTGTAAAAACCTTGACGGCTAACGGCTATCAACCGACCCAAGTTTCAAAGATCGTCATCGACGGTAAGATAACGGCAACTACTATGACTAATTATTCATATCTGTTTGCTAACTTACCTAATGTTACGGCGATTGATGGGCTAGCCAACCTTAATTTAACTGGCGTAACGGATATCTCGTGGCTATTTTTGAACTGTTCACAGTTAGGCGCGTTGGACTTGAATAGTTGGGATGTCAGCAGCGTCATCAGAATGGAGGGAACGTTTCAAAATTGTGCCAAGTTAGTTACGTTGAATGTTGCCAATTGGAACACGGATTCATTACAGTATCTAATTGACACTTTCAATGGTGACAGTTCATTAACGTCGTTACCAGTTGGCAAGTGGAATACCAGTAAAGTGGCGACGATGATGCGAACATTTACGGATTGTTCTTCGCTGACGTCATTAGACATCGCTAATTGGGACACCCGTGTCGTAACGAACATGTCCGCGATTTTTAGAGGAATGTCGAAGGTTAAGAGTTTACCCATTGATAAGTGGCAAACGGGCCGCGTGGTTAATATGCAGTTAGTCTTTTCAGGTGATACTAGCTTGGAAAGTATTAACGTCGCTAATTGGGATACGAGTCGGGCCACTGCGTTGGATGGGACTTTTGCTAAGCTTCCTAATATCAAGTCCCTGCCACTCGACAACTGGAATACAAGTAACGTTCAAACGATACGGAGCACGTTTTATGGCGATACTAACTTGACCCAGCTGCCGATTGACAACTGGAATGTCGGCAAAGTCTTTGATTTTAATTCAACCTTCAGTGGCTGTGCCAGTTTAACAACTGCACCGGTTGCGAATTGGAACACCCAGAGTGCCACCAATCTTGGTTATACTTTTGAGGGCATGACTAGTCTCACCTCGTTACCAGTAGATAATTGGCAGACTGGTACTGTCACGAATATGGCCGGAACTTTTTCTGGAGTTAGTCAGTTAAAGAGTCTCCCGATTAGTAAGTGGAATACGAAGAATGTACAAAATATGGCGGGGACTTTTTCTAAAATGAGTAGTGTCACGGCATTACCAGTAGATAATTGGCAGACTGGTAATGTGACGACAATGAGGGGAATCTTTACCAAAGTTAGCCAAGTTAAGAATTTGCCAGTTGGTAAGTGGAATACGGCGAAGGTCGTTGACATGGGACAAGTATTTTACGGCAACCCCCAGTTAACTAGTCTGCCCATTGAAAACTGGAATACAAGTTCAGCCACGGATTTTTCACAGCTATTTGCGGAAGATTCGGGTTTACAAACCTTGAGTCTAGGTGCTTGGAATACGACCAAAGTGACTAACTTTGAATCAGTTTTCCAAAATACCAGTCTAGACAAATTAGATTTGACTGGCTGGAATACCAACAGTGCGCAAACTTATACCAACGCTTTCAGTTCGAAGTTGCCGCCTAAACGTCTATTGTTGGGCCCCAGTTTTAACTTTTTTAAGAGTGAAAGTTGGCACTTGCCAAATCCTAGTAGTGAGGCACCTTATATTGGGAAATGGCGTAGTTTAAATAATAAAAAAGTTTATACGTCAGCTGATTTGATGACTAAATACGATGGCAAAACCATTGTTGGAGAATTCGAATGGGCCACTGGCAACACGATTACAGTGAAGTATGTGGACGCTGCTGGCAAGTACTTGGCACCCGACACGAAAATCAGTGGTGCAACTGGTGATGCCTATCATATTAAACCAATTGAGATTCAAGGGTACGTGCCAGATCAACCAGATGGGGTTCAAGGAAACTTTACCGACAAAGATGAAACGATTACGTTAATGTACAATCCTGGAGGACTAATGTTTGTCTCAGCACCGCAGACCATTAATTTTGGTCAGAATCCGATTACTGGTAAATCAGAAAATTACGGTGCCTCCTATGATACTGGGCTAGTTATTCAAGATGGCCGGTCAATAGGTTCAACGTGGTCGCTCAATGCAACGCTCTCAGCATCAGGCTTCACTAGTAAGCAGTCGGCACGACCATTAGCGGCTGTGCTCAGTTATAAGGATCAACAAACGGGTGGCGAGTCAATTCTTACGCCAGGTGTGGCACGGTTGATCGTCAATAACCATCAAACTGTTTCGAACCAAGGCGTCAATATCCTCGGTCAGAAAACGGCACTTGGGGCACTATCGTTACAAGTGCCAACCGATCGTGCCTTGACGGATACGTATCAGGCGACGGTCACTTGGACGCTTAATCAAGGGGTTCCTAATCGATGATGAAAAAAATAATGATTAGGTAACATAAAATTTGTAAGACTGCTTGATTGTTGTTAGCGAGTTAGTTATGTATATTTACAATGTACCGTAATAACTATTCCAGCTTAATGATTGGTTTCGGCCAGGGTTGGCTTTAGTTATACCGCAAATAATGATACAGAGGAGGAGTGGTGTTGATGAAGCGTTTGGGGTTCATCACAATTGCCATCAGTACCCTACTTTGTTGGGGGTGGTTGTCAGCACCGATTATTGGTGTGGCTAGTACGGCTGAGAGCCCAGCAACGATTCGCTTCGACGGCCAGGCTGAGTCATCGAACTCAGACACTGGCGCTAATCAGTTACAGGTGACTGAAGCGTCAAAGTCGAGTCATTCGATTGTGCATCAGCCGAATGCTAGTCAAGCTGTTCATCATCAGAACCCGGGGTGGTTACCACAAACGAGTGAACAATGGTGGCTGAGTGCTTTCATTGGTGGTATTGGGTTATTGGTCGTTTTAATTGGTTGGCAATTGGTTAACTATCTAAAAAAAAGGAGTTCATTATCATGAAAAAAACATTATTAGGACTTTTATTCTCAGCAGCATTGATTGCAACATCAGGTTTGACCGCGAGTGCGGCCGATACGCCACAAACGTCTAATGGGACAGTTGGTTTCACTGGGGGCGACATCACTATTGATAATGGTGATACGGACTTAGCTGGTGCTAGTCTTGACTTTGGTACCAACCAAATCACCGCAGCTACCAAAGACGATAACTATGACAACACGAATAAGTCAGCGGCGGTATCCGTTGTGGACTTACGGGGAACGGCTGCTGGTTGGGATTTACGTGTGAAGCAAAATGACGTTTTTAAAAACGACAAAGCGGTTGCTAATAAAGAATTGACGGGTGCGATTCTAACATTGAATGGTGTTTTGGATTCAAATGCATCGACGACTGGTGCGGACGCAACGGCCAATACCGGTGTTGCGCTAGATACACTCAATAGTGACAAGGTTTTGATGACCGCCGCTGTGGGTAAGGGGAATGGTAAGAACGTGGCTGATATTGCTAAGTCACAACTAATGGTTCCCAAGACTACGGCACGAGCTACGGGAAGTTATAGTACAACGTTAACTTGGAGCTTGAATACTGCACCAGCGAATAGCTAATAAGTATTGATCGGAAAAATAATGGCTAGTAGGGGTTAATGTCATTTTTCCGAATCATGATTAGGGGGAGAAATGATGTTAACAAAGAGATGGTGGCAGTTAGGAATTGGTTTGCTAGTCGGATTAGTTAGTCTAAGCTGGGGACGAACGGGTTCGGCTAACACAGTCGGTTTTGAGGTCGCACCGGTGGCTTCCAAATATCAAATCGATAAGGCTGTTTCATACTATGATCTGAAACTAAAGCCTAGCCAAACAACCACTTTGGCAGTGAAAGTGACGAACACAAGTACTCAGGAAATCACCGTGCATACGGCAATTGTACCGGCGACAACTAATCCCAATGGGGTGGTTGAGTATCAGGCAACGGCTGATGGCAAGAACATTGATTTGCCAGCTGATGCTAGTCAACTGATTACGACGGCGGCGAATAAGATTACCCTTGCTAAGGGAACCAGTAAGATCGTGACTTTTAAGGTGAAAATGCCGGCTCAGAAGTATGATGGTGTTGTCGTTGGTGGACTGAGTTTCTTAAAAAAGGCCGCCAAACAACAGAGTAAGAGCGCAATGGCGATTAAGAATCAATACGCTTACTCAGTGGCGGTCGTATTGCATGGTGACCACGCGCTCACCAAGAACAAGTTGACATTGGGTAAGATTGATGCGACGCAAAATAACGGGTATAACCAAATTAGTTTACCCCTACAAAATCGAACGGCCGCTTTCTTGAATCAAGTCAAAACTGATGTCCAAATCTATCGTCGTGGTAGTAACAAAGTGCGCTACAAGCAGGTCAATGAACATGGTCAGATGGCACCTAATTCAGTTTATGCCTTACCGTTACGGGTTGGCCGGGATGCGTTGAAACCCGGCCAATATACCGCTAAGTTGGCCGTGAAGTCCAAAAAGCAACATTGGACGTTCACCAAAGATTTTGAAATCACGCGTGATCGTGCGAACCAACTCAACAAAACCGCCGTGATTGAACATCATACTAACTGGGGGTTGTGGATCAGCCTCGGTCTGCTAGTCATCTTGTTGTTACTGATTGCTTGGTACATTCATCGCAAGCAGCTAAAGATCAAGCGATTAGAAGAACGGCTTAAAGATAAATCATAAATTCATAGCCATTAGTACTGTTATAAACGGACTCGGTCAGGTTGGCCGAGTCTTTTTTGTGGGTTCGGTGGCAATGAATACAAATTTACCTTTGCTAACTTACTCATTATCTTTTTGCAGGCAATGCGCAGCGGCTTGTTTCTAAGTATAATGAAAGTGTAGTTAACTTAAAGGATGTGAATGAAGATGAAGT
Source organism: Lactiplantibacillus plantarum (assembly GCF_014131735.1). NCBI lineage: Bacteria > Bacillati > Bacillota > Bacilli > Lactobacillales > Lactobacillaceae > Lactiplantibacillus > Lactiplantibacillus plantarum. The sequence goes on from NZ_CP039121.1 coordinate 557,030, forward strand.
ATGAATGGCGTAAACAAGAAAAAACAACCTATGCTACTAAGAAGCAACCCCAACTGTTGACGATTCCAGCCCAAACTTTTATGAGTATCCATGGAACGGGGAATCCCAATGGCCCAGAGTTTCAGACGCACCTGCAAACGTTATATCCAGCTGCTTATGGGCTCAAGCATGCGTATAAGCAGTATGCGCAAACACAGGCGTGTGAATTTGATGATTACGTTGTTTTTCCGCTTGAAGGGGTCTGGTCATTGACGATTAAGGGACAGCAACTTGACCATCTTGACAAAGATGAGTTCAGTTATGACATTATGATTCGGGTTCCAGACTTTGTTCCCAATGAACTGATTGCACCGGCTTTGGCAGCGGTTAAAGCTAAGAAACAACTGCCAACTGAACAAATTAACGTGCAGCAGTTCGACGCAATGCAAGTGGCACAGATTCTGCACCTGGGTGCTTATGACGATGAACCCGCGAGTTTTGCCAAGATAGATGAACTGGTCGCCAATCAGGGGATGCATCGTACTAGCAAGATTCATCGAGAAATTTATTTATCCGATGCACGGCGGGTGGCACCTGATAAACTGAAAACCATTCTCCGATATCGAGTGGCGTCGAATTAATGCGAAAACTTTTGACTGGCATTGGGCGTGAAGCACGAATATAATTTAATTATATTTTAACTCATATAAAATTATAATTAAGGGGTGCTGATAGTATGACGCAAATAGAGATTAGTGATCGGCTGAAAGCTTTATTGGTTGCGAAGGGCTTTGATAAGAAGCAATTGGTTTTGGTGACGGATGATGGTGGTGGCAAGTACTCTTTGCACGGAGGTGCTTGCAGTATTGGAACTAAATTTACGATAATCGTACTTGATCAGCCGGACCCGGAATACAACGTAACGGTGGTGAATAATCAAAGCCTCGCGCTTTGGACCTCCACATACGATCTCATTTTCTTTAACGATGGTATTAAGATGGATTACGATCAGGGGCGGATCGCTATTAAGGACAATGCCCATATGCTGGACAATGCCGTTCAAATCGCTAAAGGAGCGGAAGTTTTAGCTGCTTTTGAACAGGGCGTCCCAGCCGACAACCTAACTTGTTAATTGCGATATGAAGAAGGCATAATAATGAAGGCAGTTATTTTTGACAATTTTGGTAGTCCCGATGTATTGCGCATTGCTGACGTGCAACGGCCGGTGGCGACAACTGCGACCGTCTTAGTGAAGGTCATGGCGGTGGCCGTTAATCATGTTGATACGTTTGTTCGGAGTGGGGCGTTTAAGACGGCCCTGGCAGCACCACACGTGGCGGGACGTGATTTAGTCGGTGAGGTCGTAGCCAGTTCGCAACCGGACTTTCAAATCGGCGACCAAGTCTGGACGAACTCAATGGGCTATGAAGGCCGAATGGGCGCAACGGCCGAGTATGTGGCGGTGCCAACTGATCGCTTGTATCACGTTCCTGATGGCGTGGCGCCCATGCCACTCGTCGCGGCGGTCCATTCAGCTGCAACAGCCGCCATCGTACTTAACGACGTCATGGAAATTCGTCGCGGCCAGACACTCCTAATTGAAGGTGCCGCGGGCAACGTTGGCCGCAAGCTGATTCAACTTGCGCATCAAATGGGCGTGACGGTTGTGATAACCGCATCACCACGAGATTTTGCACGGTGTCAGCAGCTAGGTAGTACCGCCTGTTATGATTATCACGCGGGGTTTGCGGACCAGTTAACGACGGATCAGTGGACTTTTGACCATGTGATTGATACCTCGGGACGCGTACCACTGGCGATTAATTTAGCGTTATTACGATTAGGTGGTCAGGTGACATTGATTACGGCACCGCAGGATAACCAATTTGAGTTCCCTGTTCGCCAGTTTTACATGTCTCAACAACGAATCACTGGTTTTGTGATTAGCCATGCAACGGTTGACCAGTTAGCACAAGCGGCCAGTCGTTTAAACCGAGCTTTTAGCGCCGGACTGCTATTGGATGATCAGGTCAGCCAGCGATATTTTAAGGATGCCGCTCAGTGTCACGCTCAATTGGAAGCAGGCACGGATCATCACCAGCGCTTTGTGTTATTACCGAGTTGATTCAGCATAACGATTGAAAGCCTGATTAATTAATCAGTAATACTATGTCAACAATAGTATTGTAATTTTGGTGATTTAAAGTGATTACTTGGCAGGAGGACTGGACAGTCGGCTCCCGCGCGTCTAAAGTTGCGACCAATATTATCTGTGAAAGGACCGGCGTGCTAACAATCCGAAAGGTGATCGATACGGCGATCTTTACTAATGTTAATGGCATTCTTCCGTGGTAATACGCAGACTTGAAAAGAATATCGATGACGAAAGTCCAACACTTGTCAGCAAGGGTTGGACTTTTTGTGGTGCAGCACCAGAAGCAATGGCAGAAAAATAATTAATTTACTACCTATACTAGATTGTTGATATGAATTTATTTATTCGGATAGCCATCGATTGTTGGTGAACGGCTTTAAAGGAAGTTCGCCTAATTATCTCAAGCAACCCAAGCTTGATAACGGTTACACGAACAATCCGGGTTTGTAAATATAGTTAACGTTATACATTATTAGCGCTGTTACTGACCAACCAATATAATGAAAATGTGGTCAAAGGAGTCGGCATTTAAATTAATTAATCAATCGTACAAGGTTATTGGGGGAGGTCACAAGTGATTTAGTGCCAGTAATTTATGAATTGTTATGAGAGCAATCATTGTTGATAATGACCACCGTTCTTAGTTGATGAAAGCTAAACAAGCGCTGGTAAATGAAAAAGGGGGATTTATACCATGAAGCCAATGTTAGGACACTTATTAATGGCAGGAACTTTATTATTAGCGGGTAGTACACCGATTGTTGCCAATGCTGCAGAAAATCGTAGTGGGAATACGGATATCAAAGCGGAATTTACGAAGAGTACGTCCACGGTGACGCCAGTTGATCCATCAAATCCTGATGTGCCAAGTACTGATGGCGATGGTGACAACGGGGCGGCAGCAGGTGGCGACCTGTCGCTGATTTTTGTGTCTAAATCGTTAGGATACGGGACGCATGAGCTGGACGTTTTAAATGATCAACAATATAAGGTTGACCCAACTAGTTCATATACTTTGCTATGGCAGGATAAGATGGTTGTAGAAGTTTCTGATGTTCGGGGAACCAATGCCGGCTGGAAATTAACGGTTACCGGCTCCAATTTAACAGGAACGGATGGTACGGCTGCAAAGGGCGCAACGCTCAGTTTACCAAAAGGTGACGTGGTCAACAGCGGCTCGGAGGCCAATGGTGCGGTTGCCACGGCTTCCGAAGTTGCTTTAAATGGTACGGTGGGATCAAGTGCCGTCTTAAATGCCGATAAGGGCGGTGGTTCCGGGGTAACTGTTAGTCGCTTAGATCCAAAGGCGTTGACACTGAATATTAAGGCTAATACGGTTAAGGCGCAGGCCTATAGCGCTAACCTGAATTGGACATTGAGTGATTTACCAACAAATTAAGCGTCATCGGGGCGAACGGCGCCCCAAGTACATATGTGAGTAATGGGGGCGAGAAGATGCAATTATTGAAGCGAATCATGGTCATTGTGGGGACGTTAATTTTAGGTCTGCAAGTTAGCAGCGTTAGTGGATTGGCAGCCAGTAGCGCAAGTAGCAGTAGCAGTAAAACCACGCAAAGCAATGACATCGGGTTTAGCGTGGCCGCGAAGATTCCGAATAATCAGATTGATCAACATAATTCCTATTTTGATTTAAAAATGACGCGTGGCCGACAGCAACAGATTCAGACGACGATTTATAACGTCACCAACGCTGACATCAAGGTTCAAACGGCGATTCATACGGCTTATACGAACGGCAATGGCATTATCGAGTACGTGACACCAACTAAAAGTTATGATCCTTCTTTGAAGTATCGAATGGACCAAATCACCAAAATACAGGGACCAACGACCATCACGATACCCGCAAACGGGTCGAAAGTGGTAACGGCGACGGTTACGATGCCTAAGCAAGCGGTGAACGGTGTGATTTTAGGCGGTTGGTATTTTAAACGGGTCGCCAATAAAGTCACCGGAAGTGTTAAGGGTTCCATGAATATTGCCAATCAGTATTCGTATGTGATTGGACTGAAATATACTGCTGGTATAGTGCCACAACCACAATTGAAGCTCGATACGATTACGGTGGGCATGCAGAATTATCGGCGAGGGGTGTTTCCACAATTACGCAACGTTACTGCGGTGATCGTCCCCAAACTAACGATTACGGCTAGGTTAACGAGTAAGAATAGTGGCAAGGTCATCAAGAACTTTACACAGAAGAATGTGCAATTAGCACCTAACTCAGTTTATAAAGTACCAATTTTGACAGGGACCAATCGTTTGCAGGCTGGTTCGTATCATGTCCGGCTAGTTGCTAAAAATACCGATCATCGATGGGTGTTTGATAAAGATTTTGTCATCAGTACGGCCGCGGCAGATAAGTATAATCAGGCTTCCGTTGATAATTCGGGAATGAGCGTTGGCTGGTTTATTCTATTCGGAGCGTTAGGCATGTTAATTATTGGATTAATCGGTCTATTAATCTTTTTCTGGATCAAAAAGCGGCGGCGTGCTTAGTTCGGTCAGTGAAATGGGGGAAGGACCATGCCGAATAAATGGTGGCGATTAATATTAGGGGTAATGCTCGTGCTGAGCTGGGCAATACCAGTGCGGGCGGCAACACACGGTCGCACTGAGATCAGTGTGGGGTTTTATGAGACTGAGTATAGTGCTGACCGGATTATTCCCGCCCGTGTGATTCCTGATGGTGGTCACCCGTACGTTATTAGACCAGCTGACCCGGGTACCCAGGGTCAGAGAAATCAGTCAGAGCGCAAGCCAATCCGCCGACAACTAATTATCGATGGCTGGTTGCGTGGGCAATCACGCAATGGTCAACAATTGCCCCAAACGAGTGAGCGGCTTGTCATTGGCAGTATCCTTGGTGGGATGGGGTTGTTAGCTAGTGTTTTAGCAGGCGCGTTGTACCGAATATTAAAACGGCAAGATGGGGGTGAACGGAATGCGTAACAGACGAGTAAAATGGTTACTAATTCTTGTATTCGGTATACTCGGCTTGCTGAATTTGCTGCCCTTAGAGGGTAACGCTGCGACTTTGACGAGCAAGATGACGGACGTGAAAGCTAATGCTGCTTTTCAGGCCGTACCGGGTGGTAATTCGGTTGGTAGTAATGTTGATAACGGTTTGCAAGCGTATCCAGCATTAGGCAATGTGTCCGCTAACTATGCGGATAATGGTCGAATTACGAGGCAGACGACCCAAATTACAATGACGATGACGGGTTCGATTACCTTAAAATCTAGTAACTCGATGTCAAAAGCTTATTTTGATATTATGGCTGGTCCGGCAAGTGGGAGCTACACCGGGGCGACATTAGTTACGGCTACACCTACTAGTCTTGGCAGTGGCAATTCGATTATGATTAGTTCTTCAAAACAGACGCAGACGTTATCGGTCAATTTTCAAAATATTAAAAGTGAGTTGCCAATCTATATTGGCTTCCGAATCACAGTGAATGGTGAGGAAGGTACCTATCAGCTGGGGCGTTTCAACGCGCAGACATTATCTCCTAAAATTACGGGGACACTTTATTCGACTGATACGACGATCAAAGGAACCGGGACACCCGGCAATACGATCAGTAGTAATGTTAATGGTGTGACGACGACGGTCGGAAGCGATGGAACGTACACGCTGAATCTTGGGACTGCACTCGGTACTTTAAGTAACGTCACCGTCACTGAGGTCGATGAGATTACCGGTGATAAGGGGACGGCGACCGCAGCGGTGACCCTCAAAAAACTAAATATTACTAGTTCAAAGACGGCAGTCGATCTATATCCTGGTGACTTAGATTCACTGACAAGTGATAGCGCGGTCGTCGCCTGGTTAGTTAAGCAAGCTGGCATCGTTGCGACAAATCCGGATAGTGCGACTGACACAATTACTTACGCGGCCGACGAGACTAGTTTAGCGAGCAAGTTGAGTAGTTTAGCCGTTGGTAGCAGCACCACGATCAATATTTATGGGAAAGGCAGTTCTGGGCTGAAGTCGGATGCTAAGGCAATTACTGTGACGATGCGGGATGGAACGTTGAGTCTGGGCACATTACCAGCAAGTTTGACGTTTGGCACCCTGACGATTCCGTTTAAAGAAACACTATATCAGCCGACAAATGCTTGGAACATCACTGTTAATGACACACGGAAGACCGGTTCACAGTGGTACTTACGGGCGACAGCAACTGCCATGAAATCCAGTACGCGGACCATGAGTGGCAACCTGATTTATCTGAACGCGGGGAACAAACAGGTGCTGACGAATACTTCGGTAACAGTCAGTTCTGGCAAGAAAATCGCGGGTACGACGAGCACTAATGCTGCAAGTGGTTGGTCGAGCAGTCAGGGTATTTTATTGGATGTCCAGCCTAGTGTGCAAATTGACAGTTACAGTGGGACGATTAATTGGACCTTACAGGATACACCTTAAAAATTAATATAAGTGGTTAAAAGATATTGCAAAAGTATGTCGATTTGCAATGTCTTTTTTTATGAATAATTAATAATAAGATTGTAAGGGCTTTATTATAGTTTAATGCAAATTTATGTTTACAATATAGAGTAAAGGGTTTAATGAAGCCGTATTTCTGATATAGTAAAGTGAACTAACAAATGTATTAATATGATGAGGTGGTTGGCGTGTCAGCAGTACTTTTAGCGCTGTCGTTGATTTCTGGCGGTTATGAAATGTTGTTTTTAATGATTGGTTTTAGAGAATATGTCACTTGGCGGATTGCCATCATTTGGCTAAGTCTGGTTATCATTACGATGAGCCTGGGGGAAGTGGCTTCAAACTTATGGCCCCAAGTCCCTCTGGCTTATTTTTGGATCATCCCGATTGTTTGTGTGACCACCTTTATGAGTTCTCGGTTGTTGTACACCCAGTGGATTTTAATGTTACCGGTGGCAATCTTTTTGAATGCGCTTAAGCGATTAGTAGGGGCGATCATGGGTGTCATTGCCAAGGCTGTAGCCCAATCTGCATCGCCAATGTTATTACGGCAAGCGATAGGTCTACATTCGACAGCGGATATTAATCTCTTTTTAGCGTCGATTATGATGCTGCCGGTCATTATTATTTTAGGGATGTTAGCGCATCGCTGGTTAGTACAAGTGTCGGCCGCCGATTTCTTGCAACGGGCGCGTGTTAATATTAGCGATTACTTATTAGTTATTTTGTTTTTTGCTATTTACATTATTGCGTATGTTTTTGCGATGGAATGGTCAGTCAATGCGCAAACGTATATGGCAATTGCGGCTATCGTGACGTTTGGCATTATCGGGTCGTATTTAATTAGTAATAAAAACAGTCACTTGAATGATGCGCAGCTATTGCTACAAGTCTCAAATTACAACGAATTATTAAGCCACCATAACCGTGATTTACATTTGTTTAAACATGATTATGAGAATATTCTTTTGAGCATGTCGGCATTTATTCAGAACAATGATATGGCCGGCTTAAAGCGTTATTTTACAACGGAAGTAATGCCTGCCAGAGTAACCCTTAATCGTCAGTCGGGACTGAGTGATTTGAGTCGCTTGGATATGCCGACGGTCAGTGGTCTAATTTATGCAAAATATGAGGCAGCCAACGGTCAGAACGTTCATTTAGTGGTGACAATCTTAGAGAAAGTCACGTTAGCGGATATTCCACAGATAAAAGTAGTGCGGATTTTGGGTAATTTGCTGGATAATGCGACGGATGCTGCTGCCCGAGCGAATCATCAAGTGGCGCTAACTGTTAAAAATCGGGATGCTCACACAACGGTATTTTCGATTACAAATCAAATTCCAACGCATGAAGCGGTAGATTTATCAGTTATCAAGAAAAGTCGATTTACAACTAAACCAGGACATTTGGGTTATGGATTGAGTAGTATTGAACAATTAACTACAGATCAATTAGTTGTTAATTATTGTATTGAAGAGGGCAACTTTATTGCAGAGCTCATTATCAAACATTAAACTATGATTATGAATCGAAAGGATCTGAATTTGGTGGCATTACTAACAACATTACCTAATATTGGGCCAACATTAGCCAAACAATTGCAAGCCGTTGCGATTACGACACCCGAACAGCTAAAGTCAACGGGTAGCAAAGTCGCTTTTACTGCCATAAAAAAAGCCAACCCCCACGCTTGTATTCAATTATTGTATTCGTTACAAGGCGCAATTGAGAATTGCGCTTACCCACAGTTATCACCGGCAACTCGCGAAGATTTAAAACAATTTTTTAGATCATTGCTATAACTCATGAATGGCAATGTGAGCGCTGGTCGGAGAATTTAACGATAAGCTTTTAGATAATTAAGACCATACTTTTTTCACTTTATGTGAATTGGTTAACATAAAAATGATTGCTTTAAAGCGGTTATCCCAGATTACGAGGGATAACCGCTTTTGTGTATTGATTGTTAAATAAAAAATATTTGTTAGAATCATTAGTGTACAGCGGGATTAGTTAGCATTGTAAATTGTCAGATGGCAAATGTAAATAGTATTACTGCTAGACATCTGTTAAAATGAGCATTATTTTTGGGTTAACAAATTTTGACCAATAACGTAAAGGAGTTACAGATTATGGGGACAGAACTACAATTTGTACAATATTTACATCAAATGCGTGATTATAATGATCAGCACCCAACCACCAAGGGGCTGATCTTATTAGGTTACTTAGAACGAGATTTTATTCGATTTTACCGGGCCGGAAAGATTGAAGAAGGCATTCAATTTGCTAAGAAAAATCTGACCCGTTCGCGCGATTTATTAAATAAATTATCGAGTGAGGAAAAACAGCTGCAACTCAGTGCGCTGGTTGATGTCTTAGCTTTTGAGGGAATCCAAAATCATGCTGAGATTTATGAATTTGTTAAGCTACGTAATGATTATCACCGTTGGTTAGTTAAATTACCCGTGACGACGGAACGTTACCAGCCACTAGTTGTGCAGATTATTCGTGATTTTGCCGCAATTGCCAAACCGAACGCATTAGCTTATAACGCACATTTAGAGTCAACGCTCGATGTGATGTACTATACCAATGCTCACCTGCATGATCAATTATCGGTGAAAAAGGTATTGGCCCACGTCAATGCGCGGTGCAATCCTGAGTCAGTGCGGCGGTCGTTTAGTCAAGAGATGCATATGTCGATTCGTGATTACATCAATGCCAAGAAAATTCAGGAAGCTGAGCATATGTTGTTGGCAACGGATTTAACCATTCGAGCCATTGCTGCTGAACTCTGTTTCTACGATGCCGCCGATTTTTCAAAACGATTCAAGAAGGAGACCGGTCAAACGCCCTTAGAATTTCGACAACTTAATACACGAACTGATTAGTACTTGTATTTTTAAAGATAACCTTTTTCGCGTAAATACAAACCCCCGTTTTACTCGCATAAAAGCAGGTATACTATGTCTCAAAATTCAAAATATGTCGATATTTGACTAAAATTAACAGAGGCAAATTACTATGCGATATACACGGGGCAAATGGCGCGTAACCAATCCCAAGGTTTGGTTGTTTTCTAGTGTTTTAATTTTAGGTTGGAGAATTGTGCCGACAGTGGCTCAAGCAAGTGAAGCTGAGACGGTTACCATGTCGAGTCATTCGGTGCAGTTAGAAACGGATAGTCAAGACCAATTAACAGAAGTAGCACGGATTTCAAAAACTGCGGTAACTCGTGACCGCCACAGTGTGACCGCCCAGTCCAGCAAGTCAGCTGACAGGACTAGTTCGGAGCAATCTGCTACGACTGGCACTGTTGAGGCGGTCAGTCCAACGACTAGTGAAGCCCAACAGCGGTCAACACAGCAAGATAAAACAGCTGTTGATCAACAGGCAAGTGACTCAACAGCAGCTTCTGCGGGTGCCAGTACTAATCAGGCGTCAGCCGCAACAAGTTCTGATCAGGCGCCAGCAGCCAACTCAACTGGCACTCATCATGCGATTGATATGGCCAGTTCAGCTAGCGCACTAGGTGCTGACAGTGGGGCCCATTCTGAAAGTTTATCTGAGGCGCAACACTCAGGCGGTCAAGGTAAGACGATCGATTCAGATTTATCGGGGACTGTTCATTCACAGTCATCAGTGAGTACCGTGACGACAGCTACCCCTGTGAACTCAAATTCAAGCCGAGCTGTAGCGGCAACTGATCAAATGAGCAGCAGGGTTGAGAAAAGGGCATTGAATAAAACAAATGTCACTAAGTCAATAAACATACCAGTTGCAACAAAGCAGCCGAGCAAGCAACGGACAGTCACCGCTTCGTCGTTTTTGACAACAGCAAAGAACTTAGCCGATAAGAACTATCTTGATCAGTATGCCAAACAGCATGGGCAAGCGGCTTTGATTGCTTTGATCCAAGATTGGTTGTCCACGTATCGAATTATTGCACTTACAGGAATTACGATTGTGAATAGTTCGTTTGATGGTAGTGTGGCTACGATTAGTGGTGGTCTGCACGTTATCAATACGGGGGCGACAATTCGTTCTGGCCAGGATGATGAATGGGAGACCATCATAAACGGTGGTTTGTCAGTGACAAACAATACAATCACGTTTACAACTACCAATGGATTGGTGGACCGTCCCGTAGCTAATCAGGATATGGATTTTACGAAGCCTCGGCCAACAGGAAATGGTGCAATCAAAGGTTTACCGAGCGTTACGGTTGATTCTTCGTTAATCAATGCGCAAGAATTTAGTCAAGCTCAGATCAATATTAGTGACTTTTATGATCAACTAGTTACTGCAGGAACCATTTTATCGGCAACTAATGGTGGCACGTTGAGTAAGATGCTGATTGGTGAGTCTGGAACTGCTGATTTGGGCTCTTATCAAGGACACCATTATTATGCCGTGAATATTGATTTGAATGACTGGCACAGTGGTATTCGGACCACTGGTTTTAATAATGATGATGTGGTTATTTATAACGTCGTCACGGCAGCACCAGCGTTAACCATTGGTGGCGGTTTTTCTAGTAGTACACCGAATCTAGTCTGGAACTTCAATCATGCCATGCGTATTCAGAATACCACGATGATAACTGGTAAAATCGTGGCACCACATGCTGTCTTTACAACTAATCAAAATGTTGATTCAGCGGCCGTTTTACAATATGGATATGGCGATGTTGACAGTGCTATTCGAGAGACGATTACGAGCCAAAACGAGCATAATTATGGTTTTGGTCAAGTGGTTACTGATGACCCGTTGGATTACTTAATTGCAGTGATTAAGTCGGATGGTACGAGCATTGATACTTTAGCTGGTTTTCGCCATCTACTAGCAACCGGGCAACTGAAGATCACGATTACAGATGCGGCTGGGACACGTTTATCAGGGTTGAATGCAGTTGATACACATATTGCGGGCCAGCATTGCTATCTAATCACTTACCAATTTGGCGATCAGACTGCAACGACTTGGTTGAACGTCCAACCATCGCATGAGCCCATAATACCTATCAGCCGGATACCGGAATATTCAGCGATAACGCGGACGATCAATTACCAAGATGAGCGAACTGGGGCGGTGCTTGCTGGCCCAGTTATACAAAATGTACGGGTCGTGCGATTTGCCATTTTTAATGCTAAAACTCATGAATTGCTCGGCTATGATACAAACGGCGACGGAATTGTTGATACTAGTGATGGGACAATTGCATGGCTGTTAGTACCGCCAACGGATCAAGATTGGGTACAGGTTGTCTCACCAGACTTATCTGCGCAGGGTTATCAAGCTCCTGATATTCCGGTAGTTGCGGGGCAAACAGTGATCATTAATGGTGGTGATAGAACGATGAATACAAATGTAATTGTCAAGTATCAGCAACAAACGCATATTGCAACGACGCAGCGAACGGTTACCCGGACGATTAACTATATCGATGGTGGAACACTGCAACCCATCGCGTCACTACATGCTGTTGTTCAAACGGTTAAGTATCAATTATTAGCTGTGGTTGCTCATGACGGAACGATACTTGGCTACGATACCAACGGGGACGGACAGATTGAGACACAATTGGCAGATGAAGCATGGTTGATTGTTGGTTCAGGGCCGTGGTTTGGCGCGGTTAAGTCGCCAGATCTGAGCCATGAGGGCTACGCAGCGCCGGACCTAAAAGTAGTGCCGGAGCAGATGGTTGCTGGGGTCGATGATAAAGATGTTACGATCAATGTTTATTACCGACTAGCAACTCAGGCCGTTACGGTGTATCAAAATAAACGGCGCGTTATCAGCTATATTGATCGACAGACCCATCAATCGATTGCCACGACCGTCCAGCAATTGGTTATTTACCAACGAACAGCAATTATTGAAAAAAAGACTGGCAAATGTTTAGGCTATGATTTAAACGGTGATGGATTAGTTGATACGAGTCAAGCTGATTATGCGTGGATTTTAGTTGGCAGTGGTCAATTTGCCGCGGTAACGTCACCAACGCTAGTCGTCCAAGGCTATACTGATCCGGACATAAGGACTGTAGCGGCTCAAACGGTCGCGATTACTGATCCGGACCTGATGACGACAATCGTGACTTATGACCATCGTATTATTACGGTAACACCAGGCAATCCTGCTCGACCAGGACAGCCAGTTGATCCTGACAATCCGAATATCTTGTTTCCAGATGAGGGTGGCGACACCGATTTAACGCACACCGTTACTAGAATCATTCACTATGTTTATGAGGATGGCACGACAGCCGCAGCCTCGGTCCTACAAACCGTCCAATTTCAACGCAATGCGATGATTGATTTAGTGACGGGCGAAGTGACATACCAAGAATGGGTACCAGTCTCGGTAACGGAAATGGCGGGCGTTATTTCACCAATTGTAGCGGGTGCCACGACCACATTAACAGAAGTGGCAGCCCAGCAGGTGAGTGTCACAACTGCCGATCAGGTTGTAGTGGTTACTTACAAGAAATCGGCAATCAAACCGGAAGAACCGGGTCAACCTGAGCAACCAAGTCAACCGGAAGAACCGGGTCAACCTGAGCAACCAAGTCAACCGGAAGAACCGGGTCAACCTGAGCAACCAAGTCAACCGGAAGAACCGGGTCAACCTGAGCAACCAAGTCAACCAGAAGAGCCGGGGCACCCTGAGCAACCAAGTCAACCAGAAGAGCCGGGTCAACCCGAGCAACCGAGTCAACCGGAAGAACCGGGTCAATCCGAAAAACCAGGGGAACTGCAAAAACCGAGTCAGCCAGCTGATTCTGAGCAACCAGATGGATTAAGTGATCAAGCCAATTTGAGTCGTAATCAGGCTGAACAATCACGGACGTCACAGCCATCACAAGCAGAGTCAGATCAAAGCGTTGTGCAGACGAATCAGCAGAAAACAGCTGCGTCCGTTTCAGGTATTGGTTGGGTTAGTGCACCGGCGGTATCAAAACGTACCACTAAGCATCATCGGATGACGACCCTTCCCCAGACGGACGAGCAGAATACGCAATTATCACTCTTGGGGATGATTGGATTAGCATTGAGTTCAATTTTAGGTTGGCTGAAGATTAAGTCCCGCGATTAACAGTTGTGAGATGATACCCGTTGTGAGTTGCGGATCTTTAGGAACCGGGATTGACGGGGTTAACGTTCCTTTGAGGGACAGCTAGTTTTGAATGATTAATATAGGCAATCACTGACGTTTCTTATTAAACGGTAGTGATTGCCTTTTGTGATATCGTCGTTGGTACTTTTGATGCGGTCAGTTGACCGGTCGAAATGGCGACTAATAACTGAGCAAAGGAACGTACGCGGCACTTTTTGTAGTGACACTAAATGTCAGACATATGATAGTAGCAACTGGGTGGGGCGTTTAAAAAATTAAGGGTTATGCCTAAAAACAACATTTATCGTTGACAATTGTAAACGAAAAGATTAATATACACATATAGATTACAAGTGTAAACGATAATGAGAAAGGGACGAATAAAATGATGATTAAAGTATTAGTCTTATTAATTGGTGGGTTAGCAATTGGGTTTATTCTGTGGTGGTTCTTCGGGAAGCATGCTACGACAACGGTCACCGCGAGTGCGGTTGATGATTTACAGCAGGTTGATGTGGAGGTTAAGGGTGGCTATTCGCCAGAGCAAATCGTGTTGAAAAAAGGGGTTCCGGCGGTACTTAATTTTACGCGCAAAGATGCATCTGGTTGTCTGGATCACGTGGTGTTCAGTGATTTCGGTATCAATCAGGAATTGCCACAAAATCAAGTTGAAGCAATTACGATTGATACGAGTAAGTCTGGCGAATATCAATGGGCCTGTGGGATGGACATGTTTCATGGAAAATTAATCATTAAATAGTGGGAGGAAAATCAAATGAGCGCACGACAACAAATCAATATTACAGTAGACGGCCATTATGACCCAGCAGAAGTAACGTTACAACAAGGTGTACCGGCCCAATTAACGTTTACGCGCACGAGTACGCAGGGGTGCTTAGAGCAAGTACATTCAACCGACTTGCACTTTACGACTGAGTTACCCCTTGACCAACCGCAAACGGTGACGGTACCAACTGATCGAGCCGGTGAATTTTACTTTAGTTGTGGGATGGACATGGTGAGTGGCAAGGTGGTGATTGCGTAATGAACACGACGAAACGGTTTTGGATTTCATTAATATTTTCCCTGCCACTACTGGCTAATATGATTTTGATGCCCTTTGGCTGGATGCTCCCGGGTGGTGATTGGACGCAGTTGATTCTGACGACCATCATTATGGCTGTTTCGGCTCGGCCGTTCTTGCAAAGTGCGTGGGCGTCCTTTACTAAGCACCATGCCAATATGGATACTTTGGTGGCGATTGGCACTGCGACGGCTTATTTTTACAGCTTATACGCAATGGCAACAGGGCAAGCAGTCTTCTTTGAAAGTGCCGCACTTGTGACCACTTTCGTTTTGCTCGGCCAAGTCTTTGAAGAACGAATGCGGCACAACGCGTCCAGCGCGGTCGCAAAGCTAGTGGGCTTACAAGCCAAGGAAGCGGAAGTGTTACGCGATCAAGAATTTGTAAAAGTGCCGTTGGATCAAGTAGTGGTCGGCGACATTATTCGGGTCAAGCCAGGGGAAAAAATTCCCGTTGATGGTGTAATTACAACTGGCCGCTCAACGGTTGATGAGTCAATGGTGACGGGAGAAAGTATGCCGGTTCAAAAAACGGTGGCGGACGCTGTCATTGGTTCAACGATTAATAGTAATGGGACCTTTCAGTTCAAAGCTAGCAAGGTCGGTGACCAGACAATGCTGGCTCAAATCGTTGAGCTCGTTAAAAAAGCACAAAACAGTCACGCACCGATTCAAAAGCTGACCGATAAAGTTTCTGATATCTTTGTGCCGATTGTGCTAATTATTGCTATCGTTACCTTCTTGACCTGGTATGTTTTCTTGAATGCTAGCCTCGCGAATGCCTTGATTTTTGCGGTCGCTGTGGTCGTGATTGCCTGCCCGTGTGCGCTAGGTTTAGCTACGCCGACCGCACTAATGGTCGGTACCGGCCGTGGTGCCAAGATGGGGATCCTGATTAAAAATGGTGAGGTCTTGGAAGCTGTCAATGACGTTAAAACGGTGATCTTTGATAAGACGGGAACGATTACGGTTGGTCACCCACAAGTGACCGATGTTATCGGCGACGAAGCCCAAGTACTGCGCGTTGCCACTAGCTTAGAGGCGGCTTCGGAACATCCTTTAGCTGCGGCAATATTAAAACGCGGCACGGCCCGTGGTATTCAAGCACCAACCGCCACGAACTTCCAAGCCATCGAGGGTAAAGGTGTGACTGCTCAAGTTGAGGGCCAATTAGCGGTGGTCGGTAATCATAAATTATTAACTGATGAGCCGATTAGTGCTGAATTACAACGCCAAGCCACTGAGCTTCAGGACGCGGCGAAAACGGTCGTGTACGTGGGCTTAAATCACGAAATCATTGGATTGATTGCCATTCAAGACGTCGCCAAATCGACGTCTGAGGTAGCCATTGCGAGTTTGAAAGCACGTGGCTTGAAGACGGTCATGTTAACCGGCGATAACGAACGGGTCGCACAAGCTGTGGCGGATCAAGTCGGTATTGATGAAGTGATTGCTGATGTGCTGCCAGGTGATAAGGCTGAGCACGTTCACGCGTTCCAGAAGGCTGGCAAGGTGGCCTTTGTCGGCGATGGTATTAATGACGCCCCCGCGTTGACGACGGCGGATGTTGGGATTGCCATGGGTTCCGGAACTGATATTGCAATCGATGCTGGTGGCATCGTGCTTGTTAAGAACGATCTGCGTGATGTTGACCGGGCGTTGGCATTGAGTAAGAAGACGTTTAACCGTATCAAACTTAATCTGTTCTGGGCTTTCGTGTACAACGTGCTCGGGATTCCAGTCGCGGCGGGCCTCTTCTTTGCCATTGGGCTGACGCTTAGCCCCGAATTGGCCGGATTAGCAATGGCCTTTAGTTCATTGTCCGTAGTCACGAGTTCGGTATTGCTAAATAAAGCTAAGATCAGTTCGAACGCCCAACCTGCGTAGACGATGAGCAGATAGCGTCGGATGAAATCGTGCTTGTTAAACAAGCAGAAATGTGTGTTAATGGTACAAAATATGCGGGTGTCTAACGCCAGTTCACGTTGTTGAGCTGGAGGCGACACCCGCTTTTTGAGTCGACAATTTAAGGAAGAAAACTGGCTATAAATTCTTCACAATCAGTAAAAAAGAGTATTAGATTTACACTAATTAAGTATCATATCGTTAGTGTAAAATTAGAAGAATGCCCATTTAACGGAGATAAGTGTGGTGTTAGATGCTTTTGTAAGCGCTTGAATCAAATTGTGTATTGTGTAACAATATTAATTGTAAGCGGTTTACATACTATTTGAAACGAGGGTTTGAACATGAAAATTAAAGCAGCAGTGGTTGATAAAGTAAACGATCCATTTGTCATTAAAGATGATATTGAATTAGCTGAAATGAAAGCAACTGATTTACAAATCAAAATGGTTGCGACTGGAATTTGCCATTCTGATGAAGCAATTCGGCGGGGTGATGCGTCGTTAGGTTATCCAGTAATTTTAGGACACGAAGGTTCTGGAATCGTCGAAAAGGTCGGTTCAGAAGTAACTAATTTTGAAGTGGGCGACCATGTTATTCTATCATTTTACGCTGACGGAACATGTGATAACTGTCTGAAAGGCATGCCAACTAAATGTCGGAATTATGCCGACTATAACTTGAGTGGGACTCGTCCCGATGGTTCCGACCATTTCCAAGAAAACGGGCACCATATCAGTGATATGTTCGACCAATCTTCCTTCACGACTCATACGGTAGTTGACCAACGTAATGCGGTTAAAGTACCAAAAGAACTAGATTTACGTCGCTTGGGACCTTTAGGCTGCGGCTATGTCACCGGAAGTGGCACTGTTTTGAACAGTTTACAGCCGCGCCCAGGACAAACAATTGCAGTCTTTGGGACTGGTGCGGTTGGTTTAGCGGCAATGATGGCTGGTAAGATTTCCGGCTGTACCGAAGTGATTGCGGTCGACATTGTTGATTCACGGCTAGAACTCGCCAAAGAATTAGGTGCTACTCATGCCATTAACAGTAAGGAAGAAGATCCAGTTGAAGCAATCAAGAAGTTGACGCATGGTTACGGGGTCGACTTTGCCGTTGATACGACTGGGGTAGAACCAGTTATGGTTTCTGCAATCCACGCACTTGCTCAAGGTGGGACTGCTGCTTTGATTGCCGTTACGGCCAAAAATATCACCATTAGCTCATGGAACGATTTGTGTGTTGATGATAAGAAAGTCATTGGTGTTAACATGGGTGATGCCATCCCTGGCGTTGATATTCCACGGTTAATCGATTTCTATCAACATGGCATGTTCCCATTTGAAAAGACCGAAAAGTTCTATAAGTTTGAGGATATTAATCAAGCTAATGCTGATTCAGGTAGCGGCAAGACCATCAAACCTGTCTTGATCATTGATGAAGATTATCAACCGGGGAAATAGCTGCCGGCTGGGTGCCATCAGTTATGATGAATAACTTCTAAAACAGCGATGTCAAAAGTTGATTTTGACATCGCTGTTTTTTGCGTTAAACACAAGCCGCTTGGACGGCTTGCATAATTTGTGATTAAAACGTGCCGGTTCTTAAATTCAAAAACAGCCAGCTATGGACCGCTGGGAAAAAGTTCGACTCAGCGTAAACTTGTTTAGTTAGTTCGTCCTACACCGACCTCCAGGCATTTCTGCCAACTGCCGGAACGTGGTGGGCACAGATTTAAGCCGAAGCCCACGTCTCAAATACTGGCCTTTCACTAACCAAGCCAAGGACGCTTGCTAAGTGAAATTTCACCACTGGGCATTGGCCGAAACGCCTTCCAGTCGGGACAGTGTTCGAATGGCGGACATGTGCGTACCCAACTTTTGGTGAATTCGTCATTGTTTTTCATAAACCATAATTTTGTCAATCAACTGTCAGGGTGAAAATGATATTGAGATAGCTCACTAATCCTGAATTGGTGTAGTAAGATTTAAGCTCTTGACAGAGGGCTTAATACACCTAACGCTTTGTTTAAAGTTCCAGTATCAAATAGCGAACAACAAATTGTACCGAGTTCGGTGGTCGTTCATTAGCCATTTGAGCGGCTTCCCGAAACGTGTTCGGGGCCACTAAAGCCTGTGCTTGCTACGCCAACGGACTAATGCCAAAACCGCATTAATCCGTTGGCTAGGCAATGCTCGGCTTCAACTCGTGGCCCCTCACACTCTTGAGACCGGAGGGGCTGGGTGACAATGCTCAGTAGCCAAATTATTCTTAGTCGGAAGTGGGGTACTTCCGGCTTAGAATAAGACTCGTATTTGAGATGACGCGGGTTGGGCGTTAGCTCAAATCGACGTCGGCTACGTTCCAGCAATTGTCACCCAGCCCCGGAGGTCGGAATAGGACGCGCACTGGCTGACGAATAACAATCTAAACTTGGCACGTTTTAATCACAAATCAGGACAAATTAATTTGCACAATGCGTGTTCTGATAGATATTCTTATCTGTGTTTGTCGGTTTATTGTTGCGGTGTTTATTTTGAATAGCGCGTCCAAACGTGGGGTGCATGGCATTGCCGAGTAACGATTCGAGTTGTAGAGAGGTCCCAATCAAATAATCGGTTCAAGAATTTACTATGAATTCTTGAACCGATTATTTGCTGTGAATGATTTAGTTAACTTTGAATGGGGGATTACTTGGCATCATATGCGGCTTGGAAAATCTTGATGATGTCTTCTTTAGTACCTTTGCGTGGGTTAGAGAAGGCGTTACCGTCTTTAAGCGCATTAGTCGCCATGTGTTCGAAGTCCTCGATCTTGGCGCCAATTTCCTTGATGGAATGCGGAATGCCAACGTCTTCGCTGAGTTGTTTCATCGCTTTGATAGCTAATTCGGCAGCATCACGAGTCGATAAGCCATCAGTGTTTTCGCCCATAATTTTGGCGAGCTCGGCGAAACGTTCGGGGCACGCGATTAGATTATATTCTTCAACGTAGGGTAAGAGCAGCGCGCAGCAGACACCGTGGGGCGCGTCATATTGGCCGCCGAGCTGGTGGGCCATGGCGTGCACGTAACCTAGATTGGCGTTGTTAAAGTCCATGCCGGCTAACATTTCAGCTTCGACCATGTGTGTCCGGGCTTCTAGGTTATGCCCATTGGCGACGGCTTCGCGTAATGATGTTTCGATTAATTTGATGGCCTGGATGCACTGTGAATCGGTAATCGGATTGTGATCGACAGAAACAAAGGGTTCGATAGCCTGGACAAAAGCATCCATGCCAGTTGCGGCCGTGAGTCCCTTAGGAACATCTAGCATGAGAGTGGGATCGTTAAAGGACACGAGTGGCATGTTACGCCATGAAGCAACGACGAACTTATAATGCGTTTCTTCATTCGTAATGACACAGTGACGGGTCAATTCAGAACCAGTCCCAGCGGTAGTGTTGACCGCAATCAGTGGTGGTAGGGCATTCTTGAGTGTTTCGATCCCCCGCTAACTTAGTGATGTCGTCACCGTTAGTCATGATGATGCCGGCACCTTTTCCGGTATCGTGGGCAGAACCGCCGCCAATGGTAATCAGGGAGTCCGCTTGATTGGCTTGATATAAGGCTTTAACAGCTTGAATATTATGAATTTTAGGGTTGGGTTCAACTTGATTATAAATTACGTAGTCAATCCCGGCAGCATCCAGTGACCGCCGCACCTGAGCAACGGCGCCGTCTGGCAGACTTTCAAGAAATTTGTCGGTGACGATGACTGGCTTGTGCATACCAAGAGTTTTGGCACGCTCGCCGATTTTACTAATGACACCAGGACCGAAAAAGTTAACGCTAGGCATTAAGAAATCAAAATTACGTTCAGTCATATTAATAACCTCTTTTTATATTGTAATCGCTATCATTACTAATTTACGAATCAAATTATAGTCGTAATAATTACAATTTGCAATACTTTTTGGCTAATTAATTATATTTTTCACAATATCGTTTAGAAAAGGTGCGGCAATCACGGCATACCTGTTGTAACCAAGTGTTAAATGACGGTGAACTATAGTCCTCATGCTATTTTATATTACTGCCTACAAAAAGACGACTAATTACAAAGATTCACAATCTTAGTAATTAGTCGTCTTTTTAGTGTGATCCAATAGAAAAATTGGGTTAGTACCAGTGATGATGTTGCCAGAACCGTTTGGCCTTGACCCAGGAGCCGTAGCGCGAGGCGACGTAGGTATTAGCACGTTTTTCCTGATTGACGGGTGACAAGTTGCCGTGTAAGTATGAGCGCAACAATTGATAGCGACCGTAGCAGCGGCCATTACGAGCCGTATAACTGTATCCAGATTCACGATAGGCGATCCAATTTTTGGCAGCGCGGTTGGCTTTCGAAAGCTTGGCGTTGATCTTGGCAATTTGCTGGGCTTGGCTAAGCTTCTTGGAGGCCTGGGCGGTGATTGTGGTTTGTGGTCCAAGACTAGTAGTCACGTTAACGACGACCCCGAAGACACAACTAGCCAAAACTAATAGCAACATGGTTTTAAAGTTAAATTTTTTCATGATATGTATAACCCCGTTTTATATTTTCCCTAAGCTGATAAGTGTAGAATACGCCAATTATGTGTCAGCTATGTTAAAGAAAAGTTACTATGTTATTAAATGAACGTTTCCGTTATGAAATAGTTGTTGTCAATAACTGTTGCAGCAATTGTTTAGATGAATAATTGCGCTGACTATCACATGAAAAAATCATAATATTGTTAGGAAAACTAAAGCGCTTTATTGCCTTCGTTCGGTAATCTTAAATTGGAATAGCTTTACAAAAGTATTAAAGGAGTAAGTGAGGGAGTGCAATAATGGCAACAAAAGATAATGAAAAGATTACATTGATGGCGCTAGTCATGATGATCTTTACGACCGTTTTCGGATTTGCCAATAGTACGGTGGCCTATTATTTAATGGGTTACAGCTCGATTCTATTTTACCTAGTCGCAGCCGTACTGTTCTTCATCCCGTTCGCGCTAATGATGGCGGAGTTCGGGGCAGCGGTTAAGTCTGATAGTAGCGGGATGTACAAGTGGCTGGAAGTGAGTGTGAATGCGAAATTTGCGTTCGTGGGCACGTTCATGTGGTTTGCGTCGTACATTATTTGGTTAGTCTCAACGTCAGCTAAAGTCTGGATTCCGTTTACGACCATCTTCTTTGGGAGCGATCAAACGCAGCGCTTTGCGATGTTTGGTCTGAATGCGACGCAGATGATTGGGATTTTGTCCTGTCTATGGATGGTGCTAGTGACGTTCGTTTCCATCAAAGGGATGAAAGGCATTGTGCGGGTCACGAGTTTAGGCGGCCTGGCGGTGACCAGTTTGACGGCAATCCTGTTAGTGGTTTCGGGGGTCGTTTTAGCCTTGAATCACGGACAATTCGCACAACCGTTACAACATGTGATGACGTCACCAAATCCAAGTTATCAGCATCCAGTCGGGTTACTCGGGTTTGCCGTTTTCGCCATTTTTGCTTACGGTGGGCTAGAAGTTCTCGGTGGGATGGTTGATAAGACCAAGAACCCCGAAAAGACCTTCCCACGCGGAATTATTATTTCTGCCATCGTCATTACCTTAGGCTATGGCCTGGGAATCTTCTGCTGGGGGATTAGTACGAACTGGCAAGCCGTTTTGTCGAATCCAACGACTAACCTCGGTAATATTAGTTATGTCATGATGCAAAACTTGGGCTATGTTTTAGGGCAAGCGTTTGGTTTGAGTACAGCGGCCGCTAAGACAATGGGACTGTGGTTTGCACGGTACACCGGCTTAGGGATGTTCCTCGCTTACAGTGGGGCCTTCTTCACCTTAACTTATTCACCATTGAAGACGCTTATCTTGGGAACACCTAAGGAACTGTGGCCGAAGAAATTTACGAAGCTCAACAAAGCTGGTATGCCAAGTTATGCCATGATGGTTCAATGTGCCATCGTGATTGTGATCATCTTGGTGGCGTCCTTTGCAACGGCAGACGCGTCAGCCTTTTACAATGTGTTGACCTTGATGGCGAACGTTTCGATGACGTTACCATACCTCTTCTTGCTATACGCGTTTCCGAAGTTTAAGGAAAACCAGAACATTGTTAAGCCTTTTGAAGTGTACAAGTCATTGACTTGGACGAAAATTATTAGTTGGGTCGTGTTCATTGTCGTCTTAGGTGCGAATGTTTTCACGTTGATCCAGCCAATCTTGGAAACTGGGCAGATTCAAAATACGATTTGGATGTTAGTTGGACCAATTGTCTTCGGTGTGGCCGGGATTATTTGGTATCAAGTTCGAGAACGGCATGTCAATTAAATAACCAATTTCAAAATACCATTCGATTGCTGACTGATAAAACAGCATTGAATGGTATTTTTTAAGTGCCTTAATATGGGAAATTTAGTACACTCATTAGCAAAAGCTATCTAGGGGGGAATGGTCATGACATTGGGAACTGCGTTAAAGCAGGCACGCAAAGCCCAGCAACTCAATCAAAAGCAAGCTGCCCGGGGAATTTGTGCACAATCGATGCTGTCAGCAATTGAAAATGATCGCTACGTGCCGAATGCCCGGCTATTACTGGCGCTGTGTCAGCGATTAGGGGTCGCGGTTAGTACGTTGAGCCTAGCCGACGATTTTGAGATCAGTGCCGAGCAAGCGTTTAATGACCGCGTTCGGCAGATGTGCAATGCCCATCAGTATCAGCAATTGAAGGATTGGCTATTACAGCCAACCACTTTGGAACATGTTCAAACGGATGAGCAGACTCAGGCTTACTATTATTATCTGGGTGTCGCCTGTTGGCAGGTTGATCGCACATCGGATGCTGCACAACAAAATTTACGGCTGGCAATTGGTATGGCTGCTCCCAGCTCGCCGCCGACAACGTTGACACGCTTGGCCTTGATTTCGTTAGCCGTCGTTAAGGCGCACCACCATCCTCAAGCCCCAGTCGCGGCCTTAGTCACCCGGGCACTCGCTGACATTGATGCGAGTGCATATGAAGAAAATGCCAACATTGTTTTTTACCTCGCTGGGTTGGTGGCCTATGAACAACATGATTCCCAGTTGGCGGTGGCCCGTTTGACGCAGGGGTTGGCCTTTGCGACTACACACGATTCACACTACATGCTAGCCAATATTTATCAGTTGATGGCGCAACTCGCAATGGCGGCGGGGGAGACTGCCACGGCGCGGGTTGCCAGTCAACGGTCACAAGTTTTCAAAGACCTGTTTAAAGAACAAATTAACGACCGCCTGTAAATTATCAGTATTCTGATTTTATGTTGGCGTCCCCACCGTGTATTTTATAAGCACCAACTAAATACATGTGCACTTGATCTAATGGCCCGTTATTGATTTGGAGTGGTTGGCCGTAATAACGATGACCGGGTTAGGATGAACATTGGGGGTTATAAAATGACAACAGCATTATTTACCAATCAAGTATTAACACAGGCAACTCCAGCAACGGTGCGAGCATTGCTAGCAGATCCGCTGAACTTACCAGCATGGGCGACTGCCATTACCACGGTCAAGCCAACCGCGACGGGGTACGTGTTACAGCGGTCCGATTCGGCTTTTGATCAGCCGGAACAGTTGCAGGTTACAGTCGGCGCTGACCAGGTCGTTTATCACGGTGAGGGTGGCCAATTGGGATATGAAATTGTGTTCACCATGACGCCATTGGCCGAGCGAACTGCGGTCCAGGAAGAAGTCTCCCTTACGACTACACCGCCGAGCTGGCTGCCGTTGCCACTAGTGAAGCCCGTCATGCAACGAGACTTTCAGCGGAAGTTGGGTCAATTGGCAACATTAGCGGAGGAACAGCCGAATGACGATTAATGATGGGATGACGTTAATAAAAGTGTTAGTGACGTGGTGGTCTGTCAGTTGGTTATTACGGGCCACTTTGATCGGCGTTGTTGGAATAATTGCCTATCGTTTTTTGAAGCAGCGTCAATTTAAGTGAGTTAAGACGATGACAGCTTTTATGCCTAATATCTAATCGTAACTATTATTATTTAGTGTGCGTTTAACTATCATCCGAAAACTAATTCCGGTATTCTATGGGTATTCTTTTGAAGGAGGAAATCTCATGAATCAACCAGAATTACGTGACCCACGCTATTTATATAAGACAGATGGCTTTGATAAGCAGGATCAGGAGACACCCGCACTACAAGCTAAGATGCGTCCTGAACCTGATTGTGGTGAGAAGAGTTACCAAGGACATGATAAGTTGTTGAATCGACGCGTTTTGATCACGGGTGGTGATTCGGGAATTGGCCGGGCTACCGCGATTGCTTTTGCGCGGGAAGGTGCTGATGTTGCGATTCAGTACTTGCCGGGAGAGGAGCCGGATGCTGAGGCGGTTGCCGAACTAGTGCGCGCTGCGGGCCGTCAAGCGTTATTATTACCTTGTGATTTCAAGGATGTTGACGTTGTGACCGACCTCGTGGACCGGACAATCGCTGAATTTGGTGGTATCGACACCCTTGTCCTAAATGCGGGACAACAGATTTCACAACCTTCACTGGCTAAGCTGCCGATCGAACAGGTGCGTGCGACCTTCGAAGTGAATATCGTCGCGATGTTTGCGTTAGCTCAGGCGGCCTTGCCAAAGATGCCCGCTGGCAGTAGCATCGTCACCACGACTTCGATTCAAGCCTATGCGCCGAGTGGTCATCTATTAGATTATGCTGCGACTAAGGCGGCCATCAAGAACTTTACGATTAATTTAGCAGCCGAAGCGGCCGAAAAGGGGATTCGGGTCAATGGCGTTGCTCCCGGGCCAATCTGGACGCCCCTACAATTAGATCAAGGCCAGCCAATCGAGGCGCTGCCGAAGTTTGGCCAAGATACCTTGCTTAAACGAGCGGGACAACCCGCAGAACTAGCACCAGTGTACGTCTTTTTAGCTTCTAACGACGCGAGCTATGTGACCGCGCAAATTTATGGCGTGACTGGTGGCGGCGTGATTAATTAGGTGTTCACTGCAAGTTAATTCCTGGTTGGCTTGAATAAATCATAAGTGGCTACCTTGGATGGATGCATTCAAGGTAGCCACTTTAGTGTGTTTAATGATCTGATGAGGCGTTCATTAAGTAGTCCAGCGCTGCCGTTCCCACCGCTTTGGCTGCAATTAGTAAACAGTCTTCATTCATCATAAAATCAGGGCTGTGGTGCGGGTGGGTCTCACCCGGAGCTGTTTGACAGCCGGCATAGATAAAGGTGCTGGGTTTGGCTTGTGCAAAATAGGCGAAGTCCTCCGAGGGGTCTTGGGGGCCGCAGTCGAAAATTTTAGTGATTTCTGGGATTTGAGCGGCTTGAATACTGGTGATGACGCGCTGTGTCAGGGTTGCATCATTCATGAGTACCGGATAATTATCATCGTAATCAAGTGCAACTTGGACACCGAAAGTCGCCCCGACGCCGTTCGCAATTTTAGTAATCTGGTCACGGATGGTCTGGCGCGTGGTTTCGTCCATAATCCGTACATCGCCCTTGAGGGTGACTTGCGCTTTGATCGCATTGAAGGAACCGACGCCGTCGAATGAGCCGATGGTGACACTGCCGGTATCAAATGGGTCAATCCGGCGGGAAACAACGGTTTGTAAGGCGGTCACAAAGTAACTTCCAGCAACGATTGCATCGTTTGAGAGGTGGGGCATCGAGGCGTGCCCACCCTTACCCGTGAAGGTGACCGTAAAGTTAGCCCGCCCGGTCTGCGTCGCATTTAAGTGATAGGCGATCGAGCCCGTCGGCATGGTACTCATCACATGCAGCCCAATGACGTTATCGATGCCGTCTAGGACGCCAGCAGCCAACATCCCCTTAGCACCACCCGGTGATACTTCTTCAGCGGGTTGGTGGATAATGCGGACGCGACCACGTAGCTGATTTTTCAGTCCGAGTAAGGTCTTCGCCAGTACCATGAGATAAGCAGTATGACCATCGTGACCACAGGCGTGCATGACATTGGCGTTTTGCGATTTAAATGATAAGTGGTTGTCTTCTTGAATCGCGAGGCCGTCAAAATCAGCGCGTAATGCTAACTGAGGTCCAGGGTGACCGCTATCGATGTCGACGACGAAGCCGTACCCATCACCATAAGCAGTGGTTGAGACGCCCAGTTCACGATAGAACGCTTTGATGTAAGCTGCGGTTTGTTCTTCATGAAATGAAATCTCGGGGTGGGCGTGTAAGTGGCGACGAATCTTGATCATTTCCGGTTCCGCCGCCGTGAGTTGTTGCATGAGTTGTGCTTGAAGGGTCATTAGAATCTTCCTTTCTGATGCTAGAAGCGAGTATATTATAAATATAGCTGAGAGATGATAGTACTGCACTAATCTTTAGCTTAGCATGAAATGGCGGTTAATAGGTATATGGAATTTTCGGACGCTTTTTTAAGTAGTGGATAATAACTAAAAGGAATATTCTGCATTGCTCATGTCCTAGTAAGATATTAGATAGCCGCTCCAAGAATCGTGTCTGCAATTCTTGGAGCGGCTATTTTTTAGTCGATTCAAACATATAGTGTTTCTTAATAACAACGTTGAAGGCGCTTTTGTGAAAGCTTAGAAGTTCGTCACCTGTTTGATATTAACCTTTAAAGGTGGTAATTGAACTGCCTGACTGGTTTTTTTATTCGTAACTCTCTGCGTGACAGTTAAGCCACGGGTGCTATTTTTGATTTTTGCATTTGGAATAAATACTTTTGTAGTCGCACTTGCGTTCTTGATGGTTTTAATTACTTGACCGTTTTGTGCAATATTGATGGTTGCATCTCGAGAACCGATAAGCGTGTAATAGATACCTTTGGTTGTTCGCTCGGCACTAGTGACTTTAACCTTTGGGGTTGCGTATTGTTGGGACGGAATTGTGGCTAGCACCTGTTGCCCTTTCATTAATTTGAAATCTCCGTAGCCCTTAAACTGCTGTGCAAACTTGAATTGTCCTGATTTGACGTTGACGGTTCGAACTTTTTTGCCTTGATAAGTTAGCGTGAGGTGTTCGATTCCAATCGCGCGACCCTTTAGTATCAAGGAGTGTGATTGTGAACTGTAATTAGTTGTGATATTTGTAATCTTAGGTTGTACATGAAGATATTCGGTTACAGTGATGATTTCTCCGGGATTATTTGGAACACTATCAAAAGTGGTAGTCGTGGCATAACGAGCCTTCATACCATTAATATCGCAGGCTTGAATAGTATAGTACCGGTTTGCTGGATTCATTACAGATACACTATCAGTATTATTGTGCCCAATTCCCAGAGCATGACCTAATTCATGCTCTGCAACATTGGTACGTTCTGCTTTGGTATAATTATATTTTTCAAATACCGCTCGGTTGATGCGAACTTTGCTTGAAGTGATTTCGCCAGTAGATTTATTATAGGAAACTGAATTGTAGCCGGCCAGAGTCATGTCAGAACTTCCATCATACGAAGAAACGGTGGTTTTTGCTGTAGCTGCTTTCGTCCACGTAAAACCAGCCTTTTTCCAAGAAGCAGTTGCGTTGTTCCATACATCTTTATAGTAGTCGGAGGATGATAAATCTTGATAGTTTGCCGCTTGTTTATCATATCGATAACCTAACATCGGAGTGGTAGCTTTTGTTGATGCGTTGGCACTTAGAAGTCCAAAACTAGTTGTCAAGGAAATCGTCGCAAGTGTTGAAAAGATTCTTTTTGGAAAGCGCATTGTAAGTTCCCCCTTTTAACGATATTTCTTATAGATGAAATGAATTGAACGGCGGGCAAATATTTGCAATATTAAACGACAGGTAGTATCAATTTTTTCTCGAGATGAAAATTGATGTTTATAAATACAGAAGGCATAATGCGATTTGTATTTATTTAGTACAAGTATTATATCATCTTGGATGTTCCGTGAAAAAAATACTGTATAGTAAATAACTTATACTAATTTTTAAGCGCTTTATATAAATCAATTTGTATCTTTACATAATTTATCAGAGCGGAGGAAAGATATTGCTCCCACACATACTGAATTATTATCATCGTAATCTGTTTTTGCAAAAGATATGATATATTGATTGTCCTGACTGTTAATTTCAGGTACCCTAAACAGGGAGACCACAATTATGAGGAGGAACGATTGATGAAGATTTTGATGCCATATTTTAAGCGGTATCGACTAGACGTCTGGATTGCGATGTTGTCGGTCATCGTCTTAGTGTTTGCGACGTTATGGCAACCGCGATTATTGCAAGTCATTATGGAAGCTATTATCAAGAATGATCAGGCTACGGTATTCCGTGAAGGACTGATGTTGCTTGGCTTGGCCGTACTGGGGATCATTGGTGGGATCGTGAATACGATATACGCAGCCCGGGTGGCCCTTGGTGTGGCGACCGACTTGCGAGCTGACCTATACGCTAAGGTCCAGTCATTAGCCTACGCTGACGTGGAAAAATTTTCACCGTCCAACTTAGTGGTACGAATGACGAACGATATTAATCAAGTCCAACAGATTGTGATGGCTGGCTTTCAGCAGATTACCCGGATTCCATTACTATTCATCGGGGCACTGATTCTCGCTGTGATGACGATGCCTGAGCAGTGGTGGGTCATTGTTGTCATGATGGCGGTCATCTTAGGGGTCGCACTGATTGCGGTTCGGCGAATGACTAAATACTTTGCACAAACGCAACAAGATATTGAAAACGTCAATACGGTTGCCCGCGAAAACTTAATGGGGATTCGGGTTGTTAAATCGTTTGTTCAAGAACCAAACGAGATCAAAAAGTTTTCGGCCGCATCCGATGAATTAACCGCTGTGACCGCTAAAATTGGGTACTGGTTCGCTATTCTAATGCCAGCGTTCTTTTTGACGGCCAACGTGGCGGTCGGGGTCGCCGTTTACTTGGTCGGTCAAACGATTACGACGCACCCGGCCTATTTAGCAGCTATTACGAGTTTTATTTCTTATTTAATGCAGATTTTATTTGCCGTGATCAACGGGGGATTTCTCATGACTTTTGCGTCGCGGGCCGTCATCTCACTTGGTCGAATCGGCGAAGTGATGACTACCGAACCAAGTATGACCTACGTTGATGGCGACGCGGCGCCCGTAGCTGGTGATATTCACTTTGACCACGTAACCTTCACTTATCCGGGAGATGCGCAACCAACGCTAAAAGATGTGACCTTTACGGTAAAAGCAGGGTCCATGCTGGGAATCGTTGGGGCCACTGGATCTGGTAAGACGACGTTGGCCCAGCTGATTGCGCGCTTGTATGATCCGGATAGTGGGACGGTCTCCATCGGTGGAATTGATGTGCGGGCCTTACCAGAAAAAGCCCTTCGATCCACGGTGGCCTATGTCTTACAACGGTCCACGTTATTTTCTGGCACGATTGCGGGTAACTTACGGCAAGTTAAGCCGGACGCCCAGCCTAGTCACATGCAATGGGCGGCTAATATTGCGCAGTCTGCGGAATTCATTGAACGGTTGCCACAGACGTACGATGCCCCCGTGGAAGAACGGTCACAGAACTTTTCGGGTGGTCAGAAGCAGCGACTAGCGATTACGCGTGGCGTGATTGCCAATCCAGAAATCTTGATTTTAGATGATGCGACTTCGGCACTCGATGCGCGTTCAGAAAAACTTGTTCAGGAAGCTTTGGATCGCGAGTTGAAGTCAACGACGACCGTGGTCATTGCCGAAAAAATTGCTTCAATTATTCGTGCGGATCAAATCTTAGTGTTAGATAATGGTCGCATTTCGGGCCAGGGGACTCACCACGAATTGCTTCAAGATAGTGCGATTTATCGCGCTATTTACCAAACGCAAAAAGCACGGGAGGAGGGCTTACATGAGTGATTTACGCAATGCTGGTAAATATTACTGGCACTATTTAAAACGCTACTGGTTAGGCTTCTTACTAAGTGTGATTCTGATTGCCTTTTCGACTTGGTGCATTGTGGTCGCACCGACTTATCTGGGACGAGCCGTGGAGGAGCTGACGCAGTACTTGCAGCAGTGGACGAATCAAGCGACTCGGGCACAAGCAAGCTTGCAACCGTTCAACCGGACCCTGATCATCTACGTCTTGTTGTATGTCGGTGATGCTAGCACGATTTTTATTGCGAGCTTGATCTTAGCACGCGTGACGGCCTTTTCGACCGGGACAATGCGGGTAGGCCTATTTCGGAAGATGCAACGGATGAAGGTTCAATACTTTGATACGCATAGTGACGGGGATATTCTGGCTCGGTTCACCTCTGACCTAGATAATATTTTTAATGCCATGAATCAAGCCTTGCTAGAAATTTTATTAGCCGTGGCTCAGTTTGTTGGCCTGCTAATTGTGATGTTTAATCAAAATACTACGATGGCGTGGGTGACGATGGCTTCTACGCCGGTTGCATTAATTATCGCGGCGTTTGTCATGCACAAGGCTGGCGTCGCGGTGAACCAACAACAGGATGATATCGGTCAACTGAATGGTTATATCAATGAACAAATTACCGGTCAAAAAGTCTTGATTACCAACGGCTTACAGCAGGACTCCTTGAAAGGCTTTCATCAGTATAATGGTAAGGTTCGCCAGTCAGCGTTGACGGGTCAAATCTGGTCAGGTATTTTGAATCCACTGATGCAAGGGATGTCACTGCTTAACACGGCAATTGTCATCTTCTTTGGCTCATGGTTAGCGCTGAATGGGAGTATGTCGACTGGAGCAGCTTTGGCGCTGGTCGTGGTGTTCGTTAACTACGCCCAACAGTACTACCAGCCAATTATGTCATTGACTAGTTTATATAGTATGATTCAGTTAGCGATTACTGGTGCACGGCGGGTCGATGAAGTCCGTAATCAACCGGATGAAGTGAGCCCCGCTAACGGTCAAGCGCTCGACGGGATTCATGATGAATTACTGATTGATAATGTGCGCTTTAGTTACTTACCAGGTAAAGAAATCTTGCATGGCGTGTCGATCCATGTGCACCGCGGTGAGATGGTGGCACTCGTTGGCCCAACTGGTTCGGGGAAAACGACGGTCATGAATTTGTTGAATCGCTTCTATGATGTTGATAGTGGTGCGATTACGTTTGATGGGGTGAATATTCAAGACTTTGATCTCCAGGTGCTACGGCAAAATGTCGGGATTGTCTTACAGGAACCCCAGTTGTTTACGGGCACGATTGCGGATAATATTCGTTACGGGGACCCAACGGCTAGTATGGATCGGGTCATCGATGCGGCGAAGCAGGCTAATATTCATGACTTTGTGATGAGCCTGCCAGATGGCTATCAGACGCGCGTTTCCGACGAACAGAGTATTTTTTCTGCTGGTCAAAAGCAGTTGATGTCAATTGCCCGGACGATTTTAACAAATCCCAAGTTGCTGATTTTGGATGAAGCGACTTCGAACGTTGATACGGTGACGGAAGCCAATATTCAAGCCGCAATGGACAACGTCATCCAAGGGCGAACCAGCTTTGTCATTGCTCACCGCTTGAAAACAATCCTGAATGCCGATAAAATCGTTGTATTGAAGGATGGTCAAATTATTGAACAGGGGAACCACCATGATTTATTAGCGGCAAACGGCTTCTATGCGGAACTGTATCGTAATCAGATGGTCTTTGAGTAATGAAAGTATAAGGAGTCGGACATGGCAGGGCAAGAGCAACAAGTGCGGGTTTCAATCCCAGTCTCAGCATTAAAACGAGCCGGGATTGATCGCGATGATCAGTTACAGTTAAAGGTGCGCAATGACGCACTAGTCTTAGAGAAGATTAAGCCACGTCAACCACAGTGGCAGCAATACTTGATAATCTGGCCGCTGTTGGTTGCAATCCTATCGGGGTTAGCCAGTTACGGGTACTGGTGGTTTCAAAAAGTGCGACCAGTTCCACTGACAGGTGCGCAATCAATCGGGAGTTTGACGATTGTGGCCGGTGTGGTTACCGGCGCAGTGCTATTTGTCGGCTTTTTCTTAAAAACGCGTAATGATCCAGAAAATCGATTTTCGCGCCATATTTATTGGCGGAACTTTCCAGTTATTACGATTGCGTTTATTATGATCTTAGCCTTTGCGCTGGTCGGGGCTTTCTGGGTATTAGAATTATTATTTCCAGATGTCATCTTCGATCGCTTTACATCTATGTTGCTACTGGTCTTGTTTACGTATTTTGCGGATGCGTTCATGATTAGCGCTGCGTTGACGATAAATGCGCGGTCGTTATCAACGATTTTAACGGTGGTGATTGTCAGTGGCTGTGTTATCTCAATGGCCGCCAATGGTCAACGGCGATGGTGGCAGCATAATTTAAGCTTTTTAGGGACGCATGCCGCTGAAAATGCCTGGCAATTCAACTTGACACTGATTTTTTCGGCGTTATTGATGGTCGTTCTGATTGACTATCTATTTGTTTCACTTAGTCGAATTTATCCGCGTACTTGGCGAACGTCAACCTTGCGGATATTGTTGACGTTGACCGCTGTCGATTTCGGGGCGGTCGGGCTATTTCCTAACAACCTGACGTTTCACTGGTTACATGACTTAGTTGCTGGTGGCTTGGTCACGTTGTTAGTCTTGTTGATTGTGGGGGTGCGGTGGCTATTACCAGCCGTGACGAAAGATTTTCTGTGGCTCTCATACGGCGTTGGCGTGGTGCTATTACTACTCAACTTTGGTTTTCGCTGGTTTGGGTATCCATCGCTGACGGCATTTGAGATTCAAGCCTTTGCGATTTCGTTTGGCTGGTTGCTGATGCTATTTTCACGTCTACAAGCGTTAGTCAATGAAGACCCGGAATTGTTGACGATTAAGTTGGAGCAGGAAAGTACGGCAGGGCAATAAGTGCCACGTTGTTTTGAAACGGTGGCTGAGTATATTAATAATAATTGAATCAGATAAAACTGGCTGCTAGACACGGTTTAAAGTGTCTAGCAGCCAGTTTTATTAATTATGGATGATTGTTGAAGCGGGTTAGGTGTAATTGATTACTTTTAAATGTTCACATTTAGCGATGCTGAGCCATCAATTTGACTTGTGGCAACATGTTATCAGTGCCCGGTTGAGCAATACCAAGGCTGGTATTTTCGTATGCTGTTGGCTCAGCAATAATCTTCATGATTAAATCAGCAATACTAGCGCGTGAAATCATGGTTCCTTTGAAGCGTTCACCTTTGTAAGTCAGTTCATAGTCAATTTTGGTATCGTCGGTCATATAGGCCGCACGAATAATTGTAGCAGGAATATCCGATGATTCAATTATTCTGGCCGCATGTCGCGTATCGTTTTTAGCAGCGTGACCGACTACCTGTTCGACCCAAGCGCCAAATGGATTAGGGGTTTCGTGGTAGAGTCCGGATCCTGTGACCCAAATAAGATGGGGCACATGATTGCGATTCATTGACGTGATAATGGTCTGTGCCAATAATGCCATATTCCCGGCTAGATTTGCATAGACGATATCCTGATTAGGCATAACAGTGTCTAGTAGCTGTGAATCACTGACATCACCTTGAATAACCGTTTCTCGTTCTGGTGAAGTGACTAGTAGGCGCCCTGCATTTCTTAAGACTAGTGTCAACTGGACGTCAGTTTCGGCTAAGAGTCGTTGTTCCACAATCCGCGCAATTCGACCGTTAGCCCCTAAAATTAAAACCTTGGTCATTCTGATCCTCCTCGTATTAGTGAATAGTGTAACCACCGTCAACAGCGACGGCTTGACCAACCATGTAACTGGCAGCATCACTGCAAAGAAAGAGTACGACTTGAGCGACTTCTTCTGGTTTAGCTAAACGCCCCATGGGAATTTCGCGGACTAGGTCGTCCATCTCCTGTCGTTCAGTATCATCCATTCGGGCAACCATTGGTGTATCAATGATTCCTGGACACACGGCGTTGATCCGAACATTCCGGTCAGCGTATTCTAAGGCGCTACTCTTTGTCAGGCCTAAGACGCCGTGCTTTGAAGCGTGGTAGGCAGTTCGATCAGCAATACCAACGAGACCACCCATTGAAGAACAGTTTACGATTGCGGCTGGTGTTCCCTAAGCACGCATCTGTCGTAATTCGTACTTCATACTGAGAAACATGCCTTTTAAGTTAGTATCCATGACATGATCATATTCTTCAACCGATAGATCGGCGGTATCGGTGACTGGACTTTGAATCCCAGCATCGTTATAAGCATAGTCGAGGTGCCCAAACTGAGCAACTGCGAATTTCACCATTCCGGCGACGTCTTTGGGATCAGCGACGTTACACTTGAATGAAACGGCTGAGTAGCCATGATCGACTAGCTGTTGGGCTTCGTCTTTAGGTTCATGATGGCCAGCTAAAATGACGTGAGCACCTGCTTTGGCGAATAGAGTGGCAGCACTCAGGCCGATTCCCGTGCGTGCACCTGTAACAATAACGACTTTATCTGTAAAATTGAACATGACTTTCTCTCCTTAATTAATCTTCTTCAAACTGCATTTTAATATTTCTTGATGAACGGAATTGTTTCAAATCGCCAGCATTAATGTGACCAATTTTTTGAAGGTTACTAATCACTTCGCCAGTTTGCTCATAAAAAATCACTAAGCTGTGTCGCGGTGTCCAGTAGGCGATATCACCAACTGCATAGCCAGTAGTGTGTGCCTCGTTAGCAGGGAGTGCCTGCTGAAAACGATACGTCAATTCACGGTTATAAAGGTTGAGCATCGGCAGTGTTAGTGGTAGTTGTGAAAGTAACGCTGCGGTGGTGGCATTTTCTTCCAAATTTGCTGTGAAGTGGCGGTCGTTGGCTGTTATCTTCATTTTCTTCATTATCTAGTACCTCCTAAGCCAATGCGTTATATTCGTCATTACTAACGGGTGATAGCCATTCTGGTGTGCCTGCAGTGATGGCAATGTGACTGAACCAACTATCTTTAGTAGCACCGTGCCAGTGTTTGATACCGTCATGGGTGATCACCACATCACCAGGATGTAATCGCTGTGCCGGTTGCCCGGCTTCTTGGTACCAGCCTTCGCCACCAGTGACTAATAAGATTTGATAGCCATTGTGATGGATATGCCAGTTGTTACGGGCTCCGGGTTCAAAGCTGACGTTGCTGACAGTTACGTTGACTTGCTCGTCTTTCACTAGAGCGTTGTGGTAACTTTTACCGGTAAAGTATTGTTGAAAAGCAACGTTTAAATCTCCCATTGCAAAAATGCCGTGTTGGACGCTATTTTCATTATTGTTCATTGTTAAAAACACCTTTCATTTAAAATTAATTGTGGGCTAAAATTTGAAGCTCGGCTTTTGTTAGTACGTTTCCCACTAGTTGTTCACGGAAGTCGTTGTAATAGAAGCGGTTATTCAACGGCAAGTTGTGCTTGAGTGCAAATACGGATAGTGTATATCGATGAGGCTGATCAGGTGGATTCGGTCCGGCATAGTGATCGGCGAAATACGAATCGTTTAACTGATAAAAGCGTGACATCCATGAGTTTTGACCTTGGGGGCCCTCAAAATTACGACTGAAATCGGCTGGGATTTCTGCCATGACAGGAATATTGGTCGCGAGCCAGTGAATGAACGGAAAACCCGTTCGTGGGACGGCGTCGTAATCAATGAGCGAAATAGCAAACGCAGTCGTTATTGCAGGAATTGATTTGATTTCAATTGGAAACGATAGAATCGGTTGGCCTGAGTGTTTGACGTTCGCGTTACTGGTATAGATTCGTGGTAAAAAGCCATCGTCTAAATCAACTTTAATTTGCATTAAACCGACCTCCTAGTAAAAACCAGGTTTGTTCCAAGCAGTATTGGGTTCAGCGACGCCAATGCTACTTCGCTGATATAATTGGGGATTGTGAATAATTTCAGTAATCAGGTCAGCAACGGCTTGGCGTGTCACCTGCGTATCTTTGAATGGCATCCCCTGAGGAATGACCTTGTAGTCCGTATGCTGGTCATTATTATATAGCCAGGCCATTCTTAAAAATGTATAGTTTAGTCCACTATTATCAATCACGGCAGCAGCTCGCTTGATTTCAGTATAATCACCCATCATTTGGGCATTCCAAATACCAAATTTACCAGCGACTTCATCGTAAATGCCTAAACCACCTGCGACAATTAGGCGCTCGACACCATTTTGCTTCATCGCATCGACAACATTTTGATTGGCGGTGGTGAAATGCCCCGTTGCCAAGTAAACGATATCTTGACCCGCGATTGCCGCCGTAAGATCAGCGGAATTATTCCAATTGCCGTTCGTGAGAGTAACCTGCGATTGGGCGGCGTACTGATGAAGCCGTCGAGTAGCTTGACGAGCAAATAGTGTGAGTTCAACATCGTTTTTGGCAAGTAGGCGTGGAATTAAATATTTTGAAATGTTACTGGTAGCACCTAATAAAATAACTTTTTTCATTGTAAGAACCTCTCTTTTAAAAAATAAGACTTAATAAAGTTGCTACGCCCAAACTAAGTACGAGGAAGATGAGGCAAAATTGCCAATTCCAACGTACCGAGACAGTTGCTGAGCTGACATGTAACAGGGTCGCGACAATCATGACGATACCTGCAAACGGTGATAACATGTATGCAACGACGCTTCCGATATTCAGACTCAATGCGATTAATAGTGGTGAAAGGGCAATGTGCATGGTCATAATAATCTTGCCAATTAGTGCTACTGATGCTAGTGGGTGAATGCCAATTAGGGAAACCAATACGACAATAATGGGAATTAAAACGATCAATAACCAGCCAAGGTGAGCAAAGCTTGGTGCTAACGCGTGGGTTAGTTCGCTACTGATAGTGGAATGTTGAAAACCGTACGTGAACGTACCGATTCCAACAAAGAACGGCGCAAGCGCTGCACCGCTTGCAATTCCGTGTTGCCAATAATCAAGGCTAGCTTTTTTTAGTGCAAATTTGAAGGCTGTTTGGCCCGTAGTCGGCTTGAGCCCTAATGCCGTGACCCAAATCAGGACAATTAGTAAACCGGAAAGTGTAACAGCGTTCATTGAACTTACGACTTTGCTTTCCATTAAAACAAAGCTGAGTATTAGTAGGGCAATAACGGCCGCCACTAAACTGACAAGTGATGCGTGTTCGGTAAAACGAGTCTGCTGCTTAGTATTGGTTGTCACGGGCTGAATCCGCATATACGGTTGGTTATATTCCATCAAATACGCTAGCAATAATCCTAACAGGCCTAAAATCAGGCATGGTATGAATAATTGGGTCCACCCGACTTTAGTAACGGTACTGATTAGAAAGATTGTTGCTGCTCCAGGTGCCCATAATGTGCCGAGCGTAAATCCACGGGTTACGGCTGTTGCCGAAAAACGGGTGGCGTCTTTGACTTGGCGCTTGATACTGTCGCCTAGAATTGATAGGACAATGGCAACGGTCCCCATGGAGAGAATACTTGATAGTAGGTGCGTGACAATCATGACAAAGGTGAAGGTTTGTTTGGGGCCACGAATGTGCTTTTGCATGAATGCTTCGACAGTAGCTTGGTAGTTGCCAATGGTGACAGGGATTAAGAAAAGTTGCATAACAACTAGTAACACCACGATATCGACCATTGAAGTGATTGCCATGGCTAGACCGTTGATTGATAAACCCGTAGTACTTAGCAGTCCCAACCCAGCAATGAAAAAGATCAATGTCGCGACTTGAAAAGAGCGGCTTAAGCTTTGAATTCCGAGAATTGAGACCCCGATTGCAAGCACGGCATTTAATAGCGTCAAGTTGACGGGGACAATTAAGCTTAGTAACTGAATGATTATTAGGCTTAAAACTAGACTGTGATAAATCGTCGCTTTATTGATAGACCGTTCCATTCATGAATCGCTTCTTTCTAATATTGATCGTGGATTGTCGTCATCGATTAGCCTTGCTTTGTCGGGTAAATGGTAAATTCATTGACGTTGACGTCATCTGGTTGTGCAACTGCGAAGTCAACGACACGGGCCACTGCATCTGGGGTGATACCGACGGATGCATATAATTTATTCATACCTTGCTTAGCATTGGTATCGGTAATGGTGTGCAATAATTCAGTGTTGATAGCTGCCGGATAGAGGCTGGTGGTCCGAATATTGGTGTGTTCTTGAGCACTTTCCATGCGGATTACTTCCATTAAATTGCGTACTGCAAATTTAGTTGCACCATAGATGCCGGAACCAGCGAAACTCTTAAGCCCAGCTACTGAAGATGTCGTAATGATTTGACCATACTTTTGATTGGTGAAATCAGGCATTACTGCGGCGACACCGTTCAAAACACCTTTTAAGTTCACATCGATCATGGCATTCCATTCATCAGTTTTTAGTGCACTGATTGGTGAAGTCGGCATGATACCGGCATTATTGAAAATGACATCAATACCGCCAAATTCTCGCTTGGCTAAAGCGACTAACGCTGTTAAGTCTTCAGGCTTAGTCACATCCGTTACGCGGTAAGTGGCTTGCCCGCCTTGTTGCTGGATTTTATTGGCTAATTTCTGTAGGCGTTGTTCACGCCGTGCACCTAAAACAACTTTGGCACCATGGCTGGCTAACAATTTGGCACTGGCTTCGCCAATACCCGATGAGGCTCCTGTAATAACGATAACTTTGTTTTTTACTGACATATTTGTTTCCTCCTGATTAATTTTTTTGTTTATTTAAAATGTGATGGTAATTTAAGACGTCCATTGTGGAAAAATCATGACCGGAAAGCTGGATTTTTTCACCATAGGGTGATAGTGAAATTTGATTGTGCCCAATAATTTTCCAAGTACCGGAATAAATATTAGTGACGTGATGTTGGTTCTCCTTCCACTTGTGATCCGCAGTGAAAGTGATTTGTTGGTGAATATCTTTGTTGTGGTGATTGATCCAAACACCAACGACATCCGCTTCGGTCAGATGCGAGTTGTCCGAATAGGTAACGCTTGTCTGTTGCTTGGTGGCTTGGTTAGACTTGTCGGTGGTTGGTGAGTGTTGCTGAACTGCATAGACGATGACGACAAGTGCAGCGACGGTAACAATAATTTGAAAAATAGTTTGCATAAACTTTTTGTTCAATTAATCATCTCGTTTCTGATGTGCTGTGCCTCAACTACAATGACTAGTATAGCCAGCAACGTGCCACCTGAGAAGAATCCGTTAGTTAGCTTGGCATTAACTTTTAGTTTATACTAGAAGGTTAGGAGGTGACCGTTGTGGATTTTAATCAATTACAGACGTTTTTACGAGTTAGTGAGTATGGTAGTTTTACGAAGGCGGGGGAACAGAGTTTTATATCGGGTACTGCGGTGATGAAACAGATCAACCGGCTGGAAGCGGAGCTTAACCTAAAACTATTCGTCCGAACTGCGACCGGGGTCCAACTCACACCACAGGGTAAGAAGTTCCAACCGTATGTGCAACAGTTGCTCGATTTACTAAACACGGCCATTGAAGAGACGCGACGGGTCCGTTCAGACGATAAGCAACTGATTTTGTTGGGAACTTCCTTACTACATCCTGCTGATGCCTTCATGTCATTATGGAAAGAACTGGCACCAAAGATGCCTAAATTTCAGATTAGATTAGTTCAATTGCAGGAAGACTTGAATTCGAGAAATCGTGAGTATGCGATGCTTGGTCGGAGTAGTGATTTAATCGTTGGGACGTTCGATAGCACAACTTTGAAGCAGTCCTTTAGTGCGATACAGTTGGGAGCGTATCACTTTGGAATTGCTGTCCGTAGTGATAATCCATTAGCCCAGTTGGATGAAATCACGTACAGTGACCTTGCGCATCGTAAAGTTCTGATGGTGTCAACGGGAATTAGTGAGAAAAATGATCTGGTTCGGAGTGAAATGTTGGCGGCAGAACCTAGTATTCAGCCAATTGATACTAGCGGGCGTTATGACATCAATACGTTTAATGAGACCGTTGAGGAGAATATCGCAATGATTTCGCTTACGCCGTGGAAAAGAATTCATCCGAATTTAGTTACAGTACCGCTGAAAACGTCCGTAACAGTACCGTATGGTCTATTAAGCACCAAGTTCCCGGGTAAGAAGACGGCAGATTTTTTACATGAATTTACGAAGTTGGTCCCGACTGAAACGCAGAGCCACTCATAAAATGACATTAAAAAGGCAACTGTTCGTGGTCACGGTACGTGCTGGTGAACGGGTGTCTTTTCGGGGCTTAAGTCTAATTTGAAGTCTGCAATTATTTGTTAACGGATACTGGCATTCAACCGGATTTTAATTTATAATTAGTTAAAAGAACATATGTTCTTTTAACGACAAATTATTGAGTCAGGTTTCATCCAAAAGTGAGTGTCATGGGGGCGAGCGACATGCGGCTATCGTTAAAATTCGATCAGCAGCATGAGATTTATTTTGGATTACCAGCAAAATGTTAAGGTGAACAACGACTGCGATTGTGTCGATTAATTGGAAGGGAGTCATTATATTGATGGAACAGCGAACATACATGGCAATTGATTTAAAATCATTCTATGCCTCAGTCGAATGCGTTGCTCATCAACTCGACCCATTGAATGCCAATTTGGTTGTCGCTGATATGAGTCGCACTGATAAGACGATTTGTTTGGCGGTTTCGCCAGCACTAAAGCAATTTGGTGTTCCAGGGCGGCCCCGGTTATTTCAAGTTGAACAACGGGTCGCAACTTTAAATCGCGCCCGTGGTCGCCAGACTTCCTATCAGGCGGTTCGGCGGCATCGCTCAATTTATCGTGATCAGCTCCTCAAACATGCTAATTTGGGTATCGATTATCGGGTCGTTCCCCCACGAATGAGTTATTACATGCAGAAGAGTGCTGCGATTTATGATATCTATTTGCGCTTCATTAAGCCGGAACACATTCACGTGTACTCGATTGATGAAGTCTTCATGGACGTCACAGACTACTTAAGTACTTTTCAGGTTTCACCGCACGCACTGGCAAAGACGATGATTCACGAGATTCAGGCCGAGACTGGGATTACGGCGACGGCTGGGATTGGTGCTAATCTTTACTTAGCTAAGGTGGCGATGGATATTGTTGCCAAGAAGATTCCCGCTGACGCTGACGGTGTTCGGATTGCACAGATGGATGAGCAGCAATATCGGCAATACTTATGGGCGCACGAGCCGTTGACTGATTTTTGGCGAGTCGGTCATGGCTATGCTAAGCGGTTGGCAGCCCTGGGGCTCAATACGATGGGTGACATTGCGCGCTGTTCACTAGGAACCTTGTCGGATTCTCATAATGAAGAACAATTATATCGTGAGTTTGGTAAAAACGCGGAACTGTTAATTGATCATGCGTGGGGCGATGAGTCGGCAACAATTGCTGACATCAAAAATTACCATGCTAGCGAACATGGTATATATGCCAGTCAAGTGTTGATGCGACCGTATACTTATACTGAAGGGCAGGCCGTGTTACGCGGCATGGTGAATAATTTGACACTCGAACTGGTTGCTCGCCACGTGGTGACAGATCAGTTGGGAATTCGTATTGATTACGATGCTAATGCTTCATCAGTTGGCACGCATTATCAGGGTGCGGTCACCGAAGACTACTATGGACGACAAGTACCAAAGCCCGCTCATACCAAGGTGACATTAGCGCAGGCGAGTGCTTCACAACACGAGCTAGGGGCTGCGTATCAACAGCTTTATCAACAAGTCGTTAATCGTCAATTGATGGTTCGACGTGTGACCGTTATGGCGAACCATTTGGTCGACGAACAGCAGGTTAGGTGCCAACCTCGGTATCAACAAACTAACTTATTTGAAAATCCAGAAGTGGCCCAAGCGCAAGAACGAGACGCACAACGCAAACGTGAACGCGATGGGCAATTGCAACGCGCCATTTTGAAATTACAACGTCGTTCCGGGAATAAGAATGTCGTCATTCGCTTGGCAGATCTAAAACCGAGTTCAACTACGATTGAACGTAATGAGCAGATTGGGGGACATCGTGCCTAATGACAAAGGAAGCCAGTACTACTGCGTTATTTAATGATACGAGTCGCTATGCGGATATTTTAGAGTGCTCGCGACCTACTTCAAGGCATTTACCAATGCCCCAAGCAGACCGTGCTGCCCAATTTGCGCCGTTCGCGGCGTTGACTGGTTATCATGACTTGATTGAAAAACACGCTGCAATCTATGCCCATAAACACTATCCAAATGCTCAGGATAAAAGAGCTGTGGCGACCCAGTTGAAACAGATTGCAGCGTTACCAAAACTACCATTGCTCAACGTCGATTATTTTAACGATACCGTTGGCTATTATCAGACGGCAACCAGCCAGTTGGTGAAGCTCGATTGGCATCAAGCCCGGATTTATCTAACAGCACCAGCAAGTATTGCGATGGCCAATATCCGTAGCGTTTCTATAGCGAATTAATCTTAATTAAGGACGGTTCCAATGACTAAAATTAGTCGTTAGAACCGTCCTTTTAAGATTAATGATTATTTTATTTCGCGGTGATTTGCATTCGTCCGTGCTTTTTAGAATGATATAGATTGGCGTCGACGCGCTGATAAAAGGCCGTTGGTGATTGGTCATCAGCTGCTAATTCTGATAGGCCAATCGAGATCGACAGTTGGATTTGATGATCATTAACTGGTACAGCGATATGATTGATGGCCGCAAATAGTTGTTCAGCGACCGCAAGTGCTTCGGTTAAATCATAGTTGGGGAAGATAACGTTAAATTCCTCGCCACCGGTTCGATATAGTGAGATTTGCGGATTATTAGCATGAAAGACAATCGTAGCTACTTGGGCGACGTGCTGAAGAATTTTGTCGCCAGCCAAGTGACCATAAGTGTCGTTGACTTGTTTGAAGTGGTCGATGTCAAACATCAGCATGGTCAATTGTGAGCCGTTTTTCCGACTGCTTGTAACCTGATAATTAATGGCTGTTTTGTAAGCTGCAAAATTTTCGATTTTGGTCAGAGCGTCGTGATTAGCGAATGCGACCAGATTCTGTTTGAGGTGTGCATTGGCTGACAACATGCTGGCGTAGATATAGAGCAA
Source organism: Lactiplantibacillus plantarum (assembly GCF_014131735.1). Lineage (NCBI taxonomy): Bacteria > Bacillati > Bacillota > Bacilli > Lactobacillales > Lactobacillaceae > Lactiplantibacillus > Lactiplantibacillus plantarum. The sequence continues at coordinate 600,790 of NZ_CP039121.1, forward strand.
GGAAGCAAAGACGAGTAGGTAGGTCCATTCTTGCCAATAAGTTGCCCATGATAAGTTGAACTTAAGCTTCATGAACCACCAGAGAACGGCCCCAAAACCAGCACAAGTGACTAAATAAAGTGCGACTTGTCCCTGTTTCGTTTGGAGTGGGACGTGTTTACGCAATCGGCCGAGCGCCGTAAAGAAGAGGATCAGTGTGACGGCGTGCCCCCACGACTCCCAGTAATACAAGGAGTGATTGAAGCCCATAAAGATAAAGACAAGCGGGTACAAGTAGTAATAGCGGACACGTACATTGAGAAAGTAGCCACAAAAAGTTAGCCCGATGAGCTGGAAATTCATGAAAATCCAGGCGTCGTTCTGGCCCACAACGGCAGTTTGCATCCCAAAGACAAATAACATCATGTAGATTAAGCCGTACCAGTCGGTAATAAGCGATTGGTCAACCCGCCAATGATGAGTATTGAAGAAGTTGATAATCCAATTTTGTGATACCCAAAAAAGGGTCAGCACGCCTAGGATGAAAAAAACACTTGTAATAAATGGAGTTATCTCCCAATGTGACCAAGTCATACGCAAACACCTTTCAAATCGCAAAAACTGCGTTGGTTCGAATTAAATGACGCCGGTATAAGTATATCCCTTTAACTGCTAAATAGCGACTGTGATTATGGACTTTAATTGGCTTTTTAGCCGTTATTATCAGGGAAAATCAGCGGGCCTCGCGCTAGATACGCCGAACGGCAATTAAAGCAGCGCAACAAGCCTGGGTTAAGGCTTAAAATGCCCGAGTTGGTGCGGTGAGCGTGGGGGCAGCATCGTTGACGAAGGCCGGGGAGTCGTCGTAATAATGCCCAGTTGGTCGGGACGTGCCGTAATAAAACCGGTGTTTACCAACCAAGCATTAATCGTTACCGGACCGACAGATTTAAAACCAACTTGTTGTAAGTGCTGTGCGATGCGATCGCCAGTAATTGTTGTGCGTGGGAGTTCATCATAATACTGGGGCTGGATAATTAATTGTTGATGGCCCAATTGTTGCCAGAGATAGTCTTTAAAAGACTGTGTGGTCCGAATTTGTTGAATCAGGCGAGCGTTGTGAATCACGGCTTCGATTTTACGACGGTTTCGTATGATGGCCGAATTGCTGAGGAGATTGGTGATTTGTTCTGAGCGATACGCTGCCACCACCTCAATTTGCCAGGCGTCAAATGCTGCGCTGAATGCTGACCGTTTATTGAACACGACGGCCCAGTTGAGACCAGCGGCAAAACCGCCAAGACTCAGAAACTCAAATAATTGTTCATCGCGCTGAACCGGGATACCCCATTCGTGTTCAAAGTAATACCGGTAGCCGGCATCGTACGGATAGTAACGATTGAATAGTGGATCATCATCAAACCAGTTGGTAATCATTAAACAAGCCTCATTTCCAAATCAATTAGTAGACACTAACTAAATACGGTAAATGGGTCGGAAAACACGTGGATAAAAAAACTTTTCCAATCCTCCTGAGAATGGAAAAGTTAACTTAAAGCGTGTTCAACGATGATCTTTGATTACAAGGTTAGTTGGCATGTGGCGAACGGTTTTCGTCGCGTGGTCACGCTTGATCTGAGCTAGAATGGTCCTCATACTGACTGTGGCAGTCAGATCTTTTTTAAAAGTATGCACACCAAAGCTGTCATAAGTGACCTGGTCATTTTTGAGTGTGAACCAGTTCGGCTGGAGTTGCTTGGCATCTGCCTTAATGTGTTTATCAGACCAAACCAGATACTTAGTTTGCCCCTGGCCAGTGTAAATTTCGACCTGCCAATCCAAGCTGAAATCATTAACTTCTTGCCAACGCTGAATCTTTAAGTGCTTGATCGCGTAATAAATAATGCAGCTGTATTTTAAAGCAGGCTGTTTAGCAATGGTCGTTTCGGTAATCGGTTGTGGTTGTTGGATAACGCGTGATTTGTGAACCGTAGTTGTGGTGGCTCGCGGGGTGCGGTGTAGGGTGCTGAGACCAACAATGGTACCGATAATAAGAACAGTGATAATCGGAATCAGAATTTTTTTCATAAGAAACTCCTAACGAATAAAATTGTAAAACGTAAATATTACTATTTACAAGAATGGAATTTATTGCTATTCTTTAAAACGTAATGATTACTATTTAAAAAGGGAGTGGCAATTGTGAAACGTTTGTGGCTATTACTAGGTGGACTTGTTATTGGTGGGGGCTTGTTAACGGGCTGTCAGTCTAAGTCAACGACTGCTGAATCGCATAAGGTCAACATTGTTGCGACGACGAATTTTTATGGTAGTGTGGCAAAAGCTGTCGGTGGCAAGCACGTCAGCGTGACGTCAATTATCAACAAACCGTCCGTTGATCCCCATGATTTTGAGCCAACACCAACCGTGGCTAAGACGGTTGGTCAGGCTGATCTCGTCATCGCTAATGGCATCGGCTATGATGGCTGGATGAACAAGGTCGTGCACTCGACGCAACGAGCCAAATTGATTCGGGTCGGCGAGGACGTGATGCATCGCAAGGAAGGGGCTAACGAGCATCTCTGGTATGACAGTGCAACGATGCCCGCCACCGCGAACTATCTCGCTAATCAGTTAGCTAAAAAGCAACCCCAGTATCGCACGTATTTTAAGGCCAACGCCCGCAAGTACATCGCCACGCTTAAACCGATTCAACAGGAACAGGCCAAGTTACGAGCGAAGGCTAACAAGTTAAAGAATCGGCAAGTGTTAGTCAGTGAGCCCGTCTTTGATTACGCATTGACCAGTTTAGGGTTTAAGGTTGCTAATCAAGACTTTGAAAATGCGATTGAGAAGGGCACTGACCCAGCACCGCAAGTTATCCACAAGATGCAGCAGGCATTAAAGAGTCGGCAAGTCGCCTTCTTTGTGAATAACAGCCAAGTTAGTGATAAATTAGTGACTAACATGGTGTCATTAGCCAAGAAGAATCAGGTGCCAGTGTTGAATGTGACTGAAACCATGCCAGCTAAGTTGACTTATCAACAGTGGATGTTGGCACAGTATCGCCAGCTCAACCAGTTATTGTCCGATTAAGGGACGGACCTGCAAGGCGACGACGCCCGATTGCGCAACTTGGACAGGGGAATACAACGTTAGCATTTCTTGAACCATCTGTGTTACCGGCGTTCCCGGGGCACTGCCGACTTGAACGGCAGTGTATTCGCTCAGTAAGGATTCAAAACTAGCGAAACGCGTGATGTCGATGAGCTGAGTGGTGAGCTGCTGGCCAGTCGTCAGATCGATGAAATTTACAATGTCACCGACTTGTAAGGCTTGGCGTTTTGCATCGTTTAAACGGATTTCAATTGTTTTGAGCCCCGATTTTATTAACAGCCATTGTGGATGAATCAATTGCATGGTGGTCATTGAACGTCCTCCTAATCAGTTTAGTCTTAATTATAGTGGATAACTAACGAAATAGGGGCCTAAATAATGGCAATGATGTGCCTGAACACCGGATATTAGTGGTAGGTAGCTGGCGCCTGTCTATAATTAGGTTAACAATACAAGGGGGATGGCACAATTGGCAAAACGAACAGCGATTCCAGTTAGATTACAAATCGTTGGCACGATGAGCGCGTTAATCATCATGTATGCGTGGGGCCGCTCACTAATCGGCCAGCCGTTGCAATTGGGCAATCAACAGTTTACTTGGTTAGGGTTGGTTTACTTGACCGGCGCTTTTCTATTCTTGTTAGTGGCCCCATGGCTGACCAATCGCTTAGCGTTGACGCCGTTTGACTTCATAGCGATGACGGATCATCTGGCAATGGGGTGGTTGGGGTATCTTATCCTAATTTTAGTCGTTCCGATATGGTTTCAGCCGGCCAATTCCGGGCTTACACTCGGCGTGCTTTCCAGTGTGGTTGGTGGAATTTGTATGGATGTTCCACAGAATGTGACCTGGGGTATCCGGGTACCCTGGACGTACAACTTGCCAGTGATCTGGAAGAAAGTCAACTGGCTGACCGGACTATTGTTATTAATCGCCAGTTACGGCATGGTTGGCATCGGCTGGGTATGGCCCACACTGTTCCCAATCTATCAAGTGAGTGCCATTGTGGGAATTATCGTGATTGCGTTGGGCTATGCGCACCATTTGGCCCACTTGACGTAAGTTGTGTTGGTGATTATTAACACGGCAAATTGATATACGCGGATCATAATTAGGGGTCGCGAGTGGCACAAGTCACGTTAATCGTGGTTAGTTGAAGCGTTGTTAACAATCGTTGAACGGCAAAAAAGGCTGGAAAATTCCAGCCTTTTTTAGTGTCTTTTTAATTTAATAGAGGGCCCAGGCTTGCATGCCTTGTGCGTGGTACAAGTTAACTGCGGCGTCGATTTGTTGTTGAACGGAACCACCACTAATATGGATGTTTTGGAATAAACCGTATGCACCGCTTGCGCCGTTAACGACGTGTGGCTGCCAGTTAGATTCACGATTAATGATGTGATTCCAAGTTCCGGCGTCAACACCAGTCCGTGCTTGCATTTGACCGAGCACGTAACTTTGTAGGTTATCACCCGAATAGCTTTCAGTTGCCGGGGTAGTTGCTGGTGCCGAAGCAACCGTCTCGTTAGTTTGTGCTGGTGTTGTTTGAGTCGTAGTTGCGGCCTGTGTTTCAGCTGGCTGGGTTGGTGTGGTGACCGGTGCCTGCTGAACTGGCGCTGAAACGAACGGTGCCGCTGGTGCTTGACTAGTAAGGTCCTGGGCGTTCACCCCTGGAATCCGTAATTGTTGGCCTGGTAAAATTAAATGGCCGTGAATGTTGTTGGCTGTTTCGATTGATTCGATCGTCGTCTTATATTCTTGTGAAATTGCCCAGACACAGTCACCCTTCTTAACGGTGTAAGTTGCGTCGGCGTGTGCAGAAACAGTTCCGGCCAATAGTAGGCCAACCGTTGCAGCGGATGTTGTTAAGATTGTGGTTAATAATTTTTTCAAGTTATACTCTCCCATTTTTTGTAAGCAATCAGCGTGTCGTACAATTGTTGATCAACAAAAATTAGTATAGCGGCGACTTATTACTCGCATGTGTCGCTAATTTTAAGAAGCGATTGCGAGATTCTGAGAAAATTATGGGGAGTAAATATTTTACTGAATAGTTGAAGACTATCGTGACGGGACGTATCGGTGACAATATATCGGCTACTAATATAAAAAATATGACAGAAATAGCAATATAATAATTACTGAAATTACCAATAGTTGAGCCAGTTAGCAAAAATAGCGGCAATTACAATGTTTAACGTGACATTCCCAATATTAAATAGTTAATACCGGTATTGTTCTTATAAGTTTAAAAGGATGTTGATTATAGAAAGTAATTTAACGCAACAAAAAAAGTCGGGAAGGATTCCCGACTTTGTCTTAATAGTTTTAGATTAAAGGGCCCAAGCAGCCATACCTTGTGCTTCATATAGGGCAACGGCAGCGTTAACTTGTTCTTCAACAGAACCACTGCTGATGTGCATGTTCTGGAATAACCCGTAGGCACCACTAGAACTGTTGCGGACGTATGGTTGCCAGTTGGATTCACGCGTAATGATCGTGTTCCAAGTCGAAGCTGAGACACCAGTCCGTGATTGCATCTGACTTAAAACGTAACTCTTCAAATTGCTACCGGTGTAGCTTGAAGTCGTGGAGTCAGTTGAACTCGTTGAAGTGGTCGTTGCGGTTGTGTTGCTAGTTGAACTAGAACTAGTCGTTGAAGCACTTGAACTCGTCTTAATAGATAGTTTTTGACCAGGTAAGATGTAGTGACCCTTGATGTTATTAGTCGTTTCAACATGATTAATAGTTGTGTTGAATTTTTGTGCGATGGCCCAAACGGAATCACCGCTCTTAACGGTGTAAGTTGAGTCGGCGTTAGCATTGAGGACACCGGCGAATAATAAACCAGCGGCTGCAGCTGAGGTAGTTACGATTGTACTTACAAGTTTTTTCAAATTAGACACTCCTATAAATTTTGTGATTATCGATTAAATAAGTTACTGACAAAAATCTTAACTGCGATGTCATTCGCAATCAACAGAACCCAGTCTAACGCCTCCGTGTTACTTGTTAGTGTCGCGAGTTTTAAGAACGCAATGCAAAGATTACAAGAATACGGACTTTTGTAATCTTCGTAACCGAACTGTGACTTTGAAAAAGGTTGGTTAAATCGTTTGATAGGGGACAGTGACAAGCTAAGTTAACCAAGTTGAGGTTTGCCTAAAATTAACATTATGACGTGAAATCACCCAAAATTCAGCCATAAAAAAAGCCGATTATTTTAGTATAATCGGCTTTTAGTGCTTGAAAATGGCCTCAAACACGGCTATTTAACAGTTTATTCCGTCACTGGAAATGGATCTGCTAAACCGAGGGCTTGTTTTTCAGACTTCGCTTGAGCAATTTCCTCTTGCACTAATTCACGCGCGTGCGGATCACTATATAGGTTTAATTTGTAATCCACTTCCTTCAGATTTTTCATAATTTGGGCTTGCTGAGCAAGAATAGCATTGCGGTGAGTCGTCAGCAGCTCTCGTCGTTGTGCAATCGATTGGGGACCTGCCATGACATAACTGATATATTGGCGAATAGCACTGATTGCCATACCGGTATTTTTGAGGCAAATAATCGTATGTAATAGATGAAGATCACCGTCTGTAAATGCTCGGTAGCCGGATTCATTGCGACTGACAAAGGGAAGTAAGCCTTGTTTATCATAAAAACGCAAGGTGTACGCACTTAGTCCGACCTTATCAGCGACTTCTTTAATCGTATAGGTCAAAAAGATTCCTCCTAACACTTGCCTTAGAGTGTTGTCTAAGGTTTATATTAGCTATATTAACAAGCCATGATGGAAAAAACAACCAATATTCCGGGGGAATTAAACATGAATAAATCATTAGTACTAGTCACTGGCGGTAATGGCTTCTTAGCCAGTCATATCATTAAACAATTATTAACAGCGGGCTATCCGGTTCGGGCAACGTTACGGTCGTTAGATAAAGCAGCTGGTGTGAAGCAGACGCTAGCGGGTACACCTAACTTAGATCGATTGACATTTGTTGCTCTGGATCTGACACAGGATCAGGGTTGGGCCGAAGCAATGCGTGACGTGACGTATGTGATGAGTGTTGCGGCACCAGTATTTGTTAATCAAGGTCAGGCTTCTGATGAGGTCACTAGTGCGGCCAAGGTCGGCACGATCCGTGTTCTAAAGGCAGCGACGGCGGCCGGTGTTAAGCGGGTCGTCATGACTGCCAACCTTGGTGCCGTTGGCTTCAGTCGTTTGGATCATGATCATCCCGTCACTGAAGTGGACTGGACCCGCGAAGACCAACCGGGGCTTTCGTTGTATGAAAAGTCGAAGTTGGTTGCTGAAGAGGCTGGCTGGGCGTATTGCAAGGCGCATGCTGATAGTCCAGAATTCACGACGGTTAATGCCGGTGCCATGCTTGGGCCATCGCTTAATGGGCACGTCACGGGTAGTTATAATCTAGTTAGTCGGATATTAACTGGGCAGATGATGCCAAACCTTAAAGTCAATGTCATCGACGTTCGCGATGTCGCTGACTTAGAGGTTCGGGCGATGACGGCGCCTGCAGCGGCCAATCAGCGTTTTCTAGCAGTGGCCGCCACACCAATCTCGATGTGGGACCTCAAAACATTGATTCAAGAACAACGGCCGCAGTTGGCTGCAGGCCTGACGAAACATTTGATTCCAGACTGGTTTGTGCGGGGGTTAGCCCCATTTAGTGGGCAATTACGCGAGTCTAGTTTGATGATCCGCATCAATCACGAGGTCAGTACCCAAAAAGCCCAGCAATTGTTAGGGTGGCAAGCGCGCTCAGCTGATACTGCGGTATTAGCCGCTGTCGATACACTGGTTAAGAATGGTTTGAATAAATAGGACGATCAAAACGGTCTAGCAGTAGTATTTACTGCCAGGCCGCTTTTTGTAGCTACTTTAGTGGCAACCGGACTTAGTTATTTTAACAAAAGTATATATTTTTAAAGTAAAAGTATTGATTTTGAAATAGAAATAGGATAGTATTATTTCACGAGGAAAGCGTTTTCCAAAATAAATGACACAGAGGAGGAGTTTGATGGATAAGGAGCGACAGATGCCCAAGGATTTTTTCTGGGGTAATTCAGTGTCAAGTATGCAAACTGAGGGTGCTTGGGATGAAGACGGTAAGGGCCGTTCAGTTTATGATGTTCGTCCTGCGACAGCAACCACTTCGGATTGGCATGATGCCATTGATGAATATCATCGTTACGAGGAAGATCTTGATTTGATGAAGGACTTACATTTGAATATGTATCGAATTCAGATTTCATGGTCACGAGTAGTTCCAGATGGTGATGGTGAGTTTAATGCCGCTGGGATTGCGTTTTATGATCGGCTGGTTGATGCGATGCTGGCACGGGGGATTACACCGATGATTTGCCTGTATCACTTTGATATGCCGTTAGCCTTAGCTGAAAATGAAAACGGGTTCATGTCGCGCCACACCGTTGATGCGTTCGTCCGTTTTGGTGAAAAGATGATTGCCCATTTTGCTGACCGGGTTAAATATTGGATCGTGTTCAATGAACATAATTTATACTTTACCGACGAAGTCTTCAACATTTCAGGGTACACCAAGGGTGATCAAAGTGTTAACGACTTATACCGGATTTTCCACCATACTATGTTAGCGCACGCGCGCCTAGATGACTTTGTTCATCAGAACTACGATGACGTGAAGATTGGTGGTATGTTAGCTTACACCCCGGTTTATCCAGAAACAGCTAAGCCAATTGATATTATGGCGGCTCGTAAGAGTGACGAATTTTTGAACAACAACTTGAATGACGCTTACGTGCACGGGCACTATTCACCAGAAGTCCTGCGTTACGTTGAACAACAGGGCATCGATTATGATTTGCAACCAGGTGATGAGGCAATCATCAGCAAAATGAAAGCGGATTTTTTAGCCTTTAGTTATTATCGTTCAACGGTTATCAACGGGGATAAAATACCCGCCGATGCCGTCCCGAACCGTTATCTCAATTATTCATTTGAAGCCAACCGCTTTTTACAAGCTAATGAATGGGGCTGGGCGATTGATCCACTCGGTTTCCGCAACTTGATTACCAAGTTGTATGACCAGTACGAAGTACCCGTGTTCCCGATTGAAAATGGGATTGGGTTACGCGAGCACTGGGATGGCCAGCATATGATCGAAGATGATGAGCGGATTACTTATCATGAAGAACATATCAAGGCGATGAAAGATGCCATGTTGATCGACGGCGCTAAGGTACTAGGTTATCTCGGCTGGGGCTTGATTGATATTCCAAGTTCACACGCAGATATCGAAAAACGTTACGGGGTTGTTTACGTTAACCGGAGTAATCATGATCTAAAAGACTTAAAGCGGGTTCCCAAGAAGTCATATTATTGGCTGCAAGGGATCCTAGCAAAAAATGGAGATGAATTGTAATGGAAAATAGTAGTAATGGTGCTGTTAGCAATTTCATTAACAACAAAGTTTTACCGCCAATAATGAAGTTCGTTAACACTAAACCAGTTAAAGCCTTACAAGACGGGATGGTCTACGCCTTACCATTTATTATCATTGGGTCCGTATTCTTGATCTTATCTAATATTCCAATTCCAGCTGTGGCTGCTGTTATTAAGGCCTCTGGTTGGGCAGCGTTCTTTAACCAGGCCTATACAGTAACGTTTGGGGTTCTCTCACTTTGGGCGGCCGTTGGGATTGCCTATGTGTATGTGCGTAACGAAGGGTATGAACCACTGCCCGCTGGGTTAACTTCCATGGCCGTATTCTTGCTTTTGCAAACGCTTAACATTGCCAATCCATTAGTAGCTGCGATGGGTAAAGCCGGTACTGGGATTACCAATGCTGCTGGGAATGTCGTGATGTCAGGTAGCGCCGTTTCACAGAATATCGATAAATTACCAAAGGTCCTACAAAATTTTGTGCAAGCACCCGTTACTGGGGTTGTTAATATTACCTGGCTAGGTGGTCAGGGGATGATTGCTGCCATTATTGTCGGTATCTTAGTTGGTTGGGCTTACTCCGCTATGATTCGTAAAGGTTGGAAGATTACCCTACCAGAACAAGTACCAGCCAGTGTTGCCAACCAATTTACTGCCATGATTCCTGCCGGGGTCATCTTGATTGTTGCAATGTTAATCTTTGCGGCCTTCAGTGCTTTCGGTAATACTGACATGTTGCAATTTATTTACAAGGTTCTTCAAACACCGCTTCAAGGATTATCCGATTCACTCGGTGGTGCGCTGGTTATTGCGTTCTTAGTGCCATTCTTCTGGTTCTTTGGGGTCCATGGTGGGTTGATCATGGGTGCCATTACTAGTGGGTTACTGATTCCGAACACGTTCGACAATGCTTCATTATATAAAGCAGGTAAGTTGACCGTTGCCCAAGGTGCCCACATTGTAACTAATGAATTCTACAATAACTTCATTAACTTAACTGGTTCTGGGATTACGATCGGACTTGTTATCTTTACGTTGTTTGCTGCTAAGTCCGTTCAATTTAAGACGATTGGTAAAGTTGAATTTGTGCCAGCATTATTCAACATTAACGAACCATTCTTGTTCGGGTTACCGATCGTGATGAACCCATTCTTGGCAATTCCATTCTTCTTGACACCGGTTATCGTGGCCTTATCCACTTATCTGGTCATCTACTTCGGCATTGTGCCACCATTGAATGGTTTCGCGGCACCGTGGACGACCCCAGCAATCATTTCTGGCTTCCTGATTGGTGGCTGGAAGATGGCTATCTGGCAAACAATTACGTTGGTCATGTCAACTGCAATTTACTTTCCATTCGCTAAGAAGTACGATGCTATCTTAACGAAGGAAGAAGGCGAAAAGGCCGCTGCGGAAGCTGCTGCTGGTAACGCTGAAATTGAAAAGATGTAATTATAGAAAGGAATTAAATAATTATGGCTGAAAAAATTATTATGTTGGCATGTTCTGCGGGAATGTCAACCTCACTATTAGTGTCTAAGATGGAAGCTGCGGCAAAGCAAGATGGTGTTGATTACAAGATCTTTGCCACCTCAGCGGCTGATATTGACCATCAACTGAGTCAAGATCCGCATCCCGATGTCTTGTTATTAGGACCACAAGTTCGCTACATGGCGAATGACGTGAAGAAGAAGACTGATAAGGCTGGGATTCCAATGGATATCATCAATATGTCCGACTATGGCATGATGAATGGTGAAAATGTCTTACAAGCAGCTGAAAAGTTACTCGGCGACAGATAATTAGGATTTAACCGGGAAAGTCAATGCAATCGTGAATCACCAACGTGTGCGGTGGTTGCTTTAACATGATTGGGACTTGTCCGAGTGATAATCAAACACTAACCAAATCCTAGATTGTTTTGGTGGTGGGCATCTCAGGATGTTATATATGTTACGATTCCTCACTGGCTAATTGCTGGTGGGGAATTTTTTTGGTGGTGGCTGTGGCCGCGATACGGTACTGCGAGGGTGTGCAGGCGAGTAAGCGAGAGAAGCATGTAGTGTGGACGTTACTTTGGCAGTGCTTAATTTTAAAGGACGGCTGCTGATTCAAAATGGCTATTAATCAAACAAATTAAATAAAACCCTTGACCTGAAACCCGTTCGAGCAGTTAGGATAAAGGTAATCAAAGAACGGTAGCTGGCCAGCGCCATTATGGAAATCTATTCATCAAATTCGGGAGGGTTTTATCATGGGACTATTTTCATTTGGTAAAAAAGTTAAATTATATGCACCAGTCGATGGCACACTGATAGATTTAGCCACAGTCGCTGCGGGTCAGACGGGGTTTGCGGTGACACCAGAACGCCACCATATCTTCAGTCCAGTAACGGGAACCGTCAGTGCCCTGATTCCGGAACAAAATGCGATCGAGCTGGCAGCTGGAAAGCTGACGGTACGGTTACGAATGGGTGTTAATACCAGCGCAACTCCGGCAACTTATGTTCATGAAGGCGACCAAGTGACACCAGAAACACCACTCGCTTTTGTGGATCAAGAGCAGGCTGCTGAAAATGGGGAGGATATGACGGTGTTGGTGGTTGTGGATAAAGGTGGGCAACCCGCTGAAAAAATCAGTTTATCCACAAGTGGACAAGTGAGCCACGACCAAGAAGTTGCCACGGTTGTTGCTAAGTAGGACGGATGAGGGGACTAATCGTGTGTAATTGTTTGCGATGAGCTGAGTCAGTATGAATTTCATCGCGTCACCATAGTTGATTGATGCAAGGTCAACTAGCAATTGCAATGCAGTTGTTAAATACGAAAACACACTTCAAAGCTGCTACGTTTGAAGTGTGTTTTCGTGTTCAGTTGATTTTTGATTGGCGGTTGCAAGTAACTCAATCTGCCGCAGAATGAGCCTGCCCTTGTCCACAAGCCATCAGTTCAGCTTGGTAGGCATCATTGATGCGATTGAGTGCTTGGTGAAATTCTGTGATAACTTTGTTCATTTGGCGCTGATACTTTTCATCCAACGAATAACCGTTTTGAACTTGAGTTTTAGGCCCCGTTGTTTGATTCAAGTACGCCTTTAAGTCATCGTCTGGCTGTAACTTTTCGTATAAATCGACATTGTCTAGTAAGCGGACGATCCGGTTGTATTTACCCGTAAAGGTCCGCCGAATAATCTGTATTCGGTGACGAAAGACATAGCAACCGGCCTGAATGACGGCTTGAGGTTCTGGGTAGGTTGTCGTTTGTTGGTAGTGTTGGACGATTTCAGGAACAATCTGCCGAATCGCATTATTGATAGTCGGTGTAATCAAGGTCGCCGCGATTTTAGTTGGGTCGGATACGCCCTGTTCAGTCTGTGAGGCCGAACTGAACAAGTCACTAGAAAGAATGTTCGGATTGGTCGTAGTTAGGTCCACATATTCCCATAGTAGGACATTGAATTCTGAATGATTGAGACCACCATTTTGAAAGACAGCGGTGACATATTCAGTCAAACTACCGTATAAAAGGTAATTAGTGGATACGTCAAAGTAGGCAGCTACTTTAGCGAGTCGGTCCGCGTTAGCTAGCGTACGTCCCTTTTCCCAGTCATTAATTGTGCTTTTTCCAGCCAAGCCAATCGCAGATGCAAGTTTGGCCATACTTAAACCAGCGGCAATTCGAAGTTGGTGAATACGATTACCAACTTGTTGTTTATCAATCTGCAATTTGATTTCCCCCCTGATTGGTTCTTAGTATATTCTAACATAGGGAGGGAAGCGCTCGCATTGTTAACACTGAATATATTAGCACTTTCGACGATTGGTGTGGTAACGACAGATAAGTAGTATCAAGTGCTTAGTGATACTTATGAATAATTGTCATAAAAGCGGTGCTATTATTTACCGGCCAGCCGTCTAGTTGGATTTCATAAGGTTGTGCCGTACCGGGATAAATATGACCGGGAATCGCAACCTTTTGCCGGTGGTCGTGAATGATCAGGAAAAACATCGCAGGTCGACAAAGGATGGTCACGTGTGCGGCCAGGCAGTCGCTAAGCGTGGCTGCTAAATGCTGGCGAATGGTCGTTAGTCCCGCAGTCCCTTCATTAATAACGATCGACCAATCGAATGCCAAGTCTGAATAGGCGGCTAATGGTGTTAATTGTTGCATGTTGAATGCCTCCTCCAAGGTATTAATTAGACTAAATATTACTATTAGCATACATGCAAATAGTTGTGATGACGACCATCTGCGCTTGTTATGGCCAATTAATAAGCTGGCTTAACAGAGATCATGCGACAAGTGTAAATTGCCAGCGTATACTAGAAGTATTATGTGCAAAAGGAAGTGTCGAGAAATGCAACACCGGATTGCTGTGCTGGCAGATATTCATGGAAACTTGACGGCGCTTAATGCTGTGTTGGCGGATGCGCGTCAGCAAGCCGCGACGGATTATTGGTTCCTCGGTGATCTATTCTTACCCGGCCCGGGTGCCGAAAAGCTCTACCAGACCTTAGCGGACACTGCGCCGTCAGTATGGTTGCAAGGTAATTGGGAACAGGGGATTAATGCGGTCATGACTGGAAACGGGCGACTGGATGATCCTTCACAGATTTATTTTGCACGATTGACCGCGTATCTGGTGACCCATCTGAGCAAATCGCATTACGCTGAATTAGTGCAACGGCCCATTGCGACAACGATGGTCGTGAACGGGTTAACTTTTCAACTGGCCCATAATCAGCCGGAACGCTCGACTGGTCACGACCTGTATCCGGATGAACGCCAGTCTAATTTTGATCACCTAGCTGGTGATGCGGATGTGGCCGTTTACGGCCATACCCACCAACAAATTATGCGGGTGAGTCAGCGGGGCCAGCTCATTATTAATCCCGGGGCGACAGGCCAACCTTATAGTCCATACGCTAAGTTCATGGCTGATCAGCGTGCTCACTATGCAATCTTAACGGTGGATGACGCGGGTCGAATCAGTGTGGATTTTCGAAAAGTTGATTATGATATTAGCCTTGAGTTGACCGTTGCGCGTGAACAACAATTACCATATTTAGACTTATATGAACATCTTCGCCGGACTGGTTTTACGAGTACCCATGACCAAGCCTTATTGGGCAAACTGAACGCTAAGTTTAATTACGCTAATGAGGTACGACGATTTTTTGGCATGCAAGCGTGATAGTTATTGGTAAGTTAGTGAGTTAACTCTTATAATGATTGAACAGGATACGAGGAGGGTTTTCATGAACTTTGCACCATCAGAATGGTTTGGCTTTAACAAGCGAGCTAGACATGATATGACGTTTACTAAGACTATCAATGGCGAGACCAGTACCAAGCAAGTGTACGGGCACTTTAACGTGTGGGCCCTGTTGTTCACGTGGTTTTATGCGCTGTTCAGTGTGCGGTGTCGAACCCCGTTTTTCTTACTGAAAACGGCGGTGCCATTCTTAGGCATGCTGTCGTTAAATATGGTGACGCAGCTGTTTTTTAGTGACCAAGTTGTCATGAGTATCGGGTTACTAGGCGATATTTGGTATGGTTTTATGTTTGAGACGTGGTTTAGAAATCAGCTGGTTGCAAATGGCTATCAACAAACGGCTTAGTGCGACAGGAATAGATTAGCTTATCAGGCTTCCCAGCAAGACGTGGGGAGCTTTTTTGATTGGGGTCGTTGACAAGTTTCTGGCTGGTAAAGTATCGCAACATAAATAATATCGTTTCTTTACAAACATCTGACTAAACACTTTACATTCCTTAACTATTCTTAAAAGTGCAGTTTGTTTTACGATAAAAAAGATGGAGTGATAATTTTATAATGATAAAGCCGCGTGTTTTAACGACCTTATTAGTTTGTTCAGCAATCTTAACAACGACGGTGACCCCGGCCGTCGCTGCAGTAACCCCGATGGCGACTCCGAGTGAGCAAGTTGCCGAACCAGTTGCCAGCCCGGCCGTTCCAACAGCAACCTTGAGTTTGGCAGTTCAAAATCAACAATTGGTTGATTTAATTGGGCAGACGCAGTGGCAAACCTATGGGCAGCCTGCCGTGACGAAGGACCCTGAATTTAACGACCAAGTGTTGAACTTAGATGGCAAATCAGCGTTTTACACGACCTTCACGGATCAGCAGTTTGCAAAGTTACAGAATGGGATGGCGATCGAGGCGTACTTTAAATATGATCCAGCCGCCGATGCCAATGGTGAACATGAGATCTTTTCTAGCCAACAGGGTGGTGGGTTAGGACTTGGGGTGCAAAACAATCAAGTCGTTTTCTTCGCCCATGATGGTTCCGGCTATAAGACTCCTAAAGGCACCTTACATAAGGGGCAGTGGGTGCATGCGGTTGGTGTGATCGATAAGAATAAGACGGCTAGCTTGTATTTGGATGGCCAGTTAGTCCAACAAGTGGCTATGCCCGGTGATTTAAAGCTGGCACAAGGAACCAAAGACTTTGTGCTGGGTGGTGACGCGGTTCCTGGAAGTCACGTTCAGTCAATGATGACCGGCCAAATTAGACAGGCCCGCTTGTATGATCAGACATTGACGTCGCAACAAGTAAGTCAATTGAACGTTGAAGCACAGGTCGGCAAGCAGCCGGTCGCACCCGTACCAGTCGACCAAACGATTGCGACGAAGCTCGTTGGCCCGAAGCGAATCGCGAGTGGGCACACTTATGGCCTTAATGTACATGCCCGGCAAATCAAAGCTACCGGTGCCGCCCCAATCACCATGGATGTTGTGTATGACGCGGCTAAGTTTGATTATGTCGGTGCAGAACGTCTCTTACAAGGGGGAAAGACGCAGATCCAACTGATTGCGCCTGGCCGTATTCGCCTGACTACGACGGCGAACCTTTCAAAAGCTGAATTTAAAATGTATGCGCAAACGCGGTTAGCGCACCTTAATTTGAAAGCTAAGGCCGCTGGTGAGACGCAGATCAAGTTTGAGCAGCTAACTAAAGATACAACCATTGAACTAGGGCCAGCTCAAACTGTTGAAATTCAAGGTAAGTACGCGCTAGATTACAACGGTGACGGGATTATTGGTGTTGGTGACGTGGCCCTGGCAAACGCAGCCGATAAAGTGGCAGCCGCCAAAGCAGCTGAAATCAAGCCTTATAAACACGTGGTCGTTTTAACGACTGATGGTGGTGGGAACCCCTGGGATCCGAAGGGAATGTACTATGCACAAGGTGCGGAGCAAGGAACTAAGACTCCCGTATGGACAACCAACCCAGAAATCATGAAGAAACGTCGGAATACGTATACGATGGACTTATTCAATAAGCAGTTTGCAATGAGTACGTCAGCGCGGGCCGTTTCACCAGCGATTTCGGCACAAAACTACATTTCCATGTTACATGGTCGGCCATGGGACACGCTACCTAAGGAATATCAAGGGACTAACGCGACCATGGGACAAGAATACTTTGCAGACTTTAACAAACCACAAGCAATGTTCCCATCAGTATTTAAGATGTTACAAGCCGATAATCCAACTCGGGGCGCTGCGGCTTTCTCAGAATGGGGACCAATCGTCAATAGCATCATTGAACCAGATGCCGCGGTGACTACTAAACAGTCAGCTTCGCTGAAATCCTTTGATGATGTGGCTAACTATATCGGCACGCCAGAATTTCAAAGTACTGGGTTAGTCTACATGCAAAGTGATTATATGGACGGTCAGGGACACGGTCACGGCTGGTACAATGACAATTACTGGGATAAGTACGCGCAATATGATGCGCTGTTCAAGCGAGTAATGGATAAGCTTGAAGCAACCGGTCACATTCATGATACGTTAGTCATTGCCAACGCTGATCATGGCGGTTCTGGCAAGAATCATGGTGGTTGGGATGAATATAACCGCAGTATTTTCATGGCGCTCGGTGGCGAAACGGTCGATAATGGCCGCCGTTTGCATGGTGGAAGCAATGCTGATATCAGTGCGCTCATCCTGAATGCTTTGCAAGTCCCACAGACACCACAGATGTTTGACAGTCAGGTCTTTGACTCATTGGCTTTTCTTAAGCAGACTGACCTATCGAAGAAGAAACGTTCAGTTGAAACGTTAAAGCTCAGTCGCAATGATCAGGAAGCAAAAGTTCAATTGACTCATAACCAAAACCGGCAACTGACGGCATTTGATCTGCAATTGGACTTAGCAGGTCGGGAAGTCGCTGACGTTAAGGTTCCAACCGGCGTGCAGATTTTACGGCAGACGGTCGCTAATGGTCAATTAAGATTAACAGTCAGTGCCAGCCAACCCGTGACTGACCTGGTGACGATTGAACTGGTACCAAGTAAGACGCGTGCGGCTAAGACCATCATGTTAAGTCAAGCAATGGCTGCCACTGCCGACGGTACAGAAGTGCTTGTGGATTTGGATAATGATAATCCGCTGACAAGTACGGCTAAACCCGACGAAAACGGCAGCACGACGACTAAACCAGATGGCAATGGTACTGCGGTCAAGCCGGATGAAAATGGCAGCACGACAACTAAACCAGATGGCAATGGTACTGCCGTTAAACCGGATGAAAATGGTAGCACGACAACTAAACCAGATGGCAATGGTACTGCTGTTAAACCGGATGAAAATGGTAGCGCGACAACTAAACCAGATGGTAACGGTACTGCCGTTAAGCCGGACAAAAATGGTAGTAGCACAACTAAACCGAATGGCAACGGGACTGCTGTCAAACCCGACAAGCATGAAACTAGCACCACGGGGAGCGGGACAGTTAATACATCAGGTGCAGACAAAACGAGCACCAACGACAATGGCACTTCAATGACGGCCGGTACAGCTAGTTCGCATGCAAGTACAGTCACGGATCGGGTGACGAGTGGCACGGTACTGCCTGAAACTAGCTCGAGTGCAACTACTAATCATGGCAGTCATTCGACAGGTCATCATGGTAGCGGCTGGTTACCACAGACAGGTGAAGCGGTGCAACGCTGGCTAGCAGTCGCCGGCGGTGTGTTCCTCATGCTGACTGGTGCAATCGCGGTTTGGTGGCGGAAGCGACGCGCCTAGGTAAATATAACTTGTCACGATAATTTTGGAAGTAAGCACGGATGAGGCAGTTTCTGGGAACGGTGTGTTTCTCGAAACTGCCTTTTGTGCACGCTGATCGACGGTGGTGATGTCGGTTGAAGTACCAGAGCGAACCAGGTTGTAATGTCACTCCTTAATAATTAATTTCAAATTATTTAGCCTAATAGTTAGTTTTTGTTGTTATAGTCTAACTAAAGTGCTATGATAAGATTCAATAAAAATAAGGTATAAGATTTTTTCCACAGTTGTTTTTTTGGTAAACTTAATGACTAATAGTCACAGTTAAAGCCCTTGATATAAATAAAGGGGAGTTGGCACACGATATTGACGTACAGTAAGGTAGGGTGAGCGAGGATGAGCTACTTAGAATTAAAAGATATTCACAAGGCCTATTATTTAGGCAAGGAAGCTTTCCCAGTCTTGAATGGGATTAATCTAACTTTTGAACGAGGTGAATTCGTCGCGATTTTAGGGGAATCTGGCGGTGGTAAGTCAACGTTGATGAATATCATTGGTGGCTTGGATCGGCAATTTCAGGGACAAGTGTTATTGCAAGGAACCGCGTTAGATCATCACCAAGAGAAACAGATGGATCAGTATCGGCGTGAAACAGTCGGTTATATTTATCAATCATATAATTTGATCAACCATCTGTCCGTGTTAGACAATGTCCTGATCTCGTTAGATATGACCAAGTTAAATCGGTCAGAACGTGAGCAACGAGCTAAGCAACTGTTAACTCAGGTGGGGTTAGCGGATCAAATTAAAAAGTACCCGAACCAATTATCTGGTGGCCAGAAGCAGCGAGTTGCGATTGCCCGGGCTTTAGCGAGTGATCCGCAGATTATTATCGCGGATGAACCGACTGGCGCATTGGATTCTGAAAATACCACGGAAGTTTTGAAAATTTTGGATCAGATTGCGGCGGAAGGTCGGCTTGTAATTTGTGTGACACATTCGCAGGATGTTGCGAATGCGGGTACTCGAATCGTGCGCTTAGCTGATGGTAAAATCACGGATGACGAGCGGGTGAAACCCGCTTATCCGGTCGATGAAAATCGCCAACAGATTGCGGCACGTAAGTTACCGTGGTATGTGCCACTGAACACGGCGTTTAAACATCTACGCTATACTTGGACTTGGAACTTGATTATTATCATTGGGACAGCGATTGGTTTATTCGCAGTGATGTTGTTTAACGGGTTAGGTAATGGCCTCAAGGGGTATATTAATCAGGAAATCAATGATATGGTCAATCCCCGTGTCGTGACAGTGAGTCGGTATCAAAAATCGAGTCAAAGTCAGCGAGGCGGCAGCCAAGAAGGCAACCAGCAGGCAGCTGCCATGGGAGCGAGTGTGACGACGACCAATCAGCCAACGTTCAGTACGGCCCAACTGAGTAAACTGAAAAAAGTTGCGCATGTTCAGACCGTTCAGCCAATTTTGAGTGCAAGCAACGCGACAATTACAGTTGGTAATAAAGACTACACCGCTTCATCGTTAACAACGTGGACGGCTTCTAACCGGAAGTCGATTATTAAAGCTGGTCACGTGGCTGGTAAGAATGAAATCGTCGTCGATAAGAGTAGTGTGGCGAAGAAATGGTCATCTAAGAATTGGAAGCAATTGGTCGGTAAGAAAGTGACTGTGGCTTTTCAGACAACGAATAAGAGTGGTAAAAGTGTCACGGTTAAACGGCAATTAACGGTTGCTGGGATCACGGACAGCACGACTGGAAGTGGTGTGAACGCCGTGACCTACGCCACTATGAAAAATATGCGGTCAGCAAAGAATTTAAGTACGCAGCCAACTTCAGTTGCGGTGAAAGTTGATTCGCGGGAGCATAATGATGCTGTAACCAAGCAGATTAATAAGCTAAAGATTGATGGCAAACGGGTTTACCGTGCCACCAGTATTGCCAGCATGCTTGATACGGTCAATACGTATGTTAACTTAGCAACCACGATTTTGGCGGCAATCGCTGGAATTTCCCTACTAGTCTCAGCGTTAATGATCATTGTGACCATGTTCATGTCGGTCAGTGCCCGGAAGAAAGAAATCGGAATCTTACGTGCGCTGGGTGAAAGTCGCCGTGATATTCGGCGATTGTTCACGAGTGAATCATTGATCATTGGGGTCATCAGTGCACTACTAGCTACTGGAATTGCTTATGGTATTGGAGCTGCCTTGAATAAGGTCCTCTACCAAATCGCCAGCTACAATATGATTGAGATTCAGGTAAGTAATATTATCTCGACCTTTATCATTGCCCTGGTGATTGCTTTATTAGCAGCCATCTTACCAGCTTGGCGCGCCGCTCGGTTGAATCCAATCGATGCCCTCGCCGCTGATTAAGTAATTGTGAGTCATTAACTAAAATAGTCTGTTAGTAAAACGGTAATGAAGCCAGAACGGGTTTCATTACCGTTTTTTGTGCGTGGGGCCTTTGATGCTAATTTGCTTTACATATGTCGAAATTGACATATAATGAAGACAACTAAATAGAACACACATTGCGCGAGCCAATTTGTCATGAATCGTGATTAAAACGTGCCAAGTTTAGATTGTTGTTCGGCAGCCGGTGCGCGTCCTAATCCGACCTCCAGGACTGGGTGACAATTGCTGGAACGCAGCCGACGTCGATTTGAGCTAACGCATAACCCGCGTCATCTCAAATACGAGTCTTATTCTAAGCCGGAAGCAACCCACTTCCAGCTAAGAATAATTTGGCTACTGAGCATTGTCACCAGCCCCTCCAGTCGGAAAGCCGCTCGAATGGCTGATGAACGGCCACTGAACTCGGTACAATTTGTCGTTGGCTATTTTGATACTGAACCCTTTCAGTTAAATATCAGAGTGCCTTCTCCACTTTTTCGAAATATTCAATTATTACTACGGTAATTTAGAAATAGTGAGTTATCACAAGACTTTTTCAATCTGACAGTTGATTGAGAAAACTGTCAGATTGAAAAACAACGACAAATTCAGCAAAAGTTGAGTACATCCCTATCAGCCATTCGAACGCTATCCCGACTGGAAGGTGTTTCTGACAATGCCCAGTGGTGAAATTTCACTTAGCAAGCGTCCTGTGCTTGGTTAGTGAAAGGCCAGTATTTGAGACGTGGTTTTTCGGCTCAAATCTGTGCCCACCACGTTCCGGCAATTGGCAGAAATGCCTGGAGGTCGGTGTAGGACGAATTAACTAAACAAGTTTACGCTGAGTCGAACTTTCCCAGCGGTCCATAGCTGGCTGCTTTTGAACTTAAAAACTTGGCACGTTTTAATCACAGTTGATGCTAAATACTAGCACAACGCGTAAAGAAAAGTGGGTGAAATGATGCATTATGGGGTTTTAGCGTTAACGTTTTTGAGTGTCAATTTGGATTTTTTCTTGATGTTAGTTTTTTTATTGAAGAAGTATCGGTTGTGGCAGGTCTTGTTGGGCTATTTGTTGGGCAATCTTATTCTACTAACGGCAAGCTTCTTTGTGGGTAAAGCACTGACCTTATTTTTGCCAGAATGGTTATTAGGATTCTTGGGTGTGCTGCCGATTTGGCTTGCGTTTCACGACGACGATGATGATACTGCCGATCGGGCTGGTGGGTCGCCGGTGATTAACGTACTAGTCACTTATTTGGCCGTATGTGCTGGTTGTAATTTATCGATCTTTTTACCTGTGCTCGTTGGGGAAAGCATGGTACACTTTGTGATGACTTTAGGATTTATTGGTATATTGACGATTCTTGTCGTGCTTATCATTAACCAGGTGGCGGAAATCAAGGCTGTTCAAAAGCAAATAGCGGCTCATGGTGAACGGTTGATGAAAATTTGTTACGTGGTGATTGGCTTATATGTTTTCTGGGATAGTGGGCTAATTAGCCATTTAATCGCATTCCTATGATTGGTGAGAACGGAGGAACTGGCATGGAGGTCAGCGGGCCACTATTAACTGAGGCGGCTAAAATATACAAAGTACTGAGTAATGTTAATCGGATTAAAATCCTAATTTTTTTAGAACACCATGAAGCGGACGTCACGCAAATCGTTGAACATGTTCATTTGGCGCAGCCATTAGTCTCGCATCAGTTAGCAATTTTGTTTCAGTATCAGTTGGTATCTAAAACGAAGCGGGGGAAGCATGTCTACTATTGTCTAGACGATCCCCATATTTTGGAAATGGTTGATGCCATGATTGGACATGTGGCTCATGAAATTAAACATGAACTGCATCGTGATTAATGACGGGAGGAAGTTGTGAAGGTTAAGATAACGAAACGACAGCTTATCAGTGGGGCAGTACTGCTAGCATTACTATTAATTGGACTGTTGATCTATCGCTATCATGGTACTTGGGAGATCATTCAGCATCGGGTATTTGATCAATCAGCACTGGTGGCCCAAGTTCGACGGCACCGCGCGATTGATATTTTATTAGTAGTTCCCTTATTGATTTGCTTTTCAATTATTCCAGGTGCCCCCGTGGCGACGATCAGTGTCGTTGCTGGCATCTGTTTCGGCAAAGGGCTTGGGGCAGTGTTAAATATTATTGGCATTACGCTGGGCAACTTGATTGCACAACGCTTTTTCGGACGGGTAACGGCTCGACGTGATCAACAGCCGTCAAAACTCGTGACGGCCATTGGTAAGATGCGGCACCCCTTATTAGGAATCGTGATTGGGTATACGATACCGTTTATTCCAACGTCATTAGTTAGTTTAGCGGCCATTGAAACGGCGGTGACACCCCGGCAGCTAGCCGCAGCAACGCTACTGGGCAGCATGCCCACGGCGATTATCTATGCTTGGGGTGGCGATGAACTGATTAAAGCGCACTTCAAGAATGCGTTGATGTTGGTTGGACTCTTGGTGCTCTTATTGGGATTGTTGTGGTTGATCCACCATGATCGTCAACGAGCAGTTGATTTGGATCATTAATAATTGAAATTATAAGCCGCGGGCACGCCTTCTTAATCATTGACTAAGAGGGTGTGCCCGCCGCTTTGCCCGTAGCCGTTATGATGCAACTGGCTGGGTATGCTTGAATTGATTGATTTGAGTTGTGGTTAGTGTAACTGTCTTATATGGTAAGAAATGTTCAGACAGTTCTGAGCCTGGATCGGCCTGAAAGATCTCGACCGTGTCGTCAGCTAAGTCTAGCTGATAGACACGCCGCGCATGCGGGCTGTCAACATAAATAGCGGTAGCGGTGAAGGGCCGCCAGGTAAAATTAGTCGCCGGTAATAAGTGCCATTGTTCTAATGCGTCGTAGGTTTCGTTTGGTGTCATAATCGAATCCCCCTTCAGTGACTATTATAGTATGTTTAGGCTAATAGTCAAATAATGTTTGACGAACCTAAAACCCCCGTTTCCACATTGAAAACGGGGGTTTTGAGGTTATTTTAATTGATTTAACGAATAACTAAAACTGAAATCGGTGCGTATTTTGCCATATAAGCAGCTTGGCTACCAAAGTGTTTGGCAATCCCCTTTTTGGCTAGGGAGCCAATAATGAGTAAGTCCGGTTGAACGTGGGGGATGACTTCCTTAACGATGGTCTCGCCAGGTTCGCCTTCCGCAATCATTGCGTGGACTTTGGTGACACCAGCAGCTTGGGCTTGCTTTTGATATTTCAAAATATGCTGTTCAAGTTCTTGGCGTTCACCATGAATGTAGTCTTTACTGAGCGCTTGATAGACGTTCATTTCATCATTTTCAAGAATCGAGATAATGACCAGTTCGGCACCATCTTGCTTCGCTTGATGGATTGCATAGTCAAAAGCAAGTAAAGCATCGGCAGAATCATCAACACCAACGAGAATCCGGTTGAATTTAGTCGCCATTATTTGTTGGCCTCCTTTGCTGCTGCAGCAAGTTGCTGTTCAACGTAACGTTTGTTACCGCGTTGTAGGTCGAAGACGGTCCAGACAAGTAGGGCTAAGATAGCGGCAATCAAAAGGTAGGCTAGAATTTTAGAAAAAGTCTGTTCGCCAGCTGAAGGATTATCGCCAAAGAAGCCTAAGATTGAATCTGGTAGACCGAGTAAGTTTAAGAAAGTCAAACCGATGACGGATAACCAACCTAAACCTTTGATCCAAAGTGAGTTTTTGAATCGTTTGCCCATTTCTGCCGCGCTGTCAGTCATCATTAATAGTGGCAACATGGAGAATGGAAGGGCGAAAGCCAGAAAGACTTGTGAGTTATTCATCAGATTATTCAATGCAGTATGCTCGTCGATTGCACTCTTACCACTAGTTAATAGCACGCAAATGAGGACGGGAATAACGGAGATCAACCGGGTCACTAACCGCCGTAACCAGAGTGGCATCCGCATGTGGACGAACCCTTCCATGATGACTTGCCCAGTTAACGTACCGGTAATTGTGGAGTTTTGCCCAGAAGCCAGTAACGCGATGGCGAAGAGGGCTGAGAGCGCCCCAGATTTAGCAACACTGATTAAAATACCATTGCTTAACATTGATGTATTGGATAATGCTTCATAAAGACCGAAGAATGAAGGATCTTTAACAGCGCCACTCTTAAAGACGGCAACGCCCATAATCAATAATAGTGAATTAACCACGAAAGCGAATGAAAGTTGGATATTGGAATCCCAAGCAGCGAATTTAACGGTCCGCGCGACATCTTCCTCATCGTTGTGGTCAATCTTCCGCGTTTGTGAGATGGCTGAATGTAAGTACAAATTGTGTGGCATGACGGTGGCACCGATAATCCCTAAAGCACCAGAAAGTGGCGTCATACCGTTTACTGAACGACTTGTCGAGAAAGTGTCAGCGGTTGGGACTAGGCCCTTGATCACACCGCCCCAATCAGGGTTGGACAGTGCGACTTGATAAACGAATACGAATAAGATAACTAAAATCAAACAAACCACGATGGCTTCGATTTTCCGAAAACCGATTTTGGTCAATAATAGCAAAACTAAAACGTCAAGCACGGTAATAAACACCGCAATGACTAACGGAATGTTGAATAATAAATAGAGGGCAATCGCAGCACCGATAACTTCGGCAATGTCGGTCGCCATGATGGCTAATTCGGTTAAAATCCACAAGACGATTCCGAGTGATTTACTCGTCCGCGCCCGAATCGCTTGGGCCAGATCCATCTGACTCACGATACCAAGTTTAGCCGCCATGTATTGTAGTAGCATCGCAATCAAACTTGATATCAAGATGACAGACATTAGCATGTATTGGTAGTTTTGACCACCGGTGATGGAAGTTGACCAGTTACCGGGATCCATGTAACCTACCGCAACTAAGGCACCAGGACCTGAATACGCAAAGAGGGTTTTCCAGAAGTTCAGATTCTTGGGAACCTCGATGGTACCGTTAATTTCCTCTAGTGAGGGGCCGTTAGCATATTCAATCAATTTATGCTTCCGGTTTGGGGTGTTCGTCTTTTCGCTCAATTAAAAGACCACCTTTCTATATCTCTAAATCTTTGAGCCGTTGTCATTGTACAATAAATAAAAGTAAATGGAAATACTTTTTTAGGTATGCCTACAAAATAATTAAAACAGTTTGATATAAAACATTCTAATTGATAATAATATTTTTAACTTACTAAGCAGTCAACCAAGCAGACTAAAACGCTATGACGGAAATCATTGTCGTAGCGTTTTGGTTCGCGATTCTCAAAAAATACAACACGCGCAAATCGCCGGCTTCATCGACTTGCTTAGAAACTTATCTTGCCGAACAATCACCCGTCGCGTACGATGTGCTTGGAGGTGTGAAAATGAATTTTTCAGATAATTTAAAAATTATTCGGCAACAAAAGAAGATGACTCAAACTGACATCGCGACACAATTACACGTTTCACGACAGACGATTTCAAGCTGGGAGAATGGTCGAAGCTATCCAGATATTGGCATGTTGGTGCAAATTAGTATGGCGTATGATTTTTCAGTCGATCAACTATTGAAGGGAGATTTAGGGATGTTAAAACACTACGAGGCTCAGTCGGCAAATAATCGGCGGCAGCAGCGCTTGGTGGCAATCAGTTATGACTTAGTCGTTGGCCTACTATTTTTAAGCTATTTGCACTATTTTTTGCATTGGAACGACGGCATCGTGACGATGGTCATTAATGGTGGGTTGATTGTGATGACCACGACGTTGATTATGAATTATAATTATTTTGATGATTGGGCAACCACTAAACGCCAGGCGTGGCAATTAGTGGGGGTTATTACGATGTTGGCGGTTTTAAATATCGCGTTGGTGTGGCCACAACTAGCTAGTCAGATCCCATCAACCCAGTTCTTAAATCAACATGCTGGTGCATATTTAGCGGGGAATGTGAGCGGAAAATTAGTTGGTGACTTCTTGCATCTCTTTATTTGGACAGCGGCGGCCGTGATGGCGATTGAAATTCCGCTCAATCGGGCGAGAAAGACTTCAGATTAGGCGTTCAGGTTGTGGATGGTGTTATTAAATGCTGCGACCACTATTTAGCAGCAATCGAGTCACGCTCAACGATCATTTTGGCACCTATGATAATGATGAGTTATCGGCTACGGCAAGCCGTTTTTAATTCATGATTGTCGCAGATTTTGGTTATTCGTTGATGTGCAACGGCCCCATGATGATGCCAACTAGCTGCAGAATTAGCTGATGTGGACAGTTAAAGCTGGTTGGCGTTTTGTGTATGTGAATTATTGGGGTAAAACTGAATAGTTGCCATCGCCAATAGTTAACTGCTGTGCTAAGATTAAGTTGTGTTATTTTTACTCATAAAAATGAAGATACAACTTAAACAGAATTCTTTCACAATAATCATGTTTAAGTGAAGAAAGTCAGGTGTAGTAACCATGAGTAAGCCAGATTCGATTAAAGTTGATCAAAATGAGGAAACGGTTACTGAAATTTTAGAGCCAGCAGCAGAATTAGATAAAAAAATTATTTCACCCGTTAAAGAAACCCGTAATCAGGCGATTCGCTATATCTTGTGGGGATTGATCAGTGTTGCGGTCAACTTTGCAACTTTCTATACGATGTACCACCTAATCGGACTCGAATACCAGGTCGCTAATGTTATTTCCTGGGTCATTGCCGTTCAAGTCGCGTTCTGGGTGGACCGCTTGAAAGTGTTCGACCATCATTCACACCACGTTTATCGTGAAATGGGTAAGTTCTATGCGACCCGGATAGTGACGTACGTCGTTGAAGCGATTATTTTATGGTTGTTGATGTCAGTATTGGGGAGCTCGGCGGTACTAGCCAAGATTCTTGGGCAGGCCGGCGCCATCATTGGGAACTTCTTGTTCTCGAAACTGTATGTTTTTCGAAATAAGTAGCCACATCAAGACGGGAATGAAAATTCACGTCTTTTTTTGTTCAGTGGGGTGCCGCGGTAGTTAGAATGACGAGTAGGTGTGTGAAAGCGGATTAAGATTACAAGTAGATTGCGGTAATCCTAAATATTCTTAATGATTCACTAAGAGCTATGTTTAAGCGGGGTGTCATGTGGTTTAATAAACTTAAATTATTGCTTGTCACCATGTTAAAAAATTAAGAGGAGCGCACAGCATGCTAAAAAATCTAATGCGCGGAATCAAAGCGCTGTGTCTAATCGGCCTCGTGTTATTTGGGTGGCGCAACTATGATACGCTTGCCCCGCGCGCGGCAGCTTTATATCAGACGAGTCGTCAGAATCTAGCGGCTGCCTTGTCGGGTGACTTATCTAGTCATTTGTTGGGTGCTGATGATACTAGCAGTGCTACCGAAGATTCGGCGACTAACTCAAGTAAGCAATCATCAGGTCAGCAGACGGATAAGACTGCGAGTGCCAGTTCGGTCACTAGCTCGAGTTCGCAAGCAACTAGTTCAACAACGCAAGCAACACCGATTGAATCGATCGTGCAGAACGCCACCTTAAAGAAGACGTATTATTATTCCTTCGATCATAATGTTCCCAAAGCGGCCCGGCAGGTCTTTCTTGAAGCTGTCGCGACTTATAACCAGACTGGGTTAGTCCATCTGGTAGCTGGTCAAGCCAGCGGGTCACAAAATTCAGTGACTTTTTCGATGTATCATAAAAAAATGACGACTGGTGCGACCAGTGTTGAACTTGGTCATGGTGGCCCTGATATTACTAAGCAAATCAGCTGGCGGGGTACTCAATATTGGAATAACGCGACGGCTAGTCTTAACGGCTCATACGCTTCAGCTTTCAGTAAATCGGTCGCAGTTCATGAGTTAGGTCATGCGTTAGGGTTGGATCACAGTTCATCGACTGAATCCGTGATGTACCCAGTTTCACAAGGCAAGAGCACGTTATCAAGTGCTGATATTGCGGCCCTGCAAACAATTTATCAAAAGAATGCGTAATTTATTTTCGTAATACCAAACAAAATTTAACCACTTTTCAAATTTTGACCTATAATCAAGGTGTATCAAAAATTAGAAAGGAAGTTGTTTTAGTATGGCTGCAGCAGTTGAAATGAACAGTATGTTAGACGAAAAGATGACGGACGTGTTTGATTGGAGCGACTCTAAGTTACCCGTACGGGATGCGATTTGGAATCACTTTATGGACGCTGATAGTCATGATACTGACAAGACGGCTGACGAAGTAGCGCCTTATATGAGTATGGACGAAGCTAAGCTCAAGAGCGAAGTTGAAAAACTCTTAAAGGCTTAACTAGAATAACGACCATGACGGCCTAATTTTTGAATGGGAACTGATTGCCAGTTTAGTAATCAGTTCTTTTTTTATGCTTTTAATCCGGCTGAATAAGCTGGTTGGTCAGGGGGGCCTCTCAACCGAAGCTAATCAAGACCAAAAATAATTTTTTTGAATTACTGTCGACACTATGAGCCCGTAGTGGTTTACCTTTTAATTAATATAAAAATAATTAAAAATTCACTTGACTTATAATTAAAAGTTAATTAATCTAAGAAACATCAACATTACAAAAACTTTTGAAAGCGAGGCGCGTCAATTATGAAAATTCAATCTAACCTAACCAACTTGTTGACAACCCTTGCTGTTCAAAATTTAGCCTTATTATTAACGAAGAAGGACCCGGTCACTTGACCTTGAGTATAACTCAAAATTCAAGTGAACTGAGCCCTTCTTTCCCATTGTGGTAATGAGGCTCAGTTCCGGGTAAAGGCCTCATTCACTACGGTGGATGAGGCCTTTTTGTGACTTAAGGAGGATCGGGGTCAACAACGTAGCAATAAAAAAACGAAAGTGGGAATAACTAATGAAAAAATGGGAAAAACAAACGATGAAGATTGCAGCACTTGGTGCGATGGCGTTGACACTGGCAGGGTGTGCCACTGCCAAATCAAGTTCAAGTCAAGGAAATAATCCTGGCAAGACTATTAAAATTGGGGTCAATATGGAATTGTCTGGATCTGCGGCCGGTTATGGAGACCAGCAAAAGCAAGGCATTCAGTTAGCCGTCAAGAAAATCAATAAGAGCGGTGGAATCAAGGTTGGGGGGACCAAGAAGAAAATTCAGTTGGTGATCCGGGACAATAAGACATCGAACACGACTGCTGCTTCCGTGGCTGCCCAGCTCGTGAATAACGATAAGGTCGTGGCCGTAGTTGGTCCCGCGACAACTAGCGCCGGGACTGCGGCGATCCCTAATATGACTAAGGCGGCAGTACCATCAGTCAGTCCATCAGCGACCGATCCGGATTATACGTTGCAAAAGAGTGGCAAAGTTCAAAAGTACATATTCCGAGCTTGCTATCAGAATAATTTTCAAGGAGCCACGGCAGCAACCTTTGTGACTAAGAACTTGAAGGCGAAACGCGTCGCCATTTTGACTGATAACTCCAGTGATTACGGCACGGGCCTAACAAAGGCGTTTAAGAAGCAGTATCGGGGCACGGTCGTTAGCAGCCAAACGTTCCAAGAGGGCGATAAGGACTTTAATGCCATCCTAACTGCGTTGAAACATAAAAAGATCGATGCCATATATGCGCCTGGTTACTATTCAGAAATCGGTCTAATCGTTAAGCAAGCGCGGCAAGCGGGAATCAAGGCTCCAATCGTTGGTAGTGACGGGATGGCGGATGCTAAATTAGCCCAGATTGCTGGCAAGTCTAATGCTACCAATGTTTATTACACGACGCCATTTTCTACTAAGGCTTCGGCAACGAACAAAGTTGCTTCGAAATTTATGAGTGCTTACAAGGCAAAGTATGGTAGTACCGCACCAACTTTTTCAGCACTCGCTTATGATTCGGTTTATATGATCAAAGCAGCCATCGAAAAGGAAGGCTCGGCTAATTCTGTTAAAATCGCCGATGGTTTAGCCAAACTTAAGAACTTCAAGGGTGTCACTGGGACGACGACTATCGATAAGCAACATAATCCTGAAAAGACGATTTCAATTGAACAATTGACGAATGGCGTGGTCAGCAAGGTTTATAACGTCAAATAGTCAGACTAGTGAAAGCGTGGGGGAACACATATGCAGACATTTGGACAACAATTGATCAACGGACTATCGCTAGGAAGTATCTACGCGTTATTGGCGCTAGGCTACACGATGGTTTATGGCATTATCAAATTAATTAATTTTGCACATGGCGATATTTATATGTTGGGGGCCTTTTGGGGCTATTACAGTTTGAAGTCACTACACTTTAACTTTGTTGCGGCGCTCCTGTCCGCAATGGTGATCTGCGCAGTTAGTGGTGTGATTATTGAATACTTCGCGTACCGCCCATTACGCCATTCACCGCGAATTACCGCGCTAATCACGGCAATCGGTGTTTCATTCTTGCTTGAGAATGGAATGTCATACTTTGTTGGTGCGAGTGCCCGTTCATTTCCCCAAGCAATCAAAG
The DNA here is from genome assembly GCF_014131735.1 of Lactiplantibacillus plantarum. Taxonomy (NCBI): domain Bacteria; kingdom Bacillati; phylum Bacillota; class Bacilli; order Lactobacillales; family Lactobacillaceae; genus Lactiplantibacillus; species Lactiplantibacillus plantarum. The sequence continues at coordinate 632,251 of NZ_CP039121.1, forward strand.
TGGTGACTTATCACTGGGGCGGATTGCGGGTATCGAATGTGCAGCTACTGATCTTAGGAACGGCGTGCCTATTAATGATTCTATTGGAATTAATTATCAAACGTACCAAAATGGGTAAAGCAATGCGGGCCGTTTCTGTTGATCCCGAAGCTGCACAGTTGGTGGGCATCAATCTTAACCATACGATTTCGTTCACGTTCGCATTAGGGTCTGCAATGGCCGGCGCTGCCGGAGTCCTGATTGGCCTATACTATAATTCGATTGATCCGTTGATGGGCATGACGCCCGGTATCAAGGCCTTTGTTGCAGCTGTGATTGGTGGGATTGGTTCCGTGCCTGGGGCTTCATTGGGGGGCTTTATTATCGGCATCCTGGAGACTGGTGTTCAGGCGATTGGCCTATCCGCATACAAGGACGCGGTGGTTTACTTTGTCTTAATTGTTATTTTGCTCGTGTTGCCGGCTGGAATATTCGGTAAACGAACCAAGGAAAAAGTCTGAGGGAGGCGCCAAATTAATGAAAGCAAATTTGAAAACTAACATGGCGTGGCTCGGTGTGATGGTTATCGGCTTTGTTGTGATTGACGGTTTAGAGCTGATGGGCGTCATTAACTCGTTTATTGAAAATATGCTGGTGACGATTGGTATCAACGTTATATTGGCGGTGGGACTCAATCTGATTATTGGGTTTGCAGGCCAGTTCTCGCTTGGTCACGCCGGCTTTATGGCAATTGGCGCCTACGCGACTGGTATTATGACCCAAACAATGGCGACGCCCGCGGGATTTTATCTGTCGATGATCGTCGGCATGGTGATTGCCATGGTAGCGGCGGTCATTGTTGGCATCCCAACATTACGATTGCGCGGTGATTACTTAGCCATTGCGACGATGGGGGCGGCCGAAATCATTCGGATTCTAATCAATAATCTGAAAATTACGAACGGTGCAGCGGGGTTATTCAATATCCCGGCACTTGCTTCGTGGGCAACGGTGTACGTCTTAATGTGTCTGACAACGATTATCACGGTCAACTTTATTCACAGTCGCGGTGGTCGGGCCGTGATGGCTGTGCGGGATGATGAACTGGCGGCTGGTGCCATGGGAATCAATACGACGCGCTGGAAGTTGGCCGCTTTTGTCTTTGGCGCGGCGACTGCGGCGATTGGTGGGTCGTTGCACGCGGCCTACATTCAGACGATTGCGCCGGGTGATTTTAATATCATGGCTTCCATTGCGATTCTGATTATTGTCGTACTCGGTGGGGTCGGCAGTATTACCGGGACTTTCGTAGCCGCAATCGTATTAGGAGCGCTCGACACGATCTTACAAAACTTCGGTACGATCCGAATGATTATTTATTCATTGGCACTGATTTTGATTATGCTTTTTAAGCCAGCCGGACTGTTAGGAACGTGGGAGTTCTCATTCACGCGTCTATTCAGACGGCGATCAACTAAGGAGGCGGTTAACCATGAGTAGCCGGTTATTAGACGCACAAGGGTTGGTCAAAAACTTTGGCGGCCTGACCGCCGTTGCTGACGTTTCACTCCATTTTGATCAAGACGAGCTGATTGGTTTGATTGGCCCGAATGGTGCTGGTAAAACCACGTTATTCAACTTGTTGACTGGTGAAACGCCGGTTAGTTCGGGTAGCATTAGTTTCTACACAGATCAGGGCGTGGTGTCGTTAAATGGCAAGCAGCCCGCTGCGATTGCTCGGGTTGGTATTTCACGGACATTTCAGAATATCCGGTTGTTCAAGGAGATGAGTGTACTCGATAACGTGCGCATTGCAATGACCAATCATTATCATGAACGGTTTTTGACTAGCATCCTGCGCTTACCTAAGTATTACCAGACTGAGCGGGCAATGACCCAGGCGGCGCAAGCCTTATTAGCGATGTTTGATTTGACCGCCGTCGCTGATCAGCCCGCAAAGAGTTTACCATATGGTATTCAGCGGCGATTAGAGATTGTGCGGGCCCTGGCGACGAAGCCCAAGTTACTCTTCCTTGATGAACCCGCAGCGGGCATGAATCCCGAAGAAACGGCGGATTTGACGCGCTTGATTCGCCGAATTCAACAAGAATTTCATATTACCGTTGTGCTAATTGAACACGACATGTCACTAGTTATGAACGTAGTCGAGCGGCTCTACGTGTTGGAGCACGGGGCGTTACTGGCAACTGGGACGCCAAAAGCCATTCAACATGATCCGGCCGTTATCAAGGCCTATCTAGGAGGGGTGTAAATGCTTAAAGTACGTGATTTAGTCGTTAATTACGGCGCGATTCAGGCAGTCAAAGGTGTTAGTTTTGACGTGCAACAGGGTGAAATCGTTACGTTGATTGGTGCTAACGGCGCCGGGAAATCTACGTTGTTGCACACGATATCTGGCTTGATGCGTCCGGTCAGTGGTTCTATTCACTATTTGGATCAACCCATCCAAAAGACGGCCGCTCCTAAAATTGTGCGGGCGGGTATCTCGCAAGTTCCTGAAGGACGCCATATTTTTCCCGGCCTGTCTGTTCAAGAAAATCTACAAATGGGTGCTTTTTTACGGCAGGATCGGGGTCAATTGGCTCAGACTTATCAGCAAGTTTACGACTACTTTCCAATTTTGAAGAAACGTCGGCATCAAGATGCCGCGACGCTCTCAGGTGGTGAACAACAAATGTTGGCGATGGGCCGCGCACTGATGGCGCAGCCCAAGCTGATGTTGCTTGACGAACCTTCAATGGGATTAGCGCCCATCTTTATTAATGAGATCTTTGAGATCATCAAGGCAATCAATCAGGCTGGAACGACGGTTTTACTAATTGAACAAAATGCCAATCAAGCCCTGAAAATCGCTGACCACGGCTATGTCTTAGCTAGTGGACAAGTCAAGCTTAGTGGTCGGGGTTCCGAATTATTAGCTAATTCAGAAGTTCAGAAAGCTTATCTAGGGGGTTAAGTATGAGTGTTGCAGATTATATGACACCACGCCTGGTCGTTGTTAGTCCTAAAACGACGATCAGTGTGGCGGTCGAATTAATGAAGAAAAATGCGATTCATCGGTTACCTGTCATGGCAGGTAATCGAATGGTCGGCTTGATCACGCATGGTATCATTCAGCGTGCGATGCCATCACAGGCCACGAGTTTGTCGGTGTATGAATTAAATTACTTACTTACTAAGACGACGGTGGATCAAATCATGGAAACGGCGGTTCAAACTGTCGCAGCAACCGCTCAGTTAGAAACAGCGATTGCAACGATGCGGAAAAATAAGATCGGCGTACTACCAGTCATGACGGGCGACCAAGTTGTGGGCATCATTACTAATAATGATATCTTGGATGCGTTCTTAAATATTGCTGGTTACGGCCAGCCGGGAATCGTAACTCGGGTGGTGGTCCATCATGACCATGTCGGCGTAATTTTTGCCATCGGAAAGGTCTTAACAGAACACGATTTAAGTATTCAGACGTTAATGGTCGTAAATCACCAGGCTGAAAAAGTGATTGAGCTCCACGTGAATAGTGAACAGGCCGCCGATGTTAACCAAGTCTTGACAGCAGCAGGTTTTGAAGTACAACCGGTCAGTGATTAGCTCTGGCGGCTATTGTCTATTATTGGAGATTAGGTGGCTAAAGACATCGCGTTGTACAAAGTTATAGGGCGTGGTGAAAGTGTGTGGGCACAAAAAAGATTCAGGATGATTCAATCCTGAGTCTTTTTTTTTGACGTATTGTTACTTAAGACTGCGGTCGACTGAATGTTTTATAGACAGGACATTCGCTAGCTGATGGGAAATTACGGCAACTAACTAGTACTTGTGAGGAGTAGTGATAACTGATTGAGTTCGTTATTACCATGCGGTTTTGAGCGGTACACACAAATTTAAGACCGGATAATAAAATTGATAGCAAACCGAGACTGATCAAGAAGAACGATACTGACCTGAACGTGACAATAAAAAAAATTATTATTAATTGGATTAAATCCCTATCTGTTGTTTTATTAATGTTGTACAAGTATTAGAAAAACAGCGGATAGAACGTTTTTTAATGCAAAAATGATGAAACAAAAAATTAATGCCACATACAAAATACGGCCGGAACAGTTGACCTGGTTGATTTTCACGAGTTAACAAAGAAGCAACTCAAAGATTAAGGGGTTGTAATTGTTGGGAAGTGTGGTAAATTATTAGTGCAGTTAATGAATTAGGCAAACTAAAGGGGATGCACGATATGAAAAAAGTAGTAGGCAGTTTACTCATGACCAGTACCATTTTATTGGGGGCCTTAACGCCAATCGTTGGTCACGCGGCCGATGGTGAAAATCGGAGTGGGACGACGAATGCAACGGCAACGTTTACGGCAAATACCACTAATCCAGTTGATCCGGTCGATCCGACTGACCCAACGAAACCACTTGACCCTAAGCCTGGTGATGGCGATAACGGTGCCAATTCCGGTGCTGGTTTGTCACTGATCTATGCGCCCGGTAAACTTGATTTCGGTTCACATGAAATTGACGTGATCAATAACCAAAGCTATAAAGCATTAACAGGTAGCGATGGTAGCACGGTCACCATGGGGTCAACGAGTAAAGTTGGTTTACAAGTCTCTGATCAACGCGGGACGAATGCGGGTTGGACATTGAGTGTTGCCGCTGCGGATGGCACGGATGGTAACTTAAGTACGCTTAAGGGGGCCACGGTCTCCTTACCTGCAGGGACGGTCATTTCTTCCGGATCGGAAGCTAGCAACGGCAGTACCGGTGGTAATGGTGCGGTCGGACAAGCTGTTGAACTTGACTTAGGTAGTCAAGCTTCGACTAGTGCCGGGGCGTCCTTTACGGGGACAACTTCTGGGAATGTTATGACAGCAGCGGATAAGAGTGGGGCGGGGATTACGTCGGACTTGCTTGATCCGGCTGCAGTTAAGTTGAACGTCGTGGCTAACACGGCGGCCGCTACGACTTACAAGGGCGTCCTAAATTGGACATTAACATCATCAGCAGATAATTAAATTAATGAACTTGGAGATGACCACGTAATAGTGGGCGTCTCTTTTACATAATAATCGACGGGGGGACGCAATAATGAAGAAAATGATGCGGTGGTTAGGGGCCATCTTAGTGATGATCAGCGGCTTGGCCGCGGTGGTTCCAGCACAGGCAGCCAATACGGACACCAGTAATAATATTGGTTTTAGTGTCGCGGCCCAAACGCCGAGAAACCAAATTGATAAACAGGCAACGTTTTTTGACCTCAAAATGACGGCAGGGCAGACCCAAACGTTGCAGACGCGAATCTATAATACGACTAACCGGGATATCCGCGTTGCGATGGGGATTCATACGGCATATACCAACAGTGGTGGCGCCATTGAATACGTGACCCCGGCGAAAAAGTATGATGCCTCACTGCAGTATCGGGTCGACCAATTGACTAAAATCAAGGGGCCAACGACGGTGACAGTTCCAGCCAACGGTTCTAAGCTGGTCAGTGCCCAAACGACCATGCCGACTAAGGATTTTAACGGTGCCCTGTTAGGTGGTTGGTATTTTAAACGCGTCGATCAAAAGGTCACTGGTGAAGTGAAGGGTGCTACGAATATTAGCAGTGAATATTCTTATGTGGTGGGCATCAAGTACAGCTTAGGGACTGCGGCCACGCCCGTCTTGAAACTAAGCGATGTCGCTGCTGGAATGGTTAATTATCACCGGAGTATCGTGGTGACGTTACGCAATACTGCAGCAGTGATGATACCACGGGTTACCATGAAGACGACGGTCACAGCCAAAGATAGTGGCAAAACCGTCGTAAAGGCGACCAAACAAGGCGTGATGTTGGCACCTAATACGACGTTTAATTACCCATTGTTACTCAACAAACAGAAGCTTCAAGCGGGGACGTATCATTTACACTTGGTTGCGCACAATAGCGCTCATAAGTGGACTTTTGACCGCGATTTCAAGATTAGTGCTGCCACGGCTAAGACGTATAACCAGGATACGGTTGATGATAACGGCATCAGTATCTGGTGGTTGATTGGTCTGGGCGCACTGGGCATGTTGATTGTAGTCTTACTGATTTTGTGGTTAGTGCTTTTCTTGAAGAAGCGGCGGCAATCCCAAGACTAACAGCAATCGGCTCGGTGTTTAGTTTGGGGCCGCTAAGCGTCATGAACAATTAGTAGCTGGGCAAAAAAGGGGGACTGACAAATGATGCGATGGCTGTTGATACGGGGCTTACTGGGCTTACTGGGCTTATTAATCGGCCTAGGACCATCCATCGGGGGAGCTGCTCAGACGGTGGGCACTTCGTCGACACAAATACAGTTCTATACGTCACGTTCAGCGGACAAACAAACGCCTACGACGGTGCAACAAATTCCGCAGGGCGACGTTGTGTACGCAACGAAGGCTGTCAAAGCCGCGCCCAATCGCTTTGTCGGTCAGTGGCAACAGGTACTAGCAACGGGCCGTTTGCCCCAAACCGGGGTCCAAGCGAATCACTATTATCAGTGGCTCGGGTTCCTGACCTTAATGGCACTCTTATTAGGGTGGCAGGTGCTTAAGTTAATGCGTGAAAGGGGGGCGAACACGTGAAACGACTGCGGCATATTAAGCTAGGCATGCTGTTACTGAGCTGCTTAGCGTTTATCAGCATGCTAGCGATTACGAGTCAGGCAGCGGCGCCCGTGACGTCTGCGACAACGACAATCGCTAATTCGAGTAATAAGTACTACACTTACTTTAATAGCGGTGATGTCGTTGGGTTCAATATCTCGGGTGGAATTGGGATATATCCAAGCTTAACCAAAGTGACGGCCAACTATGCGGATCAGGGACGTATATCGACTAAGACTACCACAATAACGTTGACCTTTAGTGGTTCGTTGTTTGCGAATAGTTCGGAGATTAAAACGCTATATTACGATGTCTTTTATAAGCAAGCAACCGAAGAATTTGGAACTTCACTAGTGACCAAGACTCCGACAAATATGGCGACTGGTTCTAGTACGGTATCGATGAATACTAGCAAGACTTTGACAGTCGATATGAGTAAGTTAAAGGATAATTTGCCAGTATATATTGGGTTTCGATTAACTACAGTAAAGGGTGAGACATCCACGTACCGCTTGGCAGTGTTTAATCGGATTAGCCTTAATACGACGCTGAATACGCCAACAACGACGGATACCACTCTGACAGGAACTGGGATTGCCGGTAATACCGTCAGCACGACAATTAATGGTAAGTCGTACACGGCGACAATCGGTAGTGATGGTAAATATGAAATTAAGTTAAATGATGGCCTCAGTGGGGTCACTTCAGTCACAGTAACGCAGACGGGAGAAGCCGATTATGGCGAATCTGAATCGGTGACTAAGGACGTGACGATACCACCGCTGACAATCAAAAGTAGCAGCACAGCGGTGAATTTGTCCGTGAGTGATCTAGCGGCGTTAACGTCTGATAGCGATGCTGTTAATTGGTTAGTTAAGCAGGCTGGCGTGGTTGCGACGAATCCTAGTAATGCTAATGATACGATGACTTATCATGCGAGTGAGAGCGGTCTGGTCGCGTTATTCAAGGGGCTCGCTGATAATCAGAGTACCACGGTCCACATCTATGCGACGAGCGCCAGCGGCTTAACATCTGATAAAATTGCACTACAAGTAACTAAGTTAGCAGGGACGCTGTCGTTTGGTCAATTAACGACCAATATGAGCTTCGGCGATTTAAAGGTGCCGTTGACACCACAAGTCTATCAACCGACTAATCCACTAGCCATCAGTGTGACTGATACCCGGGCGACCGGGGCTAAGTGGTATTTGTACGTTAGTGCCACGCCGCTGACATCGACAACGGTCAGTGGACGGACGTTGAAGGGCGATTTGGTTTACCGTGATGGTAGTGCACAGACCGTCTTAACGAATCAAGCGACGTTGGTCCAACAGGGACAAAAAGTCGCGGGGACGACCGATACGGTAGTCACTGATGATTGGTCGACAACGAAGGGAATCGGATTATCAGCGCAACCAGGTATTTACGCTGATACTTATCAAGGTACCTTGAGTTGGACTCTGAGTGATACGCCAGATAAATAAGTTAGCGTGTATCAGTTGGGTGACGGGGACTTTGACCAGTTACACTTGAATTTTTTACTGGTTCGCAGTTGACAAGTTAGGTGTCGTCATGGTTTACTATTAGCTATAAATTGAAACGGAGGATGACTAATATGTCATTAGCAACTAACCTTCAATTAAATAATCAATTTGCCTTTAGCTTTTTCTTTAGATAGCGTTTGTATTCGTTTGATGGATACAAGCGCACGCAACGCGTTTGTATCTATCGAGAGCTAAAGTTATTCAACATGACTTAAACGCCAGGTAGATGCAGGGACAATCTATCTGGAAAAATATCGGGCCCGATAAAACACCAGTTAGATTCTTCCCAGAATCTAACTGGTGTTTTTTGTTTTCAGTCCGGTTCATCAAGACGTTGATGAACGTTGGGCGAACCAGACAATTTTTAAGGAGCGTTTCAAGATGAAAAAAACAACTTTAGGGGTATTAATTTTAGGTGCTGGGTTACTATTAGCTGGTTGTGGCAAACAAGCAACGAGTGGTCAGCAAAGCGTGTCGGTGGGCATCTTACAGGTGGTTCAACATGGTTCACTAGACCAAGCGCGCAAGGGGTTCAAAGCCGGATTACAAAAAGAATTAAAAGCGCATAACAGTAAAGTAACGGTCAAGTATCACTATCTAAATGCACAGGGTGATCAGAGTAATTTGAATACAATGAGCCAACAACTCGTCCAACAGAAAAATGATTTGTTAGTTGGCATCGCAACGCCAGCTGCTCAGGCATTAGCCAAGAAAACGACGACGGTGCCGACCTTGGTTACGGCCGTAACTGATTTGAAAGCGGCGGGATTGGTGAAAAGTGATACGAAGCCCCAAACTAATGTGAGCGGCACGAGCGATTTAATGCCCGTCGGCAAACAATTACAGTTATTGAAGAATATGAGTACAGGTAATAAACCGTTGGGGATTATGTATAACTCGTCAGAAGAAAATTCAGTGCTACAAGTCAAGTTGGCGAAGGCTTACGCGAAAAAGCACGGTATCAACTTAAAGGTCGTTAGCGCAACGAGTACTAATGACGTTGCCAGTGTTTTGGCCGGTTTGACGGGTAAGATATCTGGCCTTTACTTACCAACCGATAATTTGATGGCGAGTGCGATGAAGACGATTGGTCAGAAGACCAAGGCTGCAAAGCTACCAGTGGTAACGGGTTCGATTGAAATGGCTGAAGATGGCGGGACCGCGACGTATGGTCTTAACTATTACGAATTAGGTGAACAGACTGGAAAAATGGCTTACCAAGTCTTAATCAAGAAGCAGAAGCCGCAAACAATGGCGGTTCAAACAGCTGACAAGTTACACCTCTACGTCAATAAAGCGAATGCTAAGGCAATCGGCTTACAACCAAGTACAATCAAGCAACCATAAGAGGGGAGCGAGGTAATATGTTAATCACGAGTATTGGACAAGGTTTATTATGGGCGCCACTGGTCATCGGGGTGTTCCTCACTTTCAGAATTTTAAACATCCCTGATTTGACCACCGAGGGTAGTTTTCCATTAGGGGCTGCCGTGACGATTAGTAGCATGTTGGCCGGACAGTCAGCTATCGTGGCGAGTTTATTAGGATTTGTCGCCGGATGTTTGGCCGGCTGGGTCACGGGGGTATTAGATACTAAGCTTAAAATGCCGTCATTATTGGCCGGAATTCTGACGATGACGGGACTATATTCCATCAACATGCACATTATGGGCAAAGCGAATATTCCCTTGCTTGACCAGAAAACGTTGATGGGCTGGTTACCAGCGAGTTGGTCTTTGAATTTACAAACTATCGTGATTGGTGCGATGGTCACGCTGGTCGTCCTGGCCGGGTTGATCTGGTTGTTTCAGACGCGTTTGGGACTGTCTTTGATGGCAACGGGTAATAATCCTGCGATGAGTGCTGCGAATGGAATCTATACCGATCGGATGGTCATTATTGGCTATATGTTATCTAACGGTTTGATTGCTTTATCGGGTGGTCTGATTGCACAGAGTAACGGCTACGCGGATATTGGGATGGGCATTGGGACGATTGTCATCGGGCTGGCTTCAGTGCTAGTTGGTGAAATCTTCTTACATGGTCGTCAAATCTGGGTCCGTTTGACTGGAATGGTCGTGGGCGCCATTATCTATCGTTACTTATTGACTTTGGCAATGGGTTTAGGTTTCCCCGTCAATGACTTAAAGATTTTATCAGCGGCGATTCTTGTTATCGTCATCTGCTTGCCACTATTACAAAATAAATACCGGACAAAACGGCAGTTACACCGGTACCTTAAAGAGATTGGAGTCGATCAACATGCCACAACCAACTATTCTGAACGTCCAACACTTACAAAAAGTCTTCTTTCCCGGAACCAGCAACGAGCGGCACGTCTTAAAGGACGTAAATCTAACGATTGAGCCTGGCGAATTTGTGGCGGTTATTGGGAACAATGGCGCCGGTAAGTCGACCTTGCTCAATACGATTGCGGGAACACTGAACTCTGATGCTGGCGAAATCACACTTGCTGATCATCGTGTGACCAATCGTCCCGTTGCGTATCGGTCACGGTGGGTGGCCCGGGTGTTCCAAGATCCTAAGTTGGGTACCGCTGGCGAACTAAGTGTGGCCCAGAATCTCACGTTAGCCCAACGTCATACGGGGAGCTTGAGTCTGCGCCGTTATCGCCAACGTGGACAGGAAGAACGATACTTAAGGTTGCTGGCTAGTCTTAATATGGGGTTAGAAGCGCGACTGAATACGCAAGTGAAGTATTTATCCGGGGGGCAACGGCAAGCCCTATCCTTACTGATGGCCACCTTGAGCCAACCAGAGCTGTTGTTGCTGGATGAGCATACAGCGGCGCTTGACCCGAAGACGAGTGCGGAAGTGATGGCACTGACCCAACAAATCGTGACGGCCAATCATCTGACAACGATGATGATTACGCATAAGATGAGCGACGCGTTGGCGTATGGCAACCGGCTGGTGATGGTGCAGGATGGGCAAATCAAGTTGGACGTGCGTGGTGCCGAGAAGCAAGCATTGCGGACGGATGACTTGGTGACGATGTTCGCAGCTGAGGTGTGAGGCTGTCGTTGCAAAAAACGACTTGCAACGGCCGATGATCAATTAGCAGGTCATTATCTTACTTAACGAATTTCGCAATCAAATAAATGATCAGTCCTAAACTGATGAGACCACCGATGATAGATATAATGAAAATTAAATCGCCAAAATACATTGGTTTTCCTTTCTAGCTTAGCGCATGCTGAGCAATACCAAAATATAATTATTGTAGGTTCGGTTAGTCACCGCTTCGTGCAAATCATGATTAAGGCGTGCTGTTAGTTTAGATTGCAGTTCATCAACACGTGTTCGTCCGACTTCCGAGGCTAGGTGACAATCGTTTTAGCATACCATATTAGTTTCGTGGCGATAATATTCATATGACGTATAATTCTGGAAAGATCAGTTAATTGAATAATCCATAATTGCCGGTAAACGTTGCTAAATGGCGAATGAGTTACGTTAAGGAAAATTTAAGGAATTGTCCGGCGATTTGATTATCGAAAACAGCCCCCTGCGTATCAAATACGTAGGGGGCTGTTCATATAATTGGCGCATGTAACAAGTTATTTCGTCGTGACCAACATAATCTCATCACTGACTTTGACTTGGTTGGTCAACATCTTGAATTTCATCAAATTGACAGCATCCATGTTAGTGATGATAACCATCATGGTTGTGGCCTTACCAGCAGCCTTAATCGCTGCCAGGTCAGCTTTGGCAACTACTTCGCCATGGTGAACGGGTTGATCGGTTTGGACTAGTACTTCAAAGGGAGCACCGTTCAACTCAACGGTATCAATACCCATATGCAGCAGAATTTCTAACCCTGAATCGGTTTTAAAACCGATTGCATGCTTGGTAGGAAAGACGGTGCTGACCGTCCCGTCGACCGGCGCCGTAATCGTCCCGTCTGCGGGATCAATTGCGAAGCCATCGCCCAGCATCTTCTTAGCAAATGTGTCGTCGTCGACGTTTTCAATATCTACGTACTGACCGTTAGCGACGCTGTAAAAGTCGGTGGTCACACCACTAGTGATATTAGTCGCAGTTGGTGCTGTCGCAACAGCTTCATTGCTAGTCGTGGTCTTAGTAATGGGTGCGTTCGTGAGCTTTAAGTGGCTCAACGCGTCGGCGACGAATTGGACTTCGGTCCCAATAATGATTTGTAGATTATGGTCGTCTAATTTGTTAATACCAGCAGCACCACTGTGTTTGATAGCGGCTTCATTAATGGTTGACGTATCGGCTAATTGCAATCGGAGACGGGTCGTGCAGTTATCGACAACCGTTAAATTATCGGCACCACCGAGCGCAGCGTAAATTTGCTTGGCTTGACGTGTGTATTTGTCATCATCCGCATCAGTGGCGATGGCTAAATCATCGGCGTCATCGGCTGTCACTGGTTCGCGGCCCGGTGTCATCAAATGGAACTTCTTGATTGCGAAGTCAAAGCCAAAGTAGTAAATGACGGCTAGAACCAATCCTTGTAAGATTAACATTAAAGGTTGATTAGCAATCGGGTTTTTAAGGCTTAAAATGTAGTCAACTAACCCGGCGGAGAAGGCAAAACCGGCTGTCCAGTGCATGAAGGCAGCAAAGGCTAGCGATAAACCAGTGAAGATTGCGTGTAAAACATAGAGTGGCCAAGCTACGAACATAAATGAGAACTCTAATGGTTCGGTCACACCGGTAAAGAAGGACGCAAACGCACCGGCCATCATCAGGGATGCCGTTTCAACTTTACGTTCTGGTAGCGCATTGCGGTAAATCGCGTAGGCCCCAGCTGGTAAACCAAACATCATGACTGGGAAGAAACCAGCTTGGTACATCCCAGTCACACCCTTGATCCCCTTGTGTGCTAAGAATTTACCAATATCATTGATGCCAGCAACGTCAAACCAGAAAACGGAGTTGAGTGCTTGGTGCAACCCAGTTGGAATCAATAGGCGGTTGAAGAAGCCATAGAGACCGGCCCCAACGGCACCGAGACCCACGATGAATTTGCCAAAGGTAACTAACGCATCATAGACGGGCGGCCAAACAATGAGAAGCGCGACGCTGACTAATAACATGGTCAGCGCGGCTAAGATTGGGACTAGACGTTTACCACTGAAAAATGAAAGAGCCATCGGTAGTTTGGTCTCGTGGAAGCGATTGTAAAGAGCTGCGGCAATCAGACCAGAGATGATCCCAATGAAGACGTTGCCAATTTGACCAAACGCTGGATTAACAGTGGCTACCTTGATATTCAAGAGTGTGGCGACCGATTCTGGTTTTAAAACGTTAGTTGGTAATTCAAAGGCAACTAAACCAGCAAGAGCGGCTGCGCCATCTTTATCTTTTGACATACCGAGTGCCAAACCAACTGCAAAGAGTAGTGGTAATTGGCTCAGAACAGCGTTACCACCGGCTTGTAAGAAGTGTGCGACGATGTCGTTACTAGCAGATGCCCACCAGTTACCAATTCCCACAAGTAAAGCTGCTGCGGGTAGAACGGCAACGGGTAATTGCAGTGAACGGCCCATACGTTGCAAATAATTCTTCATGTACAAAATCCCCCTAAAAAGATAGTTTTGAATAAGTGCAATCATTATTGTACGGTGCTGAAAGCGCTATTACAACCGCTTTTTATTGGTATAGTCCATTGGTTTAATAAGATTAACAGTACAATTGGGAGTGGTCTAATATAAATACAAATACGGAACTACAAGTCCGACAAGCATAAGTAATACTGGTATAAACGATGACCCCAGGTAATGAGCATAAAAAATAAATATTGGTCGGAATAATAGGTGCTAATGATAGCGATTTCAAAATAATTGTGAAAACAAATACAAAATCAGTTATAATAAGATTGATTAATGAATTTGTTACTTTTAAAAAAGGAGTTGTTTAGGATGCCAACAACCATGACTACTAATATTAAAAATAATGATTTTAAAGACGTGGTGTTTAACCGCCAATCAGTACGGCAGTTTGATCCGACTGTCAAAATTGAGCGTGAAGAATTGCAAACGATTATTGATGAGACAATCAGCGCACCATCAGCATGCAACTTGCAATCCTGGCATTTTGTGGTTGCCGATAGTGCGGACGGTAAGGCAAAGGCGAAGTCGGTTTTAATGCCATTTAATTATCCACAAATTGATTCTTGTTCAGCCATGATTTTTGTCCTGGGCGATACGCAATCGCATTTGGTCTATCGGGACGTGTGGAATAAAGCTTGTGAAGAAGGACGCATTACCCCGGAAAAGCGGGATCAAATCTTCAAGACGTTCTTACCAATGTATGAAAATGCGAGTCCAGAATTTCTACAAGCTGATGCGATGATTGATAGTAGTATGGCCGCAATGCAATTACTATTGATTGCCCGCGCACATGGCTATGATGCTAATCCAATTGCGGGTTATGCGGCAGATAAAGTCGCGACGACCTTTGGCTTGGATGCCAAGCGCTATGTACCAGTGATGGCTATTGCACTTGGCAAGGCAGCTAGCGAACCAATCACGACAACGCGTTACGCTGGCACGCAGGTTACCGAATTCATTTAATTGAGTTAACCTTTTGATATCTCAAACCTTGATTTAATAGGGCTTGAGATATTTTTTGAACTTTTGGTTAGAATTTTAGTTAGTTTTTGTTGTATTTATCTAACTATCGTGCTAACATAAGCATCATTCAAATCAAGGAGGACAAAAATTCATGACAGTTAATAATCGTGATTTATTTAGTAGTTTTGGGAAGTTATTTCAAAATCGGGCCTTCGTCATGGCGGTTGCGCAACAATTTCATTTTGGCGACCATGGTTCTGAGCGTAGCGGGCGTGGTCAAATGGGCATTTTACGGGTATTGGCGGATGCACCCGCTGGTTTAACCAATGCTGAGATTGCTGAGATCTTAGATATTCGGCCGAGTTCAGTCAGCGCCACATTGAACCGTTTGGAAGATGGCGGCTTGATCGAACGTGAACCTAGTGCTCATGACAAACGCGTGGTCATCGTGCGGTTAAGTGACCGTGGTCGTGAGATGGCGGACCATCGCGCGCAAGGAACGAGTGATCTGGCGGATCAGTTATTTGGTAATCTGACGGATGATGAGCGCGATCAGTTACAACATTTATTAGATAAGTTGCGGGCCAATGCGGATGACATCGATATTCAAGATTTAATGCAATTTGGTCAACAACACGGTTTTGGCCCACGTCCCGGTTGGGGTCATGGGCATCATTGGTTTAATTAAATTTTAGAAACACGAGGCATAAGAGCAGATGGAACGACCACAAGCAGCATACTCGCGTCCAGCGGGTGGTAAATTTGATTTAAAACAATTCTTACAATTGATTCGGCACGCTAGCCCTCGTTATTGGCAACTCTGGTTGGGCTTGGCATTAGGCTTATTGGCGACTGGTGCGCAGTTGATGGTGCCCAAGTTTGCCCAAACGTTGATTAATGGGTTTAGTCACGGCGTTAATCAGACCTTACTAATTGGTGTGATTGGCTTATTCTTGATCAGTGCAGTCATTAGCGCGTTATCAGGTTCCTTATTGGGGATTTTTGGTGAAAATGTTGTCGCTAATTTACGGGGGACTTTATGGCATAAATTAGTCCGGCTCCCGGTTCGCTACTTTGACAACGTTAAGACGGGTGAGATGACGTCGCGGTTGGTGAATGATTCGACGCAGATCAAAGACTTGCTCGCTAACGCATTTCCACAAGTCGTGACGTCACTGATGCAACTGGTTGGGGCCATCGCAATCATGGTCTTAATGGACTGGCGAATGACCTTGATTATGGTCTTGGCGATTCCAGTTGTCTTATTAGTCATGTTTCCAATCATGCGGCAGACGGGCAAGATTGGTCATGAACGCCAAGATGCTTTAGCTAATTTTAGCGGGACGGCAGAAGAAACGCTGAGTGAGATTCGCTTAGTGAAATCGTCCAATGCTGAACCAGTGGAAACAACGACTGGTGCACATCAGATTAAGACGTTGTATCGAATTGGACTACGCGAAGCCATTTATGATTCCATCTCAAGTCCAGTGATGACGGCAACGATGATGGCGTTATTCGTTGGGGTACTATTGTATGCGTCTGCGCGGGTTGCCAGTGGAACGATGACGATGGGGACTTTGGTCTCATTTCTAATGTATCTG